>NZ_SODV01000001.1:3334435-4001322 GCF_004366355.1 Dinghuibacter silviterrae | reverse complement strand
AGGACAACTGGCGCAAAATGATCCACGGTTGATCCGTCGGTAGAGACCCCGTAACGCCTGTCTGATATAGTCGCCAGGACATTCCCCAGATGATTGAATAGTTCAAAGACCTTTTTCCCACGGGTAAAGTTAAATCCATTCCCCCACCCCAACAATGGTAAAGATACGAGACTTGGCACTGCAGAGGACTGTAAATCTACGCTATCACGAACTATCCCCAACCTATTAGAACCATATAAGTCCCGCTCCGAAAGTGTCAAGTCTCCGCTGTTAACCAATGAGTTGCCATAGGTATATACGTTAAGCACGTTGCCCTTAGCATCCCGCACGTACCACGTCGTCGTGGTCCCCCCCCCGTTAGTCACCGCCTTACTAATCCGATTCCCAGACGCATCATACATAAAACTAATAGAGGAACCATCAGACTTAGTAATGGTATTTATCTTCCCATACACCGTCCAGGTGATGGACGTAATCCCGGAAGCAGCATCAGAAGTAAGCTCGCCTATAGGATCATAGCTATAGTTCCCCGAAGACTGATTGTCAATATCGGTTGTATAATTCCCGGAAGGCACCGAATCGTTGATATGATCGAGGCGATTGGTCCCAGCCGTATATGAATAATTCAGACTATCCATGCCAATCGGCTGCCCGGCGAAAGTATTATTCCCATTCCGCAAATACTGAAGGATATTCCCATTGGGATCATAAGCGACCCGCTCCTTAAAGTCCGGCAGTTTCGTACTGGAAGCCCAGGTGGACCCTGTATTGTTCCAGGCATCCATGTGCAGAAGCCGATTGAGCTGGTCATACTGGTAATTATACAACAGCGGATGCCCGAGTGCCCCGACATTAACCCCCATGGAAGCAATATTCCCATTGAAAAGGTTGGATGAGTCACCCCCGAATGTAGCATTGATGCCATTGTCAGCACCGGTAGCCCCGCTGATAGCCGAGAAATCCCCGTTGTGATAGTTAAGCAAAAGATTATAGGCGTTGGACGCCACAGGCGACCCCGACGTACCATCCTGCTGCAAGCTATACCCAGTCCCATTATAAATAGGCGGATTAACAGCCTTCATCCACCCTTGAAGGGTATAAGCATAGTTAAGGCCTTGCACCTGCTGATCCCCAATAACAGTCCGAGCCAACGGCCCATGGAGATAATAAGAGTAATAGGCGTCATTATCCCAGTTAAGGCTGTCCGCACTCACCGAAACGTTGGTGAGCCGGTTTTCAGCGTCGTATTGATAAACGTGATAGAAGGCATCCGCATACCCATGCTGGAAAGCCACTTTGTCCACCTTCCCACTCTGAAGATCATAGTCATACACAATCTTCTTGAGCGAATTACTATGATCATACATGACCCCATAAGGATACTGCTGAAGAAGCGTATCTACATTCCCCAGTATATCATAACTATAGAAAGTAAACGCGGCAGGATGTGTCGGCGGGAAGGTATTGACATCCGCCTCGGAAGTAAAGATCGCGCTATAAGCAACCCGGTTCCGAAGATTCTGCGCACTTAAAGCCGGTTGTATAGGCGAATAAGCATAGTCGTATCCCGTCTGAGTAATCTGCTCCTTGCTGGAAGCAACACCATTGATCCACGACTGCAAAGTGGCATCAGTCCGACCAATGACATCAGTTATAGCGGTACTGTTTGTCAATTGCCCCACTTCAATAATCCGCCCAATGGTATCATACAGGGTATAGCTATATTGACTATTCGGCGCCTGCCGGGCATTCTGGGACACGGCAAGCCGCCCCAGCCGGTCATACCAGAAGTTGCTTTGCCCACCGTCCGGAGAAATCTGGGAGACAACCTGGTTGAGCGAATTGTAGCGGTATTGCGTCGGCAAAGTGTTCGAAGGCACCTTTAAGATCCCCGCCGCCCGCGCCACATCCACACTATCCGCCCATGTCGTATCAAAATCCGGATGCACCCCCGCCGGTGGCACCGTCTTCACAAGATTCCCCGCCTGGTCATAGTAATAAAGCGTGTAATGATATTCGTTTTTCTGATAAGTAACCGTAAAGTTCTCATACTTATACGCATTCATACAAGTCGCCAGGTACCGCTGCTCGAAGTCGCCGGTAAGGGAGTCAGCGTAGGTATTGTATAACCCGGTCCCCTTGGACACAGCGAAGAAAGCGCTGTCGGAACAGTTGTTGGTCGAGTCCACACCCATGGGCGGGAAGATGGGTATGTTCTTGCCGCAAAGGGTCGGGCTGGCAGCGACGTCCAACTGCCAGAAAGTGTTAAGACAACCATCCGCCGTCAGGGTTGGGAGAATCCGGCTATAGGTTCGGCTCGGGTTATTGAGCTGCAGAACAGAGTCGACGAATATGGCGAATTGCTGGTCCCTGGAGATGGTAATGTTGGCACTGAGGTAGGGCAATTTCCCAGCAGGCGTTGTGGCCGTACTATCCCAAAAGCCGTATTGGGCATTTACGAAGACGGAGGAATCGTTGTTGAGGTAAAACAACATGCCGAAGTCGTTGCTGGTGTTGTAGTTGTTATACATATCCTGGGCGAGACTGGTCAGCGGGATGCTGACGTAGTCTTGGTCGCTGTACAGGTCAGTGTCAGAGGGATTGGCAACGGAATAGGCGTTGGGGGTGTATATGGAGGCGATGGTGACGCTGTCGGTATTGGTCAGTATCGGGGCATTGGTGGTGCCGTCAAAGTTGGTGATGTCCTCGAAGACACCGTAGACGGAATCGGACAACAACCGGTAGTGTGCACCGTGGCTGTTGGGGTAATGCAGAGCGGAGTCTTTGGCAAAGAGATTAAACGTGGCGTAATTGATTTGGGCGCCGATGGGCATCAAAGACCAATTGAAGTAAATGTTTGTCTGGTATTTGTACCGTTGTCCGTTGAATTGCCAGGTGGAGGCTGCCATCGTCCCAAAGCCGAAGTTGTCGCCTATGGAATCCGGGGTGGAACCCGTCGGGGTATAGACGTGCTCATAGACATAGCCGGGATTAGCGGGTATCTGGACGTTATAGGTCAGCTGTGGTCCCAGGTTGGTAGGGAATCGCTGGTTGAACAATTGGAGCAGCTTATTGAGCGAGTCACAACTGATGGGCAGCGGGGGGAAGCTGACCGTGAGCGCATGTATGCCGGACGTATGGGCAGGGGTGGGCGGCACGTAGTTGAGATACCCGTGGTTCGTACAGGTATCCATAAACGCCAGGTATTCCCAGGCCTGTTTGTTAAAGCCCAGCCGGTTGTTCATATAGTTTTGAAACAACGTGTTGATCTGCTGCTGGGGGGTATCCACGTTCTCGATCAGACGGGGGGTGTCCCCGGGATAGGCGGACAGGAACGAGTTGTACAGGTTCCCGACTTCATAACACTTGGCGCAAACCTCGCCGGACCCGCACTGCATGGAGGGGGGCAGGTAGATGGGTTTGGGAAGGTTGACACAGGTGGTGCCCGTGGTATAGTTACACATGGAGCGAAGCTGGTTAAGGTCGGCATCGCTCATCGTGACGCTCTGCGTGCGAAGCATGAAAGCCGAAAAGGAGCTATCTACACCCTGGCTTTGGTATTCGGCGTATAGGTTGTTGATCTGCCCGCATTCGCAGTCGCTGGGCCGCGTGTACACGGGCTTGGCGGAATAGATGGTTTGGGCGGTATAGGGGGCCGGGCTGGTGATCAGCTCGGCGTTGCACGCAGGTGTGGTACTGATGCCGTGGGCGGCGTTGAACGCATTGATGATGTCCTGGAAGCTGGTAAAGACATAGCTCGTCCCTTGAGGTGTGTAGGTCTCCCCGGGTGGCAGGGTGCTGGCGCCGTAGGGATGGTCGGCGTCGGTGGCCATCAGGCAAAGAGCCGTGAGCCGGGGGATGATGGTGTCGTTGAGGGATACGGCGTCGTAGTTGCACGGGGAAAGCTGGGTGGCCCAGACGGTGGCGTATTGGTTGGCGATTTGAGCGTTGTAGGCATTGATGGAATCCTGGACAGCGGCCTTTAGGTTGGCAGCGGCGGTATTGTTGTTGCCCACCTGGTTATAGACTTTGAGCGAGCTTTGGGCGATGGGGCCCTGGTTGGAGCTGAGCTTCTTGTCGGTGAATTCGGGTTGGTGGCCGTTGTTGAAAAGGGTCTCGGAGTTGGGGGTGCCGGTACCATTGGCGGGTGTATTGTACCCGCTGCAGTTTCCTACTTTGGCAATGATGGTCGTGTTGATGATGTCCTGTTTGGCTTGGAGGTACATTTCCCGGTAGTATCTCCAGGCCATGTCGAGGTCGCCCTCGCACATATTGGCGGTGTTGAAGTCGTTGGCGACGTTGGCATAAGTATCGATACAGCCTTGGTCGGTGGGGCCGCATTTGGCGGCGATGCAAGCCAGGGACCAGATGGACAGATTGGGTATACCGTTAGCCCCGTTCTGGTAGGTCGACATTTTCTGCTCGATCGAATTCCTGATGGAGGAAAGGCTGCCGGTTTCCTGGGAGGCCGGGTCGGTAAAGGAACTGTTGGAAGAGAAGTGTGCAAAAGATCCAGTGGTCTGGCCGGTGGGGTTTAGGTAGCCGTCGGCGTTGGCTGTGGCGAAGTCGTCCACGGCTTCCATCTGGCGGTCCCAGAGTCCGCTCGGGGCCTGGGCCTGGAGGGCCAGGAGTTTACAGTATTCGGGGTGGAACTTCAAAAGGGTGAGGGCCCAGGTCGGTTTGAAGTTGGCGACGAATGCGGATAGGGAAAGGGCCTGGGGCCTGACATTCATACCGGAAACAGGGTCGAAGACGCTGTCGGGGAGACCGTTCTCGTCAAAATATTGCAGGGTATCCTGTTTGTAGCCGGATATAAAGGCCAGATCAGTGGGTACGGTAAAAAAGACGTTGTATTTATCCTTTAAGAAGTTGTGCACATCTTTTGGATCCGAGGACGTGTCGGCATATTGCCCATAAGGCGGCGTCATGTCCTGGAGCATGGCCGTTTCGATGTCGTTGGCATCGGACTGGCTGTTGTTACAAAGGGCGGCGCAGGCGGCGAGGGCATTGTTATAGGCATTCTGGGCGTCGGTCCGGTAAGCGGCGGTGTCCGAAGACGGCAGACCGCTGGCGGCCATATACGAGGACCAGAATTGTTGCCAGGTACCGATGCTGTCCGTACACGCGGCGCAGGTGGGGGTACACTGGGTATTGTTATAAGCTATAATGGCGCGCTGGCTGTCTATGAATTGGGCTAGGGAGACGCAGGTATTGTTGGGTAGGTAAACACTGTCGCGGTAGTAGTTGTAGGCGTCCCGGTTAACCGTGAGCGTTTTAGTGATAACATAGCTGCCCTCCGGGAGGTATTTGGAGAAACTAACGGCTATGGGGCTGGGCGTATTGCAACTGGGGGTGATGGAGCCAAACTGGTAGTTGTGGATAACGGTATCGAAAGGCGCTCCGCCCAGCAATTGATTGTTACAGTTGTCGGTGATCGTGATGTTAAGGTCGTACAGACAGGTATAGCAGATGGGTTGTCCGTTGCAGGCGGCCTCGCTCAGGCTGGTGGGGTTCAGACCATAGCTGAACTGGAAGGTACCGGCCATAGGGACCAGCAGGGACTTCTGAGAGGTCATGGCGAGGTCCTGGAGGTAGACATTGTTGGAGTCAAGCAGATTCTCGATGACGGTTTGTCCCCCAGTGTTGGAAGGCAAAGCCGCCATGCCCGCGGGCGCATTCCCCGCAAGGGCGGTGGCGATTGTACGGCCATGCATATCCACATACGAAATGCTGTATTGACCGTTGGCGTCCCGCACCATGTTTTTGAAGTAGTGGGTATGGTCCCCTACTTCGGTGCCAAAAAGGGCGTCCAGTTCCCGCTGATCGGGTGTGCCGTAATAGTATTTGGTCTCATGACCGGTGCCCAGTTGGTATTCGGGCCCTACCCCACCCTGCCGGTTGATCCGCCCGGTATTGTCGGCGGTGTATTCGGTCTGGGTAAAAGGATAGTTTTGGGCGTCGGGGATGAACTGGTTCATCCCTTCGGTCTTTTTGGGGTTGTTGGGTGAATAATACTGGCTGGCCCCGGACGAAGTACCCATCGGATCGGCATGGGCAGAGCAGTACGTGGTAGGGTCGACCAGGGTGTCGTAATTGGTCTGGCTGTATTCAGCCCCGTTGATGCCTACGTTGAAGTTGCTGTTGTACTTGATGATGCTGCTCAGCGTCGGCGTGGGCATGACCTGGATGGCGGGCCGGCCCTGGTAGTCGTAAAAGGTTTCGGCCACGATGGTCGTGTCGGTTGTATTGTCCTTGGTGACCGTTTGCCGGCTGCGGAGACTGCCGTCATAGTATTGTACCACGACCTTGCGTTTGCCCTCCTCTGCGAAACTGATGTTGGATTGCCAGTTCATGGACCGCTGGTGCCCACGGAAGCTGTACTGGCCAAGACCGGTCGAGGGGGCGGCGTCGGAGCTCCATTCGGCATCATAGACCCGCGTGGGGCCCTGGAGCTGTACCGGGCGCACCCGGATAAACAAGGTGCCCGTGTTGTCGTAGATCAGGGGGATGTTGTAGGTCGTACCGGTGGTCGTGACGCGGGTGGCGTTGTTTTGAAAAACGTTGTCGGCGAATTGCTTACTGGTATCGCTCCCGTATTTGTTATTGGCCAAGGCGCTGGAATCCACATACGTCCATTCCAGGTCGTATTGGCTGGCACCTAAGACAGAAGTCCAGCTCACGGGCAGTTCATCGGCGCTGTCCGGCAGGCTGGTGTTGACCGTGAGCGTGGTGACAGTGTTGCTGCACGAGAACTGAAAGTCCGGTTGGGCCGTGAGCTGGTTCTCCATCAGCAGGGCGGTCGTTGGATCCCAGGAGCTGACGCTGCTGGTGACGGCAAGAACGGTGATGGTGACCTTGTGGGCCCCCTTGAAAGCAAAGCTGCTGCGGGCCGCATAGGCATGCGCGGAGTCGTAGTGTATCGTAAACGCCTGGAGAACGCCGGCGGTATCGCCGGCCCCGGTGGTATACCCGATACGCAGTTGCACCGTCACCGTAAATGAATCGCGGAGGAAGACGTTACTCCCTTCGTTGATCTTAAGGGTGACGAGGTTTTGCACCAGGTAAGACGTATCGATCAGCCCCAGGTAGGACGGGTTGAAAAAGGCGGAGTCTTCCACGGTACGGGACGAGTCTGCGCTGATCTGGTGGAGGCTGCCGTCGAGGACGGCCTTGGCCAAAACGCCCCCGCTACCCGACTGGGCGCGAACGGTCGTGGTCAATACCAGGAGGAAGCAAAGAGGAAGGTGCCGCAGCATGCGCATAAGGATTAGATGTTACGAGAGGCAAGGAAAATTCGATAGTCTTTATAGGAACCGGAAGGTTGAACCGTATTGCCCGACCGGGTAAAGAAACGGCTGGGGTCGAACAAAGCGTCTGTGAACCGCCCATGGGCATACCCGGAGAACAGGACATGGACTTGTCCTTTATCCTTGTAAGGCGCCTGGTGACCGGGTGCATCCAACTGGTCCTTTTCGAGAAGACCGGTCGTGGATATGTCGTACAATGCTTCTTTTATCAAACCCGTTCCCGGGTCGATTACCAGGCGGATCTGGCTGTACATCATACCCGGCGGGAACCGAAGCACAAGGACGCTTTTATCGGTGACGCTGGCCTGCAAGCCCTTTACATGAGCCAGTGCGCTGTCCAGGGCATTGACCGGGTCCAGGAGACCTGGACGGGGCGCCTTGGACAGGTAGATCAACTTGGCATCCGGTAAAACCTCCACAGAATATTGTTCAGTGGATACGGTTTCCACTCCTTCGATGAGGAAACGGCTCCGGCCCTTGTCCATTTCCGCCTCGCCGCTCAGGCGCTCCAGTGGTTGACCGGGTTGGTCGTCGTTGGCATAAGTATAGTCGACCCTAAAGCTGAGGTAGTCGGGTCGTGTGTAGGCGTGATGTACCTTTTCGAGCAGGGCCGTCGCCGCGGGATCCAGGGGCTGGCTATAACCCCGGAAGGCCGTCAGTGCGAGAAGGGCAAAACAAATTCTTTTCATCATCAATTGTTTTTGAGGAGCGCGCTCCTGGTTTCCTTGATGGTCAAAATGCCACGCTCCGTTTCCTTTTTCACCCGGATAAGGGTGCCGTCGTCGTCATATTCATAGAAGGTGGCGTAGTTGTTCTCGTCCAGTTCCGCCATTAGCCTCAGGCTGATCGGGTTGTAGACGTATGATTTCATTTCCGCATTAAAGGGCTGGATCCGGATGTCGTCGAAATAAGTGGTCGCTGTACCGGAAGCGGCCAGGGACAGGGTGAGGTTGGTCGCTCCTGCCGGTATGTCGATGAGTGTATCGTATCGCTGCCAGCCTTCGATGATGTTCCCGGCGGTATGTAGCGGGGTACTGGTGGACACACCCCCTACGGTAAAGGTGATCGATACGTGATCATTGGTGTATTGTTGACAGGTGCAGGCAACCGACTCTTTTACCCAGGTGCTGACCAGCATGCGTTTGCCTTGATAGGGTTCGAAGGGAGGCAACAGGGCGGAGACCGCCTTTTGGCCGGCAAAAGCACCCGCCGACGCGGTATCCTTAAAGGACGGGTTACTCAGGTCGTAGGCGGCTTGTACAGGGGCGCTGATGCTGACGGTCTGCCCGGCGGGCACCCGGAGGCTATACAAACCCGTATGCGCCGCCGAATCGCTCATCTCGTATTGATAGGCGGAGAAGTCGAAGGGGCGTGATTCGGGGCAGACGGTGTCACAGGTATTGGTAATAAAGCCATAGTCCTCAAAACCCTCATAAGCGGTTTCCTGGACGCGTGCATTCTGGGTAACGGCGACGGGCAGGTTAAGGCCGTACCCATACAACCCGGAGTTGAAGCGGCCCAGCGGGTCCCGGTTCTCGATCTCGTACCCCTTTTGGTTATACAGGGTGCTCTGGGTATTCCACACCCAGCGGGTGGTGTCGTACACCGGCCCCCAGTTCCCGTTGTTGAGGACCCAGAAGGGCGCAAAATTGACGATGGTCCCGAATTTCCGGATGTTGGTCGGTTGTGTGGGATCGGACTCCGTTCTCCGGGTATAGTAGACATAGTTCAGGGATGGCCTGAAGTCTCCTAAGATGCCATACTGATAAGGATTGACCAGCGTATCGGTGACGGCGCTATAGCAGGACCTGCTGATCACGGTGTTGCAATCCACGGTGGAGTTGAAAACGAGGACGGCACCCATGGTATCCAGTGCCGGTTGGGGTGCGATATACGTCACCTGCATGACCGGCCACTTGGTGGAATCGGCGTAGTGCTGGTTGTAGAAAGTCGCGTAGTAATTGGTATAACCGCTCAACAGGTAGGGCGGAACACCCCCGTTCAAGGGGACGTTGGCCAGGGAATCCTGGTTGTTCATCCCTCCGGACCCTTGCGTAAGGACGAAGGCGTTGTTGTTGTACGTAAACTGCGTATACCCTTGTACGAACGCCATGGCGTCAATCGTATCGTTCTGGAACGGCTGGCGGTTGCGCGCGCCGGAGGCCCAGGGGCCGAAATACCCTTCATAAAGGAGGGTGTCGAAGTCCATATAAGGCACATAACCCGCCCCGGCAGCCAGCGCCACGCCGACGGAGTCAACGCGGTTCGTGGAATTGGCGCTATCGTACAGGCCCGGGATGTGTCCCCGGGTATCGGCCTTCAAGTACACTTTGGCGGATAGGATCGTCGCGTTGATCGGAATCTTATACAACGAATCAAACCGCAGCTCCGCCACCGAATTCCGGGTTTGTCCCATGACGGCAAGCTGGTTCTCCAGCATGATGTGGTCCGTCGTGGAATCGGCCGTCAGGAGCGTGTCCAGGTAGAACGGACAGTTCCCTAAGGAAGACATAAGGTTGACGGTAAAATAGGGGTAGAGGTTGACCGTGACCGTATCAGGCGCGGGCGCCACGATGGCCGGGTTTTTATAGACCACCCTGCCAAAGCCGTCGCAGGACTGGCTGACCATCTGGTAGACCGCCATGGCCTGACCGGATAGGCTTTTGAAGTCGATGATGTCGTTCCCCAGCCGGCATTGATATAGGGAAGTCAGGGTATCGAAGGTCAGTGCATAAAAAGGCAGCGACAAATTTGCACTCAGGATCGGGCAACTGGTGGTGTCGATCGTTTTGCCGGCGGCGATGGCGTCCAGGACAAGCGTCCGTACGCTGGTGTGTTGGTATTTGTGTATAAAGAGCTGACGGGTCGAGAGCAGGTAGTCGAACAAAGGCCTCAAACAGGCACAGCCCTGGGCGGCAGCGTTTGCACTGTCGGCCTGGCTGTAGCTGCAGACGTTTTGAATGTCCGACCGGTGCCGGTCGGCTACCCGCCACAGTTGTTGCAGTTCGGAGGCTGAGGCAGCCACCACCGCCGTCGTCGAATCAAAAACGAGGTGGTAATTGCCGGAGCCGTCCGTCCGGAGCGGGTTCCCCAGGGAGGTGACGGAACCCACCATGTTGTTGAGGTTGCGGTGGCCTGACCGCGTGACTTTTATGGTGGCATAATTGCCGTTAAAGGGGACACCGTATTGGTCCACTAAATAAAGACTGGTTGGACCGGTGGCGTGCACCAGGTTGGTATCGATGACCCACAGCTTGTATGGATCCGGGAAGGTGGCCGTGTCACCGGGACCAATCAGTACCCGGCTGTAGACCAGCAATTCGTCACCGGGGGTCAGGTAGGTCGTATCCGGCTGGCTAAGACCCGATACGATCTTGCCGTTTTGAATATTGACCCCGGTCAGCACCGCGTCGATGTTCTGATAGGCCAACCCGGCACCGTTGTACATCCAGTGCGCCGGGTAGCTGAAGTTATAGACGGGGTCGTTGAATTCATTTTGTGTCCGGGTCAGCAGGGCATCTCCCGTTTCGCTGTCGTAGAGCATGTTCTTGGTAGAAATCTTACTGCCCTTGTCGATGTGAACGACACTGTCCAGGATGCCATAGCGCTGTATAATCTTGACCATCGCCACGGACCGGAAACGATCGACCTCGTGTTGATAAAGGTTCAAAAGATCGGGTATGAGGGTGGGCAGGACGCCGACCTGGAACATGTCCGTATTGAGGTTGATGTTTCCGCCCACGGATTGTGAGGTTTGTTCCCGCATATCGGTCATGACTTCCATATCCTTCCCGATGATCGCTGTTGTATCGATATTCCCATAAGGGTCTATCGTCGACACTGTATTGTTGAGGTGTTTGAACTGAACGGAAGGGTTGTCCACCTTGTAAAAGTTTTCCGTATAGGAGATCGGGTTGACCGAATCCGTTTGTGCGTAAACGGCTGTCGACCGTTCCCTTCCGTTCATGTCGTTGAGCTCCACCTTGAAGCCTTGTGAAAAGGTGAGCATGTTCTGGACGTTGATCCTGAGGAAATTGCTCAACAGGGGTTTCCAACGCTTTTTGGTGTTGTTGTCCAGCATGGTATAGTCCCAGGTGGTGGGAAAGTCGTACGTCGTATAGAACTTAGACTCCGAAAACCCGCTGGCAGATTTAACCTCCGCGCCATGGATCGAGCGCACCCTCACCCGGCTATACCCCACGGAAGCGCCGGGATAAAACGATTCGCCCAATGGTTCCTCGGTGTACAGGGACGCGGCGGGTGCCAAAACGGACGCCCGGTCCACGTATTCGATAGGCAGATGGAAAGGATTTTCTTCCGCCCCCACAGAGGGTTCCCAGGAAGCGACCCCGCTGCTGATGGTGGTCGGGACGCCATTAACGGTCTGGGTGGTGGTATAGTCATACGTTTGACCATAGACCGTTTCCCTTCGGGTATTGTTGGTCATGGCGTGCCAGTTGTCGTGGATCAGGATGCTTTTGACCCTATGGCCACCCCCGTATTTCTTTAGTGTCGGGCAGTCCAGCCGGACAAAGGACCGGCTCGTATCGAATTGGTTGACCCAGCCGTTGTATCGGGCTGTATTACTGAAACCGTTGAGGAGCTCAAGAATGTTGGCACCCTCCGCCCGGATCATCGTCAGCCCGGTTTTGAAATCCAGGTCGTCGCTGACTTCCGAGCCAGGGTAAGCCTTGTCCGGAAGGTTGAGGCGAAGCCAGTTCACCGCGGTTTCCGCTATGGGGTTCAGGCTGCCGCCGCCGTCCCCTGTTTTGTTCACCCCCTTCAGGCGAACCCAGATCATATTGGGAGAACCCGGCACCATGCCGCACCAGTTCCCCCCTGCCGTATCGATGTCGCTATATGCGGGAACAAAGTCATAACCGCTGCCCCAGATGTCTGCGGGCATTTGCAGGTACATCCTGAAGTACAGCTTGCTGATCCCGTCAAAATAACGGGCTTGTATGTCCTGAACGCTGGTGGGGGCATACGGGACATTGATATAGGCATATAGCATATCCCCTCCGGACGTATACAGTTGCGGATAAAAGGTTGTCGCATTGTTGATCGTCGCAAAACCCGCCAGCTTGCACATCTGGGTGGCACGCCGGTTTTGCACATACGCATAGTCGTCGCTTTCATAATTGACCTTCATCTTCGCGCCGCTGGGAAGCTCTATGGAATCGAGGGCCCAGGCGGCAGCGTTATAGGCGGCCTGGGTGCTGTCCTGAAGGGCATAAGGATAGTCCTCATTGGTGATCAGGTTGCTGGTCGAAGAGCCTGGGTTGGACAACGCCGGCTTATAGGTACCCCATTTGTCCACCGAGGCCGGGGTATAGATGGGGTTGTTGTTGTGGTAATGGAAAACATAAGGGTTAAGCGCGCCCTTGTCGTTCCCGTTATAGGTGAACCAGATCCGCTGAAGGGTGAGTTTTCCGGTAGTGGAGTCGCCGGGACGGTTGATGCCCGGGCAAAGCTGGTAGTTGTACTCGAAGTGGATCGTCTTGATAGGTGTCGCACCTGCGGGCCCGTTATGCGCCAGGAAGTCCGCCTTTGAATAAAGATCGATTTCCTTCAGACACATCGCTTTCGAGCTGTCGGTTTTGTTCCCGTGCTCGTCTATGCTCATCAGGTCGGACCGGTGCTGGAGCGTAAAGGTGGCGATCATGGTCTTGGACTCGATGGAGTTGAGATACCAAAGCTCCTTGGTGCCATAGATATAGTGCCCCTTGTCATCCCTGGAATAGGACCGTGCACCCTCGGCGTAACTGGCGCTGTCGTTGTACGGTGCCCGCCAGCCCATCGGGTTGTCAATGCCCGCGGTCTTTGTATAGTTGAACTTCACGGCGTCTCCCAAGTCATCGTCGGAGACCCCGTCACCCGTCACGTCCACATAGTCCGGTGACAGGATGGCCGTCAGGAGAAAGGAGTGCGCATACGCCGGGATCTGCTCCTTGCTGAAGTTGCCGTCCTTTCCATTGGTATTGGCCGTCGTATTGTCCACCCCATCGGTGTACCCGGTCTCCCCGCTGGCAAGCGAGCCGCGGGTGGCGTCGGTGGCAAAGCTCACCTCTTTTTGCTGGAGGTTATAAACCGGTATGCCATACACGTAGCGCCGCCCGTCCGGATTCAAAACGTTGATTTCGGAAATGTGGTTGGACTGCCGGAAATTGTTGACCCTGTCCTCCCGGGTGATGACTGCATTGACGGCAGCCGTGTCGACCGTAACGGGTGGATAGAGATAGGCGGTCGGCAGGGTATCGGCAGGTTTGGGATAATAGTTGTTGTTCACGGGCATGCCGGGTGCCCGCCATCCAATTTCCATAACACCATAACCATACGCCTGGAAATAATCCATCCGTATATTGTACAGATGTCCCCCCACCAGGTTGAAGTGGGCTGTATCCGGTGCCGGATGCTCCAGGCCGTGGGGGTACCATGTATTCATGTAAAGCGAATCATCGATCCATATCCTGGATCCGTCGTCGCTCCCCAGGAGGAGCATATAGTTGCCCGATACAGGTGGTTTGAAAGAGCCTCGCCAGGTGGCGGAATAGTTGGAATGGGGGAAGCTCCGGTCTGTGTGGGTTGTCGAATAACCACCCTGGGAGCAATCAAATGGACTTTGCTTGTCCCAGTTGAAATAGACATCGGGATCCAGCCGGACGTGTTGAGGGGCCCCGTTTAAGCCCGGGTTGTTGTAATACGATCCCATCAGCCCGCTACCGTTGCCGCTATTCGTTTCCGGGGCGTCGTTCTCGCAGGAGCGCAGGGTGAACTGGTTGAGGGCGTACCGGTAAATGTATTTGTCCAGGCCGACCACGGACGCTTCCTTGGCCGTCAGGTAGGTGATCACTTCGTTTCGCTTCTCGCGTGCGTCCCGGATGGCGCTGGATGGTGTGAGCTGCGTGGTGCCGTCCGGCTTTTGACCGTTTTCCCGGAGAAGGGTGTTCGTGGCCGTGACGGTGGCCCCGTTCGTGCCTCCCCTTTGGAAAAGAGACGGCGTCACCACGTCGTCCCCGCCGAGCGCCGTATAGAAATCTTTGTTGTTGATGGCCTTTTCGCCCGGGTTGCGGAAAAATGCATTTTCATACAGCCCGTTGCTGTTGGTAAACCCGATGCTGTTTTTGAGGGTATTGTCCTGGAGCCAGGGGCCGCTGGTTGTGGTCGCGTAATTGGCATTCAGGTCGATGCCGGAGTGTGCATCATCCCCGACACCGAGGTCCACGCTGGCGGCACCACTGATGGATTTATCGGTGATCAGGTGGTCGGCCACGAATCCTACATCCCCCCTATAGGCCCGGAACATGCCGCCGGTGCCTTCACCGTTAATGGTAAAGACATCGTAGGTGTAAGAAGGGACAGCAATGTGCGGAATCGCCGGTTTTTCACGGTAAGGAATTTCTTTTTCCCTGTTAAAATCGGTCAGACCGCCCCAGTTGTTGCGGATGTCCTGGTAGTTCAGGTATCCAAAGGCCGGGAGTACGAGTGCTGTATCCGAGTTGGCTACGTATTGATTGCTGACATAGCCCGAGGCAAAAAGGTCAGGAGAGAGACCGCTTATGGCGCCCCCTACCTTTACCGTCAGCGTATAATTCTGGTTGGTGGTGGGCATGGTGATCGTCGGATTGTATGTAGGGCCGGCGAATGTAATGCCGGGAGACCATGCACCTCCGGCATCCTCTTTTTTATTTTTATCGGCATCTCTGTTTGCCCCGTCATTGATACCCAGCGAAAGCGACTTCAAACCACTCCGGCTATTGTAAGAAGCGGTAAGGCTGGTACCCATGGATACCCCTCCGTTGTTGATTTTTGCAATCTGCCCAAACTTGGCGCCTATGCTTGGATTAATGGAGACGCCGTTTTGGGAGTTATCGGATAGGGACAATCCCCCCGTCATGGCCCCATGCGTTTTGGATCCTACACTGATGGAGGCATTGGCGCTGATGTCCATTCCCCAACCGTTGTACGTGTTGTGGAACAATCCCAGGCTTGGGTCCACGCTGGCTAAGCCGAATATTTCAAATGACGCTCCGACGGACACACCCCACGTCTTGTTGGGTTTGATATGCGCTACCTTCCGGACGGTATCCCCTCCCCCATCAAAGTCATCCGGCAACCCCCGCATATTCCTGGTGATGCTCCCCGGATTGATGTTCCATCCCAACCCCACCCAACTGGCATCATCATCCATTCCTGACCCGGTCCGGTAGCTAAGGTTGACAGGATACCCACCCACATCCAGGAGGGGAATATTGTAGGAAAAATCCCCGCTGAACAGGTCCACCATATTGTTGGCGTTCACCGAGGTGAAGGCTTGCATTTCGGGTTGGCTGGGGCCGCCGCCTTTAACCTTGGCAGGCGCAGCCATAGCGCCTACAATGGCCCGCATGGCAACGGCGGAAAGCGCAGCGGTGCCGGCGCCACCGGCCTTTTCGGCCGGCCTAACGGTGGCCTTCGCCTGCACACGCACCGGCCCCATCAGCCCCTTCCCATCATGCACCTCCCTCTTCACGATCTCCGTCCCCCCATACGTGGCCCGCATGATATGCAACGCCAACGCAAACTGCGCGTAAAAAGTCCCCAACAGGAACAGGGCTACAAACTTCTGATACCGTGCAAAAAAATTCAAGATCATGGGGAGCGTTTAGCGGTTGTTGGTGAATTTGATGCTCCAGGTTTCGTTACGGCTGTTGACGAACTGGAAGAGGTAAACCTTATGAGCGGCGTAAGAACCCGCGAGCGGTACTTCAACGAAATTCTGTCCGTACCTCAGCGGGAGCAACCCTTGCTGGACGACGGGGTTACCCGCTTCCTGGAGGCTGGTGATGGTATAACGGGCCAGGGTATCGCGGGTGGGATTCGTATAAGTGAGTTTGAGGAGCCCCGAGCAGGAAGCGACCGAGGCGTCCAGGGAGCGTTTCAACGCGATATAGGAGTCGTCTCCCCTGGTGGGCCTGGGCGGCGCGGGGGCCACGACCCTGAAGGTCCATACATCGCTCATCGCGGCGGGCTGGGTACCATTCATGGCGACGATCCTCCAGGCGTACACCTTGCCGGTGTCAAGGGCTCTGAAGGAGGAAGGATAGTTGAGGTAAAGGGTTTTGATAAACGTCCCGTTGTAGACAGGAACGTTTTCCTGGATGGCGTCCCCCTTTGTCTGACCGGGCAACACCTGCACCAGGACCAGGGCATAGCTTAGGTCGCTGAAAAGACCGAGGGGCGTCGGGGGCAGCCAGGTAAACTGCGGATAAAACGTATAGATCTTCCCGGAGTCGGAGGGGGTGTTCAACAGCGGTGGGCTCAGCGGATCGACATTGAGCTGAAGACAGCTCTCCGCCAGCGGAGCGGCCTTATAGGCATTGACCAGCCTGTAACAGGCCTGGAAACGACCCGTGGGCAAAAGACCGTTGGGATTGGCGTCTACGTGATAGGCGGTGTTCCCGTACGTATAGTCGATCGGGCCGAGGTCCTTGGCCTGGATTTGTTTGGCGCCCCTGGGCAGGGCGATGGGCGCGGTGGTCGCGGTCAGCACGGGTTGATTGGTTTGTTCGTCCAGTAACACCAGGTTGATGCGCACCATCAGCGTCACGTTGGAGGAGTTCACCAGCAGCACGTTCCAGAGCTGGTTTTTGACCAGCGTGCCCACGGGCGGGAGCTGCAGGGTCATGCTGACCTGCGCCTTTCCCGTCAGCAGGGTGGCCAGGAGCCCCAAAACGATCAATCCTTTTTTATACATAAGAGCGTCATTCAAAAAGTTTTGAAATAGGTAAGCCGGCCCGTGTTGTTGGGCACCAGCCGGTTGTTCATCCCGGGTATAAAGCCTTTGTCTGCGGAAAACTGGATCTGGCCGAGCTTTCGGATGCGCCAGGTCAGTTCGCCTGAGTAGCCCCATTGTTGTATATCGTAAACTGTCTGTTCGTTGTATTTAACCCCTGCGCCTACCTGCAGGTTCTTCGTCAGGTTGTATTGCGCCTTCCCTTCGAGGGTGTAGAGGTTGTAGTCCGTATTGGCCGCTGCTGAAGCATTTCCCTGGAGGGTCAGCCGGGAAAGGAAAACCGACTGGCTCAGGAGGAGGTTTTTTGTATTGAAATAGGTAAAGCCGGAGTCAGA
The DNA here is from genome assembly GCF_004366355.1 of Dinghuibacter silviterrae. Classification (NCBI taxonomy): domain Bacteria; kingdom Pseudomonadati; phylum Bacteroidota; class Chitinophagia; order Chitinophagales; family Chitinophagaceae; genus Dinghuibacter; species Dinghuibacter silviterrae. The sequence goes on along the minus strand of NZ_SODV01000001.1, from coordinate 3,983,905 downwards.
GGCCCGGTTGTAAAACTGGGTATACACCAGGGTGGTGTTCATCATCAGCTTGTGGAAGGTGTAGGTGTACGTGGCATTGCCCACCATGGTATAAAACAGGTTCTCCTCGTAGGAGCCGTTCCCCAGTTTTGTCAGTTGGCTGGAGGGGAAATAGCCCACCGAAAGCACCGGCCAGTTCCGTCTTCTCCAGGTGGCTTGTATGCTTTTGAACACCGTCGTGCTCCGGTATTGCTGGCTGATATAGGGATTGCTGAAGTCGTTGGTATAGGCCGATAACACCAGGTCCAGTTGCCGTTTGAACAGGAGTTGGTCCAGGCTGCCGTTCCACGCGGTCTGCGCGGAACCGTCCGTAAACACGCTAAAGGACTGGAAGTTTTCTCCCAGGTGTTTGAAGGAGCCCCGCAGCCGTGTTTGTGTCGCCGGGAAAAAAGCATTGGCCATGACCGAATAGGCCTCGTTGGACCGGTCGCTCATGTGGAGCATCTGCCCCGCCAGACCGCCCTCCTTTTTGGAAGAGTCGCTGACATAAGCCGGAACCGAGGATTTGGCGACCTCGGCAGTAACCAGAATGTTTTTAGTCACCTTATAATTCCCCTGAAGGGTCAGCCCCATCAGGTTGGACGCCGGGACCTGGGTCTGACCGGTGTCGATGCTGGAAGCGCTGTACAATTGCCGTTTGCCCTGGTACCAGGTCAGGATGACGCTGTTCCCATCGCGCATGCCTCGTCCATACCGTAACACGTTCATATACTGGCGGGGCTGGCCGGGTTGTTGCAATAAAAAGTCGCGGAACCGGTAGTCGACCACACCCGTCGCCACGGCATAGTAATTCGATGGATTGTATTCTGCCTGCAGACCATTGATCGAGATGTCCTTTGCGGACAGTTCCGAATAGTTGACGATGCTCCGGCCCACGGACACCGACTTGACCGCCATAAGGGTTTTGTACCCTTTGGGCAGGCTGGAATCGCTGAGGTGGAGCACGCGCATTTCTTTTTCCAGTTGCCCGGGTGATTCCGCGTTTTGAAGGTCCTGGAGGTTCTTGTTCTCCTCGGCTCCTCCCGCCTGCCGGGTCGTTGCCAGCAGTTTCTGAAGACGGGCGACCTCGTGTTCCAGGGAATCCGCCTGGTGCTGGCGGACCGCATACAACGAGTCCAGGTGGGCAGTATCTACCTTGCCTTGCGGCCCGCCTGCAAGACCCATCACCCCCGCCTTATTGCCCATCCACGAAGAGGTATCTTTATTGCGCCCGGCGAGGTATGCCTTCTCCCTTGCTTCCACCAACTGCTGGATCAGGTCCGGGTTGTTCATCCAGCCATGCAACCCGTTCAGTTTGGCGAGGTCGTTTCTAAGCGCGTTCTCCAGGCTGTCGATTTTTTGCTGACCCGGCAGAGAGTTCATGTATTGCTGTCTCAACTGGTCCTTGATACCCTGGTTAAAAGCCGTGTTGGTATAGGAAAGATTGAAGTCCGAGAAGTTGTGAAACAGGGGTGAATTGCTGAAATGGTTGGTCAGGTAGATCCGGAATGGATATTGTCCTTTGATCAGGATATCCAGGTAGGTCTGTATCGTATGCTGGTATACGTCCGTCTCGTTGTACGGGGTGTCGATATGGGAATAGTAGTTGACGTCGTAAAGGATGTTCCCGTGCACCTGCAAGAAGGGCACCTTGCGTTCCGGGAGCGGTGGTAGTTTATCCGATTTGAGCGGCGCCTTGACGGTGTCGGCCACCCAGATCGGCCGGCCGATGACGATCCGGCAAACCCCGTGGTCCTGGGCAATCGCATTGGGCGCCGGGTTTGCAAGGGTATCGCTCCCTGCGGGGGGGCCGGTCTTATGCAATTGCAGGTGTGCCAAATGCTTTCCTGTTTTGGGGGTCAGGGAGTCGGCTTTGGACAGGTTCTTATGGACGGAGTTCAGCAATGAGTCCTTTTTTGAAGCAATTTTTCGTGAAAGTGTCTTCAGCACGGGCAAGGTGGTGTCCGCCGGGGTGTACATACTGCCCGCGGAGGAAACCAGAACAATGGTTAACAGGAGCGATATGAGCAGTATCGCTTTAATACCAGGTGGATGTGGCGTTATCGAAAACAAAAACCACGCTTTGCCCAGCCGTCAGGTTGATGGGCGCCGCCACGGAATTGCTACCCGCGGACCAGGACACCGAGGTGATGTTGCTTTGGCTTTTCACCGTCACCTTATCCCCATCTACCGGGCTGCTTGGAAAATTGATCGTAAAGCTGGAGAGCGTTGTGCTGGATTGAAGAAAGGTGTATCCGTCGTTGGTCAAAGTGGCGCTTCCTCCGCTGGTCGCGGAAACGATGGAATGGGGGTCTTTGATGGAGCGGATCGATCGCAACGATACGGCGCCGCCTCTATTGGTCTGAAGGAAAGCGGTCGTGTCCGAATTTAGATAAGAGCCCAGGAACAACAACCCCGGCCTGCCATAGTTCTTGCCCGTTATTTCAAATACCGGCCCCAGGCCGCCCGCTCCTAAACTTTCGTATCCTCCTATTTCGACGTATCCGTCACTACCAAAAATGTCAATGCCGTTGGGTGACCCTTCAGAGTTCCCTTGGAAAAGGCTGATGGTCGAGTCGAACACGGATATGATATTGTTGTTGTTCGCATAGATATCCTGCTCTATCGGAAAACCCGCAGCCGAAAAGACCTGGTAGCCATAAGAGGTGGAATCTGTATTGCTTACACCCATATACAGCGGGAAGTAAGGGTCCTTTCCGCAGGCAAAAAATCCGGACCCATAATTCGAGGATTTAAGATCGATGCCAAAAAGGGAGTCCTGTGGCACTTCCAGGTCCGTACCCTTGTACAGATTTCCTCCAAGTAAAACAGTCCCCGCGCTATCCGTCAACCCATTCGCCGCACTGGCGATAGGCAGCCTGGATATGGACACGTGCCGTACATAACCCGCGCTATCCGTCAACAGGCTATCCGTCGCGGCCCCGGAGGATAAACTGTTGTTGGCAAAATACATCGCCTGGCCGGACGCATTCTTGCCGTCGACCTGAAGGCTATTAAAAGCACCGTTCCCGGCGGTGTCGATGACAAAAACGACCGTTGATCCGTACGTATTCCCGTTGGTATCCGTCGGTGAATTCCCACCCAGTAGATAATACCCCAATATCGGCGCATTGGTAAACGAGTATGCCCGCCCTGTAGTGGTAGAGGACACGACCATGGGCGGTTGTGCCCCACCGGGTCCATGTTGATGTGGATAAAATCGGTAAGTCGGTTTGGAGTTGGGGAAATAAGTGGTTTGCCAAAAGGTATACAACCCGTTTTCCTGTTCCGCGCCGTAAAAGGAAGCCGCCGTATCGACGTGGATTTGGTTACACCAGAAATCCACCGCTCCTCCACCGGTCCAGCCAAGCTCCACGTATCGGCTGGAGGGTCCAAACATATAAAACATCCCCCGGGTGTCCCCACTGGTATCCACCGAGAAAAAACTGCTGTCGTTGACGACGCCCGGGTTGTAAGCCACAAACTGCTTGTTGACAGTAAGGGTATCTACCATGTTTTTCACATACCACGAATTGGCGTTTTGTTGGGCGCTGTATTGGTTGAGAATATACGTATTCCCTCCGCTCAAGCCCTGGCCCGATGGGACCTTTAAGGTATCCGCCCCAATGAGGTAAAGGCTGTCGCTTACCTTGGTGAGCGCCCTTTTAAAAATCGTTCTCCCGTTTCCCGTATTGAAAAGGAAACCTGGTACGCCCTGGGTATGGTTTTGAATAATCAGCTCCGCGGAATCGCAGTTGTTGGTGATGAGAACGCTGTCCGCTTTGATGGTGTACACGTACTGTGCCCGGCCGAGTATGGCAATACTCAGGCTGCAGAGCAGGATCACAAGGCTCTTCATGGAGTTAAGGGTAATATTTTGTGTTTAAGGTATAGCTACTAGAACTGGATAAAAATATACATTCTTGAAGGATGTCAAACAATTTTGACGTTTATTTTTTTGTAGAGTTTACTCGATATCCAAACGACCCACTGCCAGTAAGCATTACGTACCATCAAAATATTCGGCGCGCCCATAAAATGGTATTCGCACCGTTGTTCGACAACATGGCATTGACCTCGTATACCGCACGGGTCGTCGGATTCATGATATTAAGCTTCCACTGTTCGTTGCTTTGATTATACACCGTGGCGTCGATGGTGCTCGGGCTGGTGCTGAGGGAAACGCCGTCACCGGTGGAACTTGCGGAACCGGAAGTACCATATATCGCAGACCTGGTCCAATTCACAGTGGCGCTGCCTGATATGGTAGATAAAGCCGCGGTTTCTGTAGCAGACGAGCTGTATGTAAATGTCAAATTGACATTTACAGCAGGAAGGCTGAGTGTGACCGAGGACCCCGATGTGCTGACATTCCCCCAAACGGTGTCCGTACCGGAACCCGCAACCTTCCGGATACTGCTGTCCGATGCATGCCAGACAAGGATGGAGTCGCTGGCCGCTCCGGACAGGTAAGGACCCGTTTTGAGGATGCTGGCGTAGGTGGACTTGTTGGCTGTATTGATGACCACCTGGTTGCTGCCGTCGTGTGCCTGAAAATTATAATTGCCGCCCAGCGTTTGATCGAAGGCGACACTGGCATTCAAGCCAAAGGTGGCAAAGTTCCACTGTCCCGTGGTATCCACCCAATTTCTTACACCGTAGGAATTCGCCCTGGGCTGTAGGTAAATACTATCGACATTCGTAAATGCCATGAACCCGGCTTCTCTTTGGGTGGTCGCGTTGGAGGGTTTTGCGTAAGAAATAACGGAGGATCCGACATCGTAAAGCCCCCTATACGTTTGTCCACCAAGAAAAACACCCGCATGGCCAAAATAATCGCCATTTTCACCGATAGATAAGTCATAAGGATACAAATTGGCATTAGGCGCAGCGATGACGACGTTGTGGTTTCCATATTGATTGCCATCCGATGTGATGTAGGGTGCATTGAAATTTCCGTAATTCCATATAATGCCCTGCCCCCAGGCCGTATTCGTCCCTATGGAATAATTGCCGCCAAATCCGAGGTAACCACCAACGGATATACCCGCTCCGACCATAGCGGGAATGTTCGTCATCGGCCCTCCTACGGTATTGATATCGATTACTTCCGGTTGCGGCGTATTGTTTTGGATGGAGTAATACATCGAATGACCCGGTTGGTAACTATGATAGGCGAACGTCGTATCCAGGTTTAATATGGAACGGGCATTCGTATAATTCGTTACAGTGGCCATGAGACCGTAGTCGGAATGCCTGCTTCCCCAATTGTATGACCACCCATTGTCCAGGCCTGTTCCGGCGAGGATAAACCCGCCGCCGATGTACGCACCGGCATTGAAGACCCCGGATATGCCGTTCAACATGACCGTATCGCCTATCCCCGCGCCAACATAAGGATTGAGGTAGACATTGGACGTTCCCTCATCATCAATGGCATACTGATGGTTACCGGTGGAATTGGAATTGATGATGACATGATGATTGCCGGCCAGGTAAAAGCCGGAGAGTTGGTTGCCTGAAGACTGACACTGGTTGATGTTGCAGTTGCTGATATCGGCGCCCCCGGATATTTCTATGCCATGTCTGCCATTGCCGGTCGCAGACACCAGTGTAAGGTTGCCGTTGTCGGCAATGGTACTCAGACCGTTGACCAGGCTGGTTACGTGAAGGCCGCTGCCGCTGAAATTGCTGATGATCATCCTTTGCACGTCATATAATCCGCGGGAGATGACCATCCCGTCGTTCGAAAGGACGCCCGGGGTGGCGATATTGTTGAGGCTAAGGTCATGGATAAAGGTCATGCTGTTGTTATCCCCCGTCAGCGTATAGGCCAGGGCCGTTACCGTGTCCGTTGTAATCAACGCTGTACCTCCGTTAGTATTACTGCCGCCTTGCGCATGAACGCCTCCGATATTTGTACCCTGGTACAGGTAGACCGTACTATCTATATAATAGTTGCCACTGGGGATTTGGACGATGTGGTTGGCGTTTACGCAGCGCTGAAGGGCGATGGCATTGGCATGAGCACCCGTCGTATCCCCCGGGGAATTGGGCCTCAATCCATACCACCAAGGGTTGGCAAACTGTTTGTCTCCGACGTTGCGGATCCAAAAACCCGAACCGCCGCCGGGAAATACCCTGCCGCTGTCCGGCATACCGGACGGAAACCAATTGAAGACGCCCCCTCTCAAGGTGTCGGAGACAATGACCGTATGAACAGTCATGTACCCGGAATAATTTTCGAGTTGCGCAATATTATCCACGGTATCCACCGAGAGCAAAGAACCGGCTGTCAGCGTATCCGCACCGACGAGATAAGTCCCGGGGCCTATCTTTTGAAGTACCTTTCGGAAGACCGTTCGTCCGTTCCCCGTATTAAAGAGAAAACCCGGTACGGCCTGGGTATGGTTCTGAATAATCAGTTCCGTGGAATCGCAGCTACCACCCGTTAGCCGTACGCTGTCCGCCTTGATGGTATACACATACTGGGCCCGGCCGGACACGAAAAGGCCCATGCCGCAAAGCAAGAAAAGAACGGATCTCATAATAAATGTGAAATTTCAGTAAGCAGTCAGAAGTATTACAATGCGTCTAAGGTAGAAAAATTTCTACACCGTCAAGAAAATTTGAAAATTATTTTTTTATGAGCAGTCCTATGCTATTTCCCCAAAAACGGCAACACCCAATGCAACGAATCGGGATAAGTATAATACCGCTCTTCAAAATCCTTTGGCGTCATCATCAGCTTATTGTTGCCCGGGTTATTGGGCACATAAGCGACAGGAACGTGTCTGCCGATAAAGGAGTAAGGCGCGTCGGTAAGATGATATAACCTGGTGGAACCGGTATAGGTATCCGGCCCGATCGTAAAAGTGAATTCCAGATCGTATTCGCCGCGATATTTGGGGCTTTCAGTGTAAGACGTTATCAAGGCGCCGTTGCGAATATAGCTGTCCTTGACAAGCTGGTATTCCCTCCACTTGACATAACCAATGAAAGCAAGCAGTAGCCCGGCAAAAGCCAGGATCGGGAGGACTTGTTCTCTTAAAGTTTTGGTTTCCAGTAGGTTGTTGGTCATAAAACGTCAGGCGGTACAAATATATCGGATTCTCTACCTTTGCCGCAACTTATTAACTATTAAAGTAAAGTATGAAGTCGATCTCACTCTATGTGCTGTTGTTGCTGGCGGGCGCCGGCGAATTGTGTTATGGACAGGGCCGTCCGCAGGTGCCTATCCTTTGTTATCATAACCTGAAAGACGTGCAGGGTAAAAGCAGCCCGGACTATACGATGACGATCGCACTGTTTAAGGCTCAGATCAAGATGCTGGCGGATAGCGGGTACCATACGATCCTGCCGGACCAGTTGTATGACTACCTGACCAAGGGAACGAAGCTGCCGTCGAAGCCGATCATGCTGACCTTTGACGACTCGCACGTGGAGCATTATACGGTCGCGATGCCGGAGCTGGAAAAGTATGGTTATAAGGGCGTGTTTTTCGTCATGACGATCCCCCTGGGAAAACCGCATTATATGACGAAGGACCAGGTGAAGGCGTTGTCTGACCATGGACACGTGGTGGCGATCCATACATGGGATCACCAGAATGTGAAAAAGCTGCATGCGGGTAACCCGGTGGTGACGAAGATCGTCAATACGAAGAAGTACACGACGCCGGACGCACAGGTGGCGGAAGCCTGGAACCTGGAATTGACAAAGCCGAAGGCATTGCTGGAACAGATCACGGGGAAGCCTATCGTCTATTTTGCATACCCGTTCGGGTCGTGGGATTACGCGGCGGTCGACTGGATAAAAAAAGGTGGCGTGAAAGCGGCCTTCCAACTGGGCGACAAGATCGGGGATCAGGCGCCCCTGTATACGATCCGGCGGATCCTGGCGGAAGGGAATTGGTCGCCGCTGACGACGATGCGGATGTTGCACATCGCGTTTAAATAAGAAGAGCGTTAGAATAATAGAAAGGCCCGGGAAAACCCCGGGCCTTTTTTATAGTGCGCGGCCCGCAAGGGCGGCCGCGAGAAGAATAAGCAAATATCCCCGAATGCCCTACGGCTCCGCTATATACGTCACATTAAATTGCCCGTTGTTAATCACCAGGGAATCCGAGGCATTGGTGGTGCTGGGTAGAACCCCGGTAAAGGTGCCCGTCAGTTTGGTGTGGGTGGTGTCCCAGCTCGTGATCGTAACGGACCCATGGCCGCTGGTGACATCGCCGGAAAAATAGAAGGTCCCTTTACTATCGTAGTAGTAAACGGATTGACCGTTGGCGAAAGTCACGGGGGTGTTGAGGGTGACGTTGGACGTAAGGTCGAGCTCGATGACGCTGGTATCGCCATTGACAATGGTATATCCCCCGATCACAAAGGCTGCCTGGGATTTGCTGTAGAAGGCCTGGCTTTGTTGGGAGCTAAAGCTTCCGGAGCTAAAGGAAGCAGAGACGGCGGAGCCGGAGCCGTTGTTGCTGCTTTTTTTACAACCGGTGGGGATGGTGGAGAGGAGGATACCGGACGCAAGGATAGCCACTAAGGGCTTGTTGATCAGTTTATTCATTAGGTACTGGTTTGTCGCCAAGATAGTATAAATATTGTTCTCCCGCCAAAAAAAGTGGAGGATTCCAAAAAAAGTGGACGGGATACTACCGTTGCGTGGTGCGATTTAGCTGGGATAACCGAAGGATGGTTTTGACGGAAGCCTCGGAGGTAAGCCCGTCTTCCGGAGTGTTGATCACATAGTCGGTCAATTGCGCGATGCTGGATACGGCGACGTGCATACGGGTATCGCTGGAGGCATAATATATGTACACGGTGCCGTCGGGGTCGGCGATCCAGCCGTTGGAAAAGACGACGTTGCTGACGTCGCCCACGCGCTCGATGCCTTCGGGGGCAAGAAAATACCCCCCGGGAATGTGGATGACTTTGGAGACGTCCTGGAGGTCGGTCATAAACATATACAACACGTACCGGAGACCGGCGGCGGTATTGCGCACGCCGTGGGCGAGTTGAAGCCAGCCGTGGGGCGTCTTGATGGGTGCGGGGCCCAGCCCGTTTTTGCCTTCATATACGGTATGATAAACCTTTGGCGCGATCACGGTTTCATGGGTGATGACGGCCTGGGTGATGTCCGGGGCCAGGCCAAAGCCTATGCCCCCACCCTTTCCGGTTTGGATAAAGCCGTCCTGGGGACGTGTATAAAAAGCGTACTGGCCGTGAATGAATTCGGGGTGAAGGACGACGTTGCGTTGCTGGGGCGAAGGCGTACGAAGGTCCGGGAGCCGCTCCCAGGTAAGCATGTCGCGCGTCCTTGCGATACCGCACTGGGCCACGGCGGAGGACGTATCGAAAGGCGCCGGGGAAGGATCCCTGCGTTCGGTACAGAAAAGTCCATAGATCCAGCCGTCCTCGTGTTGCACGACACGCATGTCGTAGAGGTTGGTGTCGGGATTGTCGGTGCCGGGCATGACAATGGGTTCTTCCCAGAACCGGAAGTTATTGATGCCGTTGGGGCTTTCGGCCACGGCAAAAAAAGATTTCCGGTCCTTACCTTCCACGCGGGCGACCAGGAGGTAGCGCCCGTCGTATTTGATGGCGCCCGCGTTGAACACCGCGTTGATGCCAAAACGTTCCATGAGGAAGGGATTGGTGGCGGGGTTCAGGTCGTACCTCCAGTGCAGGGGGGTATGCTCCGCCGTGAGGATGGGGCGTTTGTACCGGCGGTACACACCGTTCCCCGTTGTCTCGGGCTCGTTGGGCGCGCTGACGATCTCGTTATGTTGTTGCTCCAGTTGCTCCAGGCGTTCGTAGAAGTCAATGGTCATAAAGTTTTGCTTTTGCTGCGTCCCGCTCAAACAATGTGTTTTCCAGGGAGTAAAATTGTACAAAATCAGCCGCGGAGACTTGCCCCTTATAGGGGGCATAGTAGTGATTATGCGGCGGGTTCATGTAAGGATTCCAACCATGGTTGCGCCAGACAAGGACATACGCAAGGGGGTGTCCCGCGAGGGCGGGCGCCAAAACGCCGGTCCACCAGTGGGGGTCGGGGACTTGTTCGTAGCCGGTTTCGGCAAGCGCCTCCAACTTGCCCGTTAAAAAAGCCGCACTGTCTAAAATGCACAGCGATGCACGCAAGGAGTGTTGAAAAGAAGCGCCATACTGATACGCATCGAAACTGACGACATCCACATAGTCATCCCCCGGGTAGCGTTCAAGAAAGGAAGACACACTTTTAAAGTTATCGCCCGCATTAAACACCCACAGGATATTGTGCAAGCCCTTGACGTCATTCAGATAATGGTGGGTAAACTGCCAAAGCGCTTTATACTCGGCAGGCGTACATTCGTGTGCGCCCCACCAGAACCAGCTCCCGGTATGCTCGTGAAAGGGCCGGAAAAGAATAGGGATCCCGCCCAGCGACCCCAGAAAACCGGCGATGCTGTCCAGCCATTGGACATACAATGCATGATGAACACCACCCGGTAAAATGGACCCGACAGACCCTGGTAAAGTATCCCAGGCAGTACCCCCGCGAGGACTCGGGCAATGCCAGCTAAACGTATTCACCCCACCCCGCGCATACACCTCGCGCACATACCGCCGGATGCTGTCAAAAGGCACCCCGTCAATATCCTTGTCGTGCCCGGATTCCCTGCCGCTCAGGTCCCAGCCGAAAAGACCGGGATAGTCGCCGCACACGTCTTTGACATCGCTCCGGCCCGGCTCATACCGCCAGCCTACGCCGTAGGCCAGGTCATCCTGGTGACCGAAGAGGAACCCCCGGGCGGATAGCCGCCGGAGGTTCCTATAGAGGTTTACCGTTTGAATGGACGCGTGCCGGTCGGAAGGAAGGAGCACGGCAAGCAAGGCGATCGTAATGAGTATGCGCATGGTTTACTGGAGAAAGGCCACCTCGTCAAAATACATCGTTTCGTTCACATCCCCGGATTGTCCCTGGAGGAAGAAGCCGAGTTGTTTCGCTGTGGTCCCGTTTGCCCAGTAGTTGAGCTGTCCTGCACCCGTTCCCAGGGGGATCTTGTAAAAGGTCCAGACACCCGCGGGCACCGAAATCTGCTGGATGGCAGGGGCCGATGTATTCTGGCTGTAGCCGCCCGCCATCTGGTCCCCGACGAGGACCAGCGTATGGTTGACCGTACCGCCCCTGACCCAGAAGGTGAGGTATTTGTAGGCAGCATTATACGTAAAGCTCGGATACCAGTTGGCCCAGCCTTCGATTTTCCAGCCGCCGGCGGGATAGCTGGCTTCGGCGGAAGACGTACCGTCAAAGGAATGAGACGCACCCGTGGAGATCCCGGAAGGACCGGACCAGGAGGCGTCTACCCAGGCGTTCTGGAAGGCATTTTTAAAGACGATGGCATAAGCATTATCCAGGTCGTTGAACTCCTGGGTGGAGGTTGTCGTCAGCGCGTTGCCCCCCGAGGTGTAGGTAAACACCAGGTTACACCGGTTGACCGTGGTGGTGGGAAACTGAAGCACCAGCAGGGAATCGACCTGGCTGACAATGGTGGCGGTGGCGCTGGACCCGGACAAACCGACCGAAGTGACGGCGGCAAAACCGGCCCCGTGCAACGTGACCTGGGAACCGCCCCAGAAGTCATAGTCCGACACCGTAGTGATCGTCGGCGGGGGCGTGATGACGACGAAGTGATAGCGCACGGTCCCGTGCAGGGTCGTGACGGTCAGGGTATCCGTGGCCTGGGTGCCGCTGGTGGGTGTGTTCGACGGGATTGTCACGAGGATCGAATTGTCCGTATTCCACGCGCGGTTGAAATAAGCGGAGGCCCCGTTAAAGGCAACGGTGACGGCGCTCCCCAGGTTGGACCCGTAAATCATATAGGTCTGGCCCAGGTTGCCCGCGTCGGTGACGGAGTCGAAGGGCACGATCTGGTTGGAGCGTGCATTGACGGTCAGGGTCGTATCCCCGGCGCTGTTGTACGTGACGATCGTGTCATAGTACACCGCGCTGTCGGTCTTATACCAGGTGTGGACCGAAGTGATGGTGGGGGCGCCGGTTCCGGGCGTATACCCCAAGCTGTTATATTTTCTGCAGGCAGCCAGCACAACGAGCGTAGCGGAGAGCAGTATGAGTATCTTTTTCATGTGACCGGGGTTTAAAACTTATATGGTACAGGTGCTTGTAACAAAGTAGGATCCGCTTCCGTTTCGGTGGCGGGGATCGGCATCAGGAAATTGGCGTCCGTCGGCGTGATGTACAGGATGTTGCGCTGGTAGTCGGTATAGTTGTTGGCTGCCGTGCCGGCGCTGTTCGAGTCGCCCCGGTTCTGGCTGGAGATGATCGCTTCCGCCACCGGGTGGTGCGCGTTGTTGAAACCATCGAGCCGCTGCAGGTCGTACCAATAATCGCCTTCGATCGCGAACTCCAACCGCCGTTCATTCAGGAGGCTTTTATAGGTAAAGCTCGTCAGGTTGGGAAGCAATGCCCGCGCGCGGATCTTGTTGATGTACGACAGCGCGGTCGCATCGGAAGAAGAGGTGGTGAGCGGGATACCCGTGCCGGCGGCCACGCCGGATGCCTTGCCCATGATCGCTTCCGCGGCGATCAAATACATATCCGCATACCGTAGGATGTACGTGTTGTTGGACGTCGCCTGGGCGGCGCTTTCGCCGTTGTTATCCGAGGGGGTGCCGACCACATATTTTTTCATGGCCGCGTGGACACCCTGTTCGTTCACCTGTAACGGGCACGTATAACCGCCTTGCGCCTTGTGCAGTTCGGAGTAGTACTCACCCGGCAGCATGATACAGCCGTGGCGACGGACGGAATCTCCCTCGGCCTTGAAGGCGTCTTGGAGGTCCCAGGTGGGGCCAAGCTCGCCATACCCGTCGCCGGTACCGGTGAGGTAGTTCCCGTTTTCCCCGTCGGCAATGACCGACTGGATCTGGTTGCCAAAACCATACCCGCCGTTCGACGTCCATTGCAGGGCGAGCATCGACTCCTTGCTGTTGTTACCCGCCAGCTCGAAAAGCCCGGTATAGCTACCGGAAAAGTCGAGACCCATCAAGGAGAACTCGCCGCTGTTGATCACCTTTTGCGATTCGATCAGCGCGCTGTCGTAGTTCTGCATATACAAGTACACCTTGGCCAGCAAACCCGAGGCCGAACCGCTGGAGGCGTGCCCTGTGGTCGCCACGTTGGCGGTGCAATTGGCCTCCGCGTATTTAAGGTCGATGGTGATGAACTTGTACACGTCGGTCACGGGGTTGGTGGGGACCGTTTGAAAGTTGCTGACGAAAGCGGTGGGGTCCGTAATGATGGGCACGTTACCAAAGTTCCGCACCAGGTAGAAGTAGGCGGCCGCCCGCATCAGGCGCGCCTCTCCCAGCGCATTGTTGACCACGGCAGCCGGAACGGAGGCGGGGGCGGCCGTGGGGAGGTTTTTGAGCAGGGCGTTTGCCTGTGCAATCACCGTATACAGGGAATTCCAGGTGCTTTGTACCGCCAGGGTAGCATTGCCTTCCGAAAAGTTACGGAATGCATCGAATTCACCGTCCGTCCCTGCATAACAACGGGCGTTGCCCCCCATCAGGTCACCGATCGCCAGGAACGCCTTCCCATTCAAACCGAACCAGGGTGCGGCATAAAGGATATTCGTGCTTGACTGGACTTCGTCCGTGGTTTGGTAATAGGTACCGACCGTGGCCTGGTCTTCCGGCGGACGGTTGAAAAAATTCTTGCTACAGCCGGTCGTGGTCATGGCGACCGCCGCGGTTATATATAAAAAATGTTTTTTCATTTGTTGTGCTTTTTTTATAGATCAGAATTCAGCGTTTATCCCAACGGTGATGACGCGGGGAACGGGATACCGTCCGTAGTCGATGTTCTGCAGCAGGGGATTCTGGTTCAGGGAGCCGACTTCGGGATCCAGGCCGCTGTATTTGGTCCATACGTGCAGGTTCTGTCCGCTTACATACGCCTTGAGGTGACTCATTTTTACATACTTGGCCCATTCCGATGGTAGGTTATATCCAAAGCGGACGTTTTGCAGCCGAAGGAAGGAGGCGTTCTCCAGGAAGCGGTCGGACATGACCAGGTTGTTGTTCCCCCAACCGGACCGCGGTGTGGGGATGTTGGAATTGGGATTGGACGGGGTCCAGTAGTTCGCCATGGCGGCGGTCTGATTCATATAGAGCCCGTAGAGCCCTTCCGTCTGGAAGGCCAGGGCGTTCAGGATTTTACCCCCTTGGGACCCGGTCAGGAAAACGGACAGTTCAAAGCCTTTATAGGTAAAGTCGTTGGACAGGCTATACGTAAAGTTCGGGTTTGGATTGCCCAACGCATATTGGGTATTGGCCGCCCCCTTGACGTTCCGCCCTGCGTACAGGATGTCGCCGAGATAGACACCCGTGTTGTTCGTCCGGTCGCTGGTAACGGTCTCGGCTACACCGGCCACGTTCTGCGGGTTCTGCGCCAGGTCGGTCAGTTGCGCCTGGGTTTTGATGATGCCCGCGGTCTTGTACCCGAAGAATTCACCCACCGGGCCGCCCACTTGGGTAACGGTCGCCGGGATCTGGGGACCAAAGCCCGTGGAGATGTTCCCGATCAGGGAGGGGAAACCGTTTAGGGAAATGACCTTGTTTTTGTAATGAGAGAAGATAAGGGTCGTGTTCCACCGGAAGTTCCTTGTCTGGAGGTTGTGGCTGGTGATGGAGAATTCAAAACCCTTGTTCTCGATTTTACCGGCGTTTACCCAAGGGGGTTGAACGATCGCGGCGTTGGAGTACTCGGCGGTGCCCCCAGACAGGAAGGCGGGCAGGGGTTGCTGGAACAGGAAGTTTTTCGACGTCTTGTCGTACACATCAAAGGTGGCGTCGACCCTGCCGTGCAGCAGCGAGAAGTCCACCCCGAGGTTCTTTTGGATGGCGGTTTCCCAGGTCAGGTTCGGGTTGTTGAAGTTGTACACGCTAAAACCCGTACCAAGACCGGTGACCACCGGCTGGATGGCCGAACCGTATTTGTAACCGCCACCGGTATTGGAGTTACCCGTGGTGCCATACCCCGTGCGGATCTTCAGGTTGCTCACGATCGGGTTGATGGTGTTCATAAAGGACTCTTCGGACAACCGCCAGGAAACGGCCACCCCGGGGAAATAGCCCACCTGGTGGCCCTGGGCGAAGTTGGAAGAACGGTCGCGGCGTTCCGTGGCGGTGATGCTGTATTTGTTGTCGTAGGTATAGATCAGACGCCCGATAAAGGATTCCATCACCGAGCTGCCTTTCGGCTCGCCCAGGGTATTGTTGGCCTGTGTACCCAGGCCAAGGGTTTGGATGGTATTCCCCGCGGTGAACCCTTTTGTGCCGGCCTGGATACCGCCATACGTGGATTCCCATACTTCATGACCAACGAGTGCCGTGATCGCGTGTTTGCCAAAAGTATGGTTGTAGTTCAGGTGTTCGATCCAGTTCCAGTAGTTGTCCCAGGCATTGTATTCGTTCAGGCTTGCCTGGGTGTTGACAAAGGCCGGTTGGGACCCTGTCGCGCCATAAGAGTAGGTTGGCAGGAAGGTCTTGGCATTGCTCCAGTCGAAGTTCCCGTCGATCTCGGAGTGCAGGGTAATGTCCAACGGGAATTTGATGTCGCCGTAGACGTTGCCTTGCGCATTGCTCCTGCCCAGGGTATTGGTGATGTTGTACGCCTCCTGGACCGGGTTCCGGTAACCCAGTACCTGGCCGTTGACCACCGCGGGCCCCGCATAAGAGCCGTCCGCGTTGTACACGGCGGCGTCGGGTGCCTGTAGCAGGGCGGTATAGATGATCCCATACGAGTTGCCCAAACCGATGTCGGAGCTGCTTTGGCTGGCGGAAAAGCTGGTGCCCGCTTTGAACCAGTTGTTGATCTGGGAGTTGACGGTTGTATGTACCGAATAGCGTTTGAAATCGGAAGCGATCAC
Source organism: Dinghuibacter silviterrae (assembly GCF_004366355.1). NCBI lineage: Bacteria > Pseudomonadati > Bacteroidota > Chitinophagia > Chitinophagales > Chitinophagaceae > Dinghuibacter > Dinghuibacter silviterrae. The sequence goes on along the minus strand of NZ_SODV01000001.1, from coordinate 3,967,947 downwards.
CGTCCCGTCCTGGTCAAAATAACCGCCGGAGATATAAAAATCGGTTTTGCCGTTGCTCCCGGAGAACGCCAGGTTATGGCTCGTCTGGGGCGCCCGGCGGAAAATCGCCTTTTGCCAGTCGGTGCCCGGACCCAGCTTGCCGGGGTTGGCAAATTCCGCCCGGCGGGGCAGGCCAAACAGGTCCGCCATATTGTTTTCCAGGGAGGCATATTGCGGAAGGCTCATCATGTTCAGGAACTTTCCCTGTTCCTGTTTGCCATAGTAACCGTCGTAGGTGATCTTGCCGGTCCCGGCCTTTCCTTTTTTGGTCGTGATGATCACGACCCCGTTCGAACCACGGCTGCCATAGATGGCCGTCGCCGACGCGTCTTTCAGGACGTCGATCGACTCGATGTCGCTCGGGTTCAACATCGCCAGCGGGCTCGGGCTCGATTCCTGCTGGCTGGGGCTGGCAGGGCTGGTGAGCTGGTGACCGTTGTTGGCGGAATTCCCGTCGATGGCCACCCCGTCGATCACATACAAAGGTTCACTCCCGGTAAAGGAGGTGATCCCGCGTACGTGCACCGACACGGCCGCCCCCGGCATCCCCGAGTTCTGGGTCACCGTGACACCCGCCGCTTTGCCCTGCATCATCTGGTCGATGCTTGGCTGCGGGATGTCGGCGATGTCCGTGGCCTTGATGGAGGAAATGGCCCCGTTCACGTCCGACTTCTTTTGCACCCCGTAACCAATCACGACGACATCGCTCAACGTCGCCGTCAGGGAGGTCAGGGTGACATCGACGTTGGCCTTTGAACCGATGGACACCTCCGCCGCTTTCATGCCGACAAAGGTGACAATCAAGCTTTTGGCACCCGCCGGCACCGAGAGGGTGAAGCGGCCGTTCACGTCTGTTTTGGTAGAAATCTTCGTAGACTGGACCGTTACGGTGGCACCGGGAAGCGTGGTGCCCTTGTCATCTGAAACGGTTCCCGTGACCGTTTTTGTCTGTGCATGCGCCGTATAAAGGCACAAAAAACACAACAGGAGCATGCACAGAGGAAGCAGTAGTTTTCTTCTCATAACAAGCGATCATTAATTTTGTTAAAATTACGATCAATAGGAAGTGCCGAAATAATACTATTTTAGCAATCATTTGCGTTTTTTCACCCGGTCTAACGATCGTTATTTGAAAACCCTTTACTGTATTGGATTTCAGCCCGGTTTTAGTGAATGCTTCGGTTAGATATATTGTACTTTTTTATCAATAACTAAGCAATTTTTGTCCACTATGTCCAAGCCTATTATCAAGGAGATCACCCCGTTGACCAAGGCGGACTGTTTTACCTTGTTCTCACGGTTCAAGACCGAGTTCGACTTTCCGCTCCACTACCACGAAGAATACGAATTGAATTTTATCGAGAATGCCGCCGGCGCCCAACGCGTCGTCGGGGACGACGTCGAGGAAATCGAAGACCTGGAGCTCGTCCTGGTCGGCTCCAACGTGCGACACGCCTGGTTCACCCATAAAAGCGGCGGCAAAAAAATCCACGAGATCACCATCCAGTTCCACAAGGACCTGTTCAGCGATATATTTTTAAAACGCAACCAGCTCGGTTATATCCGGACCCTTTTTGACAAGGCCCAAAGCGGGATCCTTTTTTCGCGAGACACCATCGAACGGATCGCCCCCCGCATCAAAAACCTGGAGAAAAGAAGCGGCTTCGATTCCGTCCTGGAGCTCATGTCCATCCTCCACGACCTCTCCACCTCTCGCAACATCCGCGTACTCGCCGCCGGAAACGCCTGGGCGCCCGACGCCCAGTTCACCGACAGCCGCCGGATCGAAAAGGTCGTCCAGTTTATGAACGAAAACTTTGGCAAGGCCATCCGCCTCGGCGAAGCCGCCAAGATCGCCGGCATGACCGAAACCGCCTTCAGCCGTTTTTTCAAGGCCAAGACCGGCATCACTTTTGTCGATTGTCTCAACGACATCCGCCTCGGCCACGCCTCCCGCATGCTCATCGACACCACCAATTCCATCGCAGAGATCGCCTACGACTGCGGGTTCAACAGCATTTCCAATTTCAACCGGATTTTTAAGAAAAAGAAGGGAAGCCGGCCGAAGGAGTTCCGGCAGAATTATAGCAATACGGGGACGCGCATTTTTATCTAATCCCCCGGGTGGTACGTCCGCTCCGCATGGGCGAGCACATCCTCTTTATAGAAGTATACGTCTTTGAATTTCCCCTGGATATACCCCTGCGCCTGATCGGTAAAGTGCGGGCTCGCCGGGTTGCTGCTTTCGCCCCCCGTCACGATCGTGCGCGCTTTTATGCGCGGCCCGAATTCCACCGCTGCGATAAAGCTGTTCCCCGAAAAACCGTAGCGTTTTTGCGTGTGCTGATAGGTACTTGCAAACGACGGTAACGAACCGAACGCAGACGACGCCCACCCTACCGGAAAGCTCGGCTTGTTGTCATCATACGTCTCCCGGATCTTCCCCGTCAACCGCTGGTACCGGTTGAGGTTGCCCCAGGGCACCCGCCATGTGCCGAAACTGGAGTCCAGGCGATGTACGACATCCAGCAAAAAACCCGCCCTATCCGCCGCACTCGTGTTGTCCACTTCTCCCTGGATCATGGCCAGGGCATGGGTGTATTGTTCGGTAGTGGCCACACGCGGCGCTTTGCGCTGCATCAGCGTCCCCCACTCCACCGCCAGCGTGGTGGCCACGGAGGTGTCGGACGCAAAGCGATCCCAGTTTCGCAACAGCGCTATCGGCGCTTGCAATGCTGTATCCGGGGCCTCCTCATACGCCTTGAATAAGGAAGGCAAAAGCACCTCGAAGGCCGCCAGGTAATGGTTATACCCTTTCGCGATCAGGCTGTCCAGCGTCAGGTTATAGGCGTTTTGCAACAACCGGATCGCGTTCACCGACCGAAAGTTCTGCCCGTCCGGCGCCATATACGCCGGGTAGTCTTCTCTCCGCGGGCTCGACGCCCCCGACACTGCAAATGGCGTGGAATTACAGTTCTGTATCCATCCCGAAGCCGGGTTGAAGACATGGATACCCTCCTCCAGCCCCTGCCACTCGGTAGCCGTGGTCGTGCCATCCACCGGCAATGACCAGTCCAGTTTCGGATCCCGTTTCGGCATAAAGTTGCCATGCCAATACGCGATGTTTCCAAAGTCGTCTGCATACACCGTATTGTTCGTTGTATTCGACCGCAGCTCCATCGTTTTTTTATATTGAGCAAAAGTGGCCGCCTTCGTCGTCAGCCACGCCTCCATCAACGCCTTCATCGACCGGTTGTTCTCTTTCAGGCTCAGCCACTTCCCGTCGCGTTCGCCCATCACCGGGCCGTGACCCGTATAAAAGGCCGTGACCACCTGGGTTGCCGAGTCTTTGCACCCGATCCGCAGGGTCTTTGTCCGCATCCGCTTCCACGCGCCGTCGTACAAATATTGCCATCCCGCCGCATCCCGGCGCACCGTCTCTTTATAAAGGTCCGCCACGTCCGCATAGCTCGACGTATGCATCCATCCGCAATGTTCATTGAATCCCTGGTACACGAAAAACTGCCCCCACGTGACCGCGCCGTATGCGTTCAACCCTTCCTCACTCACAAGGTGGACCTCAAGACGGAAGTAAAATGGCACGTGAGGGTTGATGTATAACAGGGCGTGTCCGTCAGCTGTGCGCCCGGGCGCGATCGCAAAGCCGTTCGAGCCCGTTTCTGCCGGCTCCCCGGCCGGCGCAGCCGCCGCCACGGAGGGCGCCCTGGCATAAAAATTCCGCACTTCCTCCGGGTGAATCCCGCCGGTGCTCGTGGCCGACACGCTCCCGTCGGTGAACATCAGCGGAAACCAGGGCTCGAAGTGTTTCAACACCGCCGGTTTGCACGCCGGGTGTTTGTACAGATAATAGTTGACCCCGTCCGCAAAAGCGTCGAGCAATCTGACCAGCCAGGGCGGCGCGTTATGGTAGTCCCGGATGGCATCCGCCGTATCTTCGATTAGTTGCAATTCCAGGTCGTTCGTCAGGTAGGCCGGACCGTAAGCCTCCGCCTGCCGCCCCATCACTTCCAGGTAGTTTTTCTCGACACGGGCGAAGTCATAGCTGCATTCCTCGTACATCAACCCAAAGACGACGTCCGCGTCGGTCTTGCCATAAATGTGCGGGATGCCCCACTTATCCCGCACGATCGTGACACGCGCAGCTTCCGCCGCATAGCGCGCTGTGTCCGACGGCCCACCGGACACCTTCGGCGCCATCGCTATGAGGCAGCCCGCCAGGAAAGTGAAATGTTTCTTCATTTCTACTAAGATAAGTTTAAATTTATCCTTCACCCGCGCCCGGCGCGCCCGCTTATGAAGCTGTCCTTCCCCCACCCGCTCGTCATCCTGGTCAGTTGTATCTTATTGGCTGCCCTTTGCACTTATGTGGTCCCCGCCGGTCAATACCAGCGGTCGCACGACGCGGCCACCGGTCAGGACGTGGTGGTGCGCGGAAGCTATACCCGGGAGTCCTCCCGACCCGTAAGCGCCTGGGGCCTGATGATGTCGGTCCCCCGGGGCATCGAGTCGGGCGCCGATGTGATCATCAGCATCCTCATTTTTGGCGGCACCTTTTGCGTGATCGACAAAACGGGCGCCTTCCGGGCGGCCCTGTTGTCGCTGATCCGGCGAACGGGCCGCTACCGCTACCTCGTCATGGTCCTCGTCGGGGTGGCCTTTGCCGCCGGCGGTGCGATGGACAATATGTCCGAAGAGATCATCGCCCTGATCCCCGTTATCGTCTTTATGACCACCCGCCTCGGCTATTCAAAGATCGGCGCCATCGCCATCAGCACGGGCTGCGCCGTCATCGGCGCGTCCTTCAGCCCGATGAACCCCTTCCAGGTGGGCATCGCCCAAAAGATCGCGCAGTTGCCGCTCCTGTCGGGCGCGGGGTTGCGCCTCCTCTTCCTTGTGCCGGCGGTAGCCTTTTGGATCACCTGGGTGATCCGGCGCACGCGTGTGCAAGAGGACCCCGCGGCCGCAGGCCGCGACACGGCGATCGCGAATGGCGGCGCTGCGCGCGCCCGCGAGGGCATGGCGGGCGCCATCGCCGGCTCCCGCTGGCGCCACGCCCTCATCCTCCTTGCCGTCGCCGCGTCTTTCGCGACCATGGTCTTCGGCATCATCCGCCGCGGCTGGGGCTTTGACGAGATGACCGCCCTCTTCTTCGTCCTGGGCCTCGTCGCAGGCATCGTAGGCCGCCTGGGCCTCAGAAAAACGGCGGAAGCCTTCACGGAAGGCGCCAAAGAAATGACAATGGCAGCCCTGGTCGTGGGGCTGGCGCGGTCGGTCTACCTCGTCCTGAACGAGGGCCACGTCATCGACACCATCGTGCACGGGCTTTTTACGCCTTTGCAGCACCTGCCGCTGTTGTTGTCGGCGGGAGGGATGATGATCGCGCAATTGTTGATCCACGTGCCGGTGGCAAGCGTCAGCGGGCAGGCACAGCTGACGATACCGTTATTGACGCCGCTGGCGGACCTGACGGGCATGTCGCGGCAGGTGATGGTGATGGCCTTTCAATATGGGGCGGGGATTTGCGAGATGCTGGGGCCGACCAATGGGGCGCTGATGGGTGTACTGGCGGTGGCAGGGGTTTCCTTTGGGGAATGGTGGAAGTTTGTATGGCGGCCGGCGCTCATCCTGCTGGCACTAGGGCTAGGCGCGATGGCGGTGGGGCTGGCCATCGGGTATTAAAACAGCAGCGTGACGCGGTTACCGGTGACGCCGGGTGCGTCGATGGCGAGCTCACCCTGTATCCGGTCGAGCAGCTCCAGGACGATCTTGTAGCCGAAGCCTTGGGTGTTGCTGCCGGCCTGGTAGGGGGTGTTGAGGATCTGGTCGATCTGGTCCCGGCTCATGCTTCTGCCGCTGTCGGTGATGGTGATGTGCAGGCGGCCGGCAGACTCGAAAGCCTCTATCTTTATTTCCCCATTCAAGGTGTATTTATTCGCGTTGTCGGTCAGGTTGCGGATGATCAACTTTAGGATGTGGGCGTCGGACACAAGGGTAACCGAGTCGGGCACCAGGTTGTGGACGGCGTTGTTTCTAATGTCGGCCCCGGTTTCATACAATTGAACGATTTCTTCGACGATCTTCCGCAGAACGATGGGTTCCTGTTTGACGATAAAGCCCTCTCTTTGCGCATTGGACCAGACGAGGAAGTCCTGGGCAAATTCAAAAAGCTCACGGGTGGCGTTCCGGAACATCAGGAGCATTTCACGGAGTTCGGCTTCGGACGCTTTTTTGTAATTCTCTGAAATGCGAACGGCGAGCATGTGCAGGAAACGGAGGGGCGAACGGAAGTCGTGGAGGATGATGGCGATCATTTTTTCCTTGACCTCATTACTGAGGGAGAGGGCGACGGTCCTTTCGGCAACTTTTTGTTCGAGTTGTTCCGCTCTTTTGACCTGGCGGATATAGCGCAGCCGGAATATAAAAAAGAAAACGGAGGCGAGCAGCGCGGCGGCGAGGAGGTAGGCCCAGATGGTCTCGTACCAATAGGGAAGTATGGTCCACTCGACCGTTGCATATACATATTTTGCAAAAGGCTCTTGTTTCCGGACGGTCAGCCTGTACCGTCCGTTGTGCAGACCTGTCAGAATTAGTTTCCCGTCGGAGGGCAAGGGGTGCCAGTTGGTATCGAGCTCCGGTATGGAATAGTCGAGCCGGAGGTTGGCAGGGTTGCCGAAATAGGGGGAGGATATCGAAAAAATCAACGGACCGGCGTCCTGGGCCTGGTTGAAATATCCCGCGGGCAATACGGTTTTGTTTGTCGGGGACACCCGGTCGATAAAGATGGACCGGTCGGGCGTATTGACGGTGATGCTCTCCGGCTTGAACTGGATCAAACCATCCAGGGAGGGCAGGGAAAAATACCCGCTGCCCGTCATAATCGGCACGCAGGCGCCATTGAATTCATTGCTGCCAAACCCCGAGGACTTGTCGAAATAGTAATAGAAAACATTGTCCATGGCGCCGGCGGCGTATTGGTTCAACTCATTTTCCGACACACGGTAGAGCCCTTTGTTGGTGGATAGCCAGAAAAAGCCCTGCTTGTCTTCCATAATACTATTGATGGTCGCCAGGTTGTTCCCCGGATCAACGGGCATCCTGACAAAGTGTGACTGGACATACTTGTAAAAGCCTTGCCCGTAGGTACCGATCCAGGTACTTCCGTCCCGGGCAGTATAGATCGTCCGTACGGTCGCTTTTCTTAACCCCGGCAAACGTTTAACCGTTCCCCTGTCCAGGTCGTAGGAGAACAAGCCCGATACCGTCCCAAGCCATAGCTCATGAGGGTTCATCAGCCGGATCACAAATGTTTCGGAAGGCGGAGACAAATGGTCCAGCAAAACGGTGACTTTCCCGGCCCTCCACCGGAATAACTTGGCCGCGCAGAAAAGGATGTCCTTATTAGGAGCCTCGACGATTGAGGTCATCCAGCCACCGAGACCAATGTACTGAATGGCGGTGGAATGTTTCAGACCCGCGTCCATCTTTCGCACATAGCCATAAGAGGAATACCATATAGAGTCGTCCGAAGACTTGAAAAGGGCCATCCGGTCGTAAAGACCCGGCGCCGGAATATTTACCGGTTTATGGGTATCCAGGACGCCCGAGCCCGTCAACAAACGGCCGTCCGGTAATTCCACTTGTGCGTACAGGCTATTGATCGCATAATTGTCGCTGGTAAAACCCAATCGTTGAAACTCCTGTTTTTTCAATATGTACAGGCCGCTGATGGCCGTGCCTGCGTAGATGATCTTGTTGCGTTCGTCGTAGATCATGCAATTGACGCTGCCGATGGAGGTGTTGGCCGCAAGGGTATCGAAATCCACCACACCATGCCGCGCATTTAGCAACAGGATATTGCCTTTGTAGACGAAGAACGAATGACAGGTGTCTCTTGCCCACCTTAGGCTGGCCTGTACCGGGTAGGGACCGGTGACGCCAACCCGTTTCAACAGCTCCAGCAAACGGGGGCTGCCGGTCATCGGTTTCGGTTCTCCATTCCGGAATGCATACAGGCGATTCTGCATGTCTACAAAGACATACAGATCCCCCACGATAAATTGGACCTTGAGCGCATGTCCGGTGATCCCGGAAAGAAGGCGGACGTCAGCCGTCCGATCGTCGAGGAAATAGTAGCGGTTGATTTTTCGCACATAGGCCTGGTGGTCACCCACGGTGAGCAGGTCCGCGTTATATTCCAGCCCGTCGAAAAGCCCGCCGAAGACACCGGTATCGCGGGCCGCCCATCTGTTGTACAGGTTGTCAAAGGAGAACCGGGTGTCGTTTCTAAAATTGGCTTGGTGTGGGTCTGCGGAAAGGGCGCTGTCCACTTTTAATTGATAGTCGTCCGTGATCGTAAAGATGCGCCGGGTGTTGAACAATGGTTCTGTGATGATCCGCCCCGTGGACGGTTCGACGCTGATCCCGGCAATCCTGTTGGACGTCAACAAAGGCGTGTTCCCCGAATTGTATTCCCGGAAATGGAGGCCATCAAAACGGACCAGGCCCATTTCGGTGGCCATCCAAAGAAAGCCGTTGCGGTCAAAGGCCATCCCATTGATGCTGTTTTGTGGGAGGGCGTTGTCGCTGTTGTAATTGGTGATGCTATAGCCGGATGATGTCGTTTGCCCCCTTGAAACAAAGGATGCCAGGAGGTAAACCCAGAGCAGCAAAAGCGACCGGACGCGGTGAGCCATAAGTTTCTTCGGATAGGATAATGGATGATATCGGGGATAAAATTAATCGTTTCCACCAGAAAATTGTAACTTCTGAGGTGATATTTACCGTTTTCCAGACACTTATAAATATGATGGACGAGAAAGCACTAGAAAACATGTACCGCTCCGCCTTTCCCAAGGTGGCAGCCATGGTCAGGCGATACGGCGGCGACCTGGAAATGGCCCGGGACGTGTTCCAGGACGCGGTTCTGGTCCTCTTGGAACGGGACGAAGCACCCGATCATCCGGAGGCCTACCTGATAGGCATCGCAAAAAACCTTTGCCGGCGCGAAGCGCGGAGACCCGCAACGATCGGACTTCCAGCGGATTTGGTGGCGCCCGGGGCCAGGACTTCGACGCCCATCTGGGGCTACCTCCGGGGCGCCGGTGCCAGGTGCCTACAACTCTTGCAAGCCTTTTACTACAACAACCTTTCCATGGAGGACATCGCCGGTGAATTCCACTATTCCAGCGCGCACTCCGCTACGGTCCAGAAATACAAGTGTTTGGAACGCTTACGGGAACAATTGAAAGCATCCGAAGTGTATGAGGAAGTCCTTACGTGATACGGAGACGATTGACCGCTTTCTCCTGGGACAAATGTGCCCGGAAGAAGAAGAAGCCTTCCGGGTGCGTATGCTCGTAGAGGGCAAGCTACACGAGGACGTGCGGTTGCAGCGTCGCGCGCACCTGGTGATCCAGCTCGACGCTATATTCGAGCGCCTGATGAGAGAAGGCGCCATCACATTTTAAAACCTTTTTTATGCCGGTCATTCCAACCGTGATCGACAGCGCCACCCGCGGCGCTTTCGACATCTACAGTCTTTTGCTCAAAGAGCGCATTGTTTTCCTGGGAACGGCGATCGAGGACGTCGTGGCGAACCTGGTGGTCGCGCAACTCTTATACCTGGACTCGGAGGGTCATCAGGACATCAACCTGTATATCAACAGCCCGGGCGGGAGTATCTATGCGGGGCTCGCGATTTATGATACGATCCGTATCCTGAAGTCGCCGGTGTCCACGGTGGCGGTGGGCTCGACAATGAGCATGGGTACCGTGCTATTGTCAGCGGCGGCTACCGGTAAACGCTATGCGTTGCCGCACGCCACCATTCACATGCACCCGGCGGGGGGCAAAGCCATGGGCTACACGGAGGACGTTGGGATTGCTTACCGGGAACAGGAGCGGCTCCAGAAGGAGGTTTTCCAAATGGTGGCCAAAAGCTCAGGTCATACCGCGCCGGAAATAGAAGAAGCTTTCCGCCGGGATCGTTTTATGACGGCGGCGGAGGCCAAAGACTATGGGTTGGTGGACGAGTTGCTTAATTCGTTTCGGGAAACTGCTTAGCGGCGGCAACTTTCAAAGCGGTGTCCAATCCCTTGAGTTCGGGGAACTGGTCTTCGATGATCCCGATGAGCTCGTCGCCGCTATGGGACATCTTGACGGCCTTTTCGTAAATCTTCAGGTAATTGGAGGTGCCTTCGATGGACGCCAGGTCGTCCGCGGCGGCGGGGTCTTTGTGCCCGGCGACGACCATGAGGGGGGCGAGTTTTTTGAGTTTGTCGAGGCTCTCCAGCCAGTCCTTCCGCTGGTTGGGCGTTGTCCCCGCGGTCCAGGGGTGAACGTTCCCATAGGCGATGTCGCCGGTAATGAGCGTCTTGCTGGAGGGGATAAACAGGTAAGCAATACCGGGAACGGCGCCTTGCAGAGGGCCCCCAATCTCGACCTGCTCACCGTCCAGGATGATAGAGGCCGCCGGGGCCGGGAACACCTGGATGACGTGATCGGGTACCTCGCTGGCCCCCAGAATGGGTTTCCAGGCAGCGACATCGTTGGTGTAATTGGCGTTGATCCCCGTGATCACTTGGGGAATCGACCATACTTTGGCATGGGGAAAAGCAGCCTTTATGGTATTAAGACCAAAATAATGTTCGGGGCTGGCCGTGGTCACAAAGACTGCCATCAGGGTCTTCCCGGTGGCCTTTATTTTGTCGACGAGCTTGGCGGCGTCGGATTGGGTAAGGGGGGCGTCGACGAGCATCACGAAGTGCGCGCCTTCGATCATCGTGGAATTGGTTTGAAGCGTCGTGGGGCCGGACGTGAAAACGGTGACCTTGAGTTTGCTTTGAGCCTGGGCGGAACCTATGATCAGCAAAAGAAGAAGGGTCAATAGGCGTTTAGGATAGCGCATCGCTTAGAAATTTTGGGAAAAGTTAGGGAATTTTAACGAAACCCTTGGGGCGCGCCTTACGTATCTTTAAGGAACAAATCACATTCATGAAAAAGGTCGCTTTTATCGCGCTCGCCTGTGTCCTGGGTTGGAGCACCGGTTGCGTGCGCGCTCAATCTTCGAAATTCCCTGATCCACCCCGTGCAAAATCGGGGACCGTTTATCCCATGAAGCATACCGATGCAGAGTGGAAGACCATGTTGACACCGGATCAATATTATATCCTCCGGCAGGCCGGTACCGAAAGACCGTTTACGGGTAAGTATGATCACTTTTACCAAAAGGGCACCTACTACTCTGCCGCGAGTCTTCAACCGGTCTTTAGTTCGGACGCAAAGTTCGATTCGGGGACGGGCTGGCCGAGCTTCTATGCGCCCATCAACCCCGACGCGGTACGGCTGGTGCCGGACTACAGTGACGGCATGAGCCGGCTCGAAGTCGTGGACAGCAAAACGGGATCGCACCTCGGACACGTATTTGACGACGGCCCCGCGCCCACCGGTAAACGCTATTGTATGAATTCGGCGGCCCTGATCTTTGTGCCTGAAGGGGGAAAACCGCCGGTTGCGGCACATTAATAGCCGGTAGCGGCTTTTCAACTATATGCAGATGAAAACTATCCTTAGCACGGCTGTATTCGCGCTTTTGCTCGGCACTAGTTGCGCGCAAACCCCTTCCGTAAAGATCCCGCGGGCGACGTCCACAAAACCCGCTCCCGGCGAAAAGGTCGCCACCTTTTCCGAGGGCTGTTTCTGGCACGCGGAAATTGTTTTCCAGAGCCTGGAGGGCGTCAGGGACGCGGTTTCCGGTTATTCGGGCGGAACGGACACCGACCCGACGTATGAAAAGGTGGAAACGGGTGAGACGGGTCACGCCGAAACGGTAAACGTTTACTACGACCCGGCCAGGATCAGCTACGAAACCCTCGTCAAGGCCTTTTTTGCAAGCCAGGACCCCACCGAAGTCAACCGCCAGGGTAACGACGTGGGCACCCAATACCGGTCGGTCGCCTTTTACCGGAACGACCAGGAGAAGGCCACCATTCTCGCGGAGATCAAACGGATCACGCCTCAATACAAGGCGCCCATCGCCACACAGGTGGTGCCGTTCGAGCATTTCTATCCGGCGGAGGCATATCACCAGGAGTACATTTATCATCATCCGGAGAATCCGTATGTGGAGGGAGTGTCCATCCCGGATTACCTGAGGTTCCGGCAGACTTTTCCGGGGCCGTACAAAGCACTTTAGGGCTCGCACGCCCCTGTCTGCACGCTGAAAAACCGCACCTGCACAGGCAGCTCCTGCGCCGGGCGCCCGAAGCCTTTAAGGGCAAACAGCGCGATATAACGCGGTGTGAAGTAGATGCTCCGGCTCCCGACCTCCTGGAAGATAAAGTTATCGGTTTGCCCGCCCGCGTATAGAAAGCGATAGCTGGTCCCGCGTTTCTCGATGCGCAGGGCCGTGTGGTGCATACTTTCGTAGATCAGGCTGTCTTTCCCCCACCCCAGCAGGTAAAGGGTTTTGTGGAGGAACTCCTCCGGTTTCCGGTTGGGGTCGCTGGCGGAGCTGACTCCTTCGACGATGATTTGCCGCGGCTGGACGTAGTCCTCGAAGTAGTCGTTGTAGGCGATCGAAATACGGACGCTCCGGGCGCGCAGGCTGGTATCTTCCATGAGGAGAAGACCGGCCTGTTGCCAGTTGGCGGTGGGCGTAAACCCGGAGAACTGGACTTCGGCGGTAAAACAATCCCCGCCCAGGGGCCGCAGCAGAAGGTTGCCGATCCAGGGGTTGGCGGAGGAATCGGGCCAGTTGTCCCCCTGGAGCGTAAACAGCGTAAGGGCGCCCGGATTATCGGTGCGTCTGTTCCACCACGTGCTGTCCGGATCAACCCGCATCCAGCCACGGGTATACAGGGAGTCGCCGGCGACTTGTGTGAACGTATCGGTAAACGTATTGGTCTTCCGGGCATAATATTCGCGGACGCCCCAAACGACGGCCAGGGAGGTCAGCAAAAGAAAGGCCAGCCATGCCAGCCACGAATGCCGGATCCGTTCGGGTACGAGGAGCTTCCCCCATAAGATGAATTGCTCCGCGCCCCGGAACGTATGGAAGAAAAATCTTTTGGCAAGCCCGCGGGGAACAAGGTGTGCGTCGGGCAACCCCAGTTCGTGGACGACGGCCGGGAGGCGGTCGCGGTGGAAGGCCTCCTTGTAGCGGAACCAGAATGGGTAGGGCCCTTCAGCCGGGCCACCGTCCCCTTCGGTGGGGCCCGGCGTAGCCGCCGCGCCGCTCGCAGCAGCAGCTCCGCCGCGCACGCCGGCGTCACCCGCCGCCGCAACATATCGCGCCAGCGCCTCCAGCATCACCCCCGTAGGCCCCGTCTGCCTGCTCTCCTCCGCCACCTCCAGGTGCACCCACAGCGAATGCTGCTGCACCGTGCGCCAGGCGATCGGCGCGCCGGTTTCTGACAGCACCTCGGCGCACAAGAACTTGCTTTCGGTCGCGGACAGGGGCACCGATAGCTCCCGCCGGAAACAGCGCCGGCAGGCGTCGCGGAACAATTGTTTAAAGGCGGCGTCGTCTCCTGGTTGCATAACTGAGCCAAGATAGGTAATCTTGCCTTACCTTTGGCGCCTTCACCATCGCCAGCCTTTATGACCATTCGCATTTTTGTTACGGGAGGAACCTTTGACAAGGAGTACAACGAACTCAGCGGGGAGTTGTTTTTCAAGGAAACACACTTGCCGGAAATGCTTTTGCGCAGCCGCAGTACGCTCGACGTCACCGTCCGGACGTTGATGATGATCGACAGCCTGAACATGACCAACGAAGACCGGGAGCTGATCGCCCACCAGTGCCGCAACGCGCACGAGGACAAGATCGTCATCACCCATGGGACGGATACGATGTCCGTTACAGCGCGGATGCTCGCGGAGAAAGTACCGGGCAAAACGATCGTCCTGACGGGTGCGATGATCCCTTATAAATTCGGGAGCTCGGACGGGTTTTTTAACCTGGGGAACGCGCTGGCGTTTGCCCAGTCGCTGCCGCCGGGTGTGTACGTGGCCATGAACGGGCGCGCGTTTAACTCGGACAACGTCCGGAAGAACAAACAGACGGGGCAATTCGAAGAGCTGCACTGAGCGGCGCCCCCACAAGGGCCCCCTTTTTTCCCCTATCTTTGGCGCAAACCACGCACCGTGAACACCAGCACCCTCACCGGGCTCGCCGCAGCCTTTTGCACCACCGTTTCCTTTTTACCACAGGCCCTCCAGACGATCCGTACGCGGAACACGGCAAGCATATCCCTGCCGATGTATGCCTTGTTTACACTGGGCACCCTGTTGTGGTTAATATACGGGGTCTGGACGTCAAACATGCCGGTATACATCGCCAATGGGATCACGCTGGTGCTGGCGATGATTATCCTCGCTTATAAGATTAAGTACAAGTAACTATTTCTTCTTTTTGCCGGTAGGCGGCTTTGGCGAGCTGGTCGTCCTTTTGCCGGGAGACGGGAGGGCGACCTCATTGTAGTCCAGGGCGAGGTTGACCCAACGGCTTAACCCGGCCTTCGTCTGAATAGTCGGCCCCGTGACGAAAAGAAACCCCTTCATTTCGCGTCCGCTATGGATCATCGGCGAGACCCCATCCCCCTGAAGCTCGATCTCGTAGGTCTCCGGCGACAGCCGGAGCATGATGCGGTCGTTCTTTGTGGAAACGCACATCTTATCGTTGACCATAAAAGAGAGACCACCAAACATGGTTTTTTCTACGACGTCACTGGCGCGTAGGACAATCAGTTCGCGGATGCGATCGGCAAGAAGTGGATCATAGGCCATTGCATTAAAGTACAAAAATTTATAGTTTAGGAGCAAAACAATTTTATGACCCTCACCGACACACTCCAAACAAGCATTAAGAACTGGTGGCTGTTCATCATCAAGGGCCTTGCGCTCCTGGCAGCCGGTATCTTTATCTTTTCCCGCCCTCTGGAAGGTTATATCGGGTTGAGTATTATGTTTAGTGTGGTTATCCTGGTATCCGGTTTTTCGCAGATCTTTTTTGCAACGGCCAACACAAAACACAACAAAGGCTGGGGCTGGACCCTGGTCTCCGGTGTGCTGGACGTGATCATCGGGATCTACCTGTATGCGTTCCCCCTGATCACGATGGCCACCCTGCCCTTTATCCTGGGGTTCTGGCTGATCCTTCGGTCCTTTTACCTGATGGGGTCGGCGTATGAACTAAAAGCCCTGGGGGTAGCGCAGTGGGGTTGGCTACTCTTCGGCGGGATCGTCCTGCTGGCCGCCTCTTTTTTCGTCCTTTATTACCCAGCGGCCGGCGCCGTGAGCATCATCGTTAGCTCCGGGGTGGCCTTCTTGATCGGGGGTTTTCTGAACATTTTTCTTGCCTTCCGGCTGAAGGCTTTAAAGAAGTGATCAAATGTCCGTGTCCACGATCCTCCGGATGAATTGTTTATCCCGGATCACCCATGTCACTTCATAGTACCCGTTGACTTCCTTGTTCAGCATATAGATGTAGACCGTATGTTTATCGGGGGACAGGTACACGCCGTCATGCGTCGTGTTACTCTCCCCCATAAACAGCGGCTGGTAGAGGTCTGCAAAGGCGGCGGCGGGCACGTGGACGGTGTCTCGGCCGGTGATCATCGTAACGGATTGAATAGCCTCGGTCGGCAGCACGCCATAGTTGCCGAAGTAGGGTTTATTGTCGATACGGACGAGGTGTTTGTCGATATAGCCGAGCTTGCGCTTGCCTTGTTCGAATTCGGCGCCCCGGATGACGACCTGTACGTCGCTCCCGCTGAACTGGATGAAGTCGGACCCGGAGGCCGTGACGGGAAGGCTGGTGGCCTGGGGTTGCCCGACCCGCTGGTCGAGACCGGCGAGGGTAAAGAAGATAAGATCGTGTTTGATGACCGGGTCGGGGCAACGGGAAAGGTTGTCCCGTTTGGACCGGAAATCGGGAAAATCCTGGATGGCCTGGGCGGTGACGGACAGGGTGGCTACGGAAAGAAGGACCAATAAAAGGATGCGCATAGGGATTGTGTTTGACAAGCGGAAAGTACGATATTTTTCAAACGCCTATCTTAGCGGGATGAAGAAATTACAACGCTTTGTCATGGGAGGGCTGTTGCTTGCGGCTGTCCCGGGTTCGGCTTCCTGGGCCCAAACGACTTCGGGGTATGACCAGCACCAGGTCTTCTCCCCTTATTTTTTTCAGACCAACGGCAACGAATACCGGAGCGCCAGCGGCGCCCCCGGGCCAAAGTATTGGCAAAACCGGGCCGACTACCTGATCCGGGCCACGCTGAATGAGCAGGACACCACGGTGAGCGGGGAAGTGAGCGTCTTTTATACCAACAACAGCCCCGACAAGCTGGATTTTCTCTGGATGCAACTGGACCAGAACCTTTTCCGCCCGGACAGCCGGGGCGCGGCCACGACACCGGTGTCGGGCGACCGTTTCGACGTAAAGGGTTTTGCAAAGGGGGGGTACCATATCGAGTCCGTGGAGGTCACTTATGAGGGGAAGACCTACCATGTCGATCCGGTTATCACGGACGCGCGGATGCAGGTCCGTTTGCAGACACCGGTCAAGGCGGATGGGGACAAGATCACCGTCCGGGTCAAATATAGTTTTGCGATTCCCGTGTACGGGGCGGATCGTATGGGCCGCCTGGATACCAAGAACGGGATCGTATATGAACTGGCGCAGTGGTACCCGCGGATGTGTGTCTATGACGACATCGAATCCTGGAACACGCTTCCCTATATGGGTCTGGGCGAGTTCTACTGTGAATACGGGAACTTCGACTATTACCTGACCGCGCCGGCGGGCATGACGGTCGTTGCTTCCGGTGACCTGCAGAACCCGGCGGAGGTATTGACGCCAAAAGAAATCAGCCGTCTGGCGGAAGCACGCCGCAGTGACGCCACCGTGATGATCGTCACCCCTGATGAAGTAGGGCAGCCGTCGGGCCAATCGACCGCCAAAAAAACCTGGCACTTCAAGATGGACAATACCCGGGACGTTTCCTGGGCGGCGTCGCGCGCCTTTATCTGGGACGCGGCGAAAGTAAACCTGCCTTCCGGCCGTCCCACGATCGCCATGTCGGCCTACCCTGTCGAGGCCGCGGGTAAAGACCGCTATGGACGTTCCACCGAATACCTGAAACGGAGCATCGAACTCTATTCCGCCAAATACTTCGAGTACCCCTGGAACTCCGCGGTCAGCGTGGCCGGGGTGGCGCTCGGGATGGAATACCCCGGGATCATTTTCTGCCAGTCGAATCTGACGAACGGGGATCTTTGGGGGGACGTTACCCACGAGATCGGGCACAACTGGTTCCCCATGATCGTCGGCTCCAACGAACGCCGCTTTATGTGGATGGACGAGGGCTTTAATACGTTTATCAACGAATATTCCACCCACGAGTTTAACCACGGCGAATACGAAAACCCGCAGCGGAAGCCGGAAATGTTCTACCGGATGTTTATCCGGGACAAAGACCCGCTGATGACCGCTCCGGAAGGCATGAGCCTGAACGGGTACGGCGCCTATTACTTCAAAACCGCGGCGGGGCTGAATATCCTGCGCAGCTACGTGCTGGACACGAACCGTTTCGATTATGCCTTCAACCTGTACGTCAAGCGCTGGGCGTTCAAACACCCGCAACCGGATGACTTTTTCCGTACGATGAACAGCGCCACGGGCGAAAACCTGAACTGGTTCTGGAAGGAATGGTTCTTTACCAACGACAAGCTGGACCAGGCGGTCACTTCCGTGAAATATGTATCGGGTGATTCCACCAAGGGCGCCCTCATCACCCTCGATAACCTGGGTGGAATGGCCCTCCCGGTGATCCTCAAGGTGACGGAGGCCGGTCAGGATCCGCGCATCATCAAGCTGCCCGTCGACATCTGGCAAAGGGGCGGCACCTGGACATTTAAGTATCCGTCCACCGGTGCCATCACTTCGGTCGAGCTGGATCCGGATCATATACTCCCGGATGCCAACCGCCAGAACAACGTGTGGAAGGCGCAATAACGCTTTTTACCATAAGGTAAAGATCCCCCGGATACCCCGGGGGATCTTTGCGTTATAAAAAAGCGATTATGTCATTACAAGGAAAAAGAATCATCGTATTGGGCGGCACCTCGGGAATCGGTTTGGCCACCGCTGTAGAAGCCGCGGCCGGCGGCGCCCATGTCACCGTCGTTTCCAGCAAGGCGGACAAAGTAGCAAATGCGTTGCAAAAACTCCCTGCCGGCAGCGAAGGATTTGCCCTCGACCTCAGCCGGGAAAGCAATATCGCGGAATTCTTCCGCACAGCGGGCACGTTTGATCACCTGGTGTATACCGCCGCGGACAGCCTGAAACTCGACGTGCT
Source organism: Dinghuibacter silviterrae (assembly GCF_004366355.1). Lineage (NCBI taxonomy): Bacteria > Pseudomonadati > Bacteroidota > Chitinophagia > Chitinophagales > Chitinophagaceae > Dinghuibacter > Dinghuibacter silviterrae. The sequence continues at coordinate 3,949,525 of NZ_SODV01000001.1, read as the reverse complement.
GGCCAACACCGACCTTCAGGCATCCCGGGACTTCCTGACGCTCCGTTTTTGGGGCGCGCTCACGGCAGTGAAATACGCGTCTATACACCCCGGTGGGTCTATCGGGCTCATGGGTGGGATTGCCAGTGCACGCCCTGGTAAAGGATGGGCTATGGCGGCTGCGGTATGCGGTGCCATGGAAGGGTTGACACGGGCCCTGGCCGTAGAGCTGGCACCGGTCCGGGTGAACCTGGTGGCCCCGGGCGTGATCCGCACGCCGCTTTGGTCGGGGACACCGGATTCGTTTTTTACGGAAACCGCGGCCCGTTTGCCGGTGGGGCGCGTGGGTGAAGCGGAAGACGTGGCGGCCGGATTCATGTTCCTGATGCAACAGCCGTTTACAACGGGACAGGTCCTGACCATCGACGGAGGCACCGTGCTTGTTTAAAGCACCAGTTGCCGTTCCAGGTGTTCCAGGGTCTCCGCGGGGTCGATACAAAAACCGGAATGGACCCTGGATGTTTGTACGATGGTACTACGCGTTGCCGTTAGCCAGCGGAAGCGTTCGGCGAGGGGTAGCCGTGCGATGGGGCCACCCTCCTCCCCTCCCCTGCAGATGACTTCGAAGGCCCGGAGGAACTCACCGATCTCGGTGATGTCGAGCGCTCCGCTAAACGCGCATAGCCGGTTTATATCGAGGTGATAGCACACCCCCAGGTACTTCAGACCCTTGCAATACAAGATCACCCCCACGTTGAGGAATTCCTCGCGTTCCACCTTCGGGACCACCCGGAGGACGGCGTATTCAAATAAGTGCTTGTCTTGCATGGAGTGCTCCGTTTACAAAAATACTCGAATGCGCGACGCGTTCGTTGAGGAACCGGGCGTAGGCTTCTTTGTAGGCGAGCTCTTCGCCCAGCCATTCATCGGGGATCAGGCGGACAATGGCGTCGATCCGCTCCGGTGTGAGCAAGGCGCGGTTTTCAGCATCTACCTCCTTCAATGCGCTCGCCCAAGGGAGGAGTACATGGTCTTTGACCAAGGAAAAAGGCTGCTGCGCCCTGTTCTCCCAATCCTTCCAGTTATGGTGAAAATAAAAGGCCGCCCCGTGGTCGATGAGCCAAAGCTGTTTGTTCCACCACAGCATATTCGTGTTCCGCGCCGTCCTGTCCACATTGGTGATGAGACAGTCCAACCAAACGATCCTGGAAGCCAGGACGGGGTCGATAGACAACGCCGCGGGGTCGAAGGTGATGGACCCGGACAGGTAGTGTAAGGCCAGGTTGAGCCCCACGCTGGCCTTGAGGAGGTCCTGGATTTCCTGGTCGGGTTCGGTGCGTCCGTAGGCGGCGTCGAGTTCGGCAAAAACAATTTCAGGGACGCGCAACCCGAGGGCCCGCGCGATTTCCCCGCCAAGCAGTTCGGCGATAAGGGCCTTGGGCCCCTGGCCGGAGCCCCGGAATTTGAGGACATACAGGAAGTCGTCATCGGCCTCGGTGACGGCCGGAAGCGAGCCTCCTTCGCGCAAGGGGGTCACGTAACGGGTGACATGGACAGTTCGGATCATTCGACGATTTTGGAGGTCCGGTAGGCCGTGCCCTTGAACAGGGCCACGAGTGCCCCGGCCTCGTTGGTGGTGCGAATATCGTACAGACCCGTCTTATGCCCGAGATGAATTTCTTTTGCCTCGACGGTTAGCCGTTCCCCCAAGCTGACCGGCCGGGTGAACGTGATGCTCGCATCGAGCGCTACGGTGACGCGTCCGTGGGAATTGCAGGCAAAAGCAAAGGCTGAATCGGCGGCAGAGAAAATGATGCCGCCGTGGATGTTGCGGAAGCCGTTCAGCATGTCCTCGCGGACCACGTAGCTCAGCCGGCAATACCCTTCTCCGTGGGCCTCGATGGTCAGACCCAGCCATTCGGTGAACCGGTCTTTTTCCAGCATCGCCGCCAGGACCTCGGCGGGGGTTTTGAGGTGTTCGCTCATGGGCGGAAGCTACGCATTTTCGCGGAAAACCGCGTCGCCGCACGGCGCCCGCGCCCTACGAGTGCACCGCCCGCCGGCGCAATGCCGTCTGGATCCGGTGCAACTGGTGAATATGCCGCTGCGTATGCACCATGTAAAAGCTGATCCATTCCAGACGCGTCAGGAGCCCGAATACGGGCAGTTCCATGTCCGCACAGGTGAGCGTGGGATCAAGCGTCCGCGAGGATTCCGCTATACCGCCCCAGATGTCCGTCAGCGTAGCGATCTGCTCGCTGAACACAAACGGCCCATCCCCCGGTACGATAAAGTCCGGCGCCTTCATCTTGGCGTTAAAATCGAGGAAAATATGGCGCAGCATTTCTACCTTTTCGTCCGGTCGGCGCTGGGTGGGAACCGTGCGGCCGTGCAATATCCGGGTCACCCCGCCGGCTTTGACAAGGTGGTCGGTGACCTGACCCGCGGTCCAGCTCCCTGCGTAGGGCACGACATTAAAAGATTCCGGGTCGAAGGCCGAGAGGGCTTCCTGTAGCGCCGCCGCCGTGTCGCGAATGTCGTTGATCAGGTTGTTCATACCCCAAAGTTGGCGCAAACCGCCCAAAACACCGGGGTGCGAAAACGACAATCATAGGGGCGTTTATGGAAAATGAACCTTTTTCAACGAAATCCCCAGGAGGTGGACACTAAGGCTGTCGAGCGCCGCGTCGTCTCCTGTAAAGTGACAGACGAGGTGCCGGTGTGTCCCCTGCCCTTTGACCACCGGGGATACGCTTTCCAGCTCATAAAAGGGTCCCATCTGGCTGCCGTCGGCCAGGGGGCCGTCGTTATAAGCATTGACCGCGTCCCCGCTAAACGGCGGCTTTTGCGTGGTCCACTCCTGGTTGAGGTAGGGCTCACCGGGTACAACGTCGTATTGAATGACCGTCAACAGGCGAAGTGCCGGGTCATAGCTCCCGGCTCGGTTACAAGCCCGGGTGGGATGGATCCCCAGCTTGCCCCTGCTGCGGCCGTCGGCCTTGAGCAACAGGACGCTGTCCAGGTATTGGATCCTGTCCGCCGGGATCTCCCCGAAATAGTTGGTCGTGGCGGGCGATCCCTGTCCGGTTTTGTAAGGAATAATGATGACCGTGTGCTCCGAGGTGGGGAACATGTCCAGCATCCAGAGACAAACGGGTTGGTCCGAATCGTTCAAAAGCGTATTGGTCGTTTCGTATCCAACGGCCTTTACACCGGGTCCAAGCTCGATACCCAGCAGGCTGTCTATGCCACCCCTGTTCAGGAGACGGATGTTGCGGTCGACTTTTAAAGACAGGGACTTGCCCTGATAGTTCACCAGGTGCATCGTTTTGTGCAAATCCACCGTGGTGGCGGTTTGGCCCATCACCGTCCAGGGTTCGTTGTCAAAAGGCGCCGGTGTTTTCCAGTGCGCAAAGACCATCGAGTCCCCCGGCGCAAAGAAAAGGGAATACGGCCCCCCTTCCGGTCCCAGCCAGAGGCGGTTTTCCCCACCGTAGGCATTCATGTGCGTATTGGGCGGCGCGTCAAAAACGGGATAATGGATCCACCCATAGCTGGGGCCGTCCGGGCCCAGGGCGGTGGAGGTAAATACTTTGGCCTGGTACTTCGGGGACACGACGACCTGTGCTTCGCCGTTCTCCAGGAGGACGACGCTGTCGTAGCGTCTCAGGAAGGCAACGTCATAGCCAAAGGTACCTTTCGGGTAAGCGGTTTCTTCCCTGGCACCGCCGTTGTGACAAGAGGATAGTTCGAGCATGAGCAACAGCAATAAGGAGATACGCATAGCTATTCGTCTTTTGCAACGTGTACCGCCAGGCTCCGGACCTCGTAGATCCAGCGCGCGGGTTTTTTCTCACCGGGCACGATGATGCGGTAAGGGCCCCTGTTTTCCGGCAGTGGCTTTCCATCCATAAGGTCCGCCAGCATCACGGTCCGGTCTGTAAAAACCGAGTCCAGTTCGGGAAGCGCAAAAACGACCTCGTAGTTGTCCTTTGCTTTTACGACAAGGTATTGCGCCATATTCGCCCCCCTCAGTTGAGCGCCCATCGCGACCCCTGCCTTTTGCAACAGGTCCGACACGGCGACCCCCGAAAAGGTGTGCGTTAACCCGTCCTTGTCCTTTGCCTGAACGTCGATCCGCCGGAAGGCGTTCCAGTCGTCGTGGTGAAGGATCGTGGCGGGGGCATTGTCGCGGGTGATGGTCAGGTCCTGACCATACACCTGGCCGGCGGCGAGGAGCAACAAAAGAACGAGTCTCATGTCGTGAAGATACGGTTTATCGCCTGCTCCATGTCAACCCCCTTGCCCAGCACGGGTTTAAACAGGTCGCCCGTTTCCCTGACCCGGTCCACGGCATTGGCGATCGTGAAGTCGGTTATTTTTAGCCCTTTTTTGACCTCTTCCCAGTGGAGCGGCATGGATACCGGCGCCCCCGGTTTGGGCCGGAGCGAATACGCTGTCGCCAGCGTGGCCTGGGGACGGTTCTGGAGGAAGTCGATATAGATCCTGCCCGCCCGTGCGGACACGGTCCGTTCGAGGGTCGTGATGCCCGGTAACTGCTGCTGGACCACTTCCGCTATCGCCCGGCCAAACTCCTTGGATTGGTCGTATGTATACCGGGCGCCCAGCGGTATAAAGACATGGATACCGGTCGACCCGGTGGTCTTCGGGTATGATGGGACCTTGATGGCGTCCAGCACCTGGTGAATCACCCGGGCGGTTTCGATGACATTATTGAAATCGTTCTTTTTAGTAGGATCCAGGTCGAGCACGCACCAGTCGGTGTTGTCGGGTGTCTCCACCCGGCTGCTCCAGGGGTTCATCTCGATACAACCCAGTGACACCATGTACAACAGGCTGGCTTTCCCGTTGCACACCAGGAAGTGCCGCTGCCGTTCGTCCCCTTCGGCATGATAAGGAAAAAGCCGGGCCCAGTCAGGCGCTTTCCCCGTGACATCTTTTTGATAAAAGGATTCCCCGTTGATCCCGTCCGGGTGCCGGTTGAGCGACTGCGGGCGGTCCTTCAGGTACGGGAGTATATAGGGGGCTATACGGTCATAATAATTCAGGACGTCCCGTTTGGTGTAGCCTTCCTTTGGCCAGTAGACCTTGTCAAGATGGGTGAAGGACAGCTCGTGGCCCTCGATGGTTTTGGTCTCTGTCATGGCGCTTTTTTTTGCTTTTTCCAAATGCACATCACGCGCCGCCTCGTCAAACCCCGTCCCGGGCAGCGTGGGAAAGCGGTTTTTCATATAGCGGTTCGTATGTACCTTTATCCCAGACGATGACGGTCCCCGCGCCATAATTCCCTTCAGGAATGACCCCTTCGAAGTCCTTATAATCATACGGGTGGTCCTCCACCTGCATGGCCAGGCGCTTGTCGGAGGGATTCATGGATGGACCTTTGGGGATCGCCCAGCTTTTGAGGACGCCTTTCATCTCCAAAAGTTACGTTTTTATTTATAGCTGTTGAGGCCCATGGTTGGTTGAAGTTGCCATGATGCGGGTTTAAATATAAAGCGCAATAAGAATACCAGAAAACCTGGCACTATTCTGGCGCCATTTCTTATATAACCACACAAAAAACACCAATGAGTTCGACCGCCAACACGCAGATCACTGCCATTCTGGAAAGCCTGATCAGGACAAACGACCAGAGGATCCGTTGGTACGAAAAAGCCATTACCCAACTAAAACCGGAAGACCGCGACCTGGTCGGGGTTTTTGAAAGCAACCTCAGAAGAAGCCAGGAACACAACGAATTTTTAAACGAGGAGATCAAAGACCTGGATGACGAAAGCCTGGTACAGCAGGCGCTGCGCGAAGAACGACCCGAAGGCAGCCCGAAATTCACCGGCCAAAACCGGCACGCCGTGCTGATGAATTGCGAAGTGAGCGAGACCGCTACCCAACTCGCCTATCAGAAAGCCCTGAACAACCCCCAATTGCCGGGGTATATCAAAGAGCTCCTCGGAGAGCAGCGGGAAGAGCTGGAAAAAATGCGCCGGCGCATCATGGCGCTAAAGACCACGGCCCTTTGAGATTCCGGAACGCACGGATCGTGCGCTTTTGCTGGAGGCGCATCGACCGCTCCGAGTCCAGCTTCAATAATAAAACGTCGGGATCCGGCCCCGCCTCGCGGATGTAGTCATCGATCAGGGAAAGCGCCACCTGCAGGTCTACAAACCGCCCGGCCAGTTCCCCTACCCGGCCGATCTTTTGCGGCGGATTGCCGGTATACCATTCGACCACGTATTGCATGTCCTTCAAGATCTTTCGCACCTCGTGAATACTGTCTTCCTCGGGGTGGTTTTTCTCGCGGCGAATTTTTGCGCCCCCTTTTTCCAGGAAATGGCGCACCGTTTTTTTATGGGTATGTTTATGGACGTCTTTCTTGACCAATTGTCTTTGCTGATGGACAAACGATGGATTGTAGAAGGTGCTCCATTGCGCCGCCATCGTGTCGATACGGGTCCTGAGCCATGCCGTCAACCCCTCCGGTTGTCCCTTCAGACTTTCCAGGAATACCTGCGCATTCCGGATGTCGCCTAAAAACCGGTACATCGTTTTGATATGCCCGGACATTTTTTTCTCTTCACCAAGACAACGAAGCAACGCACGATATTTTTTGACGGTGGTCCGGACGTCATGAATTTTTCCCTGCTCAAACCCGGGTGACAACGCCGCGCATTCCCTGGCCAGCCGGCGGCCGTATTTGTGCAAACCATATCGTAGGGACCGATGGGGCATGGGGCTGACAAAATACTATTTTGGAACAGAATTTTTCAGGGAAAAAGAAAACTTAACCTACCACCCCCCACAGGCAATCCGCAAACCACCCCCGGCTATCCTGAAAAGCCACGAGCGGCTTAAACCCCGCGGCTAAAGCCATCTGTTCCGCGTCCTGGAGGCTGTATTTCTGCGAGATCTCCATGTAGACCGGCTCGTTGTCTTCGAAGTCGATGACCGTTTTCCCGATATGGACCTGGTGCGCCCGCTTGCTGAACAGGTAGCTTTTACAGCTCCCGCTCAGCGGGTCATACGTGGGGAAGTGTTCGAAGTCGTCGAGGTGGAAGTCGGCGCCCAGCTCCCGGTTGATCCTGGTGAGGAGGTTCAGGTTAAAGGCTTTGGTGACACCCTGGCGGTCGTTGTAGGCCTCCAGGATGACGCGTGGGTCTTTTTTGAGGTCGAAACCGATCAGCAAAAGGTCGCCGGGCTGGAGCTGTTCACGGATCGCCTGGCAGAATTGCAGGGCTTCCGCGGGATGAAAGTTCCCGATATTGGCACCCATCAGCAACACGACCTTGTGTTTCCGCGACAACGCGCCGGCCGCCCGGAGCATCTCGAAGTACTCCCCGTTCAAACCCTTGTAGCGAAGCGCGGGGAGCTCGGCCGGAAGATACTCCTCCAGCGAACGGATGACGTTGGTGGAAATGTCGATGGGAAAATACGTAAAATCCACCCCCTCGTCCAGCAGATCCCGGAGGAGGAAGCGGGTTTTGGTTGCGTCGCCCGCACCCAGCTCCACCAGGTCGAAGTCGCCGGTATGTGCCTGAATGGCATGAATGATCTCCCGGGTCTGGCCGGACAGGATCTCCAACTCACAACCCGTCAGGTAGTACTCCGGCAACTGCATGATGTCCTGGAACAGCTTGTCCCCGACGGCATCATAAAAGTATTTGGAATCCAGTCTTTTGGGTGTCCCGGTCAGGCCGCGTATCACGTCTTCCCGGAAGGTGGTGCGGTCGGTCGCAGGCGCCTTGGACAGGCCCCTGACAGGAAGGATCGTAAAAGTGTGCATATCGTTTACCGTTTATGACAGAATTCGTTATCTCGCTAATCTTATGCCAGTGAATTGCCACCTGGCGGACGGGTGGAAAAAATTACGGTAGGTTGACCGGCTGTGCCCCGGTGGCGTCACCTCGCTGGCGCCCCTGAGGACCATCTGGCTGATCATAAACTTCCCGTTGTATTCCCCGATCGCCCCGGGGGCTTTTTGAAAACCGGGGTACGGGAGGTAGGCGCTTTCGGTCCATTCCCAACGCCGCCCCCAGTCCAGTTCTTGCGCTGCGGTCTCCCATTCGGCTTCGGTCGGTAGCCGGGCGTCCCGCCACGCGGCGTAGGCGGCAGCCTCATAATAGCTGACGTGACAAACAGGCGCCCCCGCGGGCAACAGCTCCAGCCCCTGCCAGGAGTAGTGCAACCAGCGGTCGTCGATGTGGTACCAGTAGAGCGGCGCCTCGACCTTGTGTTGTCGTACCCAGTCCCAGCCTTCGGCGTGCCAGTACCGGAAGTCGTGGTATCCGCCGGCTTCCATAAACTCCAGGTATTCGCGGTTGGTAACTGGTTCGCGGGCGATGTCGTAGGCGTGAAGGTAGACCTTGTGGCGGCGGAGTTCGTTGTCGAAGCAAAAACCGCTGCCGGCGAAGCCGATTTCGGCGATGCCTTCCGGGCGGGAGAGCCAGGCGGTGTGGCTGGGCGCGGGGGCGGCGGCGCCATAGATGGATTCGCCATAGGCGGGAAACAACGGATTATGCCCCAGTATGTACTTAATGTCCGTATACAGCAACTCCTGGTGCTGCTCCTCATGGTTAAACCCCAGCACAATCAGCTCCCGTAACGCGGTACTCATGTCCTCATCCCGGAGAAACTCTCCCATGGCCTGATCCACGTGAATCCTGTAGCGGAAGATGTCCTCCACCGTTGGGCGGCTGAGGTTGCCGCGGTCGGTGCGGATCACCCTGGCGCCCACCGATTCGTAATAGCTGTTAAAGACAAAATTATAGTCGGGGTCGAACTCCTTGTATCCTTCGACGTGGGGTTTGAGCACAAAGGTTTCGAAGAACCAGGTGGTGTGGCCGAGGTGCCATTTGGGCGGACTTACGTCGACGATGGGCTGTACGACAAAGTCCTCGATCTTGAGGGGGTTGCAGATGGCCATCGATCTGTCCCGGACAATCCGGTATCGTTCCAACAGGTGCATATCGTTCATTTGGTGTATTGGCTAAGGTCTGATATGGAACGGATGTGCAGGGCTTGCGCTTCCCCGCGGCGCATCATCAGGGCGTAGGTATTGTTGAAACCAATGGGTTTTAGCCATTTGATCCCAAAGCGTTGCACAAAAGCCGTTCCAACATACGCATATACGCGACCGGGATCGTGGCCCAGGGAGTCCAATACACCCGGGTCCGCGTGAAGAATGACCAAAAGACCGGTCCCCGTGTATTCCGGGTAAAGGTCGATCTGGCCGGCCACCAGGGCGTTGAAACAGATGGTCGTCCCTCCCAGCCCGGTTTTGGTCACCGCCCGCAGGTTGGTGAAGCCCTCTACGAGCATCTTATACATGTTGGCCAGGATGTACCCATCTCCAAAGATTTTAGAGCCGATGACAAGGGTGCCGCCCAAGCCAAGCGCGGCAGCATTGCCGGACGCGCCGGGCTTGGCCGCCGGAGCGCCCAAAGCGCCAGGCTCGCGATAAAGCCCCCTCGACACGAGAAACTCCTTCGCCACGTCCTCCGGCGTCTCTTTAAGACAATCGACCCGGTAGTTGAGCTCCGTCATAATACTGTCATTGATCAACCCCGAAAGCGTATCCAGCACCCCCTCCAAAAAAGGATATTTGGTCAAAACCGCCTGACGCACGATGGGCGCCGCATAATACGGCGGAAAAATATGTTTATCGTCGTCCAGTATGGCAAGGTCGAACGCCCGGACGCGCCCGTCGGTACTGCTCCCGCTGATGACGTCCAGCTTTTTCTCCGCGACGGCGTTGTACATCACGTTGTCGTTGATCACGAGGGTTCGGACGTGGAGGCCGTAGACCTGCCGGAGACCAAGGTAGCCATCCTGACGACCCATAAACTCCGGGGTAAAACCGGCCTTGATCTTGCCGTCGTAGGCGGAGGGCAGCAAATAAAATGAAGACAGGAAAAGCACGGCGAGGGGGGCGAGGCAGTAAAAAAGGCGGCCGGCCCGCACGCGTTGGAGGAGGGACAACAGCCAGTCCAGAAGCAGCGCCAGCAGGGCGGCCGGGATGGCACCGGCGAGGATCATATTGGTGTTGTTGAGCGCGATCCCGCCAAAGATAAATTCCCCAAGCCCCCCGGCGGCGATATAGGCGGCTAACGTGGCCACCCCCACATTGATGACGGTGGCGGTCCGGATCCCCGCCAGGATAACGGGCATGGCCAGGGGCATTTGTACCCTCGCCAGGACCTGGCCAGGCCGCATCCCCATCCCCCTGGCGGCGTCCAGGATGGAGGGATCGACGCCGGTGATCCCGGTATAGGTATTGCGGATGATCGGGAGCAACGCATATAGGAAAAGGGCGGCGATGGCGGGTTTGGCGCCGATGCCCAGCAAAGGGATCATAAACCCCAGGAGGGCGATGGAAGGGATGGTTTGGAGGATACCGGCAACGCCCAGCACGCCGCCCGCCAACCGCCGGAAACGGCTGATGAGGAGACCCAGGCTGATCCCCACGGCCATGGCGATAAAGAGGCTGATAAACGTAAGGCCTATGTGCACAAGCGTTTGTTCCAGGAGCTTTGGATACTGCTGGTGGATAAATTGAAGAAGGCTTTGCTGGTTAGGCATGCTTACCGTTTTTATAGGCGTGATAAGCGTCCATGATGCGGCCGCTGTCTATCCATTTTATCCGCCCGTCGTTGTCTATGCACACACGCCCGTCGCCGGCGCTCAGCGCAGCTTCCAGGGCTTGCCGAAGGGAGGCGGCGGCGGGGAGGATCGCGCCGAACTTCCCGGGGCTCACGCTCGACAATTGTATCCAGACGTCACGAACGGTGACGACACCGAGCTCCAGGAATACCCGCTCCCCGTCAAAAAAGGTACGAACAAATTCGCTGGCGGGTTTTAGCAGGAGCTCGGCGGGGGTGCCCCATTGGGCGATCCGGCCCTCATCCATCAGGCAGATGCGGTCCCCGAGTTCGAGCGCCTCGGTCACGTCGTGGGTCACCAGGAGGACGGTCTTTTTCTGCACCTCGTCAAGACCCCGGAAGTCCCTGCGGACGTGGGCCCGGGTGATCGGGTCCAGGGCGCCGAAGGGTTCGTCCATCAACAGGATGGGCTGATCGGCCGCCAGGGCCCTCGCCAGGCCGACGCGCTGGGCTTGTCCGCCGCTAAGCTCGGCAGGATAGGCGTTCAGGTACTGGCCGGGGGGAAGGTGTAATTTTTCCAGCAGGGCCGTCGTCCGCTCCGCCATGCGCCGGGCATCCCAGCGCAGCAGCCGGGGTACTACAGCGACATTTTCGGCAACCGTATAGTGTGGGAAAAGACTGCTTTGCTGCAGCACATAGCCCATCCCCCGTCTCAGGGTTTCCGGGGCGACGTCCCGGATGTCTTTGCCCCCTACAAAAATCTGTCCGCTGCTGGGCTCGACGAGCCGGTTGATCATGCGAAGGGTGGTTGTTTTTCCGCTGCCGCTGGTGCCCAGCAGGACAAGCGTTTCACCCTCCCCTACGTCGAAGGACACTTGGTTTACCACGGGTTTACCCGGTGTATATTCCTTGACTACCCTGTCCAGTTTGATCATAGAAAAACAATAATACTAATTTTTTTAGCAACTAACGTTCCAGGGTCAGAAATAAATTATTCAGGGATTCGGCATAAAGAGGGTGCGCAAAAACCATGTCCCGGATCGTGTCATACGTAATCCCACCGGCCATGGCCATCTGAAGAACGGTCATGACTTCCCCGCCTTCTTCACCAAGGATGGCCGCCCCCAGGATTTGCCGGGTGTCTGTATGGACGATGGCCTTCATCAGCCCCTTGGTGTGACCGGTTTCGATGGCGCGGGCGACATGGGTCATCGGAAGGATGGCCGTGCGGATGGGCAATCCTTGCGCGAGGGCTTCCTTTTCCGTCAGACCAATACGGCCCAACTGGGGGTCGGTAAATACCGTATAGGGGACCTGCCGGTCTTTTATGGACATATTGGCTTTGTCCAATAAATTCCTCGATATGATGATGTAGTCGTTGTAAGAAATGTGCGTAAAGGCCGGACCGCCCTTGATGTCCCCCAGAGCATAAATGCCGGGGACGTTCGTCTGCAACTGGTCGTCGACCTTTATGAACCCGTGGGCGTCCATCTCTACCCCCGTTCGCTCCAGGTGAAGCTCAGCCGTCCGGGGTGCACGGCCCGTGGCGACCAGTAAATGGCTCGCGGAAAGGGAGCCGCTCCCGGGATCCAGGTCAAGCATCAGGGCGTCCGTGGCCGGCGCGTCCCGGTGCCAGCTGCTCACCTTGCGGACCTGTGTGTCCAGGTAGACGCGGATGCCTTCCTCTTCCAGGAATTGTTGCATCGCCTGTTGTATATCCTCGTCTTCCCTTGACAAAAGGGCCTTTCCCCGTTCGATCAGGGTCACTTCGCTGCCCAGCCGCTTAAACAATTGTCCCATTTCAAGGGCGATATAGCCGCCGCCAAGGACGACCAGGTGCGCCGGGATGACCGGTATATCGAGGATGGTTTTGGACGTCAGGTAAGGCACCGTGTCGATACCCGGTACCGGGGGGATGGCCGGGTAACAGCCGGCGTTGATAAATATGAGGTCTGCCCGGTGTTCCTGTTCACCCACCACCAGGGTCTTGGGGCCGCTAAACGACCCAAAACCCCGGATAAGGGTCAGGTTCGGCGTGGCCGCCAGGCCCTTTTCCCCGGCGGTACGGAAGGCGGTGACGACGCTGTTTTTGCGGGCGATGATCTGTGCCAGATCGACGGAGAAACCTGCCACGCCGATCCCCCTGTCCGGCGCCTCCCGGACCCATTGCGCCAGTTTGGCATCGGCGATCATGGTTTTGGTAGGGGTGCATCCTTCATTGATACAGGTGCCGCCCACGTGCTCGCCCTCTATCAGGGCCGTTTGCATCCCCGCCCGTGCCAGCTTTCGCGCGAGCGGCGTGCCCCCCTGGCCCGAGCCGACCACAATTGCGTCCCACTTTTTAGTTGGAGGTGTCATATCTTTATTTCAAGTTAACTCCACAAAATAAAGGCCGGTATGGCGATGGAAAAACATAACGAGGAATTGATAAAGACCCTGGCGCGCAACCTCCGGACCAGCCACGCCCATATTACCCTCGACCGGGCCTTGCGGGGTCTTCCGGAAGACTTACGGGGAAAAGTACCCCCTGGTTTTCCCTACAGCGTTTGGCAACTGGTCGAACACATCCGGATCGCCCAATGGGACATGGTGATGTTCGCCATAGATCCTTCGCACGAATCCCCCGACTGGCCCGAAGGGTATTGGCCTTCGGAAAGCATCCCGGTGTCCGGGGAGGTATGGAAAGAAAGCCTCCGCAAAATCGACGCCGACCGGGAAGCCTTTATCCATTTTCTGGAACGGCCCGGGACCGACCTCTTTACCCCCCTGGCCCACGGGGAAGGACAAACGCTTTTGCAGGAGGCCTTGCAAATCATCGACCACAACAGCTATCACGTAGCCGAGATCGTTACGGTCCGACGGGCGCTGGGGGCCTGGGCAAAATGACAGCCCCTATTTTTCCTTCCACTTATTCGACCTTATCCCCTGCCGCGCTCGCGCTCATGCTCCATGAGCGGTACGCACTCCGTCGGGTGCATTGCACCCTCTTGGTCAAAGGCGTCGGAGACACGTACCTGGTCGTCACCGATACGTCCCGCTATATCCTGCGTGTTTACCGGTCCAGCCACCGCAGCCCCGAACAGATCGCGGCGGAGCTGGAATTGCTCCTGACGCTGCATAAGGCGGCGGTGCGCGTCTCCCACCCACTCAAAGATAAAGAGGGTGAACTGATCCAGACGCTGCCCGCCGTGGAGGGGCCCCGTTATGCCGTTTTATTCACGTATGCACCCGGTGAAGTGGCCGCGGTCCCCAGCGACCGTCAACTGGAACTCCTGGGGGAAGCGACGGCGCGCTTCCACAACGTGTCGGCGGGGCTGAAGCCCGACGGCCGCCGGTGGACGTATGACCTGGACACGACCCTCCACCGGCCCCTGGCGATGGTGGAACCCTTTTTCGGGGAATACCCCGACGGGTATGCGTGGCTAAAGGATGTCGCGGTTGTCGTCGGAGACCGGTTACAAAAACTCGATACGGAGCACTTCTCCAGGGGCTTTTGCCATTTCGACCTGTTGCCCAAAAACTTTCATTTCAAGGACGATACGGTGACGTTGTTCGACTTTGATTTTATGGGCAACGGCTGGCTGGTGAATGACCTGACGGCCTTTTGGCAACACCTCCAGGTAGAGGCGTATACGGGGCGGACCACACAGGTGAGGGCGGACGAGGCCTATCAACGGTTTCTGAAAGCGTACCAGGCACACCGGGCGCTGACGGAAGACGAGCTGCAGGCAGTGCCGTACCTGACCCCCGGTTTTTGGGTGTTTTACATGGGTTTTCATACCACCCACGACCACTTCCTCCCCTACCTGCAACTGGCGTCGCTCAGGCCGAGGGTCAAGGCCCTTCAACAAATCATGACCGCTTATGTATAAAACCCGTCTCGGCTCGATCGACGTTTTCCGGGCCCTCACCATGTACCTCATGGTTTTTGTCAACGACCTGGATCCCATCCCGGGGGTGCCAGAGTGGATCAAACATGTCGGTAGGAATACAGACGGTCTAGGTTTTGCGGACACGATCTTCCCGGCCTTCCTGTTTATCGTGGGGTTGTCCATCCCGCTGGCATTGGACAACCGCATCCAAAAGGGGAAACCGGTGGTGGTCCACGTGCTGCTCCGGGGGCTTGCCCTGCTGGTCATGGGGTTTTTCCATGTGAACCTGGAGAGCTATGCCGGTACGGTGCTGTCCAAACCCGTGTGGGAGATCGGGATCACGGTGGCCTTTTTTGCGATCTGGCTGGACTATCCTTCCGGGTTTCGGTATAAACGGGCCGTTCAGGGGGCGGGCGTGCTGCTGCTGGTCGTCCTGGCGTTGCTATACAAGGGCAAAGAGGGCCCCCTGGCGCCGCACTGGTGGGGTATCCTGGGGCTCATCGGCTGGTCCTACCTGTTGTGCGCGGGCGCCTACCTCCTGGCACGCGGCCGTTTTTGGGTATTGCTTGCGTTTGCCGCGTTCTTTCTCGCGTTCAATATCGCGGTACATGCGCATCTTTTAACGGGTCTCGAAGGTATCCGGCCGTATGTGTGGATCGTGGGGAACGGCTCCATGCCGGCCCTGACGATGGCGGGTGTGGTGACGATCTGCTGGTACCGGACGTCGAAAAATTTTTTGCCTTGGGCTGCCCTCGCGGGCGCGGGGTGTATCGCCCTTGGTTTCGGGCTGCGGAGCCTGGGCGGTATTTCCAAAATCCGCGATACGCCTTCCTGGGTCTTGATCTGCACCGCTATAAGCATCTGGGTCTTCGCGTTTTTTACCTGGCTGATCGATCAAAAGAATAAAGCCTCCTGGTTTGCGTGGCTAAAGCCCGCGGGGACGAGTACCCTTACCTGTTACCTGGTGCCCTACCTGTTGTATTCGGTGTACCTGCTTTTGCACTTCAAATTTCCGCCGCCCTTTGACGCCGGTACGGGCGGGCTGATCAAATCCCTGGTGACCGCGGCGGTGGTCGTGTGGATCACGGGGCTGCTGGAGCGGGCAAAGCTACGGCTGAAGGTCTAAGGCGCAGTGTGCGCCGCCGCCCGGCTGGCCACCGCCAGCAGGTACCAGGACGCATGCGGCAGCCACTGTTCGGCCCAGCGCCAGTCATAGTCCTTGTGGGTGACCGCGTAGGGAATGTTGAGGGCGATGTCGTGTTCGTCCTCCAAACCCGACGTCACGCCGTTGACGATTCCTCCCGGTGCATTGGTGTATTCAAAGGTGCCAAAAAAACCATACGCGGGGTTGTTGTACCCCGTACCCTGGAGCAGGCTGGCGTCAAAGGGGTTTTCGCCGAGGATCCAGTTCAACTGGTCAAGCGCATACATCTCCAGGGAATCCCGGAAAGCAGGCTGGCCTGCAAACAGCGGTATTGCCATGCGCGCCGCGGTGGCCAGGGAACCCAGCCGGGCATCCTCTCCCTGCCACCAGGGCGAAGTTTCTGATGAATGAGGGAAAAAAAAGGAGCTACTTCGGGTCCCCAGCGTGTCCTGGACAAGCTGCCGCCCGTATCCGAAAGGGTTGCTTACTTCGTGGGTGATCGCCAGTTCGTGTTCCAGGGAGCGGTGAACGGTTTCCTTGATGCGTTCCTGCGTGGCGGACGACGCTACGGGATAAAAGTTCAGCAGGCTGACAACAGGGAGACCCGCGTCCGAGGGATGGAAAAAGGGCCGGTCTTCGTCGTCCGCCCTCCAATAGTCCGTATACGTTTTCCAGCGGTGCAGGCGGTCCATCAGGCGCGCTGCTCTTTGTTCCGCGGCCATTTTATAGGTGGCGTCGCCGCTGGCCTTAAACAATTCGGCGGCGGCCAGGAGCGCGCAGTAGTCGTCGAGGATGTTTTCGCGGTGGTCGCTGGTGAGGTCGGTGTTGTGTTTTTGCAAAAAGGCCCAGGCCTCTTCGGCGGCCTTTTTATAGTCGGCGCGGGTATATTCGCCATCCGCCGGCCCGGTAGAGGCCAGCGCAAGCGCGGCTATGGCCAATCCTCCACCGGAGCGGAAGCTGGATTGATACGCGTAAGGGCTCGACGGAAGCGGCGTACCACCCCAGGACTGGTTCGCGGTGGACTTTATGCGGTAGCTTTTTTCCTCCGGCCCGATCTGGCGGTCGGCCGGTAACTTCCCCGGTCCCGGGGCGCCTACGGAACGGTAAAAGGAACCCCCGGGTACGTGTGCCCGCACCAGGTAGTCTGCCCCATAAAGCGCTTCGTCCAACAAACGCCGGCAGTACTGTCTGTAGTCCGTACCTTTTCTATCCGACAACAATTGATAGGTCCGCATGAGCGTCCAGGCAGTAAAAGGGATCTGTTGGGGGTTGAAGAAGTTGGAAAAAGACAAATGCGACAAGTGTTTGCCATAGTCCCCCGTGGCGTCGTACCAACCTCCGTGCAGGTCGATCCGTTTGGCGGTGCCCAGGGGATCCGGCAGGTGGCGGTCCGCCTCGTCCAGAAGACCTGAACAACGCTGCCCCTTAAAGTAGTAAATGACGTCGGAAATAGTAGCCGACTCCAGGACGCTGGTCCCGATGCGAAACGGGTGCGACCTCGTGGTCCCCACGCAAAGACGGTACGTCCCCGGTGTCCTGAATTCGCTAAAGTCCGCGGTCCAGAAAAAACGGTGCGTCCAGTGATCCACCGGGCCGGCGTAGGTTAATTTGCCGGTGTAGACGATTTCCCCGCTGGCGTCGTCCTCGATCTGGAAGTTATCCAGGGATCGTATGGTATCCGCTTGAATGACTGCCCGTTTGGGGCCGATCGTTTCGTAGCCGACCTGGTTGGTCAATACAGTAACCTTTGGTGTTGATCCGGTGGCGAGCAGCCATAAGATTAGTATCGTCATGATTACAAGTGTCTGAGTATGGAAAAGTGTAACTTAGTGTATGCAATTGTTCGCGCCCACCCCCGTCCTGCGCCCCTATATCCGGTCCTTCCTGGTCCTGGATACGGCGTCGGCCATGGACAACCGGGTGGTGCCGGACACTTCGATCGTCGTGGCCTTTCGCTACGCGGGTGAGGTCAACACCGCGGAAGAAGGCACGCTCCCCCGCCTGGTCATCAGCGGTCTCCGGAAAACCGCCCGCGTCCTGCACTATGAACAAGGCACCGGGAACATTCTTGCGATCCTCCGCGAAGGTGCCGCACGTAGTTTTTTCCCCATCGCTTTTCACGAACTCTTTGGCCAAAGCATCAACCTCGACACGTTCGTCCCGGCTTCCCTGCTACAAGCGGTTGAAGAACGCCTGAACGAAGCCACGGACGCCGTTTCCCGCGTAGCCGTCGTAGCATCCTTTTTGACGGACCGGCTCAACGACACCCGGGAAGACCGCCTGATCACATCCGTGGTCCACAAGATCAGGGCCGACAAAGGCGAATTACCGATCGGTGCCCTGCTCCGCGACATCCCGCTCAGCCGCGACCCCTTCGAAAAACGTTTCCGCCAGGCCGTCGGCGCCACCCCCAAACAATTTTCCTCCATCGTCCGTTTCCGAAACCTGATCACGACCTATCCAAAAGCGGGCAGCCTCACCCGGATGGCCTACGCGTCCGGTTTTTTCGACCAGGCGCACTTTATAAAGGATTTCCGGGCTTTTACCGGGAAGGCGCCCCGCGAGTTTTTTGCGGGGGCGGATTATTGGTGAGCCGCCCGCAGCACCGTGACAGTCCCGTCCCCCTGGTTCCCCACCACAATGTTGCCTCCAAATATCGCGATCCCATCCGGCTGGTTCCCCACCTTCACCGTTCGGATCGCCTTCACGCTGTTCCTGTCCATAAAGTAAATCGTGATCGTCGCATCATTGTAGTTGGCCACCGCAATATCCCCTATCCCATCCCCGTCCACATCGCCGATGGCGACCCTGGTGGGTCCCGCGCCGGTGGGAAAAGGACCCGTGGTGACGAAATTTCCCCGTCCGTCGCTGAGAAGGATCATCAGACCATCCTGTCCTCTTTTGTCGGTGGTTACCGAGGGGGCGTCGCACACCGCGAGGTCCGGATGCCCGTCTCCATTGACATCCCCGATGGCCACCGCAAAAGGCATATTGCCCGCCGGATAAAGCGCGCTCCGGAACGTCCCGTCGCCGTTCCCCAGCAATACACTCACATTGTCCCCGTCCAGGTTGGTCGTCACAAGGTCGGCCTTTCCGTCTCCATTGACGTCCGCGCTCCTCAGGCGTTGGTACGGATGCAGCCCTACCTGCACGGAGTCTTCGTGTCCGAAGTTACCCTGTCCATCCCCAAAAAGCAATTTAAGCCGGTTGAGCCCCCAACTGTCCGTAGCCAGGTCCGGGTGTCCGTCCCCGTTAAAGTCCCCAATGGCAATGCCATGTGTGTGGGGTTTGGAATACACCGGGAAGGACCGGGCTTTCCCGAATTGGCCCTTACCGTTTCCGAACAACACGGTAAGCTGTCCCACTTCGGTATTGGCGATCCCCAGGTCCTTCTGACCGTCGCCATTGAGGTCGGCGATGGCCAGGTCGTTCGGGTGTGGCCCGCATGGGAAGGGTGAACCCGGTGCGGGCGCAAAGCCGCCTTGGGCGTCGCCTAAGAATATGCTGACGGAGGAATCTTCTTCGTTGGCGACGGCTATGTCGGGGATATTGTCCTTGTTGAGGTCTGCGACTTCCACGCTGCTTGCGCCTTTTCCGGCGCGAAGCACCAGGGCCTGGAGGCCCGCGGGCGCAAACCCCTCTTTCAGCGTGGCCCCGCGCCTGCGGATATCCCACCGCACCTGGTCCGCGCATGGCAGGTCGGTGCCCCAGCAAAGATCCAGGCGTTCAGGCGTATAATACAAAAACGGTGTTTGATGTGTGTCCACCGCGGGAACCGGGTAAGGTTGCGGCAAGATCCAGTGACCGGACCGGGGACTTTCAGTGATCGTACCTTCCGCAAGGAGCTGGTTCTTCAGGTGCCGGTACAACAAAAGGCTGGCCCCCATGCACACCAGGGCGGCGATCATAAAACACGACCGGAGGTCGCGGGAACGCACGAGCAGGGCGGCCACGAGGACAAAAAGCGGCGCGAGGTAGCCATACCCAAACCGCGGATCCGGCGCCTGCAGGAACCAGAACGCGACACCGGCCCAGATGAAAAAAAAGAGGGCATCCCAACCTGCCGGAAGGATTTTCCGCCTCCAAAAAACGACGAGGGGTGACAGCGGAACCGCGAGGAGAATGACAAAGTCGTACACGCGCACATTGTGCCGGAACAAGAACCGCAACCGGTCCCACCGGGTGTAGACTTCGGTGGCAGACACTTTGTTGCGGAGATACCCGAAGGCTTCGATGGCGTCGCGGGTTTGTTTTACTTTTTCCACCGGTACTTTCCAGTCAAACCCAAACAGGTCCAGGCGCTCGAAAGGGAACAACAGGTACCCGCTAAGGATAACGTTCCGGGCAAGCCACGGCAGGACAACGAACAGGTTTACGGCGGCCAGCCCCACCAGTGCCCGGTAGCGGCGTTCTTTTAAAAAACGCACCCCCAAAAAGACCGTGAGCACGAGCGCGGGGGCCGCAGACAGTTTTACGGTCAGCAGATAGGCCGGTATGATCCAGGCCAGGGTGGAAGCGCCGGGCAGGCTGTCCCCCCGCTCCAGGTGTTCAACCCAAAGCACGATGAGCAAAGCGAGCAGGTAAAACACGACGAGGTCGGCGGCGGGCGCGATCCAGTGGTAGACGCCCACCCAGGGCATGTGGATCAGCACTAACAGGCCGCCTTTGAGGAAGCGGCTGAGCGCCGCCGGGCGAGCCGCGGCGACGCCCTCGCCATGGCCGGTCGCCGCCGCGGAGCGGCCAGGCGCGGCCGGGTCGCCCCCCAGCAAATACAACACGACGAGAACATACAAGGCCCCATTCATCGCGTTCGATTGCATCCCCCAATTAAACAAAGCCGCCAGCACATGCCACCCCGAATCAAACCCAAAACGGTCATGGAGGTTCGCCAGCCCCGGCACGACCGGGTAAGCGCGTATCCAACGGATAAACTGGCTATAGTAAAGCCCTTCGTCGTACGTCAGGGTCTGTAGGCTGGAGAAAAAAAGGATAAAAAGCGCACACACCCCGAAAAAGACCTTTTGTCCGCGGGGAACGGAAGATAGACGGTCGCGGGCGATGGCCAACGTCTGCCAGATGTTGACGCGGAAAATGTACGCGAGCACTACGGCGCCCCCGGCAACCAACCCGTTCGCCAGCCCTCCCATAGGCAGGACAAGGGACAGGTAGTTGACGAAGACGTTGAGCGTGATCAACCCGGTGAGGGTCGTCAGGGCAAAAGAATCGCCGGCGCGCCGGGAAAACAACGCCGTCACTCCCACCCCATACACGAAGGACAACAAGAGGATGTACGCGAACTTGAGCAGCAGAAAGGCCATGCCGCAAGATAGGAAATGTCACTGGCCAAAAGCCGGTGCCCCGGTGCAGGATTTGAAGACGTAAAAAAGGAGCCCGGCGAGGATGATGATGGCGATGACGCCGTAGACCAGGGAGCTGCGCCGGGCGGAGGATACATCGCCTGCGCCGGGCAGGCGTTTAAGACCTAAGGAGGGGGCCACCCGCAAGCCGCTGGGGAGGGCCTGGACGATGCCGTCGCGCTGATCCCAAAGCCAGCGGGTCGCGGCGGCTACGTCGAGATGGGCTTCGCGGAGGTATCGCCCGGCCGCGTCCAGCACGGCAAAGGCCGAAAGACCAAGTAAGAAGGCGCCGGTATCGTTTTTTACCCCCGCGTAACGGGCGAGCTCTTCCGTCATGGGTTCGGCATATTCTCCCAACACCGCTTGGACATACTCCCTCCCGGTGGCGGAAAGGGCGTTGCCGGCAAGAAGCCCACCGGTCCCGTTGTCCCATTCCCGGAGCCACCCATACAGGTCCTGTCCCACGGCCTGGTGGGCCAGGTGATAAAATGACAAGGGACCTTCGGACAGTTCGGTCCTGTACAATAGTGCCGCTAAAAAGGCCGGGGGCGCGGCCCCCATGGCCAGATAAACGTCTTCGTCGTGTTCTCCCAGGCGGACGGAAATATGGTGACGCAGGTCTTCGTTAAAAAAGGCCTTTACGGATTCGATAAGAATGCTCGTCATGTCGTCAAGGGGTTGGTTCCATCCCCGAAGGTGCAATAATGGTGCCACCGGCGGCGGCCGAAAGCCGCCCCGCGCCGGGCGCGGCCTGCACCGACGGCAACGGCGTTGGCCCAAATATTGCATAGAGGGGGTAACGCAAACAAAAATCGTATGAAAAGCACGTTATGCATTCTCTTCGCCGGTGCGCTCCTAAGCGGCTGTGTCGCCACGCGCAAGTTCAGGGCTTCACAGGAGGCCAACGCCACACTTCGCGCGGACAGTCTCGCCCAGGCTCAAAAGATCGCCCAGTTGGAATCGCAGTCGCAGCAACAGCAACAACAGATCAGCGACCTCAATAATAAGGTCTCCGACTTGAACAAACAGGCGGGACAGCTTTCCTCGGACGTAGCCAACAAACAAAACCAGCTCGGCCAAAGTCAGCAACAACTGGCGGAACAACAAGCGAAGCTCGAACACCTCCAGGCCCTGATGGACCAGCAAAAGCGGGCCACCCAGGAGATCCGTAAACGGATGGGCGACGCGCTCACGGGTTTTAGCCCCAACGAGCTTACGGTGTCGGTCAAAAACGGCAAGGTCTATGTGAGCATGCAGGAAAGTCTTTTGTTCCCCTCCGGCAGCGCCGTGGTCAACCCCAAGGGAAAGCTGGCGCTGGGAAAACTGGCCGAAGCGTTGAACAAGGACACCTCCATTACGGTGGACATCGAAGGACATACCGATTCCGTACCCATACACATCCGCTATATCGACAACTGGGACCTGAGCACATCGCGGTCCAACGCCATTGTACGCATTCTGACGAAGACCTACGGAGTAGACCCGACGCGGGTCATTGCTTCGGGGCACAGCCAGTATGATCCGGTGGAGACGAACAGTACCCCGGAGGGGCGGCAGTTGAACCGGAGGACGGAGGTGATCCTCTCACCGAACCTGGATGAGCTCTATCGCTTGCTGGAAACGGGGACGGAGTGAGCCTTCGCCGAGGCGGAAGGCCCCCACGTGGAGACGGCGCGGCGCCCCACAGCCCCGCGCGGAGACGGAGCGGCCCCGCGCCGGGCGCGGAGCGCCTCGGCGGTGCGGTGGCGGCCCCGACGCAGAAAAACCTTAAATTGGCTCCATGAACCCCTTGCGCAGCAGCCAATGGTTTGGCAAAAAAGGAAAAGACGGTTTCATCTACCGCGCCTGGATGAAAAACCAGGGCTTCCCCCCGGATGAGTTTAAAGACAAACCGGTCATCGGTATTTGTAATACGTGGTCGGAGCTGACGCCTTGCAACGCGCACTTCCGGGAACTGGCAGAGTCGGTGAAACGGGGGGTGCTCCAGGCGGGTGGTTTCCCGTTGGAATTTCCG
This sequence comes from Dinghuibacter silviterrae, assembly GCF_004366355.1. NCBI lineage: Bacteria > Pseudomonadati > Bacteroidota > Chitinophagia > Chitinophagales > Chitinophagaceae > Dinghuibacter > Dinghuibacter silviterrae. The sequence goes on along the minus strand of NZ_SODV01000001.1, from coordinate 3,926,543 downwards.
GTGATGTCGTTGGGGGAAACCCTGATCAAACCGACGGCCATGTTGTACCGCAACCTGGCGAGCATGGACGTGGAGGAGTCTATACGCGCGAACCCGCTGGACGGGGTGGTGTTGTTGTGTGGTTGTGACAAAACAACGCCCTCGTTGGTGATGGGTGCGTGTAGCGTGGACCTGCCGGCGCTGGTGGTGAGCGGGGGGGCGATGCTGACGGGGAAGTTCCGGGGCAGGGACATTGCCACGAGCGATGTCTGGCGGCTGACGGACGGGCTGCGGTCGGCCCAGGTGACGGAAGAGGAAATGAACGAAGCGGAGGCGGGGATGTGCCGCAGCCGCGGACATTGTGCGGTCATGGGGACGGCTTCGTCGATGGCTTCGATGGTGGAAGCGTTGGGGCTTTCGCTGCCCGAAAACGCAGCGATCCCGGCGGCGGATGCGCGCCGGAAGGTCCTGGCGCAACTGAGCGGGCGGCGGATCGTGGAGATGGTGCGGGAAGACCTGCGGTTGTCGCAGGTCCTGACACGAGAAGCCTTTGAAAATGCGATCCGTGTCAACGCGGCGATCGGGGGGTCTTCCAATGTCGTGGTGCATTTGTTGGCCATTGCGGGGCGGATCGGGGTGCCGCTGGAACTGGCGGATTTCGACCGGTTGTCCCAGAAGATCCCGCTACTGGCGAACCTACAGCCGTCAGGTCAATACTATATGGAAGACCTCTACTACGCCGGGGGGCTTCCGGCGGTCATGAAAGAGCTCCTGCCGCACTTACATACACAGGCATTGACCGTCAACGGGCGGACGGTGGCGGAAAACGTCGCCCGTTTTTCGTCCCTGGACCCGGACGTCATCGCCCCGCTGGACAGGCCGTTCAACCCCTTGTCGGGGATCATCGTCCTGAAAGGGAACCTCTGCGAGGATGGGGCGGTGGTCAAGCCTTCGGCGGCGAGCCCGCACCTGTTGCAACACACCGGCAAGGCGGTCGTTTTTGAAAACATCGACGACTATAAGGCGCGCATCGACGACCCTGCGCTGGTGGTAGACGCGAATAGTATCCTGGTGTTGAAAAGCGTGGGACCCAAAGGTTACCCGGGGATGCCGGAGGTCGGCAACATGGGGTTGCCCAAAAAACTGTTGGCCGAAGGCATCACCGACATGGTACGGATTTCTGACGGACGAATGAGCGGGACGGCCTTTGGCACCGTCGTCCTTCACGTCTCCCCCGAATCGGCGGTGGGCGGCACGCTGGCGCTGGTGCGGGAAGGAGACACCATCGCGCTCGACATACCGGCACGAACGCTTAACCTCCTGGTGTCCCCGGAAGAGCTGGCGGCGCGCCGGGCGGCCTGGACACCGGCCCCGGCGGAGTATACCCGGGGGTATGTAAAGATGTATCTTGACCATGTGGGGCAAGCGCATACGGGCGCGGACTTCGATTTCCTCGTAGGAGGCTCCGGCGCCGCCGTGCTAAAGGATTCACACTGATACGCCGTTTTCAAGACACACATTGACACCTCATTTTCAAGATTTGCTTTGACCCATCCATTTCGCGATAAAACTGCCGTGATCACCGGTGCCGGACAAGGCATCGGCCTCGAAATCGCCTCCCGGCTGGCCGCCGAGGGCGCCTCCGTCGTCCTCAACGACGTCGACAAAAACCTGGCGCACGAAGCCGCGGAACGCATCACGGCCAAAGGCGGCCGGTGTACCCCGGTTCCGGGCGACGCCTCGGAGGAAGCGGTCATCGAACACCTCGTCCACACCGCGGTGGAGACGTATGGCCGCCTGGACATTGCCATCCCTAATGCAGGGATCACTTTGTTCGGGCCCTTCCTGGACTATCCACTGAGCTCTTTTAACGCATTGCTTAAGGTAAACCTGGCGGGGACCTTTTTCCTTGCACAGGCAGCGGCGCGGCAAATGATTACCGGCGGACGGGGCGGCTCTTTGCTCTTTATGTCGTCGGTGACGGGGCACCAGGCGCACCGGGACCTGGCGGCCTACGGCATGAGCAAGGCGGCCATCGAAATGCTGGCGCGGAGCCTGGTGATCGAGCTCTCGCCGCACGGGATCAACGTCAATGCCGTCGCACCGGGGGCCACGCTCACGAGCAGGACCCTCGATACCCCCGGGTATGCACGGCGCTGGTCGGAGATCACGCCCATGGGGCGGGCGGCCACCACCGTCGATATTGCGGAAGCCGTATTGTTCCTGGTGTCCGATGCGGCCCGGCATATCACCGGGCAATGTCTTGTCGTGGACGGCGGCTGGACAGCAGTCAGCCCCGAGCCGTAGCTTTTACCTATTTTCGCGGCATGAAGTTTTCCTTGACCATGATCCTTTTGGGTGGGCTCGCCGTACGGGCGTTCGCACAACCCGTGTTGATTCCTGCGCCGCAGACCATGACGCTGCATGAGGGGCACTTTGCCCCCGGGACGAACACCACGATCGTCGCAGACAAGTGGTTCGCCCACGAAGCCGCCGCCCTGGCTCAGTTGCTACACGTGACCGTTGCCGGAAAGGGTGCCGGTGCGGCGTCGCACCAAAGCGCCATCCGGTTGTCGCACGACAGCACGCTCAGCAACCCGGAGGAATACGTCCTGGACATCACCGGCAAAACGGTCTTGATCCGCGCCAAAGATGCCGAGGGGGCCTTTGATGCGGTGGAGACGATCCGGCAACTGCTGCCCGCGGATGGGTCGGTGGCGCCCCTACCCGGCCTGCACATCGACGACTACCCCACCTACGCCTGGAGGGGGATGCATCTGGATGTGTCGAGACATTTTTTTTCCATACAATACCTGCAAAAATTGATCGACCGCCTGGCGTTGTATAAGATGAACAAGCTCCACCTTCACCTCTCGGACGACCAGGGCTGGCGGATAGAAATCAAAAAATATCCTTTGCTCACGGAGCGGGGCGCGTGGCGGACCTTTAACAACCAGGATTCGGCTTGTATGCGCGCCAGCAAGGACAACCCGGACATGGCGATCGATCCGGGCCATATCATCCACAAGGACGGCAAGACGTTGTACGGCGGGTTTTATACGCAGGAGCAGATGAAGGCCCTCGTTGCGTATGCGGCGGCGCGGCACGTGGACATCATCCCGGAAATCGACATGCCGGGCCACATGATGGCGGCGATCAACAACTATCCTTTCCTGACGTGTAACGGGGAAAACAGCTGGGGGACGTTGTTTACGAAACCCATCTGCCCGTGTAACGAAAGCACGTTTACCTTTGCCGAGAATGTGTTTAAGGAGATCATGTCCATTTTCCCTTCCACTTATATCCACATCGGGGGTGACGAGGTAGACCGCTCGGACTGGGCGAAATCGGCGGCGTGCAAGGCGTTGATGGCGAAAGAAGGGATTAAAGACCTGCCGGGGTTGCAGAGCTATTTTATCAACCGGATGGAAAAGTTTTTTAACGCCAATGGCCGCAAGCTCATCGGCTGGGACGAGATCATCGAAGGGGACGTCAGCCCCAGCGCGGTGGTGATGTACTGGCGCACCTGGGTACCGGCCGCACCGGCCAAAGCGGCAGCAGCGGGTCATCCCGTGATCATGGCGCCGGGGGAACCTTTGTACTTTGATCGCCCCGCCGATCAATACGACCTGTTCAATGTGTATCACTTCAACCCTTCCCGGACGGCGCCGGCCGTCGGCGCCCAGGCTTGTCTCTGGACGGAAATGGTGCCGACCGAAGCCCGGGCGGACTTTATGACGATGCCTCGGTTGACGGCCCTGGCGGAAAACCTGTGGACACACGATACGACCCGATATACGGACTACCTTCAACGCCTCGGCAAGGAATACGCGCGCATGGATGCGATGCATATTCACTATCGTCTTCCTGATCTTCAGGGGTTGCTCAACGACTATGTGTTTACAGATGCGTATGCGCTGACCATTCCTTCGCCTTTGCCGGGCTGTACGATTCGTTACACGACGGATGGGACGGCGCCGGTGGTTTCCTCCCCTGCCCTGCCTGCCACGTATACCGTAACGACAAACCAACAACTCCGGGTGGCGGCCTTTTCGCGGAACGGCGAGCGGGGGGATGTCTATACGCTGAACTTTACACAGCAGGCGCTGCTGGACCCGGTCGCCACTGGCGGTCAAACAGGTCTGGCCTGCAACTTCTATACAGGTTCGTTTAAGAACACCGCGCGCATGATGGAGGCGCGAATCGACACCGCCTTTACGACCGATACCATCGCGGTCCCGGATTGGGTGCACGCGCCTGCTTTTGGGATCGACTATACCGGCTTCATCGAAGTGCCGCAGGGCGGCATCTATACCTTTTTCCTGAATTGCGACGACGGGGGCGTGTTGCATATCGGCCCTTATACCACCGTGGATAATGACGGCAACCACAGCGCCCGCGAAAGAAGCGGGCAGGTGGCCCTGAAGGCGGGGGCGCATCCGTTTGACCTCCGGTTTATCGAGGCCGGTGGCGGATATAAACTGCGGTTGCGCTATAGCTTTAACGGGTCGGCGCCGCGGGATGTGCCGGGGGAGTGGTTTAAACAACCGTAAACCGTATTATTTTAGGGGCATGAGCAACACAACCACAACACATCCCGTCGTGCACTTTGAAATCGGGTGCCGCGACCTGGAAAAGACCACCGCCTTTTATACGGGGATCTTTGGGTGGGCACCGACCCCCATTCCCCAGGCCTCACTCCTGAATACCCAAAGCCCGGAAGGGATACAAGGCCATATCACGGCCTTAGGTCACGAACCCCACCAGTACGTGCTGTTTTATATTCGAACCGCGGATATAGAGGATAGCCTGCAAAAGATCGAAGCGGCCGGTGGCCGGAAGGTCGTGGGGCCGTTCCCGCTGCCGGACGGACGGAAGTTTGCGTGGTTTAGCGATCCGGAAGGGAATATGGTGGGGCTGACGACTTAGCCCCACGCCTTCCGCAGGAACCTCAACCAGTTCCCGTGCATCACATTTTCAATATCAGCGGCGGAATATCCCCGTTTCGACAGGAGCGCGGGTACTTTATTCAAGTCCGTGATGGTCTCCAGGTCCGCAGGGCATTGCTCCTTGCCAAAGGCCCCGTCGAGGTCGGTGCCAAGACCGATGTGCTCCGCGTTGCCCGCGATCTGGCAGATATGGTCCATGTGGTCGATGAGCTTGTCGAGGGTGCAACCCATGCCCTCCGGTGTGGAGCGCCCGCGCACCCACCCGGGGACCATCATCCAGGCGTCGAGGGCGCCGCCGATGACCGCGCCCTTTTGAACAAGCGTGCGGATCATATCGTCGCTGAACTGGCGGTTGTGATCGACCAGCGCGCGGCAGTTGTTGTGGCTGGCCCAGACGGGGCCGTGGTAGAGGTCCATGGCGTCCCAGAAGGCGTCGTCGCAGAGGTGCGTCGCGTCGAGGATGATACCCAACTGCGCCATCTCGCGCAGCAGCGCCTTGCCTTCGGCATTCAGGTGCCCGGTGGCGTCGGTGCCGTTGGCATAACGTCCGGGGCCGTAGTGGGCGGGCCCCAGCGCCCGGAGGCCGTACGCGTGGGCGCGGTGCAGGTGGTCGAGCGTGACTATGGAGTCGGCGCCTTCGAGGCTGAGGATGTAGCCGATGGGGAGGCCGGGAGAACCGGACAGCCACCGCGCCACGTGCGCCTCCAGAGAAGCCGCATCGCGGATCATCACCATTTCCCCCTCGTCCTCCATCGCTTTATACCACGCCAGCTGCCCCTGCGTCTGCGCCCAAGCCTGGGCGGGCGAATGCCACCCCGGTAAGGGATTATCCGGCGCCACAAATCGCCCAATCTGCGTAGCCACCACGAGCCCGACCTGCCCCTCCCGGAGGGCAGGCAGGGAAACCGTACCAAGCCCCCGGTCAGGTTTATCAAACAACCCCTTTTCGCGGAGGCGCAGGGCGGCCACGGAGGTTCGGAGGTCACGGTTCCACTCCAGGGCATTCATGCTAAGGTCAAGGTGGGCGTCTATTGTAAACATAATTAACGGATGACGCGGCCGGACAGGCCGCTTTGGATAAAGTGTTCTATCTCCGCCAGGTTGAGGATGGCCCAGTCCCCGACGATGCTTTGTTTAAGGGCGCCGCAGGCAGTGGCGAATTGGATGATGTTAAGACCAGGCAGCCCGTTCATGATCCCATACAACAATCCCCCGGTAAAGGCGTCCCCGGCGCCGATGGGATCGGTGACATACGGCAGGTCGTAACCGGGCGCAAAGAAGTAGCCGTCCTTGTGCCAAAGCGCCCCCGAATACGTCTGATGCCGCCGGAAGCTCATAGCGAGGGTTTGAAGGGATGGGAACACGCTATGCAGCGCCTGGACGCATTGGACGAAACGGTCTTCAAAACCGGCCTCGCGGTCGGTGTCTATGCCGCAGTATACATTGACGGAATCGAGGTCGGCCACGGCGATGCGGCTAAAGGGCAACAGGTCGCCCATGACCTCCCGGGGGTGTTTGCCGTACTTCCACAACATGGACCGGTAGTTGAAGTCGCAGCTGATGACGATTCCTTTTTCGTCGGCCCGGACCAACGCTTCACGGCAGGCGTCGGCGGCGCCCTGGGACACCGCGGCGGCGATGCCGGACCAATGGAAGTGGGAGACGCCTTCGAAACAGGAAGCCCAGTCGATCATGCCGGGTTGCAGACCGGCGTAGGAGGAACCGGCCCTGTCATAAATGACACGGGTCGGCCGGATGCCGTTGCCCTGTTCGGTGAAATATACGCCCAGCCGGTCACCGCCGTAAAGGATGTGACCGGTGTCGATGCCGTGTGCCCGGAGCTGTTCGACACCCGCCCTGGCCAGGTCGTTTTCGGGGAGGCGGGTGATGTACCGGACGGGGACGCCCAGCCGCGACAGGAGTACCCCCACGTTGGCTTCCGCCCCGGCGTAATAGGCGTTATAAGCGTCACTTTGGAGGAAACGCCTGGCGTCGCTGCTGTGCAGGCGAAGCAGTAATTCACCGAAGGCTGCTGTCATTGCAATTCAAATATAGCTTCAATTTCGACAGGAATGTTGTCGGGTAAGGACCCAAAACCGACGGCGCTGCGGACCCCGATCCCGTGCTCCTCGCCCCAGACGGAAGCGAAAAGTTCGCTGCAGCCGTTGATGACAAAAGGATGCCGTTCGAATTCGGGGGTGCAGTTGACCATCCCGAGGACCTTGAGCACGCGTTTGACCTGGTGAAGGGGGCCGACGTGGGTGCGGATGGTGGACAACATAGTGAGCCCGACCTGGCGGGCGGCCAGCTTGCCCTGGTCGGGGTCGAGGTCGCGGCCGATCCGGCCGATGATCAGCGTTTTGTCGTCTTGCACGGGGCCGTGACCGGATAGGTAGAGGTACTTGCCATCGATCAAAAAAGGTTTGTAGACACCCAAAGGGGCCGGGGCCGGTGGAAGGCTTAGCCCCAGGGTAAGAAATCGCTCGTCTGCGTTCATATATTGCTAGCTTTTATTTATCCCACCATATATGGGTCAAAAAATCATCCGGCCCCTGGCGCGCGATCGCCGCGGCATAAGAGGCGGCGTTCAGGTTTTGCTCGGAGAGCGGATACTCCATCCTTCTGAAGATCTGGCCGCCCGTGACGTTGCCCGGATAATTATTGGGTACCAGTGCCGGGTAACCGGTGCGGCGATACGTGGCAAACACTTCCTGGGCGTCCGGGAAAATGCCAAACCAGAATTGGGTATAGATCTGTTGCATTTGCTGGGCCATCGTACCCGCGGTATTGAGCGGGTGGGCGGCGATATAGGCGTTGATCTGGGCCGTGGGGATGGTACCTGCGCCTGGCGCGATGATGCCCCACTGGCGCATGGCGGCGGCGATCCCGTTTTGATACAACGCGGCGGCGGTGGCGCCGGTATACCAACCCCGGAGGGCGGCTTCGGCGAGCAGGAAATCGGATTCCGCGGCGGTAAAAACGAGCTTTGGCGACCCCAGCAACAAAACCGTGGCGGGGTTGGGTTCGGAGTAGGTGACGAAGTTGGCGGGTTTGACGTTGTTGATGTCGGGGGACATGCCTTGCTGAACGGATACGGCGGTATCGGGCTGTCCATTGACCCAGACGACGGAGAGCACGGGTAGCCGGGGGTCGTTGTAGGCTAAGAGGGAATCGATCCAGACCGCCTGGTATTTACCGCCCTCGGTGTTGGTATTCCCGTTCTGGGCGATATAGTCGTTTGACCAAAGGTCGAGCACCAGCGAGTTCTGGTTGATCTTCTGACCGGTGGCGATGTAGGGCATCTTTGCAATGTCGGCATCGGCGGTGATGACACCCCCGGCGATTGCTTTAGTGACCCAGGTCTGTGCGGTGGCGGGATCGACATTGGTCAGCCGCATCCCGAGCCGGAGCATCAGGGAGTAGGCAAATTTTGTCCATTCCACGGTATTGCCGCCATAGATCAGGTCGGCGGCGCCATACGTCGTTTTCGACACATCCATGCTCGCAATAGCGCCGGACAATTCATTGAACATGTCCATATAGATGGACTGTTGGGAATCGTACGCAGGTTTGTATACTGAGGAATCATACCCCAAACCGGCCTGGGAATAGGGTATATCGCCATAGAGGTCGGTCAGGCGGCTGAAACAATACACCCGCCAGATGCGCGCCTCCGCGTAAAGATTGACGTGTGCGGTGTCGTTACGGAGCGTTTTCAGGACGATCCCGAGCTCGTTGATCTCGTCGGGATAGGCCGCGTTAAACATTGTATACGACTGGGAAATCTGGCTGGAAACGTATTTGGACCCCCACCCCGCTACGTCGTTATAGCTCGTGGTGTACTGCATCGTACCCAACAGGAAGTCGGCGGTGCTGCTTCCGTAAATGCCCTGGCCATTCCCCATACCGTCATAGAGCGCCTTTGTAAAAAGGAGGGAAGGGACAGGCGTGGACGTGGCGTCGGGGTTTGTATTGAGGGTCGTGAAATTCTTGGTACACGAGGACGCGCCAAGAACCAGCAACACAGAAAATATAGACAAGCGCATAATAAAATAAGTTTTGGAGTTAGAACTTGACGGCCAGGTTCAGACCGTAGGAACGCGTGTTCGGCAACCCGATGGATTCGAAACCCTGGCTGCTGCTGTTGGTAAAGCTTTGCTCGGGGTCGAAATTCCGCGTCTTCCGATAAAGGATGAGGAGGTTCCGGGCGACAAACGAGACGTTGGCGGACTGTATCCGCACCAACGGAACGCGGCTGACGGGAATATTATAGGAAAAAATCACCTGCCGCAGCTTTACAAAGCTCCCATCATGGAGAAACAAGTCGGAATACGTCTTATAGTTGTCGTAATAGGAACTTAAGGCAAGACCGCTCGTGGGATTGAGCAACACGGTATTGCTAAAGGCATCCCCGTTCTGGTCGACGCCGTGAACCGTGAGGCCGCCCGCCCGTCCGGCCAGGGTGGTCTTGAGCTTGCCCATCCGCGTCGCGTAGAGCTCGAAGATGGAAAAGACCTTGTTCCCGAATTTGCCGTCCAGCAGGAAGCTCAACCCAAAACGTTTGTAGTGAAACTCGTTGGTCAGTCCCATGGTCAGGGGCGCCACGCTGTTGCCCAGCGGGTGCAGGGGGCCGACGACGGGTTCTTTGGTATTGGCGTTGAAAACGGTGTCGCCCTTGGCGTCCCGGAGCATGCTCGTGCCGACGAGGGTGCCGAAGGGTTTGCCCACGATATTGTCCAGGAAGGCCCAGCCCCCCACCGACGTCGCGAGTTGGATGGAGTTCAGACCGGGGGCGAGCTGGATGACCTTGTTGTTGTTGTAGGCGACGTTGTAGCTCACGTCCCAGCTGAAGTTGGCGGAGCGTATAGGCGTGCCCGTGACCAACACTTCAACGCCCTTGTTGTCCAGCTCCCCGATGTTGAGGATGGCGTTGCTGTACCCGGAGGTCGTGGAGATGGCCGTGTTGACGATGTCGTTGGTGGTCTTCCGGTCATACCAGGTCAGGTCGAGCCCCAGCCGGCTTTTGAGCAGGGAAAGCGCCAGCCCCGCCTCGGTCGTGGTGGAGGTAAAGGGTTTCAGGTTGGGATTGGAGATGACATTGGTCCCCGCGGTAGGATCGGGGGTGACGTTGAGCAGCGGCTGGCCGGAACTGGGGACGTTGCTGTAGCTCAGGTTGATCGAATACGGCGTGGGTTCGCCCCCGCCGACCTGTGCCCAGGAGCCCCTCAGGCTGACCTGGTTGAACACCTCCGGGAGCTTGACAGCGTCTGATAAAATAAAGCTGCCCCCGATGCTGGGGTAAAAAATACGGTTGTGTTGCGGACTGAGCGTGGAAAACCAATCCTGGCGCCCCGTCAGGGTCAGGTAAAACAGGCTGTTCCAGTCCAGGTCGACGGACCCGAACACCGAATTGGTGGCAGTGTGCGCGGTATACGGTGCGACGGAAGACGAAGACAGGTTCGCGAAACTATAAAAGTAAGGGATCGTAAAACCGGCCCCGGTCATGGTCAGCTGGCTGTTCTGGAACTTCCGGCTGTTGGCGCCCGCAAGCACGTTGACCCCCAGTTTTTGCAGGAATGTATGATGATAGGTAGCGGTAAGCAGACTGTTGGTTTCGTTGACATCGGATTTGATCCCCTGGTATTGCCCCTGGGGCACGTACAACGTCCCCGTGGGTACGATGTCGGTAAAATTATAGTTGTAAAAGTCCTGGCTGATCGTGCCCTTCACGACGAGGTCCTGCAACAACCGGTAGGCGATAGAGGCCTGCCCGATAAAGCGGTTTTTGGTGTCGTCTTCCTTCCACTTGTTGATCACGAAATACCCGTTGGACGCGATGGCAGCGTCGTTCCAGATGGTCTCGTTGCCGTTCGCGTCGAACCCCGGTTTTAGCCAGCGTACGTCGGCCGTGTTGGCGATTTCAAGCGGCGTCCAGTTGGGATTTCCCAATGCGTCCCCCGCCCCGGTCCGGTCGTGTCCGATCTCCTGGTTGTACTGGGCGAGGCCTTCCAGGGTAATACGGCTGCCCAGTTTGGCGTCGACCGAAAGGTTGAATGTCTTCCGGCTGTAGGTCGTGTTCGGAAGGATGCCTTTGCTGCTGAGGTCGGAGGCCGAGAAGCGGTACGTGGCCACGTCCCCGCCCCCCACCAAAGCAAGCGTGTTGGTGTAAGCAGAGCCCGTCTGGTAATAATTTTTATAGTTGTCTTTTTTTGCGGTGTACGGATGGGTTTTGCCGTCGACACCGACATAGTTGGTGGAACCGTCGATCGGTGCACCCCAGGACCTTCTGCCGGAAGCCTGTGCGGCAGCAAGGGTCGTCGGCATGACGCCGTTGATGCCTTGTCCGTAGGTATACTGAAAGTCGGGCACCACGGCTACGTTTTGAAAGGTCGCGGTCGTGTTGTAGTCGACGCCTATCCCCTTTTGTGCACGACCCTTTTTGGTCGTAATGAGGATGACCCCGTTGCTGGCGCGGGAACCGTACAAGGCCGCGGCAGTCCCGCCTTTAAGGACGCTGATCGATTCGATGTCATCGGGGTTGATGTCCGCGATCCCATCCCCGCGGTCGATGTTGAACGTGATCCCGTTTGCGGTAGGGGCGCCCCCCGGTACGGAATTGTCGATGGGCATCCCGTTAATGACGTACAAAGGCTGGTTGTCACCGACCAGCGAGCCGTTGCCCCTGATCGTGACGCGGCTGGAGCCGCCGGGCCCCGTGGACAAACCGACGGCATTGACCCCGGCGATTTTCCCCGTCAGCGCGTTGGCGACGTTGTTTTCGCGGGCCTGGGTGAATTCGTTCCCCGCCACGGTCGTCATGGCATAGCCCAGGGACCGTTTTTGCCGGTTGATCCCCAGCGCCGTCACCACGACTTCGTTGAGGGTGGAGCGGCTGACGTCGAGCACGACGTTTACGTCGGTTTGACCCGGTTCCAGGGTCACAACCCTCGTCACAAAACCCACGGAGCTGATCGTAAGCCGAATGGTTTTTGCACTTTTTGCAGCGGGGATAGTCAAGGAAAAATGACCCGCGGCATCCGTCACCGTAGCCACCTCTTTGTCGAGGGTGACCGTGGTGCCCGCCAGGTTCGTACCGTCGGCACTCCCTTTGACGGTTCCTTTGACCTGGACGGCGTGGCCCTGGCCGAAACCCATCGTACAGGCCAGCAGGCAGCAGGCAAGGGCGCTGCCCAGCGCAGTTAGTTTGGTTGTAAGCATGGAAGGTTAAGGTTTACGTTAGAAAATCAAGCCTGAGTAGAATTTGCAAATATTGCAACTAAAGTAATCATTTTGGGATTAATTGCAAATATTGCTGCAAAAATTTGGCGGTATTTGTAATTTCGCCGGATAGTGTAGATTTACCAACACGATGGCAAAGACAAAGATCAACGGTGGCACCGCCGTGCCGGCGCTCCCCAAAAAAGAGCGGAAAGACTTGATCCTAAGACAAGTCAACATCCATACGCGTCTGATGTTCAATGACCTCGTAGCATTGATCGACGTCTCCGAGGATACCATCCGCCGGGACATCAACGAACTTGCGGAGGAAGGCAAAGTCATCCGCATCAAAGGAGGCGTCATGTCCGCCGCCTATCACTACGGGCACGAGGCCGAAACCTACGCCCAAAAGAGCAAGGCCGTCATCGCGGATAAGGTCCTCTCTCTGCTGAAAGACGACATCATCATCCTCGCCGGCGGCGGTACGACGATCCGCGAATTCATCAAAAGGATCCCACCCACATTGCGCGCTACTTTTATTACCGTCAATGTGCTGACCGCGGTCGAATTGCTCGACAAACCCATGATCCGCACCATCATGATCGGCGGACAGGTCTCGGCCTATAGCCAGATGACCGTCAGTGGCGAAGTATTCGAATACCTCGCGGGCATCAAGGCGGACCTCTGCATCATGGGCACCAACGCCATCGATCAGGTCGCCGGGCTGACCGATTCCGACTGGGAAACCATACAGGTGAAAAAAGCCATGATCAAGGCTGCGGAAAAAGTGGCCATCCTGGCCATCAGCGAAAAGCTCGACTCGACGATGCAAATGAAGATCGCCGATATAGACGAGGTGGACTATCTGGTCACGGAGTTACCCCCGGATCACCCGAATTTGCAGGCGTACCGGTTGAAGGATCTGACGATTCTATAGCGGCCGCGGCGCCACCCCTTCCATGGTAATCTTCACCGGCTTTATGGTCCCGTCCGGCGCAAACTCCATCTTGTCGATACACACGACGCGATGGTTCGCGTCGGTTTCACCCAGCGGCCGGCGGTGATAGACGATGTAATAGTCATCGGTTCCGGGGATGTGAAGGATGCTGTGGTGACCCGCGCCCGTGGCCACGGCCATATCCTGCTGAAGGATTTTGCCGATGCGTTTGAAGGGGCCCATGGGGCTGTCTGCCATGGCATAAGCGACCGAATAGTCAGGACCCGTCCAACCACCCTCGGACCACATAAAGTAGTACTTGCCCTTCCGGTAGATCATATAGGGGCCTTCCACGTAGTGTTCGGGGGTGATTTCCTTAAACGCCGACGCAAACCCCGTAAAGTCGTCCTTGAGCTTTGCAATGTTACAATGCCCCCAACCTCCATAGATCATATACCAGCTTCCGTCCTTGTCCTGGAATACCGCCTGATCGATAGGTTGGGCGCCGTTGTGAAAAACGCCGATCAGCGGCTTGCCGAGGTAGTCGCGGTAGGGTCCCCCGGGGCGATCGGCCACGGCCACACCTATCCCGCCAAGAGAAGTATCGTTCTGGATGTCGTTGGCGCCAAAGAAGAAATAATACTTCCCGTCTTTCTTCGCGATGGCCGGGGCCCACATCGCGCGTTTGGCCCAGCGGACGGAGGTGGTGTCCAGGATATGCGGATGTTTTTGCCAGTGTACCAGATCGGTGGAGGAAAAAGCATCAAAAAACACCTGGTCGTTATACCGGGCGGAATAGGTGGGATAGATCCAGTAGGTGTGCCCGTAGACCGCGGTCTCGGGGTCGGCGTACCAACCGGGAAAAATGGGATTGCCGGAAGAGGATGGCAACAACAGCAGCAGATAAAGATAGACGCCCATCGGCCAAAGATACTATAATCTACCTGCCCACCGAAGCGTAACGCCATAAGTACATGGGTCCCCCAGGTGCGTCGCGCCGAAGTCGTACGCGTAGGCGATGTACCGTGTTTTGGACAGGTTTCTCGCCCACCCTTCCAGGGTGACGTCGCCGTAGGCAACACCCGCGCCGGCGTTGACGACCTGGTAAGCGCCCTGCTCGATCTTATTGGCCAGGTCGAAGTACTGACGGCCGCGATAGATCCACTCGCCCCTTATATGCGCGCTCCATTTGGAATCCAGTTTTACCGTGTACTGCAACCCCAGGTTGGACGTCATATCCGGCGTAAAGACCTGCGTCTTGCCTTTAAGATCCTCGGCGCTCCCGTTTTGCGACAGGTCGAGTTTGTCATACGTCGCGTGGGTCAAGCCAAAGCCATACGTCAACCGCAGCCCGGTCGCGAGGAGCGCCTGAACGTCGGCGTCGAGACCCCGGCTTTCCAGCCGGCCCGCGTTCTTTGTCACGGTCACGCCCGCCGGGAGTTCGAGCGTGGGTACCTGGACGTCGTTGATGACGCAATAGAAAAGGGCGATGTCGGCGGTGACCCGTCCGTATGCTCCTTTTACGCCTGCTTCCCAGTTGTTGCTGTATTCGGGTTTGTAGGGATACAAAGGCGGCTGGGTAGGATCCCCGCTGATGGCGGTAAGCCCTCCCGTGCGGTAGCCCCGCGCATAGCGGGCGTAGGCGCTGGTGTGCGGGTCAAGCGTTTTGGCGATCGCGCCCATGGGGGAAAAGGCACCATAAGAAGCGTTCGCCGCGGTATCGGGTTGGATCGTGCTCGCGCTGCCGCCGTCCGGCACGTATGCGCCGTATACCCGTTCATGGTTGTGCTCATAATCATACCGCAACCCTGCGGTCATACTCCACCCGTGGGCCAGGTGACGGGTAACCTGCCCGTAAGCGGCCAGCCCTGCACCGTATTGCGTGGAGTTGTCGACGATCGCATAGTTGCTGTCTGGCGAACCGACCAGGGCGGCGTCCTTTCCATAGTGGGTGCCTTGTTTAGTGGGGACGTCTTGGTAAAAGCCGTACAGACCGGCTGTCCAATCCCAGCCGCCGGCTTTGAGGCCTCGCGCGGCCGCCGCGCTCCCAAAGCGCAGCTCCTCAGTCACGTTGCTGACCTTGTTCCAAGGCTTCCCATAGTTGTTGATGAGGGTGATGGCATCCACCGGCGAAAAATCCCCGTCGATCGGCTGTTGATAGATGCGATAATTGGAAGCATAGGCTGTTTGCGTGCTAAAGGTAAAGCGCGGCCCCGCGTACCGTGCCGCCAGCGACGCATTCACGGTATTGTCCACCATCGTGGTGACGGCATTCTGGTCGACATGATAGGGATGGGCCAGGACCATCCCTGGCGTCGCCATCAGCGGAAAGGCGCCGTTGTTGCGGTTCTCCAGGTGTTTGAAGGTACCTTCCACAGACCAATGGTTCCCAGCCAGGTAGCGCAGCGCATAGTTCCCGCCGAAACGGTGCTGGCGGTCGAAGTCGGTATGGGTATAGTCGTTGGTGTAAAAACCGTGGCGGCCTTCGTATAAGACAGCGGCGGACAGGAACAACCGGTCGCGCACGACCGGCAGTTGCAGCCCCGCCGAATACCGTTGCTGGTCATAGTTGCCCAGGTCGGCTTCCACAAAAGCTTTTCGTTCGCCGGTGGGCGGGCGTGTGATGACGTTGATGACACCGCCGAGTGCGTTACGCCCATAAAGCGTCCCCTGCGGCCCTTTCAGGACCTCGATCCGGTCCACGTCAAAAAGCTGGGGGATATAGCTTTTGAGGCTCATGGCGCTTACGCCGTCCACATAGGTGGTGACGGCGGGATCATACGACGTGCTGGTGACGCCCCGGATAGAGATCACATCTCTTCCATCGCCGGGCCCCGCAGCGTAAAGGTTCGATACCTCGTCGCGCAGGTCTTCCATCGCCCAAAGGCGCTCCGCTGCGGCGGCGTTCAGGGTGGTGAGGCTCAGGGGAAGGTCCCGGGAGTTTTCTTCCTTTTTCCCTGCACTAACTACGATATCATCGAGTTGCCGGATGGCCGGGGCCAGCGATATATCGAGCGAGTCGCCGGAAACGATACGGGAGGCGTAGCCCGGAGCAGTGACATAGAGGGTGAGGCGCGCGGTCGAAGCCGCATCGCGTCGGGCGGCGCCATCCGGAGGCGCTTTGGCGGTGCGCCCCACGCCCCCCGCAGCGGCGCCCACGGCCAGCGTGAACCTGCCGTCCGCCCCCGTAGTGGCCTCCACGACCGTATTCAACACCCGTACGGTGGCCCCCGCCACAGGCTCGCCATGCGCGCCGGTGACGCGGCCATGCAAGGTCTGCGCGAAGCACACGCGCAGCAGACAGCATAACAGCAACGCGTACCTCATTTGCCCCCCTTCTTTTCCCCCGACAACGCGAGAATGTACTGAATAACCTTGTGGAGGTCGTCCTTGTTTATATCAGGGTGGGCCGCCATCGCTACATCACCCCAGACACCGCTGCCGCCCCGGATGACCTTTTGGGTGAGGTAGGTGTCGACGTCGGTGTGATCCGCATACTTTTCGGATACCTGTAGGAACGAAGGGCCGATGGACTTGCCGTTTTCCTGGTGACAGCTTTTGCAGTCGAGGTTTTGGACAAGCGCTCGGCCCGTCTGGATGACCGGGTTGTTGCTGGCCAGGGTACCGTCCGGGGACGCGACGTCGCCGGTGGCGCTAAAAGAAGTATCGTAGTCAAGCCGGTAAAGCCCGGCATCGGGATTTTTTGTAAACCACCCCGTCCCATATTCCAGCATGTAGAACCGCCCGTCGGGCCCCACTTCGAGGTCGATGCAATGGTGTATGGGCAGTTTGGGCAAAAAGGGCTCCATTTCCATGAGGTCACCCTTATCGTTCATGGTGACGGCCATCATCCAATCGCGCATCCATTCGTAGATAAACAATTTGCCGTCGTAATACGAAGGATAGCGGGTTTCTTCGGGGTAGTCGTCGCAGTGGTACACCGGTCCGGCCATGGCGGTCCGGCCGCCGTTTCCGACTTCGGGGAATTCGGGGGAATTCCCGTAAGGATACCAAATAAACGCGTTTTGGGCGGGAGGCAGGTCCGTCAGACCGGTATTGTTGGGGGACGTATTCCGGGGGTGTTGCGGATCGAAGGCGGGGCCGGGAACACCGTTGGTATAATCGTAGGCGTGGTACGCCAGGTTGTTGCCGACAAAAAACGGCCAGCCAAAGTTCCCGGCGGCGCGGGCCTGGTTGTATTCGTCGTATCCCCTGGGGCCGCGGGTGCCGAGGCTGTCGCTGCCGGCGTCGGGTCCGACCTCGCCCCAGTATAGGAAGCTGTTGGCCTGGTCCACGGAGATCCGGTAAGGATTGCGGTCTCCCATGACATAGATCTCGGGCCGGGTATTGGGCGTGCCCGGTTTAAAAAGGTTTCCTTCGGGAATGGTATAACTGCCGTCATTGTGCACACGGATGCGGAGGATCTTCCCGCGGAGGTCGTTGGTGTTGCCGGCCGAACGTTCCGCGTCGTATTGCTGGTCGCCGGGAACCTGGTCCAGCGGGGCAAAACCATGGCTGACAAAACGGGCGCCGCCTTTGTCAAAGGGCGTGGAATTGTCCCCCGTGGACAGAAAGAGCAGGCCGTCGTGGTTAAACGCGATGGATCCACCCGTATGGCAACATATATCCCGGGTGGTATGGACCTCCAGGATGGGTTTTTCCGTCGCGGGGTCCAGGGTATCGTTTGCAAAAGTAAAACGCGACAACCGGTTGAACGGGCTGTCGAGTACGCTGTAGTAGATGTATACCCAGTGGTTCTCCGCATAGTCGGGGTCTTTGCAAAGCCCGAGCATCCCCTCTTCCACGTTCACGCCGGGTTTGTCGGTATGGAAATAGACGCCCAGGAGTCCCGCCTGTTTGAGCTGGTGGGTGGCGTTTTTGTACAACATCACTTCACCCCTTCTTTGAAGGAAAAGAACGTCCAGATTGGGCAGGACCGTCATTTCCGTGGGTTCGAAGATCTGCCCCTGGACGAGGGGCACCTTTTTGAAATGGGCTTCGACCGGCGGATACACCGTGGTCGTCCTGCCGTAGTTCAGCCCGTCCACCGCATGGAACACGCGGGCGAGGCTGTCTCTTTTGAAGAGGGTGTCAGCATTGTATACCCGGTCCCCGTAAGGATGGTCCCCTTTAATGAGGCGTTTGTACCAGTTCCAGTCGTAGTCCGTGACGCCATTATGGCCGAGGCGGATTAACCCGCCTCCTGCTTCCAGGAAACGCTTCAGGGCGACACGGCTGGCAAAGGGCAACATGTCCCCGTCCGCGTCCAACAGCACGACGGCGGTATAACGGGTCAGGGTACTGTCTGTAAAGCGGGTGGGATCGGTGGTGGTGTCCAGGCGGACCTTCATCGAGTCCAGGGTCTTGATCAGCCGGACGCTGTCGGGATGTCCTTCGGTTTGGGAAAAAGATAAGATCAACACGCGGGAGGGTGTGGTGTGGCAGGCAGCCAGCAGCAGGAACAACGGCAAGTATCGCTTCATAAGGGGGGCAAGATATTGAAAAAGCAAGGCGCGATCGTGACCGTTGGTCCCGGAATTCCAACGTTTGCACACTACCGAACAAACGTTGTATCGAAAGCGGGCACCTTTTTCACCGGTCCGCCCCTCAATCAGATGATAGTCAGTCACGTATAGGTCCGGCATGGCTTTCGCTCCCGACCCCGTATGCTGCGCACCCTTTTCAAAACCGCCGTCCGGAACCTGGCCCGGCACCGCGTGTTTACCCTGCTCAATGTCGTGGGTTTGTCCACCGGCTTGGCGTGTTCCCTGCTGATCTGGCTTTGGGTCCGTCACGAGCTGAGCTTTGACCGCTATCCTGACGTCTACCGGGTCACCGCCCGCGTACTCGACCAGGAATATCCGCTCACAGGGGCCCCGCTGGCAGAGGCATTAAAAACACAGGTCCCGGGGGTGGTCGAAACCGCACGCATAAAAGGCACCTTCGGGGGATCCACCGTTTTTACAGTTGGTAACAAATATTTTGAGGAAAAAAGGGCGTTTTTCGCGGACCCCAGCCTGTTGAGGATGTTTTCCCTGCCGCTGGTATCCGGCGATCCGGCCACCGCCCTGGTGGCGCCGGATGGTTTACTCCTCACGGAACACATCGCTAAAAAATACTTCGGAGACAAGAACCCTGTCGGCGAGACCATTCGTATGGGGGACAAGGACGTGTTCAAGGTCACCGGTGTGCTCAAAGACATGCCCTCCAACACCCATTTGCAGGTGGACATTTTATTACCCATGTCGTTTGACGCCAAAACGGACGGCGACATCCTGAACCATCACTGGGACAACCTCAATTTCTATACCTATGTGCAGCTCGACCCGGCAAAAGCCCCGGCGCTGCAACGACAGATCAATCAAATCTACGCTGAGGCAGACGCGAGTTTTAAAGCGGACATCGCCCTGCAACCGGTGGACCGGATCCACCTGTATTCCACTTATCCTTATGACATCACGGGTCACGGGGATATCCGGTACGTGCGCATTTTTTCCTTGGTGGCCTTGATCATTCTCCTGGTCGCCTGTATCAATTTTATGAACCTGGCCACGGCCCGGTCGGCCCGGCGGGCAAAGGAAGTCGGGGTCCGCAAGGTGATCGGCGCCCCGCGCTGGCAACTGATCGCGCAATTCCTTGGAGAATCAGCCGTGGTCACGTTCCTGTCTCTTTTGGCGGGTCTCGTCTTGCTTTTTGTAGCCCTTCCTTTTTTTAACGACGCCCTGGGCACGACGCTGTCGGTAGACTTTGCCTACGGCTGGATACTGCTGGGGGTATTCCTGCTGACGGCGCTGGTGGCGGGTTCCTACCCTGCCCTTTTCCTGTCGGGTTTCAAGCCCGTCAAGGTGCTAAAGGGCACAGCCACCCCCGGGCAATCGTCCACACTTTTTCGGAACGGCCTGGTTGTTTTCCAGTTCGTCGTTTCTATCGTCCTGATGGTGGGGACCCTCGTGGTGTATAGCCAACTGCGGTATATCCGGGAACGCGACCCGGGTTTTAACAAAACAAACCTGCTGTACGCGCGGCTTAAAGGAGACCTGGGGCGACATATAGACGCGCTCGCCGCGCAAATGAACACCAGCCCCCGTCTCGGGAAATACACCGTGGTGTCCGAGATACCCGTCAACCTGAGTATGGGCACGGCCGGGGTTCATTGGGAAGGGAAAGATCCCAACAGCCTTCCGATGTTTTCGGTCATGGGCGTGGATACCGCCACCATTGATGTCTTCGGCATGCACCTGGTCAGCGGGCGCAATTTTTCGACGGCTTACCCTACCGATTCGCTCAACTATATCGTCAACGAAAGCGCGCTCAGGGTGCTGGGCTGGGACGCCCGGACGGCGGTGGGCAAACCGTTGCAGGTATGGGACAATAAGGGGGTGGTGATCGGAGTCATCCACGATTTCAACTTCAAACCGGTTCAGTCCGCGGTGGACCCCTTAATCTTCAAATACAACCCCGGGCCCAAAAACGACTGGCTCAGAAGGATGGTCGTTGTCCAAACCTCACCCGCCGGCATCGGCGACCTGCGCGCCGTCATGACCCGGCTCAACCCCAATTACGACGCCGACTATGGTTTCGTCGACCAGCAACTGTCGGCGCAATACCAGGCGGAACAACGGCTGGGTTTTCTGTTCAACACGTTTGCGGTGCTTGCGATTTTCATTTCCTGTCTCGGGCTGGGGGGCCTGGCGGCCTTTACGGCGGAACAACGCACCAAGGAGATCGGGATCAGAAAGGTCCTCGGCGCTTCCGTGCAGGGCATCGTTGCCCTTTTGTCCCGCGGGTTCCTCCGGCTGGTGGGCGTATCCTTTGCCCTGGCCGCGCCCATCGCCTATTATTGTATGCAACGATGGCTCGGGGACTACGCGTTCCGGATCCAACTCAGCGCCTGGTTTTTTGTCGCGGCGGGCGGCGCCGCAGTCCTGATTGCCCTGGCGACCGTGAGTATACAGGCCGCGCGGGCTGCCATTGTCAACCCTGTCAAAAGCCTAAAGAACGAATAATATGTTTGCAAGCTATCTGAAGACGGCCTGGCGGGCCCTTCTCCGGAATAAGACCTCTTCCCTGGTGAATATCGGCGGCCTGGCCGTCGGTATGGCGGCGGCCATGATGATCGCCCTTTGGATCGTGGACGAGCTCCGGTTTAACCGCGGGTTCGAACACTATGACCGGATTGCCCAGATCTATCAGCACGAAACCGAAAACGGGAAGGTCGAAACCTACAAGGGGTTGCCCTTGCCCCTAGACAAGGAATTGAAAGAGCACTATGGCCGCATATTCAAAAACATCGTGATCACTGCCTGGCCGTTGGATGCGACGGTGGCTTATGGGAACAAGGTCCTCTCGGAGTCTGGTCATTACATGGGCGCGGGTACGCCGGAATTGTTGTCGCTTCGAATGATCCGGGGAACGAGGGATGGGTTAAAGGACCCTCATTCCATCTTGCTGTCGGCCTCGGTGGCAAAAGCGTTTTTTGGGGATGCGGACCCCATGAACCGGATGATGAAGCTCCAAAACGAAGAGGATGTCAAAGTTACCGGGGTATATGCCGACCTGCCGCAGAATTCGGATTTCAGCGACCTGCAATTTATCGCCCCCTGGGACCTCATTGGTTCCAGTCCATGGTTACAACGGAACGCTTCCGTCTGGGACAACAATTCCTTTCAGATCCTTGTCCAACTCGCTGACGGGGTGAGCCTGGCTGAGGCCAATGCCGCCATCGCCGACATCAAACACCAACACGATCCTCCGGAGGAAAAAAAGTACAACGCCCGTCTTTTCCTCCACCCCATGCGCGACTGGCATTTGCGCTCGAACTGGGAGAACGGCGTCCAAACCGGCGGCGCCATCGAATCCGTTTATTTGTTTGGCCTGATCGGCGTCTTCGTTCTTTTGCTGGCGTGTATCAATTTCATGAACCTCAGTACCGCCCGTTCCGAAAAACGCGCCCGGGAGGTGGGCATCCGGAAAACCGTGGGGTCGCCCCGGGGGCAACTGATCTACCAATTCTACATAGAATCGTTTTTGGTGGTTGGATGTGCCTTTGCGGCAGCGCTCCTGCTGGTACAAAGCAGCCTGCCGGCCTTCAACGACATCGCGGCGAAAGATATTGCCATTCCCTGGAGGGCACCTTGGTTTTGGACCGCGGACCTGGCCTTTGTCCTGCTGACGGGGTGTATTGCGGGGAGCTACCCGGCGTTATACCTGTCGGCCTTTAAGCCGGTAAAAGTGCTCAAAGGCAGGGTCCGCCAGGCGTCCCTGCCAAGAAAGACGCTGGTGGTGGTACAGTTTTGCATCTCCTTACTCCTGATCATCGGAACGGTGGTCGTATACCGGCAGATCGGCTTTACAAAAGACCGGCCTACGGGATATGACCGGTCGGGGTTGATCATGGTTGAAATGAAAACCATGGACTTCCAGGGCAAGTTCGACCTGATGCGAACCGAACTCAAACGAACGGGCGCAGTGACAGAATTTGCGGAATCCTCCAGTCCGCTGATGGAAATCTGGCAGAATGACGGCGGCTATTCCTGGCTGGGCAAGGACCCGAACGTGGAGGGGGACTTTGCTCATTTCTACGTCACCCACGAATTTGGCCAGACGGTGGGTTGGCAGTTTGTGAAGGGGAGGAATTTTTCCAGGGCGTTCGCCTCCGATTCCACCGCCATCGTCCTCAACGAAGCAGCCATCCGTTTTATGGGGTTGCACGGGGATCCCATAGGCATGACCGTTACCTGGGGCACGGGAGTAGATGCTATCCACTATCACGTGATCGGTGTGACCCGGGACATGGTCATGGAATCCCCGTATGAGCCCGTCAAACAGGCGATTTATAATATGGGTTACCGGGACACACACTGGATGATCATGCGCCTCTCCCCACAGCAAAGCACTGCTGCGTCTCTGCAGGCGATTGAAAAGGTGTTCAAACAATACATCCCCTCCGCCCCCTTCGATTATCGGTTTGCCGACCAGGAATACGCCGTCAAGTTTGCCACCGAGGAACGCATCGGAAAACTGGCGGCATTGCTGGCGTCCCTGGCGATCTTTATCAGTTGCCTGGGTTTGTTCGGGTTGGCCAGTTTTGTGGCCGAACAACGGACCAAAGAGATCGGCGTACGCAAAGTACTGGGCGCTTCGGTTTTCTCCCTGTGGCGGTTGCTGACGGGTAGTTTTGTAGGGTTGGTGCTCGTGGCCCTCTGTATTGCCATCCCGCTTTCCTGGATGGCCATGCACCGCTGGCTGGAACAATTCCCCTACCATACCGGGATCGACTGGTGGATCTTTGTGGCGGCCGGCGCGGGGACAGTGAGCATCACGCTGGCCACGGTGACCTGGCAGGCGCTACGGGCGGCCCTGGCCAACCCGGTGCGGAGTTTGAGGGCGGAGTGACTAGCTGCGCCCCAAAAACCAGTTCATGACCCGCAGCAGCTTGTTGGACTCCGGCTGGCTCTCCCCCAAAAGCTGCTCGCGTTTCAGGAGCAATAGCCCCCGTTGTTCGTCGGTCAGGTTGCGCCGTTCAAGTTCGCCGGCCGCCGCCGCCCGTATGTCGGGGTCGAGTTTGCGGTTCGAGGACAGTTCGAAGAGTTGGTAGTCAGATAAACCGGATACATCCATCATGCGAATATACATCAATCACTTCTCGCTGGCCTGCCGCAACCTGATCCGCAGCAAGGTCTACACCGGGATCAACGTCCTGGGCCTGGCCCTGGGACTTTGTGCATGCATCACCCTTTTTGTGGTCATCCACTACGAACGCAGCTTTGATACCTTTCACCCGGACGGAGACCGGGTATACCGCGTCATCGGCAACGTCCGGGAAAGCACCGGGGACGTTATACACCTGATCAAGCTCCCGACAACCGTCGCGCGCTCGGCCCGGACGGAGCTGGCGGGTGTCGAAACCGCCGCAGGGATCATCCCCATCAGGGCCAAAGCGGACGCGGGTGGCCAGCACTTCGACGCCCAGGGCGCGGCGATTACGGAGGGTCAATATTTCGACATCCTTCCCTATACCTGGCTGGCAGGGGATAAGGAAACCGCCCTGGCGGCGCCCTATTCGGTGGTCCTTACGTCCAGTGCGGCGCGGCGGTATTTCGGGAACCTGGACCCCTCCGGTTTTATCGGCCTGTCTCTGGTGTATGACGACTCCGTCCCGGTCCATGTCACCGGTATCGTCGAAGACTGGACCCAGCCGACGGACCTGGGCTTTAAGGAGTTTATTTCGTATGGCACGCTGCAAAACACCTTTTGGGCCGCGGGCATCCTCCCGGACACCTGGGATCAGGGAACCGTATCCACCTGGACTTTTGTAAAGCTCGCCCCCCACGTGGGCCCGGCGGCCCTCAACGCCGGTTTGAAGGGCCTGGTGGACCGGCATAATACAGACAAGCTCCGGCTTTCGCTACAGTTGGAACCTTTGCGCCGGATCCATTATGACCGGGACCTGATAGAAAACCCTACCCGCACCGCAGATATGACCACCCTGTATGCATTGATGGGGATTGCCTTGTTTATACTGCTCCTGGCTGTCGTCAATTTTGTCAACCTGGCCACCGCCCAGTCCATCCGGAGGGCAAAGGAGGTCAGCGTCCGGAAAGTGCTCGGCAGCAGCCGCACCAGCCTGGTGGTCCGGTATCTCATCGAGACCGGCCTGATGGTGGGTCTGGCGCTTTTGCTCGCGGTCGCCCTGGTCACCCCGGTGCTGACGGTGTTCCGGGACTTTTTGCCCGGTGGTGTCCGCTTCCACCCCTCACAGCCTGCGGTCCTCGCCTTCCTGCTGTGCGCCGGTGTGGGGACGACCCTGCTGGCGGGTTTGTACCCCGCCAGGGTCATCTCTTCCTATACTCCTGCCCTCCACCTCCGCGACGCCGGCGTGGAGCGGGGCGGCGAAAAATGGCTCCTCCGGAAGGGACTCATCGTTTTTCAATTCACGGTTTCCCTGGTGTTCATCATCGGCAGCATCGTCATCGCACATCAGCTCAAATACGCGCGCGAAAAAGACCTGGGCTTTGCCTCCGATGCCGTCGTGACCATCGGTACACCCGGGGCCGACAGCCTGTCCAAGATCGGCGTGCTGGCGGAGCGTTTACGGGGAATGCCCGGCATCAGCCGGCTTGCCGTGCAATGGACGCCCCCGTTGGAAAGCAACGGCCGGGGTATGCGTTTGCGGTTTACCCGCCAGGACGTGCTGGAAACCGGTGTCGCCCAAATAGCCGCCGATACCGGTTTTATCCCCTTGTACCAGGTACGGCTGCTTGCCGGCCGGAACCTGCTCCCCTCCGACAGCACCCGGGAGTTTGTCATCAACGAGACCCTGGCGCGGGTCCTGGGGGTGACCAAACCATTTGACGCCCTTGGGCGGATGTTGTACTGGAACGGCCGGCCCTACCCCGTTGTCGGCGTCGTGGCCGACTTCCACGAGCGGTCGATGCACGACCCTATCCTCCCCATGTGCCTGTTGCACCGGGTCGACAGGGAGCGCACCCTCGTCCTCAAGCTCGCCACGAAAGGAATGGGCCCCGGTGCTGTGCAGGCCCTGCTCAGCCGCATCGGGACGGCCTGGAAAGAAGTCTATCCCGACCAAACTTTTGCCTACCAATTCTACGACGATGCCCTCGCCCGCCTCTACGAAGAAGATCAAAAAACGGGCTGGCTTATGAACACCGCCATGGGCGTGGCCATCCTCATTTCCTGTATCGGTCTTTTCGGCCTTTCGCTGTTCACCGCCGAAAAACGCACCAAGGAAATCGGCATCCGCAAAATCCTCGGGGCCCGGGTTACAGACATCATGCTCCTGCTCAACCGCGAATTCGTGGGGCTCGTCCTGGTTGCCCTCGCGGTGGCCTCCCCCATCGCGTGGTACATGATGCACCGCTGGCTCCAGGGGTTTGCCTACCGGATCGGCATCAGTGCGTGGATTTTTTTGCTTGCCGGTCTCGCCGCCGTCGTCATCGCGCTCGGGACCGTGAGTTATCAGGCGCTGCGCGTGGCTTTAAGGAATCCTGTTAAAAGTTTGCGGACGGAATAGTTTTTTTATATTTTAACAGGGTGCAGAAAAATGTTGCCCATCAGACCCGTGTACCTTCCATCGCCGCAGCCAACCGGGTAAGTGCCGGGGCCGCCAAAGCGATGCCTGCGGTTTCCCGCCCGCCGGTAGCACAACGCGTATTGGACGAGGATGATACCGACCGGCTCCGCGGTTTGATTACCGAGTTTTTCGATTCGATGGCTCACCCGCCGGACCAGGACCTTCAAAATGAATTCTTCGACGAACTGGTCGCGGGCTACGATGCCATTGAGGAGGTTCCTATGCCCTTCGATGAAGCGTATGCGCAATTTATGTCTGCCCGCGTTACCGCTCCCGCTCCGTCATCCTCCTCCTCACCTTCCCTAACAACATTCTCATCCTCAACCTCATCCACCTCCTCTGTAAAAAAAGAACCAAAAGAAAGTAAACAGGAAGCCTATGCAATAAGTGCCGAAGATGAAGCATTGTTTAGCAGCATGGATCTTTCGAGCTTCGGACGGACCACGGATGCCACGACGACAACGTCTTCGTCTTCCTCCGTACTTGTGTCGCCTGCCCCTGCCCCGGCGTATACATCGGTGGTGGAGATGCAGGCCGCCCTCAACACCGGGTTACGGGGCCAGTTAAAGTACAAAGAGTTGAAGGCTGCGGTATTGGAAGCCGCCGAAGCGATCGTCAAGAAAAGCAAGGTGGAGCCCTTGCCCCGGGAGGCCATTGCGGAATTATCCGCGGCGACCGGGGCTTTTTTGGATGCCAATGCAGAAGGACAGCGTATCGCGGGGCAAAAGGCGCTACCCAACAAAAGGAACCTGGAAGCCGCCGAAAAGGACAAAATGCAGGCGGCCATCGACCAGTTTAGAAAAGTGTTAGGCGTAGAGTTTAGACGGCCCGTGGATATGCTCGAAACACCGGGCGCCACCGTCACCAAAACAGACGCCCAGGGCGGCACCCACACGCTGGGTACAAACAACACGATTGTAACGGGCAAGATAGGGGCTGCCAAGGGAAGGGACGCCCATACGATGAGTGCATCGATTTACCTGACGAAGCAGTATGGACTGACCGGCCATAACGCATTCGTCGCAGGACACCTGGTGACAAAAGGCGCCGGGGGAAAGGACAATGACGAAAACCTGACCCCCATCGCAAGCGGGTTCAACCAGGGAGGTCTCCGGACCCCCGAATCCGAGGCTGAAAAGATGATGCGGGCGAACAAGGTCCTGTCCTATGCCGCCACGGCCAATTATGGCAGGGCCGGAAAAGACGGAAGCCTCGTCCCCTTTGCGGCCAAAGACCTGGAGATGATCCCCACTTCTATTACAGTCAAAGTGGTGGAAAGAGGCTTGCGGGCGGGAGGCGATCCGACCACTATCGTGGACTGGTCGGAAGAGCTCCGGGTGGCTTTCAATGAACCGGTCCCCTTTTCCTTACGAGACGTCCTACCTTCGTTATAGGCGGTCCCCCTCAACAATAAAACGACGGGTTAAAAAACCCTGGCCCAAACTTCCCTTCTTGTTTGGCCCCGCTAATCACGATCGTCGCCTTCCCCTTGGAAAACCCCGTCGTCGCGATCTCATACCCCGCGGGCGCGTTGTCGAAGTGCACCGGCCCCGGATGAACCCGGTCGATCGTACCCGTAGACACCACGCGCCCCTGGTCATCCTTAAGGGCGATATGAACAAAGTCTTCGGCGGAGCTCCCCCCGCTAAACGTGACCCGCACCTCCGCGGGACTTTGGATAGGCCCCTCGGTCAGGTTGCTCCCGGGCGTGACGTATTTGCTGATGACCCGTCTCCAGGTCTCGGAATGGTACAACGAGGCTTCTTCCACCCCCTTTTGGATGTTTTTATATTTCCGGGCGGCGACGGTGTAGGCCTTTTGCTGGTTGGGGTTCCGTGTGAGGCGGTCGACCTGGCTGCGAAGGCTTTGCCCGCTGTTCATCATCCCCGCCAGTGGTTTGATCAGGGGTGCATCGTTAAAACGGGTCTGCTGGTACCATCCCCGGGAGACAGGGTCCTGCCAGCTCAGGTAGCCGTTTTTGAGGACCTCGCAGGGCTTGGTAATCGCCCCGGTAAAGCTGTACCGGACCCCGGGCGCCACCTGCGGATCGAAAAAGTTGGGCGTATAAAAATCGCACACCAATATCCCGTTGATGCTGTACGCGTAAGAAGCGTCCTCGCACGGATCGCAGACCTCCACGAGGTAGTGCACCTTCCCTTGTTTGGGATCCAGGCTGCCTGCCGCCTCCAGCCTATTGCCATAAGGATCCACCAGCATCTCGCACATCTCGTGGCTGCACGTCATCTGCCAGCTGTTGTCCGCCTTGACCAGGGCATAAGGCTGGTTATGGTGGTCGTTATGGTATCCTTCCGAGCTGGGGTCCTTCATGTTTTCGGTGATGATGATGGGCCAGTACCCCAGCGGCACGCTTTTAAGGTCGGGGAAACTATCGACCGAGGCGGAAATGCCCCAGATCGGGCCAAGGTCGCGCAGCACTTGTTTTTGCAGGGCCGCAGAGGCTTGCGCCAGTTCGGCAGGAGTAATGTTTTTGGAAAGGCTGACTAAGGCAATATGGTTCACCAGCATGAGGACATATTTGCCCCCAAGATAGGCAAATGGTGTACATTTAGAACATATGCAAAAACTCGTAGGCATCGTCTTCGTAGTCAACCTTGGCATATTGGTGGTCGCCGGGCTGGTGGACAAGTTCACTCATCGCCATAATCCCCGCGATCATCGTCTATCAATCCTTAACAACGACGTATTTCCCCCGGCCCATTCCCAACCGTCGGTTTGTGGAGGACGTCGCGAACCAACAAACCGAAATACCCGACTCTGCCTTTAGACAAGGCCTGGAAGCGCTGGAGAATGAGTTGGACAGTCGCGACGGTTTTACCTTAACCGAGGTCGATTATTTCCGGTTATACACCTCCCGCTTCGCCAAGTGGGGGCCGATGTATGTATTCGGCTTCTTCTACACGACCAAAGACGATGCTACCTATTTTAGACGGGCTAGTGTATGGGGAGATTCCACGATCCTGGAGCCCCAAAAGGCCGTGCCGCCCGGTCATGGGCGTCCCGGTATGGAGTTGTGGTCAAACAAAATGGATGACCCGGATACCGATACCTCGACGCAGCAGGCCATGAGGATCGCCGATTCCATTATGCGGACGAATCCCTAATCATACCCCGGTGTCTGCACTGGTGTATTGGTACCACAAAAGAAAAACCGCCTCTTAGGGCGGTCCAATATCATCAACAGCAGGCAGCAGGAACCCTCTCGGATTCAGATCTACTTTGTAGCTCGCCGCATTTTCCTTACAAAGGCTTCGGATACACCGGCGAGGTCGGCAATCTTGCTATCAGTAAAATGAGTAGCCACGATAAGATTCCTGACCACTTCCGTTTCCTTTTCGGTCCGGGCCTCCTCTTTAGCCTTGTCAATCCTCATTTGCTTCACTTGCTCAATGATGTCCATAGAATGGGTTTTACCGTAAATGTGATCAATTTCGTCCTCGAAAATACGACTTGTTTCCGATTTCTCAAACTGTACATAGTTATTTAAAAACGACAATATGCCGTTTGTCTTCGCGTCGCTATACCCTCTCTTTTTCAACAATTTAGCAATTGCCAGCTTTTCCTTCAACAAAATTTCGTCCAGGTTCTTTCCTTTCAAAAGCGCTTTTTTTGCCGCCAACATGACCAGTGCAAAAGGATTCCTTTTTGCCGCCAAACTACGGTCCTCATAATCCAGGATACAAAGCGTATTATACTTATACGTCAGCTCCGCCCCCACATACTTCCTTATGTACATGCTTGGCAGTTTCTTCCCGTCTTTCCCGGTAAAAATAGCTATCGCCGTCAGCGGCCTGTCATACCGGTCGAAAATCCGTGCGTAATATGTAAACATTCTTTTTGCAAAATCCTTGTCATTCGTTCCCTGAACCTCGACGTGACAAAGGATCCATTCCTCGCTGCCGTCCCGCAAGAAAACCTTCACTAGCTTGTCCACGAACCTCGTATCCGACTTCCTGCCCGGCATGGGGTTCATCGCCCCCAATTCCTTGTCAAGGAAATCAAAACCACGCCCCAAATCAAAAACACGATCCGCGTGGGGGAACACAAACCGAAGTAAATCATCGAAGACCCTTTCGAGCATCCCCTTCCATAAAATATCATTCTGCCGCCGATTCTTCTGCTCCATAGCCAAATTTTCACCGCAATAAAAGTCCCATCCGCCGCACGCAAAAACCGTAGGCGGCCAACACGTTTGACTAGTGGTAGAAATTTGACTGGAAAGTTGCGAAGGACTCCTGCAAAGGTATAAAAAATCACATCGGCAAAAAATTAATCATACCCCGGCGTCTGCACAAATCCCGTATTCCCATACGTCTTCGCCAGATCCATCTCCGATTGCGGCACCGGCCAAAGCGTATCCCGCAGGGGAAAGGTACGCATAGCCCCGCTGGGGTCTTTCACCGTCGGCATAACAACGCGGTCGAGCCGCCACCGTTTAAGGTCGAAATACCGCTGCCCTTCGAGGGCAAGCTCGATGCGGCGTTCGTGCCGGATCAACACCCGCATGGAATCCTGTGTCAACCCCACGGGCAGCGGGGGCATGCCGACGCTGGGCCGCGCGCGGACCAAATTGACGGCATTGTAGACGGTGGGGTCCGGACCGGCAGCCTCGTTCTGGGCTTCCGCGTACATCAGCAACACGTCGGCGTAGCGGAGGTAGACCCAGTCCTGGTCGCTTTGGGTGCCGATGACGGTGGCGCGGGTGGAGTCGACGCCTTTTTTGTTGAGGAAGCCGGCGGAGGCGCCGATGGCGGCGGGGCTGAAGGGGATACCGCCTTTGTAGAGTACGCCGGGCACGAGGATGGTGGCGAGGAGGCGGGGATCGCGGTTGGCGTAGGGGGTGGCGGGGTTGTATAGGGGAGACGTAGTGATGGGTTTGCCGTCGATGCAGTAGTAGTCGTCGACGAGGTAGTGTACGGGCTGGAAGCTGGAGCTGTAGGTGTATAAATAGTCAGCGGGACTGTAGGCGCTGGGGACCTGGTAACGGCCGGAGAACATGATTTCGGGGTTGCCGTTCTGACCGGGTTTTAGAAAGAGCCCGCGGTAGCCGCCGGTGTAGAGGCTGAACTGGCCTTCGCTGATGATGGTGGCCGCGGTGGCCGCGGCATTGGCGAACTGACCAAGGGCAAGATAGACTTTGGTGATATAACCCAGTGCGGTGCCCCGGACGACATGACCGGAATAAGGGGTATTGGGGAGGTGTATAGCGGCAAAGGTAAAGTCAGCCATGACCGTGTCGATCACGACGGCCCGCGGCGTGCGGGTGAGTTTATAGCTGGCGGAGTCCTTCCCGAGCGGGCGGAGCGTGAGGACGACGTCGCCATAGAGCTGGGCAAGCAGGAAATAGTAGTATCCGCGGATAAAACGGACCTCACCGATGTATCGGTTCATGGTGCCGGTGTCGAGGGGGATGTTGGTGACGTTGGCCAGAAAAATATTACAGGCTTCGATGGCTTTATAGGGGGTATTGTAGGCATCGGACTGGATCGAGCCGGTGGTGGCTTCGATGTCGCCGGTGGCGACGGTGCCAAAGGCGCCGCTAAAGGCGTTGTCGGTAAGGCTTTCCCAATAAGGGGTGCCGGAGCCCCATCCCTGGCCGGTGTTGGTGGAACTGGTGTAGTTGTATCCCTGGATGAGGTAGCTGTAGACGGCGGTGAGGCCCTGGTCGGCGTCGGCCTGGGTTTTCCAGAAGTTGGCGGAGGACAACGCGTCGGTCGGGTTGCGGTTTAAAAAATTTTTCCCACAGCCAAAACAAACGACAGCAAGCAACAGAAAAATGCGTTTCATCTTGAAAGTTTTAAAACGTGGCTTTGACACCAAATGTGAATACCTGGTTTTGTGGATGGACGACAAAACGGACGTTGCCGCTTTCGACGGCCCTTTCGGGGTCGAGGCCGGGGAACTTGGTAAAGGTGTAGAGGTTGTCCCCCGTGAAATAGACCCGCAGCGCGTTCATGGCGACGTGTCTGGCCAGAAACGCAGGCAACGTGTACCCGAGCTGAACGCTTTTGATCCGGAAAAAAGAGGCGTCCTTCAAATAGTAGGTGGACGGGGTATTGATGTTGCTGCTGGCGTTCCCCTGGCCGAGGATATAGATCAGGGGCATGGTCGTGCTGTGGTTGGCGGGGGTCCATGCATTCTTCCAGTCAGACGGAGGAGGCGAGCCCTGGTCGAAGGGTTGGAGCCCCCAGCCGCTGACGTATTGTTTCTGCCCATAGGAGCCGTAGAAAAACATGGACAGGTCGAAATTTTTCCAGGCCGCGCTGGCGTTGAACGAGTATTCGAACTTTGGGAAAACCCCGGGCACGATGACCCGGTCGTTGGCATTGACCGTATCGTTGCCGTCGACATCCTTGAATTTCATATACCCGGGTTGCGGGGTGTATTGCTGGACGGGGGAATTCTGAACGTCTTTGACGGATTGAAAGATGCCGGCAAATTCGTACATATAAAAGCTCCCGAAGGGTTTTCCTTCTTCGTTGATCGTGTTGTTGGCGGTGATCTGGGGCGCGCCGAATTTGACAAGGGTGTTTTTGTTGGCCTGGAGCTGGCCCCCTACGGAAAAGTTCACCTGTCCTGCTTTCCCGGTATACTGCGCGGATATTTCGACGCCGGTGTTGCGCATCCTGCCGTTGTTGATGGTGGGCGCCGTAAGCCCGATGTAGGCGGGTATGGCGGGTTGGAAAAGGATGTCATAGGTCAGTTTGTTGTACCCGTCGACCGTCACGTTGAGCCGGTTGAACAGGGTGACGTCGGTGCCAAAATCCACGATCCGCGTGGTTTCCCACTTGATCTTCGGATCGGTCAGGGCGTTGTCCGCGACGCCGGAATTCAAGGTGGTGCCGGAAAAAGAATACGCGTAGTAGGTGCCCGTGTTGTACGCGTTCGCGCTGGTATAGACGTCCTGGTAGGGATAGTTGGAAATGTTCTGGTTCCCGAGTTTCCCCCACGAACCCCGGACCTTCCATTGAGTCAGCCAGTGCACGTCGCTCAGGAAATCCTTGGTGACGACCCACCCGCCCGATATGGACGGGAAAAGCCCCCACCGGTTGGAGGGCGGGAAGCGCGACGAGGCGTCATACCGGGCGTTGGCTTCGAGTAAATATTTTTCCTTGTAATCATAATTCAGGCGGCCGTAAAACGACCGGAGCGCCCATTGGGAAGACGTGCCCGACGCGAGTTGCGAACCGGCGGGACCGGCATTCAACTCCTGCGTAATGTTATTGGCGAAAGGGGTGTTCCTCGACCCGACCAACGACTGGCTTTGGTTGTATTCAGCTTGCGTGCCGCCCAGGAGTTTGAGGTCATGAGCGCCAAAGCTGCGGGTGTAGGTTAGTTGGGTATACCCCACGGGATAAAAGCTGTTGTTCTCGGTGACGATGAGCCCCTGCCCATTGACGTCCAGCGTCCGTTCGGGCGGATCGGTGGGGCCCGCAAACCAGTTGTACTGGTTGATCACCGGTTTGAAATCATAGATCTTGTTGAAGTCGAAATTGAAGCCGCCGCTGGTGCGCCAGTCCAACCCATTCAGGAGGCGGACATTAACGTACATATTGGTTTGCATGTAATAGTCCCGGTTGTTGACCAGGGCGTTCTGGGCAATGGCGACGGGGTTTTTGTTGGGCGTTTGTACGCTGGGATAGACCGAGTTGGTATACCGCCCGCTGCCGTCGGGTAAGATCGGGCCGTACATGGGCGACTGGGAAAGATCGGACAGGAACTGGTCCTGGCTGCCCCGGGAGGCATAAAACCGTTGGCCGTAGTTGAGGGTAAGGCTGCTGCCAAAAGTGATGTAGCTGTTGACCCGGGAATTAAGGTTAAACTGGAGGTTGTATTTTTTGTAGGAAAAACCAATCATAATGTCCGGCTGGTCGACGTATCCCAGCCCCACGTTGTAGGTCGTCCCGTTACGGCCGCCGGTGATCCCGAGGTGTACGTTTTGTACCGAAACGGTGCGCATCAGGGCATCCAGCCAGTTGTAATCGGGGTAAAGCTTTTTGTTCCGGGTCGGGCTGGTGTAGTTATCGATCTGCGCCTGGGTAAATTCGTTGGGATACCCCGAGTGGTTGGCCGCGGTATCCCAAAGCACCATGTACTCCGCCGAATTGTAGACGAGGTTTTTGGGCAGGGCGGTGGCCCGGGTAATCCCGACGCTGTAGTCCAGGCTGAGCTGGAGCTTCCCGGCCGTACCCTGTTTGGTCGTGACGAGCAGGACGCCGTTGGCCGCGCGGGTGCCATAGATGGCCGCGGAGGCCGCGTCCTTAAGCAGGGTGACCGACTCGATGTTTTGGGGATCCAGCGCACCCAGGCTCCCCGGAAGGCCGTCCACGATGACCAGGGGATCGCTCCCCGCGGAGCTGTTGGTACCCAGACCCCGCACCCGCAACACAAACGCCTCGTTCCCCGCCTCACCCGTTCCCTGTGTCAGCGACAACCCCGGGAGCTTCCCCTGGAGCAACTGGGTCGGGTCGGTGGCGACGCGTTTGTTCATGTCCGCCCCCGTGACCGCCGCCACGGCCCCGGTAAGATCCGCTTTTTTCTGGGTGCCGTAGCCGACGACGACAACATCGTTCAGGCTGCTGGCCTGCACCCGCAGGACTACGTCCCAGGTCGTCCGCCGGCCGATGATGTCGTCGACACGTTCATACCCCGAAAAGGTAACGACCAAAGCGCTTTTGTCATCCGGAACGAAGAGCGTATAACGCCCCGCGGTATCCGTCAGCGTGCTGGCGCCCGTTTTTTTCACCATTACCGTAGCACCCACCAAGGGTGCCCCGCCTTCATCCTTCACCGTGCCGGTGACCCTGAAGGACTGGCACCACGCGTGTGCCATGGAAAAGCAAAGGACAAGAAGCAGCAGTCCATTTTTCATAATGCAATCGTTTCGCGGACAAATTGGAGATTTTTAGCGAACTCCAAAGCCGGAGGATTAGCATTATTGTAAGCGATTTTAACAACCTGATTAGGACTGCTGCTTCTTGTAGTTTAGTATACGACCGAGTAAACACCGTTGTTGTTGGCCTCAATGATCGTCACCTGGTTCTGGCCTGCCGCGTAGCAAAGAATGGAGGTCGGGCCGTCGACCCTTCCGGTACCGTTAAATACGACGAACTTGTCGCCGATATAAGAGGGACCATCGGTGATTCCGTTGTATTGCATCGGGTAGCCAAAGAACCCGCTTGATCCGGTATAGGGGTCGGTGCTGCCGGCAAGTCCCTGGTCAATACCGACAGATCCGCCGCTGCCCGGCCTGTACCAAAGCTCTGTTCCGGCATAATACGTCGCATCATACTCCAGAATCCTGTCTTGTGGCTGGGAAAGGTCGATGCCGCCAGGCTCCCCGCTGGTGGACGCCACTGTCCTGGTAAAGGTGCTGGAATTGGCCGTATGCGTGAATTCCCAATAGATACTGCTGCCTGGGCGATAACAGATCAGCGCCAGGTTAGGCTCCTGCCCCTCGGCAAGAATCTGGTCGGTGGTCCCTCTAAGGTCATAAGAGACAGGCCGGCCGGTACTGGCGTCAAATCCGGGGACACCGCTGGTGCTCTTGACCACGGCTACATAATTGGGGGTAACCCCAGGGCCGAAGTTGGCGGCTTGTTGCTGGATAGCATAAAAGTTCCCGGAACCGGGGCGATAACAGACCAGGGAGTTCCGGGTGCCGTTGCCCATGTCATAGGGGATGATCTTGTCATAAATGGACGTCAGGTTGTAACCGCCAACGCCGGTTTGGGACCAAACAATCGTATTCCAGTGACCCGGGTTTCCATCAGACGAACGTTCGAGGATCTTGAAGTTATACCCGAGCGCATCACTGCCGCCGGGGGTGTAGATGATCAGGTGATCTGCCCTTCCATATCCATAATAGTCAAACGCGATGACGTGGTCACCGCCGAGTTCGGGGAAATCTTCGGTGGCGCTGGAGGTGGATACGGGTTGCCAGGGGTGGCCATCCTGCAAAAAGGGATAGGTCGTGATCGTGCTCCCGTTCACCTCGACGACCTCCGGATTAAAATTGTGCTCCAGGTCATACACCAGGAGACAGTTCAGCCCGGCCTGGTTGTCGTTGCTGCCGGATCCGTTGTCAAAAGCAGTGATCCTGGTGGACCCGTAACTCATCGGGATACCGGCGAGCGTGCTCTGATATCCCTTGGCCTGCCCGCCCACCTGTACGCTGGAAGGCTTAAGACTTTTGCTACAGGCAGACGCCAGCAGGAGCACTGCGGGCAGCAGCGCGGCATAGACTTGTTTTTTCATGACTGTTTGATTTTTCTTTGGCGATAAAACTAGGGGAAACAGATAAGTATGGATGACGAAATATACATTCGCGGCTTAATCGTTATATTCGCAGTAATCAGGAAATAATTGCGTATTTTTTTTCTGCTTATACTCCTTTTGTCCTTCGGGAACGGGGCCGGTGCACAGGAACTGGCGCATATCCAGTATGCAGTGACGGATGGGTTACCGAGTTCGGTGATCTACCAGTGTCTCCAGGATAGGAACGGGTTTATGTGGTTTTGTACCGACCAGGGGGTCAGCCGGTTTGACGGACGGGTTTTTCGGAACTTTTATAAGGAGGATGGGCTGCCGGACAATGACATCCTGAAGATGTACCTGGATTCCTACGGGAATGTGTGGTTTATATCCCTCCTGGGCATTCCCTCGGTCTGGTATAAGGGGCACATCCGGAAAATGGAGGACTGTCCCGGTGTCTACGCCATCACCGAAGACCATCTCCATGGGACCATTGTGCTGCAGTGTAATAATGTTTTGGAAAAAGGGCATGTCTACTTAGGCAACTACACCTCACCCAATACGCCCGGGCACTGGCGTTTTACACCCTCGACCTGCGATATGGCGCGCGAAAGGGAGGGCCTGGGTCCCCCCACCCTCCGGGCCTCGTCCGCCAGCTGTAATTTCCTGTTCAACTATGTGGAACCCCATATCTTTTCGGTGGGGATCCAGAGAGCGGGCGGGGCGGTGTGGCGCAGCCTGCCCCTGGACATCCACTGTGCCTACGTACCGGAATGCGCGCGCTCTTTTTTCACCGTCATGCCCGACCAGCGGTCTTTCTTTTTCACCACGGACACCTTTTACCGCGTGGACAGCGCGGGGATCCATAAGGGCATCCCCTTGAGCAGGCTGGGGGTCACGATCGGCAGCGTGAACGACGTCTTTTGCGAGAACGACAGCACGCTTTGGGTGTGTACCACCAACCGCGGCCTGATCCGGGTAGACCATTTCTGTAACGGGCCGGTGACCCTTCGTTATTATTTCCCGGAGGCCTATTGCACGTCCATCCGAAAGGACAGGGAAGGAGGGTATTGGCTGACGACCCAGAATGACGGGGTATATTATATCCCCGACCTTGATGTGCGCTACCTGGGCGGGACGGTCCTGGGCAAGGACGTCAAGTGTATCCGGGAGGTAGGTAAGGACAGCCTGGTGGCGGGTTTGTCGAACGGCAACTTCGTCCTGGTGACCGATAAAGGTGCCCATCTGCGGTCGCTCCTGCCCTTGAATGTATGCAACCGGAACGACCGGTTACTGGACGTGGTCTGTTGGAAACCGGGCCAGTATATTATGGCCACCGACCGGGGGTTGATGAGCGTCACGGCCGGTGGCATCGGATTCGTTGCAGACAGCGGACACGGCGTCAAAGGCGTTTACCTGTTACCGGATGATTCTCTCCTTTTTGCCGCGTCAGATGGTCTTTTCAAATTGTGGCGTCAACCACCGGTCAACCAAAGATTATGGACGAGCAGGTGCACCTGTATCAACGGACTGGGTGACCGCTACTACTGGGGCACCTTGCGGGGTTTGTATGAACATGATGAGGACGGTACCCATTACCTGGGCGACTTGCTTCCTCCCCTTGGCGGGGTCATCAACCACGTCGATATCGCCCCGGATTCGACCGTATGGGTATCCACCCAGCAGGGGGTCATTCTCCTGAGACATGGACAAGCCATGGCGATTGGCGTCGCCCAGGGCCTGCTGAGCAACCTGTGTAAAAATGCCGCCTTTTCCGGGGATGTGGCCTGGATATCGACGGACAAGGGGATTTCCAGGATACAGTATGCCTGGGTTGACAACCGGTTGGCCTTTACCGTGGGCAACATCACCGAAATGGACGGCCTCCAGTCCAATAACGTCAGCCAGACCACGCTCTCCGGCGGACTCGTTTGGGCGGCAACGGCCAATGGCATTTCCCTTTTTCCCGCAGATTATATCCCCCACCCGACCCAGGAACCCCTGGTGTATATCAACGACCTGGATACCGGCGCCGTGACCATCGACTATAAAGCGAATAAGCTGGTCGTGGACCTTTCCGGGATCTCGTTCCGGAGCGGGCAAAAGATCACCTACCAGTACCGGTTGGCGGACCTGGACAGCCACTGGGTCCATACGGACAACCACCGCCTGGAATTTACCGCCCTCCCCTATGGCCGGCATACCTTCGAGGTCCGGGTTTCCGACCGCTGGGGCTGGACGGGCAGCCAGGTCAAACGGATCGTTCTCAACGTCGTCCCTCCCTTCTGGAGTACGCTCTGGTTTACGATCCTGGTGTACCTGGCGGTGAGCGTGCTGACCGGTTTTTTGATCTTTGCGTACTTCCGTTGGAGACACCGGGATACGGTCCGGGAATTTGACATGGCCGACCTGGAAATGAAGGCGCTCCGGGCGCAGATGAATCCGCACTTCATTTTCAATTGCCTGAGCTCGATACAGTATTACATCCTGGACGCCGACATCCGGAACGCCAACCTTTACCTGCATAAGCTGTCCACCCTGATCCGGAAGATCCTTCAGCACAGCCCGGATACCTATTCCACGCTCAGCGAGGAATTGTCCGTGCTGGGGCTTTATATGGAAATGGAAAAGCTCCGGCTGGCGGGCCGCCTGGAGTATCGCATCGAGGTGTCCAAAGACATCGATCCGGCCAGCGTATTGTTGCCGACCTTGTTCGTACAACCCTTTGCGGAAAATTCGATCATCCATGGGATCGTACCGCTACAAGACCGCACCGGTACGGTACACATCGATTTCCGCCGGTCGGGCAATTACCTGTTGTGCACGATCGCCGACAACGGCGTCGGGATCAACACGGCCCGGAGAAAGGCGCCCAAGGAAGGCCATACCTCCATGGGGCTCCACAACCTTACCGACCGCATCCGGATCATCAATGCCCTCCGGAAGGAGGACGTGCTGCTCAAGATCGTCGACCGGTCAGACACCGAGGCCGGCGGACAGGGAACCGTTGCAGAGATTTTTTTCCCACTATACAATCAAACCTATGTCTATACAAACCATTATTCTGGAAGACGAAGAGCGCAGCCTCAAGGTGATGTCAAACCTAATTGAACGGTATACCAACGACATTGCGCTGGCCGGCTCTGCAGGGTACGTTGACAAGGGCGTGCGGCTTATTTCGGAGACGCAGCCGGAACTGGTATTTCTGGACGTCCGGCT
Organism: Dinghuibacter silviterrae; assembly: GCF_004366355.1. Classification (NCBI taxonomy): domain Bacteria; kingdom Pseudomonadati; phylum Bacteroidota; class Chitinophagia; order Chitinophagales; family Chitinophagaceae; genus Dinghuibacter; species Dinghuibacter silviterrae. The sequence goes on along the minus strand of NZ_SODV01000001.1, from coordinate 3,886,876 downwards.
CGCGGACGGCACCGGGTTCGATGTGCTCAAAAAGCTTCCCGAGCGGGACTTCGAGCTGATCTTTGTCACCGCGTATGAAGAATACGCCGTGGACGCTATCCGTGCTTCCGCTTCCGACTACCTGTTGAAACCCATCGGTATCCCTGAATTCGAACAAGCCGTCAGCCGGGTCAGGGCAAAAATTTGCGAGAAAAAGAAACGCTTGTCCTTCCCGGACCGTAAGATCGGTGTCGCCACCCAGGCCGGCTATGAATTTATCGAAACAAAAGACATCACCTGGTGCACCGCGGAGGGCAGCTATACCCATTTCTATATGCAGGGAGGGCTGCGGATGCTCTCCACCCGGAACCTGGGTTTTTATGAAGAACTGCTGGACGCCCAATATTTTTTCCGGATCCATCATTCCACCATCATCAACCTCCGTTTCCTGAAAAGCTTTATCAAGGGCCGGAACAGCTTTGTCGTTTTGATGGATGGGACCAAGCTGGAGATTTCTCAGCGGCGGAAGGCGGAGTTTCTGGATATGTTTTTCCCGGAAAAATAAACGTCTTATAATAATATTGCCGTCCAGGCCCTGTTGAACGGGCACGACACGCTTTCTTTGATGCTCCACACCGCCGAAAGCGGTCTGACACTCACGGAGGAGACCACCGCCCGTTTGCACGACCTTCGGTTTACCGGGACCGTGAGCGGTGTCAAAAGCTGGGGCGGCAATGCCAACAACGCACGGTATGGCAAAGGCTCCCTCCAGATCGGCGGCCTCCGCTGGGACAGCCTGACGGTCTGGGAAGACCAAAGATCCGGGCATTTTACAGACGGTAAATTCGGGCTCGATCTTTTTGCCCATTGGGTCGTGGACGTCGACTTCGCCCGCCGCGTGATCGTTCTCCGGAAACACCTGCCCGACACGAGCGGCTTCCAAAAGCTGCCCCTGAGCGGCACCGGGTCGGAGCATTTTGTCAACCTGGGCTGTGACACCCTGACCCACCCATTCCTGATCCATTCGGGCTATTCGGGCGCGTTGCTGCTGGACGATGCCTTTGTCGCCGCACACGGGCTCGACCGGACGTTACAGGTCGTGGGCGAAAAAGAGCTCAAAGACTCCTTCGGCCATGTCCTGAAGGTCCGGACGGCCGTGCTGCCCGTGTTGCACATCGGAACGGATACGCTGCGGGACGTACCGGTGGGATTCTTCCAGGGGGTCATCGGAACGCAACGCATCAGCCTGCTGGGCGGAGACATCCTACGAAGGTTTCACCTCCTCTTTGACGCAGACCGTCGCTATTTGTGGATTACTCGCACAAGCTAAGGTCGTCCGTACCGAGCGTGCTCATCTGGATCAGCTTGACCCGCCCCGCCGCTCCGGCCGCGGTATAGTGCAACACCAGTGTCCCATACTGCGTTTCGTAGGCGTCCCAAAGCGCGTCTTTCACCTTCGGGTTGCCCAGGTATTTGAACAGGATATTCCGGGGAGCGCCCAGCACCCGGAGCGTCATTTTCCCCTTGAAATGGGGCCCGATTTCAAAGTATTTCCGGTCGGCATAAAAGGCAACATCCTTGTCTTTGTAGTAGATGACGGCGCCACATTTACCGGCAGGGTCCGAACCCGTGCTACAGGGGACCGTCTTTTGGAACTCCGCAAACCCGTTGTTGGGCTTCATCCCATTGATGGTCCCGTTCAGGAGGTCCACCGTAATGTCACCGCAGGTGACTTTTGGCCTGAGTTGGGCCTGGCTGACGGCGGCCATTAAAAACACACATGCAAACAAGGTCAGACGTTTCATAAAGGGTTGTTTGACCGGTGCTATAGCAAATTTCTTGCTAAATTGGGTAAATGGAGATCAAAATGTTGTCTGCGCGGGATTTGTCCATGTTTTCCGACCTGCTGGAGGTGTTGGCGGAGGCGTTTGGCGGGCCCTTTGGTGGCTCGACCGGTTCCGCTGCCTTGTTGGGCAAGCCCCATTTCCTGGCGGTGGTCGCGCTTGATGGTCTCCGCGTCGTGGGAGGCCTGACGTCGTATATGCTCGAATCCTATACGTCTTCCCGGCCGTTGTTGTATGTCTATGACCTCGCGGTGGCCTCCGCGTACCGGCGGCAAGGAATCGGGACCGGGCTGATCCGGTTTATAACGGCGTATGGCCGTGAAAACGGGTTTGAAGAAATCTTCGTACAAGCCCACCGGGCCGACAGCTACGCACTGGATTTCTACCGGCGGGCGGGCGCCACCTCGGAAGAGGACGTGGTTCAATTTTCTTTTTCGTTATGATCTATATCACCCAGCTCATCTATCTGCACCCCGGTGAGGAGGCCTCTTTTGACGCCTTTGAGGCCGTTGCCATCCCCCTCATCGCGCGGTATAACGGAACGCTTTTGTTCAGGATCCGGCCCGCTTTTATTGAAGGCGACGCACCGCCTCCCCATGAGGTCCACCTGGTGTCTTTTCCGACCGAGGCCGACTTTGAGGCTTTTGGAAAGGACCCGGAGCGGAAGGCGGTGCTTCATTTGAAGGAGCGGTCGGTGGAGCGGATCGTGCTTATCAAGGGGAATGCTTTATAGCGGCCGCGTTTAAACGCTCGCAGCAGCTTGTAACCGCTCCAGGTTCTGGCGCTCCTCTTTGGAGGCCGACAGCTCGATGGCCTTTTGATAGTGATGTATCGCTTTGCCGGGTTGGAGACCGGTATACAAAAAACCCAGCAGTTGGTGGTAGGTGCCCATCTGGTCTAGCCCCAGCTTTTCGGCCGCGGGTATGGCGGCGGCGTGGCCGTGGACTTTTGCGAAAGCGAAGGTGCGGTTCAAGGCGGTGATGGGGGAATATGCCAGGGTCAGCAACTGATCGTAGAGGGAGAGGATGTGGGGCCATTTCTGGCTGTTGTCCGCAGTCGTATGCCAGTACGCGATAGCGGCTTCAAGGTGATAAGTGGACACCGTGTCCCCGGTGAAGGCGTTGACCAGGTAACTGTTGCCCCTGTCGATCAACGATTGGTCCCAAAGGCTTTTATCCTGCTCGTCAAAAAGAACAGTCTGCCCCTCGTCATCCGTCCGGGCATCGAGGCGCGAGCTTTGGTAACAAAAGAGCGCCATGAGCGCATCCGCCGCCGGTGTGCCGCTCAATAGATGTGTCAGCCGCATGGCTTCCATACAAAGGTCTTTCCGGATGAGCCGGTCATGGGTTTTCGAGAAATACCCTTCATTAAACAACAGGTAAAGCGTTTTGAGTACGGCGTCCAACCTTGGGCCGGTTTGTTGAGGTACCGTTATGCTGAAGTTGACATTCCGCAGCTGTGCCCGGGCCCTTTGCAGGCGTTTTTTGATGGTCTCCGGTTTGGCCAGGAAAGCACCCGCGATCTCTTCCACGCCAAAACCGCAAAGCACTTGTAATGCCAGGCAGATCTGGGCGCTTTGAGGAATCACCGGGTTGCACACCGCGAAGATCATCGCCAGCTGGCTGTCGTGGATGGATTGGTCGCTGAACTCGACCTCCGGCTCCGCTTCGTCTGTTTTAATAGCGTCCCGGACCTTTTGCTCAAAGATGGCCGTGTGTTTGAGGTAATCCCTCGCCTTGTTTTTGGCCACCGTATACAACCAGCCCGTCGGGTTGTCGGGTATGCCGTGTACCGGCCAGTACTCGGACGCTTTTAAGAATGCGTCGCCCGCGATATCCTCTGCCAGCTCGATGTGCTTCAGGCCAAAATGACGGCACAATACGGCCGTCATTTTGGAGAACTCCAACCGGAAAAGGTTGGGCAATAAGTCGCTATAATTGCTGGTGGACATAGACCTGCATGACCTCACGGACCTCCACGCTCCCGCCCACTTTGAGCAGGGGGCTCGCCTTGGCCAGCTGGACAGCCTCGTCCAGCGTTTCTGTTTTGACGACGATGTACCCGCCGATAAATTCCTTGATCTCCGTAAAGGGCCCGTCGGTGACGACGTCGCCCGCTTTTACCGTTCGCGCTTCGGTGACCGAAAGGGTATTCCCCTTGTTGGCCAGTTTGCCGGCCGCGACAATCCCCGCCAGCCAGTTCATACGCTCCTGTATCTGCTGGGGTGATGGCTTGGCCATCGCCGGATCGTTCAGGTGGAAAATGAGTGCATATTCTTTCATTGAATCTCTTTTATAAGGTGATCGACGTCTTCCTGCCGGATCTCTTTCTGAAGCGTCCCCTTTAGCGTCAGCACGGTTATGTCTGTAAGCCCCACTTCGGCCAATATCGCTTTCAGGTAGGGGCCCACAAACCCTTCCGGGTTGATCAGCCGGCCGGAGGCGACCGCGACGTATACCTTTTTTTGTTCGAAGCCGCGCCCGCCTTTTCCACACGTTGCTCCCGGCCGCACGAGCTGGTCGATCCACGCCTTTAACAACGCCGGAATCGCGAAATTATGCACCGGCGTGCCAATAACAATAATGTCCGCTTCGCGGACTTCGGCGATGACCGTGTCGGAATAACGCAGTAGGGCTTTTTGCGCGGCTGTCCGTTGCGTTGGATCCGTGTAGACCACGTGTATGTAGGCCTTGCTCACAAAGGGAGGGACGTCCTCGTCGAGGTTCCTGGTGGTTACGTCGCCGGGCGGGAGCTTTTTTAAAAGCGCGTTGGCAACCTTAACGCTTTGGGAATCAGCGCCGCTTGGACTGGAATTGATGTAAAGGATCTTGTTCATGTGGTAATGACGATCGAGGGGCGTTTTGGGGGACAGGAATTTTACCTTTTTTTTGCCCTATGCCATCGCTTGTCACGAACTAGGATTTTTTGATATATTCGGTTATATGGACTCAATCAGGATCAGATGCCCCAAATGTGCATGGGAACCCGACGGAAAACCCTACTGGAAGTGTACCTGCGGACACCGGTGGGATACATTTTCTACCGGTGGCCGGTGCCCGGCCTGCCAAAAAGTTTGGGAGGATACGCAATGCATCCCTCATGCCGGAGGCTGCCATAAATGGTCGCCGCACCTGGATTGGTATGAAAACCTGGACAACGTCGTGGATGAAATAAAGCAGGAAATTGAAGCGCCCGCGCATTCTTCGTCGAGGCGTTTGGTTTAAACAGCAGGACCAATCGTTGAAAAAATAACCAAGCCGCCCGGGTTGCGCATACCTTGTTGTCTATGACGACATCCCTGGTAAACTTTGCCCGCTACAGCTTTGCCCTCGCCCTGGTCGCGTTTGCCCTCCAGCAGGTTCAGTATGACTCCTTCCGGCCGCTCATATTGCCTTGGCCGAACGGGAATACCATCGCCGTTTACCTGTCCAGCGCGGTGATGATCGCCGCCGCCGTCGGGCTGGTCGTCGCGCGAGACCTCCGGTGGTTCGCCTCCCTCCTGGGCATGGCCACCCTGGTTCTGTTCCTCGCCGGGCACCTGCCGTACGAATTGACCCACAACCTGTCCTCGATAGGACCCTGGACCAATACGTTCAAGGTCCTTGCGTTTGCCGGAAGCGCCTTTATCCTTGCGGCCGCCTACCCGGTGAAAAAGGTAAGCAAAGTCCAGGAAGCCCTTATTCCCTTCGGTCCCGCGATGCTGGGGGTTTTTCTTGTCGTCTGCGGGATCGAACACTTTGTCTACCTACCCTTTGTCAACACGCTCGTCCCCTCCTGGCTCCCCTGGCACAGTTTCTGGACCATTTTTGCCGCCATCGCTCTCCTGGGGTCCGGTCTGGCGCTGATCTTCCGCATACAGGTCCGGCTCGTGGCGGCCCTGCTCGGGATCATGATTTTTCTTTGGGTATTTATGATCCATATTCCCCGGGCGTTCGCCTACCCCGATCTTTTGGAAGGGAATGAGATCACCAGCGTTTTTGAAGCGCTTGCGTATAGCGCGGTCGCGGGAGCGTTGGCAGTGACCGCGTCCCCGACGCTACGCCTCGCGATTTAACCTACACACGCTGGTTTTTGCCCTATATTGTGGCATGCACCAGGTCTCTTTCCGGCAAGCCACTGCGGACGATATTCCCGGTTTGGCAACAATCCGCGCCGTCAGTTGGGGCAGTGAAACCTATTGGATAACCCGGATCACCGGCTACCTCGCCGGCACAGTGAATCCCCAAAAAGCCCTGGAACCCCGGATCATTTATGTGGCGCTGGTCGAAGACCAGATTGCCGGGTTTATCGGCGGACACCTCACCCAGCGTTTTGACTGCGACGGCGAGCTGGAATGGATCGACGTACTGGAGCCTTACCGGAGGCTGGGCATCGCGTCCCGGCTCATTACGAAATTATTCCAATGGTTTATTGAACGGGGCGCGTTCCATATCTGCGTCGACCCTGGAAATGACATTGCCCGGCAGTTTTACAAAAAAAACGGAGCGGAAATGCTCAATCAGCATTGGATGCATTGGCCAAATATCAACCACTCATGACACCGCTGGAACAGCTTAAAGCCTTGTTGAACGAACGATACGTCACCGAAGACGAAAACGAATACCAGGTCGTCCTCTCAGAAGGATTGACCGATGAGCAAATCGACCGCCTGGCCGCGCAACTGCCCCAGTCCCGGATCCCCCCCGACATCAGGGAATTATTGCAGTTCGCTGCCGGTTTTGAGTTCGACCCCGTGGAGCAGGTCACCTTTGATGGTGTCGGTCAGTTCGGGCTTGAAAATATCTTTCCCCATTCCGTGCAATTGGCCGGCGACGGATACGGCAATTTCTGGATCCTGGACGTCGACAAAGAAGGCGAATGGGGGAATGTCTTTTTTGTGGGCCACGACCCTGCGGTGGTGGTGAAACAATCAGAAAACCTCACTGAATTTATCCAACACCTGGATGAATTTGGGAAAAAAGGACCTGCCTCCAACCTGGACAGGGTGCACGAAGAGATCTGTCCGCGGATATTTCACAAAGAAGACGGCTTTATAGATGTCGTACCGGCCCGTGCGTCCGGCGATCCCGTCCTGAAAGCATTCGCCACCGGATTACCCGACCATTTTGTGATCGCAGACCTGAGGGGCAAACCGAACCACTCCGGTTTTGCCTGGGGCAAATACGGGCCCCACATCGAACACGCCGTCCGGCATGAGCATGAGCTGCTTTGGGGATTTGAGAAAAAGGGGGGGATTTTTAAACGTTTCCGATAAGATACACCATTTTACAAAAAGCGAAAACTTGACGACGACAAAGCCAAAGGCCATGATGCCAATCGCGGTGCGGATCCAGGCCAGGAAGGTGCGCTCGTTGGCGAGGTGGTCGCTTAGATGAGGATTTTCCTGCGTGCTCATGTTTTTTAAAGGTACTTGAATTTCCCTATCTTTCCCCCATGGAAGCCCCCCGCTCAGGCAAGCTCTACTCAACCACAGAAGCCGACATTCTCTACGACATCATCCGCAACCGCCGGGACGTCCGTGGCAACCGTTTCCTGAACAAACCCCTGGAAGAAACGGTCGTCCGGCGCGTGATGTCGGCGGCCTTGCATGCCCCATCGGTGGGCTTTTCCCAGCCTTGGGAGTTCGTTCTGATCCGGGACGCGGCGGTAAAGCGGGCGGTGTATGACAGCTACGTGGCGGAAAAGGATAGGTCGGTGTCCCTTTTCGCGGACGACAAACAACAAACCTATCAGCAACTGAAGCTGGAGGGTATCCTGGAGGCGCCGTTGAATATTGCTGTTTTTTACAAACCTTCTTCGGGCCCCGTGCTGGGACAAACGGCTATGCAGGAGGTGGGCCTGTACAGCGTTGTTTGCGCGGTTCAAAATATGTGGCTGATGGCCCGCGCCCTGAACATCGGGCTTGGGTGGGTCAGCATCCTGGACCCGGAGCACGTGGGGCGCATCCTCGGGGCGCCGGAGCAGAACCGTCTCGTCGCCTACCTGTGCCTGGGGTATACGGATGGCTTTTATACGCAGCCGGAGCTGGAATTGTTGCAGTGGGAAAAGCGGAAGCTGGAGGAGGCGGTCATCCTGGAAGAGGGATACGGTCGAGGGTTAGTTTGATCAAAGGTTTTGGTATATTTATACCACCGAAGGTATTTAAAATCCCTACTCCATGAAATGGTCCCTCTTACCTCTAATGTTGCTCATTGCACTTGCCTCCTGCAAGAAAAAAAGCAACGACACCCTCGTCACCTTCTCCGTGAACGGCACGCCCTGCAGCTTTTCGGGGGACGGTGGTAACGCCGCCTACGTGGCCTATACGAGCGGCACGATAGACAGCTACCTCTTTACATTCAACGGATCACACGGCGACAATCTTAGCTTTGCCTTTTATTCGGTGGTGGGTTTCCAGCCGGTAACGGGTTGGGCAACCGATTCGCTGATACCGGGGAATGAATATCAGGAGCGGTCTACCTATTACAGCACCCCGGCGCAATTGCTGTCTGTTGAAGTGACGCCCACGGCGACGTGGCATATTTATTTGACCATCACCAAAAACGATGGCAAAACCCTGGACGGGACGTTCTCGGGTCTTATCGTGGGAGAAGACGCCCTAGCCAATGACAAAAGTGTAACGGATTCGATCAGTAACGGCGTGTTTAAGAATATACCGATTTCACGAACCTTTGACTAGGGATGGTCATACCCGGACCGGCGTATAAAATCATCCAAGAAAGCGGTGTCTTCCAGCGGCAGGGTCAGTATGTCGTGGAGGGCCTGTTGTTTGTCCGCGCTTCTTTCGTAATAGGATTTGCATATAGCGTAGCCCATATAATAGCCAAGGTCAGAAACGGCTACCGAAGAACCCATGTTGTAGAGCCAGCCGCTGATGTCCCGGCCGTGCATCTGGGTTTTGAACAATGTCCAGAGTTCGCGGTCGTGCTGCAGGCCGTACGTGATATAGGGTTGTGTCAGCGGCTTTTCCAGCAGGCGTTCGGCCATGAAGTCGCACATCCCCTCCGCCAGGCAAAACCCGAGAAGGTTGGTGGCCCTCCGGTCTTCCATATCGCCGCCCTGTTGTTGGGTGTGGGTCAGTTCGTGGGCAACCAGGTAGGGAATTCCCCGGTTGGTTTTGTAAAACTTTTGAAGGACGGGGTTGAGTCCTTCGGCATCGACGGTGCTGTCCCCGGAGGCAATTTCCGATCCTATCAGCACCCTTGTTTGCGTGGTGGTGCCGCCGGTACCAAGATAGCCAATGACAAAATAAACCTCCGGCTCGCGGAAGGAGGGATATAGTTTCCGGTACCGTTGCATAAGCTCCCGGATCCGGGGCGCCTCTTCAGGAATAGCCAGTGTTTTTCCCCGGATAGAGGACCAAAAGGCGGGGTGGGCATCGATGCTCATTCGTATTCTCGCTGCCGTCCAGTGACGGATGGCGCTGATGTCCTTGAGCCCGGCGCTTCCCTGGTCGAGGTACAGGCGTTGTATAAAGCTATCCTGTGCGACCGTGTCCGTTACGGTGACGACGCTGTCATAGGCTTTCCAGAAGTGGGTAATGTCGGTGGTGCTGACCAGTGGCCATGGGCGAAGCAGCAATGAAAAAAGGGCGAATGTGAGCATGCGCGGGGAAGGTACCAAGAATGCCGCGCCTGAACAAATTCGCCCCGCCGCTTTTAAGAGCCTGGCGGCAGCCTTTAATAGGCATCCGACCAGCTAAAGACAGGTCCCTCCTCGATGAGGGCCACCTGGTTCGCCCCGCCGGCGTAGCAGGCCATGGAACTTTGACCCATGCCCGACCCGTCAAAGGAGATGATCTTGTCGCCGATATAGGAAGGGCCGCTTTGCCCGTTGTACTGCATGGGATAGGTCAGGAAACCGCTGTTGCTTACCCAGGACGGCCCCGTAGTAGGCCCGACATAAACGCCATTGTAGGTAAAATAAACCGACTTTACCGTGCCTCCGTTCCCCGGCCGGTAGCAGAGGAGATAATTCCCGTAATAGAGATTATTCCCGGACCAGGGGACCATCCGGTCCTGGACCTGGGAAAAATCGAGGATGCCCGGGATACCGGAACGGCTCGTCCAGTCTGCTTCGAAGTAGTCATAGTAAGGGGGATGCTCCAGGTACCATACATACCCGTACCCGGGGCGGTAGCAGACCAGGTCCATCCATCCCGCCTCATCAAAGAGCGGTACGATCTGGTCATTGACGCCTTTCAGGTCAAAACCGCCGATACCGGAAGAGCCAAAGTCGACCGCCACCCAGTTGGGGTTTGCGGTGGATGTGGGTTCATTCAAAATGACCCAGCAGTAGCCGTTTCCAGGCCGGTAGCAGATCACGGAGCTCATATAGCCGGATCCGAAGTCATACGCAATGATCTTATCGGTCGTACCGTGCAGATCGTAGCCGCCGATACCCCCGCCATGACTGTCCCAAATGACGTTCCAGTCGCCGGGGGTTCCCGTACTCGAATGTTCCAGCACTTGTACCTCCCCGGTTCCGGGCTCATACATGAGCAGGTGATCCAGGTGCCCGGTACTGTTCATGTCAAAAGCCGTGATGTGCGTACCGCCGAACTCGGTGTAATTATTGGTGGCGGCTGTAAACCCATAATAGGGGCTTCCGTTGATGGTAAACGTGTAAGAGGGCATGGAAGTACCCTTGATATTATATACCATGGGCGTCGTGCTGTTGTTGCAGTCGTACGCCAGGATATAGCTCATCCCCGTTCCTGTGGCCAGGTCAAAGGAAACCAGTCTCGCCCCGGGTGAACTCATGGGAAAATTGGGCAAACCCGATTGAAGCCCCTTTGCCGAACCCGTCAATTGTACGGAGGAAGGGTTGAGGGCCTTTTTACAACCGGCGCCCAACAAAAGGGCGGCCGCCGCAACGATGTACATTTGGTGGAGTCTCATAAGAAAGGTTTTATTAATAAACGCGTGTATAGCTGTTTGATCCGTTCAGGTCATAGATCTGCGCCAGACTCGTCCCGTTCTGGTAACCGATGAGGGTACTCAACCCCCAGGAAGGACCATTCCCCTGAAAACTGATCAGGTGATCACCGATGCCACCCCCGGGATAAGGATTGGCGTTCATGGGATAACCAAAGGAGGAACCGATCGCGCCTCCCGTACTGTAATAATTGACCACCGTAAGACCGGGATTGCCCGGGCTATAACAAAGCAGGTGATCCTGCAGACCCGAACCGCCGGGATCATAAGCAATGATCCGGTCCCCCTGGTGCGTACCGGTGAAGTCTCCAAAGCCGCTGTGGGTTGTATATACAGCAGTGAACGTGGTGCTGTTGCTGTTGTGGTTCAGGATCCAGATATAGCCATAGCCGGGACGAAAACAAACCAGGCCTTCATTCCCCGCAGCCGGGTTCGTGTCAAAGGTGATGATCTGGTCGGAAGTTCCCTTCAGGTCGAACCCGCCAATCCCAGAAGAACCTTTGACCACGCCGACCCAGGTGGGACTCTGGGCAGTACCCTGGTTTTGAATCACCCAGCAGAACCCGTTGCCGGGCCGGTAACAGATCAGACCGGTTTTTGGTCCGGACCCGCCTATTTCGAAGGGAATGATCTTGTCCGTCAGACCGGCCAGGTCATACCCACCAATGCCAGGGGAAGTGGAGTACCAGTATTGGTGCCATATCCCCGGTGTAGCAGTGGGCGCCAGCAGGGCCGCAAAACTCTCTCCCGGGATATAAAGCAACAGCCAGTTGGGATGTCCCGATCCCGTAGCATCATAAGGGAGAATATGAACCCCGCCTATCTCATTATAATAATCCGTGACGGGCGGCCCTCCCTGGTTAAGGGTATAAACGCCGCCATTGTCCAGAAGCACTCCCTGGGAGCTCCATAAATTGTTGATGGTACCTCCGGTCACCTGGCTCAGCTCCACCACACCCGTGCCATCGTCATAGCTCAGCAGACAGCTCAAACCCTTCCCATCATTTTGGTCATACGCGACTACCCTACCGGTCTCGTAGGGCAATAAAAAACTGGGCTGGTTTAAGGGCCCGGGTGATCCCGCCCGCGCCCCGGTTTTTAAAGACAAAGAAGAAACGGGGTCTTTTTTACAACCTGTCGTCATAAGCAACAACAGAACGATGCCTGAGCATAAAAGATTGATTTTCATAAAGATATTATTGAGGAGGGAAAAAGAAGGGGGCGCCCGCCAAACTACTCAATTTGCTGAAGTAAGGAGTCGGTATTATACATCTGCCCTCTTCCATCGATAACTGCAATACGTCCGGCAACAACTGCATTTATGCACAAAAAACGCCTTCAGAGCTTGCCAGACGTGAGGAATACGTTTATATTCAACATACATTCCCACTTATTGTGACATCTGCAAACGTCCTTCCTCCCAAAGCAACGTTCAGGAGTGCTGTCGGCTCTCTTTTTGACCCGATCGACTTCTTTACGGCCAACATGCTGAAGCATGACGCCATCTTTCGTTCCGGGTTGTTCAAATTCTCGGCCTACGTCCTTCATGACATCGACCTGATCAAACATGTGTTGCAAGACAACAACCGGAATTATGTAAAAAACGACAAGTATAGTTTTCTGATCCTTTTGGGGAACGGCCTGTTTACCAGCGACGGTGAGCCCTGGCTCAAACAAAGAAGGATGATCCAGCCGCTGTTTCACCAAAAAAGCATTGTCCATTCCATGGAGATCATGATCTCCGAGGCGTTGAAGTTTGTCCATACTATCCGCGAGGAAGTAGACATTACGGACGAGATGGGCAAGCTGACCTTGAATATCGTAGGGAAGTCGCTGATCGGCGCGGAAGACACAGAACAAACCATTGGCGTCATCAGGGAAGAGCTGATCAAGTGCCAACGCACCGGTAGCGTCTTGTTAAAGCTTCCATTGAGCCGGTACCCGGAATGGCTGACAAACACCGTCTTCCTGCGAAAGTTCAAGCGATCCATGGATACCCTGGACAGTATCGTCACCAACATTATCGAACGGCACAAGACAGACACGGAAAGGATCAACATGCTGGCCCTCCTCCTTAGCGCCGGCATGACCGACAACAAGCAAATAAAGGACGAGGTCATGACGCTGCTGCTGGTGGGGCACGAAACCACGATGCTGGCGCTGACCTGGACTTTCTATCTCCTTTCGCAACATGAAAATATCAAACAAAAACTCTATGAAGAAATAAACGCCGGGATCGGGCGCCCCGAAAACATCACCTACGAAGGGTTGAAAAAGCTGACTTTTCTGGACTGCGTGGTGAACGAAAGCATGCGGCTTTATCCACCGGCTTATGTCTTTGGGCGTAAGTCGGTTGATGAGGATTGGCTGGGGGAATACTATGTCCCGAAAAATACCGACATCGTCATCAACGTCTGGGGCCTGCACCGCAATCCCAAATATTGGGCGGAGGCGGACACCTTCGATCCGTCCCGGTTTGAGGGCGTTGATGCTTCCAAAATGCCGTTCATCCCCTTTGGCATCGGCCCCAGGATGTGTATTGGCGCTGCCTTTGCCTTTTTGGAAATCAAAGTCATCCTCACCGCCTTTCTTTTGGCGTATGATTTTTCGGTGGTCAATACAACCGTCTATCCGCACCCCCTGATCACGCTTACCTCCAATCAAAACATCCGGTTGCGTCTGTTCAAAAGAAATAACCTATAAAGCCATGAATCAGCTTCTAAACCACATTGAGAAAAGGGTTTGTCTGAAAAACAAACTCCTGGTCTGGGTCCTTATGTCGCTTGCCATCCTGATCTGCCTGATTTTGCCGTCCATCCCCAACCTGTTCCTGGGAAAGTATGAAAGCTCGCTGGCCGTCGAGCAGCTCCTCTTCTGGCTTGCCTGGTTTGTCTGGCACGGCATTTTTTTCGCCAGGAACCGGCTCCGGTATATGAAAAGCAAGGTCAACCCCTACAAACATGCCTTTTACAGGGACATCATCTGGGGCGTGGCGTTCGGGGTCTCCCAGATGTTGCGTCCTTTCTACTATTGCCTCGTTTCCGGTTCTTTTATTTTCCATTTTCTCCGGTTCTTTGGGGGCGGCGCCCTGATCTTCCTCGGGCTGGGTATTATGCTGGCAGGTTTCCAGGTCATCGGTCTTTCTAGGGCGGGGTTTATTGATGAATTCATACATATCCATCAAAACAGTATATTTAAGACCAGCGGTATCTATTCCTACGTCCGCCACCCCTTGTTTTCCGGGGCGATATTTGCCTCTTTGGGCTCGGCGATGCTGGCGGAAAACCGCTATATTATCCTGCTGGGCGTGATCAACTGCCTGATCCTCCCGGTCTATGCTTACCTGGAAGACACCCGCCTTTGCAGGATATGGGGACATCCGTATAAAGAATATCTTCGTCAGACCAATGCTTTTTTCCCAAACCTCAATAAGCTGTTTTCTTGAAGAAAATCGTCATCAGTACTTTTGGCTCACTGGGAGACCTGCATCCCTACCTGGCGCTTGGCGTGGAGCTGACACGCAGGGGTCACCAGGTCACCATTGCCACCAGCGACATCCATGAGGGCAAAGTATCCGGCGCCGGTTTGCACTTTCACCCGGTACGGCCCTCCATCAGCTTTATGGATGTAGCGCTTGCCAAAAGGGCCATGGACCTTGTAAAAGGACCGGAGGTCGTGATGCGGGAGCTGATTTATCCATATATACAGCAGACGTACGAAGACCTGTTTGCAGCCTGTGTGACCGCCGACCTCCTGGTTAACCACTCGATCAGCTTTGCGGGGCCCATCGTGGCCGAAAAACTAAAGATGCCCTGGGTATCCTGTGTGTTGTCGCCCAATGCCTATTGGTCGGCCTATGATCCGTCGGTAATCTCCGTTTCTCCCATGCTGGCGAACCTGCCGGAAAAAGGCCGGTTGATCAATTCCCTGTTTATCCGTTTGACGAAGCAGATGGTCAGGAGCTGGAGCGCACCCGTGTATCATCTTCGGGCCAGCCTGGGGCTTCCCAAAGGGAAAGACCCTATTTTTTATCAACTCCATTCGCCCTTTCGGACGCTTTCCCTTTTTTCTTCCATTTTTGCACAAAAGCAAAAGGACTGGCCGTCCAATAACCTTATTACCGGTTTTTGTTTTTACGATGAGCCGGAGGTCCACGACCCGTCGTTGCGGGATTTTTTATCGGCGGGAGAGGCGCCTATCCTTTTTACGCTGGGGTCCGCCGCCGTTGTTGCTGCCGGAAACTTCTATGAGATCTGTGTGGAAGTGCTTCATCGTATGAAACGAAGAGGGATCCTCCTGGTCGGAGACGGTGCTGTTTTTAAAGACACAAACATCTTTGCCACCCCGTATTTGCCTTATGGCCAGGTCTTCCCAAAGGCTGCCCTCATCGTCAATCAAAGCGGCATAGGGACCGTAGGCCAGGTGTTGCGCGCCGGGAAACCGATGTTGGGGATCCCCTTTAGCCACGACCAGCCCGATAATGCGGCCCGGGTGAAACGCCTGGGTATGGGGCAGTTGATCTACAAACAGCATCTTACGGTGCAAAAAATGCAGAAAGCGCTAACCGCTCTTTTAAATAACCCGGTATACTTTTCACGGGCTGCCGCTGTCGGGGACATGGTCCGGCAAGAGGACGGTCCTGCGAGCGCTGCCGACGCCATAGAAAGGGTTTTTACTGTTCCGTCAACTCACCGGTAAACTGGCCGCTGACACCACTGTCCGTGTCGCCCGCCTCTATACTGCAGAAGGAGATGCGCAATTTCCCATTCACATGGGACACGTATACTTTTTGCCCGGGGTTGCTTTGAAAATAATAGAACCCGTCGAAGTTACAGGCCATGTTGATCACGTCTGCATCCTGATCCGGTTCAAAACTGGGAATAGACGTGGTATAATAAATGCCATCCTGTGGCTCCGTATTACCGTTGTAAGAATTGAAAACAAAGTCATATTCCGGGGCCCCCACTGCCTGAAAGGCGTGCAAAACAATCGCATTGTACGAGAGATCATACGTTTTTGTAACCGTGACCGCGCTAAAATCCGGAATCCCCGTCGTAGACGTCACCTGGTTGTTTGTCAGGCTGCAGGAGGGGGTTCCCTGGGCATACTTGACGCGTATGTACACGCTATCCGTAACTGCCGGGCAATCCACCTCGGAAGCTGTACAGTAGTACCACCCGCTTTGTTTAAGCTGAATCCCGGCCAGGGTGATACCGTTCGAACCGGTATAGGATTGATAAAAGAAATTGTCAGGGCCGGACCAATTGTAATCCATGTTCAGATGGTTGGCATAAATAACAACTGTATCCCCCACCACGGGCGTCGAATCGTTGGGGGTGAGTCTTAATCCGGCAGGACAGCCGGTGCCCTCCTTTGACTTCTGGCAGCCAAAGCAAAGCGTGGCGATAAAAAGGAAATACAACTTTTTCATAAGGGTATCATTGCGGACAAACGGAGGTTGGTCAAAATGTTGGAATTATCGTCCACCAGGGGCTTAAAAACAAAGTCCAGGTTCCCCCTCAATTCGATGATGACGGGTTGAATACAGTATTGTATGCCGGTATTCAATTGAAGGCCATAAAGCATCGAACCATGGGCACCGCTACCGGCGTCATAGGAGGGCTGGTAAGAGGTCCGCTGCTGCGCATATATAAAATCGAACCCGCCGCCGACATAAGGGTTGATCTTTTTCTCGTCGGCAGTTGTCACCAGCAGTATTTTGGACCCTATCACATTATAGACATAGGAAAACCTGGTGTTTACCGAAGCCTGGCCTTGCGGAACGCCATTGCGGTCGTACACTTCGGTTGTTCCTTGTGACATGGTTTTTTCGAAATAGGAGGCATCCAGGTACAGGCTGATCCTCTCGTTCTTTTCAATATATTCACATCTGAACGTGGGGCCGAAACCTCTGAATTTTTCGCTGGCCCCGGGAACGTTGAAGGTGCCATATCCCCCGCCCATAAAGACCTGTGCGCGAACGACTGTATGCATCAGGGTACAGACAAGGAGGGCAAAAGGAAGACGCATAGGGTGAGGTAAGATTGGTGGCCCGCAAGATAGGGAATAGTCTCCTCCGTCGAAACATCATTAAACAAGTGCACGCATGCGCCAACAGATGCGGATATTGGCCCATAACCGATGCGGCACGGGCGAAGCTTTTTTTGTGACGCTCAACGGACAGCCGTTCAAGATCATCGCCGCCTGTTCTGACAGCGTCCGGGCGGTCGTTCCTCCCATGGCCGGCTCGGGGAACATCGTGTTGTCTTTCGGCAACGATACCTTCCAGGGCCCGCAGGTCAATTACCAATATGTGGTCACCGTATCCACCATCGCCGGCACCGGCGCGGTGGGGAGCGATAATGGACCCGCGCTGTCCTCCTCTTTTTACTGCCCCTGGGGCATCACGACCGACGCCAACGGCGACCTTTATATCGCAGACAACTATAACCGTCTTTTGCGGAAATACACCGCCTCTTCTGCGACCGTTTCGCAGATCACCATTCCGGACACGTTGCCATTTTATTCTCCCTATAATATCGCTTTGGACCGGAAGACACACAACCTGTACGTCACGGACTTCAACGTACACCTGGTCAAGGTCCAGCCGGACAACAGCTTTACGCTGATATACAACGGTACGATGCCCACCACGGGTATCGCTGTGGGTCCCGATGGCTTTCTCTATATGTCCAACAACAACTATGGCACTGTGACCCGCCTGGACACTAACGGTAACAACCAGACGCTTTTTGGCAACAATATCCTCACCCCTCGTAACCTCACCTTTGACAGGGACGGCAACCTCTATGTCGCAGCCTACGGCATCTACAGGATAACACCCGGTGACGTACAAAAAGAGATTTACCTGGACACGGCCTTCAAGGGATGGGAGATCGCACGGGATGCGTTTGGGAACATCTACGAAGCGGATCACTTCAACAACAACCTCCGGATGATCGAGGCGTGCAGCGGGAAGGTCTTCACCATTGCGGGAAGCGGTGCAGCGGAGGACGTCGATGGGATCGGGCTAAACGCCAGTTTCAACGGGCCGCAGGGCCTTTGTATCGATGACCGCGGAGTGCTGTATATGACGACGTTTAATTATGGGACGAATGGAGGGAATAAGGTCCGGAAGATTACGATACGGTAATTATTCCTTCACCACCTTCCCTACCCCCACAACGCCGCCCTGTATCACCTGTACGATATACATCCCCGGCGACAACCGGCTCAGATTGGTCAGGGTAAACACATTTCCCCCTTTTGTCGCGGTATATTCCTGGCGCAGTAAAGTGACCCCGGTGATCTCCAAAAGCCGTACCTCCACCGGACCGCCATTGGGTACGGTGGCGGTAATGTCCAGGTTGTTTTTGAACGGGTTGGGAACGATTTTGTACACCTGGGGGGAAGTCGTATTGATACCCGCCACAACGACGTCCGAAAAGAAATACTGCCCGTTTTTATACACCAGCTTTAACCGGTAGTAATTGCTTTGGAGCGGGCTACTATCGGTGAAGCTGTAGGACGTGGCATTCTCGCTATTCCCTGCCGCGTTGACCTCCCCTATGGCTGCCCAGGTCTTGCCATCGGCACTGCGATCGATCTCAAAAAGAAGGCTGTTGTTTTCCGACTGGGTTGTCCAGTTGAGCAGCACAGCGTGGTTTGCCGGTACGGCGGTAAACGGATTGATGACGATGGGCAGCGTGATGGGTGTAGCGGACACGATATAGACCCCTGTTCCCCCGGAAAAGCTGGGGACGCCATCGAACTCCGCGTAGTTAACGCCATTTTTTGTCCCATATACGGGCGTCAACGGAAGGATCGGGCCCTTTATATAAGGGACGGGGGTTGCCGTCAGGCTGTCCTGGTTAAAAGGACCGCCCACCGTTTTAAACCATTGGAGGTTGCTCACCACGTTAGACCCCGTTTTGAACGCCAGCGCCGCATTGAGCGCGGCCGTCGTGTCTGTCGGGTTGAAGAAGAAGCGCACATCGACGGGGCTGGTCAGCGGCGTATGAGTGAATACATTCCAGTAGCGGCCCATGGCGAAAATGCCATTTGTCCCGGATGTGACGGAATAACCCGCCGTGGCTGGATTGGGGGCAACGGTGAGGTCGATGGAATCGATCGCAAACGTGGCATTGGCCCCCGTACTACCGGGGTCTTTTGCGATACCGAACAGCAGGTTCAACGGGTGGGCGGGATCATAATAATACGCCCATGGGCCATCCTGCGTACAGGCATACAGTGCTTTGCTTGTCGCATTATTCGGGGAGAGGGCGGCCGCCGTACTGCTGCAGGGATCAAACCCGAGTGAATAATACCAGTTCTCGTTATAATTGATGGCCTGGCGGTCCGCATCCGACAGTACGGAGTTAAACAAAATGGTTTCTGAAAAAGCGCCCTGCCCGGCAGGGCTTACCGCGTAGTCAAACCGGACACCGACAAAGCCCATCACGGGTGCGCTGAAAGGCAAAATAGAGGCTGTCGTAGACCCAAGCAATGCCGTATTCAGATACATCAGCGAATTTCCGTTGTTCCTCACCGAATTGATCGACATAAGTGACTGTGTACTGCTTACGGTTCCCGTGGCAACGATATTGTTGTCTTCGAACTGTACCCATATTGCTGCCGGGAATAGCTGTAGATCCAGCTGGTAGGTACCCAGCCCCTCTGATATGGAAAGGCTGCTATTGTCGCGGGACCTGCAAACTTCCATGCGCGTGACCTGGTACGTCCCGTTTAACTGGCTTACGGGCCCGTAGCTTAGAAATGCGCTCATGGACGTGTAGAGGGAAGGCCAGCCGTTGTCCCTGTTGATCGAGCCGCCCACCATGATGTACGGCATGGTGGAATCTGCGGTCGGCGTGGCGTTGTAACCATTGCCGCTTTGGTCGTACCATACACTCACATAACCGGTGTCCGTGCCGACAAAGGCCTTCATCGTAGCCGTATCCAGGTCGCCGGCGCCCGTAAACCCGATATTGGCCGTAGCCTTGTCATGGCTGCGACACACCTTGAGGTCGTACCCCGTATACGCCGAACTTAACTGACGCACGCTAAAGGCGACAAGCGCGGTCGCCGTCGGATTGCCGGTCTTATCCAATGTATTTCCCGCCAATACGCTGTTTGCAAAGAGGCAGGCAAGTAGAGTTGCGGATACCTGGATTTTCATTGTACGGATTTTAGCTACGCTGGAATACGGATACGAAGTTACACCGAGGGTAAAATTTACCTTGACCAATAAAGTGGATTATAGTGTAGCGGAAGTTCGAACTCCAAGTATTACGACAGTTTCATCGTATCGATTAAAATACCTTTCGGTCAGTATCCCTCCGTCCTCAGAAAAACCTTTGCAATGTACCGTATCCTGCTTTGCGTGCTTTTTGTCCTTTCGTGCGCGCTGACCTCAGAAGCCCAATGTCCTGCCGCCACGCCCCCGGCCATCAATTCCGTCGCCGTCACGCAAAGCCGGTGCGCGGCTTCCGGCACCGCTACCGTGTCCGCATCGGGCGGTTCAACACCTTATACGTACAGCATTACGGCGGGCCCCGTCTTAGCCTCGCCCCAATCGTCGAATATATTTAATGCGCTGTCTCCCGGTACCTATACCGTACAGGTAACGGATAATTGCAACACGTCTGTGACGACGACTTTTACGGTGACCGGTACGTATACCGTCCCCACATTGTCCGCCACCATTGTCAATCCCAGCTGTCCCAGCAGCAGCGACGGCTCCATTACCCTGACGGTGACCAACGGCCGGGCGCCGGTGACGTATGCCCTGGTCAGTCCTTCCCCCGTGATGGTGGGGCCGCAGGCAGGCAATGTATTTACCGGCCTGCCCGCCGGCACCTATACCGCTCAGGTAAAGGATTCCTGCGGTAATATCCAGACACAGACCGTCACCCTTGCCGCCGCCCCCAGCTCAGTTACCCTTGTCAGTCATCCATACATAAGCTATCTGCAATACATTGCCTGCGATTCTTTTGCCGTTTATCTGACCTTCAATATCACCAATTACAAACCTCCTTATACCGTTACAGCGACGCTGCCGAATGGCTCGACGCTAACGCAGGTGCTAACCGCTCCCGTTGTCAACGCCGGCTCCTTTATCGATACGATCTATATCCGGTATAACCACGTCACGGGCAATACCGATCTGTTGCCGATAACTGTTACCAACCAATGCGGCGTTTCTTCAACAGGTAGCATCACCCTGTCGACCGGTATGGATTTGACGCCCGATAGCACGGCCTCATCGGTTTGCGGCAAGGGGTATTCCTATACGTTTGATAATTTCCCCAATTTGCATTGCAGCACCGTTACCTATTCCCTGGTAAGCCCCGCCGGTGTCGTGCTGGTCACACAAGCCTCTTCCACGTTTATCGGTTACACACCCGGCGTCGGTTATAAAGTGATCCGGCACGATTGCTGTCGCACGGATACCCTGCAATTTACCTGGTCTGTACCACCTCCATTTCAAATCACCTATTCGCTAAATGTAGCGTATGCCACTTGCAAGGAGAACACGACAAGCCTTTATTTAACCTATAACTACAACGACCTTGCCTATGCCGTGCTGGTGTCCGGCCCGCCCAGCATTACGCTTGCCAACGGCACGGTGTACACCTATACCTACCCGGATACTGCTTACAATTTGTATTATGAATCCGTCATCGGCTATTTTGGGCCCGGCACCTATAAGATGTACGTCATCGACACCCAATGCGGGCAAAAAGACAGCCTTACGCTGACCATCGGACCCGGGGATGTACGCCATACCATTTTCACCAACACGCTGGAAAAAGGCTGTAATAACGCCAATAAAATCCTGCAGAGTGTCGTCAATAACAATTGGTGGACACCCGGCACGGTCACCGTCAATTCCACCACCGCCCAGCTCTTTAGCCAGTACGACGAATCGTCGGCTACGTCTTATAGCGATTCGGTCCAGAATCTCCCGGCCGGCACCTACTACACGGCCTACCAGTACTCAAATATCTATGGCCTGACCTATTTCAAAGGAATGAGTACCTGGGCCTGCGATGTAGATCATGACACGATCGTCATCCCCCCGTATACAGACCCATTGTTTAATACCACTCCTGCCATTGCCATTTGCGGGGTGACCAGGGAAGTGGCGCTGGTGCCCGACACAACCACCGGTGTGCCGCCTTACCAATACCAGATCACCGCCGGGCCAACCACCACCGCGCTCCAATCCAGCCCCGTGTTCACCGGCCTTGCCGCGGGCACGTATACCTTCCAGATGATCGATGCCTGTGACAACAGTTATTCCCACAGCCTATCCATCAGCACGCTGGCAGTACCCAGCGTCGTCACCACCGGCAGTACCTGCGTCGGCAGCGACGTCCTGTTCACCCTCCCGTCCAGTCCTTTCTTCACGTATACCTGGCAGTACCCCAACGGCACCACCAGCAGCGGGAACACGCTTGCCCTCAATCCCATTACGACCGCAGACATCGGAACCTATACCGTATCGCTCACCAGCACCATTGCCGGCTGTACCAACACCACCAGCAGCAGCTTTTCGCTGAACTCCTGCCAGGTACTCGCAGAAACCCTGTTGCATTTCCGCGGGCAGTGGGTAAACGGCAACATACAACTGAGCTGGCAAACTACGGATGAAACCAATACCAGCTATTACATCGTGGAGCGGAGCACCGATGGCATCGGTTTTATGCCGGTACAGCAAGTAGAAGCGCTGGGTGGCACCCAGAACAACTACTCGGTGACCGACGCGCATGTCCCGCCGGGGATTGTTTACTACCGGTTACGGATAGGTGACAAAAGAGGCTCCTACAGCTATAGCAATATTATTTCGCTCCACAGCGGCGATGCCCGATCGTTCAATGTATATCCCACGCTGATCACAGGCAATGTACCGGTAACGGTCACCGGCCCTGCTACCAGTCACACCTCCTATATACGGCTGATCAGTGTCGATGGCAAGGTATGGAAAAACATCCCCGTCGCCGCGGGGGTTACCCAAACCAGCATCGACGTGTCCGGACTGGCACCGGGGGTTTACTTTGTTGCGTTCACGGGGGATGACGGGGTGTCAGCGGCCAAGGTTTTGAAAGAATAGAAGGGGGTGTCGTAGCACAGCCTACTCAACTTCCAAGTTTTTCGACGTCTCCGCCGTGCCCAAAAAAATAACTTGCAGCTGGTAACCCTCCTTGTCCAGAAAAACCATAGCGATGTACCGTATCCTACTTTGTGTGCTGTTTGCACTTTCGTGCGCGCTGACCTCAGAAGCCCAATGTCCTGCCGCCACACCGCCGGTCATCAATTCAGTCACCGCCACACAAAGCCGCTGTCAGGCTTCCGGCACGGCTACTGTATCGGCATCGGGCGGCTCAACGCCCTATACCTACAGCATTATTGCAGGCCCTGTCTTAGCGCCCTCCCAATCGTCCAATATATTTAATTCACTGTCCCCCGGCACCTATACCGTTCAGGTAACCGACAACTGTAACACGACAGTTACAAAGAGTTTTACCGTTACAGGTACGTACGCGGTTCCCTCTTTGACCGTTACCTCTGTCAATCCCAGCTGTCCCAGCAGCAGCGATGGCTCCATCACCATGAGTGTGACCAATGGCCGTGCACCGGTAACGTATGCATTGATCAGCCCTTCGCCCGTTACCGCGGGTCCGCAGGCGGGCAATGTATTTACCGGCCTGACCGCCGGTACCTATACGGCTCAGGTAAAGGATTCCTGCGGTAATATCCAGACCCAGAACGTCACCCTTGCCGCCGCCCCCAGCTCGATGCTTGTTGTCGGCAACAACGGCGTCAGCATTCTGCAATACATCTCCTGCGATTCTTTTGCCGTGTACCTGACCTTCAATTACACCAATTACAAGCCTCCTTATACCATTACGGCGACGCTCCCCAATGGCTCGACTTTAACGCAGGTGCTGACCGCTCCCGTTGTCAACAACGGTTCTTTTTACGACACGATCCGTATACGGTATAACCACATTACGGGCAATACCGACCTGTTGCCGATCACCATTACCAACCAATGCGGCGTTTCGTCATCGGGTTACATTACCCTGTCGACCGGCATGGATATGACGCCCGACAGTACGGTCGCGTCGGTTTGCGGCCGGGGGTACACGTATACATTTGATGAGTTTCCCAATTTGCATTGCAGCACCGTTACCTATACACTGATAAGCCCCTCCGGTGCCGTCCTGGCCACACAAACCAATAATTCCACGTTTGTCGGTTACCCGCCAGGCTCCGGTTATAAAGTGATCCGGCAGGATTGCTGCGGTAAGGATACCCTGCAATTTAACTGGGGCGAAACGCCTCCATTTCAAATAACCTATACACTGAGTCTATCGTATGGCACGTGCATAGAGGGGACGTCAAGCCTTTATATAACATTTAACTACAACGACATTGCCGATGCCGTGCTGGTGTCCGGCCCTCCAAGCGTGACGCTTCCCGACGGCACGGTGAAAACCTATACCTATCCGGATACCGCCTATGATGTGTATAATGGAGGCTTCATCGGCTATTTTGGGCCTGGCACCTATGAGATGTACGTCATCGACACCAGCTGCGGGCAAAAGGACAGCGTTACGCTTACGTTCGGACCTGGAGATGTACGCAACACGGTCTTCGGAGCCACGCTGGAAAAAGGTTGTAATAACGCCAATAAGATCCTGCTGAGTGTCAACAATAACAATTGGTGGATGCCCGGCACAGTAACCGTCAATTCCACCTCGGCCCAGCTCTACAACCAGTACGACGAATCGTCGGCTACGTCCTATAGCGATTCGGTCCAGAATCTCCCGGCCGGCACCTACTATGCGTCCTACCAGTATTCCAATATCTATGGTGCGTCCTACTTCAGAGGCCAGTCCACCTGGCCCTGCACGGTTGACAATGATACGATCGTCATCCCTCCTTATACAAATCCTTTATTTAACTCCACTCCTGCCTTAGCCATTTGCGGGGCAACCAGGGAAGTGGCGCTGATTCCGGACACGACCACCGGTGTGCCGCCTTACCAATACCAGATCACTGCGGGACCAACCACGACCGGTCTCCAGTCCAGCCCCGTGTTTACCGGCCTTGCCGCGGGTACCTATACGTTCCAAATGATCGATGCCTGTGACAACAGCTATTCCCACAGCATTTCCATCAGCACGCTGGCTGTACCCAGCGTCGTCACCACCGGCAGTACCTGTGTCGGAAGCGACGTCCTGTTCACCCTCCCGTACAGCCCCTTCTTCACTTATACCTGGCAGTACCCCAACGGCACGACCAGCAATGGGAACACGCTTGCCCTCGATCCCATTACGACGTCAGACATAGGAACCTATACCGTATCGCTCACCAGTACCATCGCCGGTTGTACCAACACCAGCAGCAGCAGCTTTTCACTGAATTCCTGCCTGGCGCTGGCGGAAACCCTGTTGCAATTCAGCGGTCAGTGGGAGAACGGCAACATACAACTGAACTGGCAAACCACCGATGACATCAACACAAGCTATTACATCGTGGAGCGGAGCACGGATGGTATCCGGTTTACGCCATTACAACAGGTAGAGGCAGTCGGCGGCAATTATGCCGTAACCGACGCGCATGTCCCGCCGGGGATGGTGTACTACCGGTTAGAGTCGGTGGACAAGAATGGCACCTATGGCTATAGCAATGTCCTTTCGTTCCACAACGGCAATACGCAACCGTTCTATGTATATCCAAGCCTGGTCACAGGCAATGCGTATGTGACGGTGACCAGTCCCGCTACCGGCCATATATCCTATATCCGGGTGGTCAGTGTCGATGGCAAGATATTGAAAACCATTCCCGTTGCCGCGGGGGTTACCCAAACCAGCATCGATGTGTCCGGGCTGGCGGCAGGAGTTTACTTTGTGGTGATGAATGGGGATGAGGGAATGTTGGGGGCGAAGATGTTGAAAGAATAAGCATTTATACACGCAGGATGCCAAAGGGAAATGAGCAAGAAAAACGTAACTTTCATAGGTCAATATACAGCGGCATCACCTTAAAAGCAATGGAGACCCTAAGACTTTCAGATATAATCGGACAAGAAATACTCGAATTGAGATATCAATATGACCCGGATAACGAGTGGGGCTTTCAGTCATTTAATGCCTATATAAAATTGGCTAGTGGCCGCATCATTGACATTCCAAATTTCGATCACGATGAATATCTGTTACTGACACAAGAAAACCTTGACTATTTTCAAAAACGCTTTGACACGGGTAGTAATGATCTTTATGCCCCTGCCAGGGGACACCTGATAGGACAGAAAATAGTTGACTTTTTATTCTGTTATTGTGCCGATGAAATCGATCATGACTATTCCGCTTTTATACAATTGTCGAATGGCTATTATTTGACGGAAACAACGCACGGCCAAATAGGCACCGGCAGCGCTACTTTATACCTATTTGATGAACAGCAGTTTTTGAAGAGAAAGGACGAGTTAAAGAGAAGGCTGAACATCGATATTCACTCATTTTATGGAAACACTTTATGAACATGCGGGCGGTTGGGACGCCCTGTACCGTCTAAGTGACCTGTTTTATCACTCCTTTTTATGCCCACCATCCAATCAATTGTGTAACCTTTCCGTAATTCCGCGGTAACCAAAATGTTATCCATGCCTCAAAACAAGACCGCATGCTCAAAAACCATGTCAAAAGCGCCTGGCGAAACATCGTTCGGCATAAGGGTTCTACCGCTATTAACATTCTCGGCCTTTCCATCGGTATCTGCGCCAGTTTGATCATCTACCTGATTACCAGCTTTGAATTTAGTTTTGACCGCTTTCACCCGGACAAGGAACGTATATACCGCATCGTTGGGTTCGAGAAAGACGGTCTGGGGAACAAGGAGGAGAAAGGCTTTGCAATAAGACCGCTGCCCCTCGCCATGCGTGATGAACTAACCGGCTTTGAAACAGTAACCGAATTTCACAACTATTATGCCCGGGTGATCGTCCCACAGGGAACAGGAGAACCGCTAAGATTCGAAGCAACAAAAAGGGGAGAGCAAGTATCCCCCATTATCATCGCTGAACACCAATACTTTGACATCTTCAGATACCAGTGGTTGCAAGGGAATGCAGCGACGGCATTGAACGAACCGTTTAAAGTCGTGCTCTCCGAAAAAGAAGCCTACAATTATTTTGGCCGAATACCGCTTGAAAAAATCGTCGGCAAACTGGTATTCTATCACGATATCTACCTAAATGACTCTCTGCCGCTCACCGTATCCGGAATTGTAAAAGACTGGACTAATAACACAGACCTGGCTTTTAAAGATTTTATTTCATTTCCCACTATCGGTCATAGCTTCTTAAAAGGGGAGATCCAACTAGACCACTGGGGGAACTGGAGCCCTACTACACAGGGATTTGTAAAGCTGGCAAAAGGCGTAACGCCGGAACAGGCGGTAAGACAATTTCCAAAATTTTTTGCTACCCATTTGCCGCAGTCTCCGGGGCATGAAGCCGGCATAACGCTTCAACCCCTATCCGATATACATTTCAACAGCGCATATAAAGACGATTTTACCCGCCACGCCCACCTTCCCACTCTTTATGCCCTTATAGGTATTGCTGCATTTATTTTGATTCTCGCCACTGCCAACTTTATCAATCTGGCTACAGCCCAGTCCATCGTCAGGGCGAAGGAAATAGGTGTGCGAAAGGTTTTGGGAAGCAGCAGGGCCAGCCTGCGTTGGCAATTTCTTGTAGAGACATTCCTCGTAACCTCTCTATCGGTGGTCATTTCCATTGCCGCCGTCTATCCGCTACTTCGTGTTTTTCAATCGATTATCCCGGAAAACGTCGCTTTCCATCCGGCGGACCCGGGCACTCTTCTTTTCCTGTTATTGATGACCATACTCACCTCTTTGCTGGCAGGTGTTTACCCGGCAATAGTCTTATCCTCCAGGTTGCCCGCTCTTAGTCTAAAGGGACATGGCGTGCAAAAAAGTGATCATGATGGCTTTTTACGCAAAGGATTGATCGTGTTTCAATTTGCCGTTTCCCTTTTGTTCATTATAAGTACCCTTGTCATTCGCAACCAGATTCGATTTATACAAAACAAGGACCTCGGCTTTAAAAAGGACCCCATCATCAGTTTCCGTACTGGCTGGAATAGCCCGATCGATAAAGTGAGCCTTTTCGCGGAACGGCTCCGGCAATTGTCGTCCGTGGAAATGGTAAGTACGCACATGGAAACGCCAGCTGCGAAAGTGCACCCCAGCACCCATCTCACCCGGGTAGATCAGCCGGAATTCGTGGCGAAAGACGCCTCCGACGAGATGGCCGATGAAAACTATGTACCCCTATTTGGCCTCACGATCATCGCGGGCCGTAATATACGGCACTCCGACACCGTCAGGGAATATCTGGTGAATGAAACCTGTGCAAATGCGTTGGGGTTTAGAAAACCCGGCGACGCCATTGGAGAAATCGCTCAGAACGGCATGAACGATGCAAAGGGAATGATTGTCGGGGTAGTAAAGGACTTTCATTCCCGATCGTTGCACGATCCGATTACTTCTTTCTTCATTAGTTCTGATAAGAACCAGGAGAGAACCATCAGCGTCAAACTCACTGCCCATTGGAGGAATCCCGCTGAATTTGCAGCAACAATCGCAAGGATTGAAGCGATCTGGAAAGAGCTATACCCTGACGAAAAATTTGAATTCAGTTTTTTCGACGAGACAATTGACCAACTCTATGCCGGGGAGCAGCGGACTGCAAAAATGATGAATACGGCGATGGTCCTTGCCATCTTCATCGCGTGCATGGGATTATTTGGCCTGGTCACCTTTACCGCCCGGCAACGCACCAGGGAAATTGGAATCCGGAAAGTGTTGGGAGCCAGCGTGACAGGAATCGTCGCTATGTTGAGCAAAGATTTCATCGTCCTGGTGGTTATCGCGCTGATCATTGCATCCCCCATCGCCTGGTATTGCATGCATGTATGGCTGCAAAATTTTGCATACAGGATCGCCATCAACGGGTGGCTATTCCCGATTTCCGGGTTCGCTGCCGTTGCCCTTGCACTGGTCACGATCGGTTACCAGGCCATCAAGGCTGCAATGGCCAACCCCGTGCGGAGTTTGAGAGGGGAGTGAAGTGTTTTACATAATGAAAAAATAGCAGTCATTTTGGTGCGCAAGGAGTACAAAACCTTTCGGAATAGTAGTTTAGCAACCCCATGCAACATCCAAGTATGTCTACAGGTTCATCACCGCAGAATAAATAACTTGCGCCACGAGTCGGGTTTTGAGGGAATCTTCTAACAATAAATAACCTACTATGAAGACTGGAAATGTAACTTTTATCCTGATGCTTGGCCTCCTTATCCTTTTTTCTATGTGTAAAAAAGATACGGTTAACCCGCCTTCCAATACAGGAGGGAATGGAGGGAATGGCGGCAATGGCTCAACCGCCAATGGCTTGCAGTTTATAAGGTTTTCCCCGGAATCAGGAGCTATTGGAGATACGATTAATATTTATTTTACCGGTGCCCCTAATGATATAAGCGTGAGCTTTGGCAATACACCAACAAACGTACTAAGTATAACCAGAACCGATACCAACAATGTACAAAACACAGTAATCAGGGTATTAGTGCCTGATATGCCTGATACAACAACAAAGATCAAGGTAAAGGTAGATACCGTGTTATTCACATCTGAAAAGAGCTTTACCAGGACATCTATTCCCCAATTTTCAGGATTTTCACCAGCTAATGGATTTATCGGAGATACCATTACTATTACAGGAGTATTTTATACAAATAACCCTACTGTTCGCTTTGGGGATGTTAATGCAGGGGTCATTTCGAAAGATAGTAAGACACTGAAGGTAGTAGTGCCGAATGAGATAGACAATGCAACACCTGCCATTACTGTTGTTGACGGACAAACCATGACGAGTACAACACTCTTTCATTTAAATGCGCCTGTAATTGACTCTATAACACCTAAAATAGCATATTTGGGGCAGGTAGTAAGAATAATAGGAAAAGGATTCCGTAATCAATATTCTTCCATAGCCAACAATGTGTACCTGGATAATTCACTTGGATACGCTGATGCCGAAAGCAATACGTCGATACGGATATATACAAAAAATGCCGGGCTCGGAATGCACGGTTTTGCTGTAGAAGTTGCCGGTTTGAAAACCCTGGCAAAAGATTCTGTGGAGCTGATTGCGGATGTTGCACCGGTAATTACTTCCACGACGGACACGATTTATTCAGGTGCCAATATTAGAATTACGGGGAGTCACCTGCTTTCTCCTTCTCCGGAAATACCTACAACCGTTACAACAGTTGATCAGGATGGCACTACCGCAAATTTTGTAATACAGTCTAATTCAGATGATGAAATCCTTGCAAAGGTTCCCTCATTAAGTAATAATGGAGGGACATATAAGATAACGGTAACCGTATTGAACTCGTCTGTTACGTATGCCACACCGGTTACCTATTATATAGGCTTCTAATAGTTTAAATATTAATCCAATTATGAAGCCCTTCAAATTCAATGATTTGAAGGGCTTTATTTGTATGGCCGGGATGACTGGATCACCGCAGGCGCCTGACGGCGCCTGCGGTGATCCATGAAGGGGGGGGCCTAAAACCCTACCACTTACTGATTAAATCCCCTTCGGGGATTTTTTTATGCCTGCGCACCGTCGTCGGAGCAAGCTCCGCCGCCGTCGCTCCGGCATAAAAAAGCCCACCGCATAGCGGTGGGCTTAATCAGTAAGCTGCAGGCTTTTGTCGGGACGACTGGATTCGAACCAGCGACCACTTGCACCCCATGCAAGTACGCTACCGGACTGCGCTACGTCCCGATCCCTTTTAAGTAGGGGTTGCAAAGGTAAGTTTTTATTTGAAACGACAAAATTATCTATCTTAGCGCAACGAAATTTTAGCATGAGGCTGTACATCCGGGAAGCGAAAGTGGTGGACCCACGGTCCGCGCATCATGGTCAGGTTGTCGATATTCTCATTGAAAACGGAAAGATTGCCCGGGTGGGCAAAGGGCTCCAGCTCCAGGAGGACCCCGCCGATAAAACACAAGTGATACACATAGAAAATCTGCACGTCTCTCCGGGATGGGTGGATACGTTTGTGCAGTTTCATGACCCGGGTCAGGAGCATAAGGAGACGCTAAAAACGGGTACGGATGCGGCTGCGGCAGGTGGCTTTACGGAGGTGTTGGCGGTGCCGAATACGAACCCGGTGGTGCAAGGGAAAGGGCAAGTGGAGTATCTGACAAACGGTTCAAAAAATCTAAAGGCGCGGGTCCACCCGATCGGCGCGGTAAGCCGCAACCTGGAGGGGAAGGAACTCGCGGAGATGTATGACATGCATACAAGCGGTGCAAAGGCTTTTGGGGATGGGTGGAAACCGTTGCAGTCTGCGGGCCTTTTATTAAAGGCGCTGCAATATGTAAAAACGGTGGACGGGACGGTGATCCAGGTGCCGGACGATACGACGATCGGCGCACACGGGTTGATGCACGAAGGCATCGTCTCGACGAGGATGGGGTTGCCGGGGAAGCCGCTGCTGGCGGAGGAGATTATGGTAGAGCGGGACCTGAAGCTGTTGGAATACACAAACTCATCATTGCACTTCACAGGCATCACATCGCCCAAAAGCATAGAGGCAATAAAGGCGGCCCAACAGAGGGGCCTGAACGTTACGTGCTCTGTAACCCCTCACCATCTATATTTTTGCGACGAAGACCTGGAAGGCTACGACACCAACCTGAAGGTGACCCCGGCCCTGGTGGACAGGAAACAGATGGAAGCCCTCAGACAAGCAGTCAAACAAGGAAACGTAGACATGATCACCAGCCATCACCTGCCACAAGACTATGACGCAAAGGTCTGCGAGTTTGAATACGCGAAGCCTGGCGCGATTGGCCTGGAGAGCGCCTTCGGGGCAGTGTGGTCGTTACTGGAAGGGCAGATAAAACTAGAACACTGGGTTGACATGGTATCCATAAAACCCCGCGAAGTATTCCACCTCGACAAGGCAGAGCTAAAGGAACAGCACGAGGCAAACCTGACCTTGTTCGTCCCGGGCGAAACCTACACCTTTGAAAAAACCTATTCGGCCTCCAAAAACAGCCCTTTCCTGGGCAAAACGCTCAAAGGGCGGGTAATCGGAACGGTTCTAAACCACCAGATCAATGTCTCTCAATAAGTTAGGTATCATCCTAGGGATCCTTTTCAGCGTCGTTTATGCGGCTTTTTCACTGGGAACCTGGCACGCCGGGGTGAACGCCTATGTGGCTTTTTTGCCGTATGCCACCTTTGTCTGGGCGCCGCTGACGGTGGTGCTGCTGATCGCGGGCGGGCTGACCATAAGAAAAGGACATTTACCCTTCGTAAAAGCACTCCAGTATGCTTTCCTGGCCTATATCCTCTATGAACTGGGGTACGCCGCAGTTAACATTATAATTTACAATGTGTTAGATAAGTCCTGGGGACACCAGGTCACGATGGTGTCGCTGCAAAACCTGGCGGCAAAATCGGCGAAGCTGGGATTGCCGATGGACCAGATCAACGACAGCCTGGCGCAGGAGCAGAAGACCCCGACGGGGCCTTTAACATTTTTGCAAGTATTGATCGGGCTGGGTCAGGGTTTGCTTTGGGACTTTGTCAAGTCGATGATCGTGGCGCTCCTTGTACAGAAAAAGGCATAATCCCCTATCTTCGCCTCCCATGAATATCTCTATAGTAGTCCCCTTATTCAACGAAGAGGAGTCCCTGCCGGAGTTGTGTGCCTGGATTGAACGGGTGATGCGGGACCATGGATACACCTACGAGGTTATCTTAGTGGACGACGGCAGCACGGATGGGTCGTGGGAGGTCATCGAACGATTGCATCAACAAAACGGACACCTCAAGGGGATCAAATTCCAGCGGAATTATGGGAAATCGGCGGCGTTGAACGAGGCCTTCCGCGCGGCGCAGGGGGAAGTAATCATCACGATGGACGCGGATCTCCAGGATAGCCCCGATGAGGTCCCCGAATTGTACCGGATGATCGTGGAAGATGGCTACGACATGGTGAGCGGCTGGAAAAAGAAGCGATACGACAACGCGTTTACAAAAAACCTTCCCTCCAAACTGTTTAACGGGGTCACGCGCTGGATGACGGGGATACCGCTCCACGATTTTAATTGCGGGCTGAAGTCTTACCGGAAAAAGGTGGCGAAAAGCATCGAGATCTACGGGGAAATGCACCGGCAGATCCCGGTCCTGGCGAAGTGGGCGGGGTTCCGGAAGATCGGGGAGAAAGTCGTCGTTCACCAGGCGCGCAAATATGGGGTCTCGAAGTTCGGCTGGGAGCGGTTTATCAACGGGTTTCTGGACCTGGCCTCGGTGATGTTCGTGGGCCGTTTTGGAAAACGCCCGATGCACTTTTTCGGGCTGTGGGGAAGCGTGATCTCCTTTATTGGTTTTTGTATCTGGACCTACCTGGGGGTGGCGAAGATCGCCTTTGCGCGGTACCGAATGACGGACCGCCCCATTTTCTATATCGGGCTGATCTCCATCGTGGTGGGGGTGCAGCTTTTCCTATCGGGTTTTTTGGGTGAGTTGATTTCCCGGAACGCGGCGGACCGCAATTTTTACCTGATCGAAAAGAAGGAAGGTCTATAAGGCCGTAACCTGGAGGGTATCGTAAGCGGAACCCGTGGCGCCCTTGTTGTCGGTGGCGAAAAGCTCGAAGACGTATGTACCCGGAACAAGACCGGAAACGGACGTCGCCGCTTGCGAGGGATGATCGATCATAGCACGCCGGGGCCCTGATACCTGGCTCCAGAGATAAAAAGAAAGCGATGTGCCGGGGTGAACGGTGGCACGACCGGACAGCATGGATGAAAAAGAGGTGACCGTAACAACGGGTGGCTGATAAGCGAGCGGCGCGGACTTCTGACAATAAAAAAGCAGGATGGAAGCGCCCACAAGGCCGGCGAGGTAGAGCTTTTTCATACTAGAATACGGATTTTACCGAGGGGAAGATATAAATAATTTCCAATAATATGGGGAAAAAAATAGGGTTGATCGGGACGGCCTATCCCTTGCGGGGCGGGCTTGCGGCGTACAATGAACGGCTGGTGCGGGAATTCAATTCGCTGGGGGACCAGGCGAAAATATATACGTTTTCGCTCCAGTATCCTGCCTTTCTTTTCCCCGGGCGAACACAATACTCGACCTCCCCTGCCCCACCCGACCTGGACATAAAGGTCTGCATCAATTCCATCAATCCCTTTAACTGGATCAAGGTGGGCCTGGCCCTGAGGCGGGACCGTCCCGACCTGATCGTGATCAAGTTCTGGCTGCCCTTTATGGGGGCTTGTTTTGGGACCATCCTCCGGATCGCGCGCTGGAAAAGACCCGTCAAAGTTGTTTGTATCGCGGACAACATCATCCCGCACGAAAAGCGGTTCGGCGACCGGCCGCTGACGAAGTACTTTATCAAAAGTTGCGACGCTTTTATTGCGATGAGCGACAAGGTTTTTAACGACCTGAGGCTGTTCACCACGAAACCCGCCACCAAAATCGAACACCCACTCTACGACCACTTCGGGGACCCAATCCAGATGCGCGAGGCGAGGGCAAAACTCGGGTTGCCGCAGGAGGAGCACATCGTTTTGTTCTTTGGCTTCATCCGTAAATACAAAGGGCTGGACCTGCTGCTGGAAGCGGTGCGACAAGTGCCGGACGCTCGTTTCGTGATCGCCGGCGAATATTACGAAGACGGCCAGTTCTACGAAGACCTCATCGACCGCCTGGGCATCCGGGACCGGCTGGTGCTAAAGACGGACTTTATCCCGGACGAGGACGTGAAGTATTACCTCTGCGCCGCGGACGTGCTGGTACAGCCCTACCGGGCGGCGACCCAAAGCGGCGTCACGCCCCTGGCGTATCATTTCGAGTGCCCGATGGTAGTCACCAACGTGGGCGGTCTGCCGGACCTGGTGCCAGATGGCAAAGTAGGCATCGTCTGCGAACCGCAGCCGGAATCGATTGCAAACGCCATAAAACAATTTTACACCCTGGGACGGGCGCATTTCCTGCCCGGACTAAGGGAGGAAAAGAAAAAGTATTCCTGGAAGCGCCTGGTAGAGGCCATCCGGGAGCTCACCAAAAACACTAATATTGCCGTATGATTTATCGTAGCAGAGCGCCCCTGCGGATAGGCCTGGCCGGTGGCGGGACCGACGTAAGCCCTTACAGCGACCTCTACGGAGGCGCAATCCTGAACGCCAGCGTCTCCTTGTATGCCCACGCGAACATCGAACCCCTGAAGGAAAATGTGATCATCCTGGAGGCCTTTGACCGGAAGGAGACATTGACCTACGAGGCCATGCCCAGCCTGCCCCTGGACGGGAAGCTGGACCTCCTCAAGGGCGTGTACAACAAGATGGTCGAGGACTATGGGATGCCGGTACAGGGGCTCCGGTTGTCCACGCTGGTGGAAGCGCCCGCGGGGTCGGGGCTGGGGACGTCATCGACCCTGGTGGTGGCCATCCTTGGCGCTTTTGCGGAGATGCTCAAACTGCCGCTGGGGGAATACGACGTGGCCCACTACGCCTACCGGATCGAACGCGAGTACCTGCAACTGGCGGGGGGGAAACAGGACCAGTACGCCGCCACCTTCGGGGGCGTCAACTATATGGAATTTTTTGCCGGGGACAAGGTCATCGTCAACCCCTTACGCATCCGCCAGGAATACCTCGACGAGCTGGAACACAACCTGGTGCTGTATTTCACGTCGACCAGCCGCGAGTCCGCCACCATCATCAAGGAGCAGCAGAAAAACGTACAGGCAAACAACTCGGCGTCCATCGAGGCCATGCACCAACTCAAGGAACAGGCCCGGATGATGAAGGAAGCCCTGCTCCGCGGCGACCTCAATGCCATCGGTGAGATCCTCGACTTCGGTTTCCAGCAAAAACGGCGCATGGCGCACAACATTTCCAACGCCCACCTGGAGGATATCTATGACCGGGCAAAAGCGGCCGGGGCCGTCGGCGGCAAGATCTCCGGGGCCGGGGGCGGCGGGTTTATGATTTTTTATTGCCCGGGGAATACACAATATCGCGTCAAGGAAACCTTAGGCGCCCTCGGCGGCGTTTGTTCCTCTTACCGGTTCGTAAAATCCGGGCTCACCACCTGGACTGCCCGTTGATATGAAGGAAGCCATTATTCTCGCAGGGGGGCTGGGCACCCGTCTGAGGAGCGCGGTCCCCGACCTCCCCAAGTGTATGGCGCCGGTGTCGGGGCGCCCCTTCCTGGCGCACGTCGTCGACTACCTGCTCGCCGAAGGCGTATACCGCCTCGTCCTCTCGCTCGGTTATAAACACGAGGTCATAGAAGCCTATATGAAAAGGGTCTACAGCATCCTCGACTTTGTTTGTGTCGTGGAAAAGGAACCCCTGGGCACCGGCGGCGCCATCCGCGAAGCCTGCAAGGCCGCGGAAGAGGCACAGGTCCTCGTCGCCAACGGGGACACGCTTTTCCAGGTCGACATACCCGCCTTGTCCGCCTTTCACAAGGAGCGGGGCGCGCTGGCCACCCTCGCCCTGAAGCCCATGCAAGACTTCGACCGCTATGGCGTGGTCGACGTCGAACCTGGGGGAAGGATTATTGGTTTTGAGGAAAAAAAGCCGCGGACATCCGGCCTCATCAACGGCGGCGTCTATGGTCTGTCCGTAAAGGAGTACCTTGCGGAAGCCCCCGCCGGGACGTTTTCCTTTGAAAAGGATTTCCTGGAACCCCGGGTATCCGGCGGCCGGCTATACGGTTACACGGACGACGCCTATTTTATCGATATAGGTATCCCGGCAGATTACGAGCGTGCGCAAAAGGATTTACTATTATGAGTCAACCTATACTTCCCCGGATCGACCGGAGTTGGACCCTTTTCCTGGACAGGGATGGGGTGATCAATGTAGAAAAGCCGATGGACTACGTGCGGACCTGGGAAGAATTCCAGTTTAACGCGGGCGTCCTGGAGGCGTTCCGGATTTTTAAAGGCCATTTTGGCCACCTTTTCGTGGTCACCAACCAAAGGGGCGTCGGCAAAGGATTGATGACCGAGGAAGACCTCCTCGACATCCACGAGCGGATGACCGCAAAGGTCGTCCTTGCCGGCGGCCACATCGACCACATCTACTACGCCCCCGACCTCAACGACGACAGCCCCCGGCGAAAACCCGGCCCCCTCATGGGTCAGGAAGCCATCCGGGACTTCGCCGGCGTCGACCCCCGTCGCAGCCTCATGGTGGGCAACACCTTTAGCGATATGGAATTCGGCCGCAACATTGGCGCCCTCACGGTGTTCCTGCCGACGACACGGGAGGAGCCGCCGATGCCGCATCCGCTCGTGGACTTTATATTCCCCGATCTCCTGGCGTTTGCCCGCGCTATCAATGCGGGCGGCCCCGGCCAGTAATTCGGCAGCGTTCCGCAATAAATGTCCCTGATTCTCAGTTATAGCCACAGATATGCGTTACCTGATCCTTGCACTGCTCTTTTTGCCCTGCGGCCTTTTGCCGGGTGGCCTTTCCGCCCAACGCCTGGCCGAGCTGCACGCCCATGAAGACTCCCTCGCCCAATCGGGAAACCTCATCGTCAATGGCACCAACGCCAGCGACCGTTTTGTGGCCGACAGCCAGTTTACGCGGACCTTGGTCCGGGCCCTGAAGATCCCCTACTCTTTCAATTATCCGTTCGACTCCGTAGAAAATGTCTCCCGCCTGTACGCCCCCGACAGCAGCTTCCGTGTCTTCACCTGGGAGATCATGATCGACCCGGACAACTATCGCCGTCACGGCGCCATTCAAATGCGCACCCCCGACGGCAGCCTCAAGCTGTACGCTCTGATCGACCGGACCGACATGATGGACCGTCCCCTGGATACCGTGACCAGCAACGACTACTGGGTCGGGAACATCTACTACAAGATCGTCCTCAAAAAATTCCAGAACCGGAAATACTATACCCTCTTAGGCTACGACGAACACAACGAGGCCTCCACCCGGAAGTGGATAGACGTCCTGACCTTTGATGAGAATAACCACCCTGTATTCGGGGGGCAATACTTTACCTTCCCCGCGGGAGACCCCGTCCACCCGTCGCCTTCCCCCGACCGGTACATGATCGAATACAAAAAAGGCGCCAACGCCCGCGTCCAGTACGACCCGGACCTCGACCTCCTCATTTTCGACCACCTTATTTCCGAAAGCAACGAGCCCGAAAAGCGCTACACCCTCGTCCCCGACGGAGACTACGAGGGCTTCCGCTGGGTAAACGGCCGGTGGGTGCACATCAACAAAGTCTTTAACCAAAAACTGCAAAACGGCCAGGCACCGGTGCCGGCGCCGTTGAAAACCCCGCCTAAGATACAGGGGAAGGGATAACCGCCCCCAGGGCGCCTCGTTAAGCGGC
Source organism: Dinghuibacter silviterrae (assembly GCF_004366355.1). Taxonomy (NCBI): domain Bacteria; kingdom Pseudomonadati; phylum Bacteroidota; class Chitinophagia; order Chitinophagales; family Chitinophagaceae; genus Dinghuibacter; species Dinghuibacter silviterrae. The sequence goes on along the minus strand of NZ_SODV01000001.1, from coordinate 3,848,594 downwards.
CCCTTACGCGCCCACGGGCAGCAGCGCCTCCAGCATCCCCCTGAAGACCCCTTCCGCCGCGTTGAACGATTCCAGCAACCGGATCTGGTTCTTCGCCCGCAACAGGTTGTGCCCCGGGTAACGGGCGCCGTAGTAGACATCCCCCTCCAGGAAGTCCGTCAGGAACCGGAGTGCCTGCATATAGATCATAAAACGCCCGGCAAAAAGAAACTGCCCCCGTTCCAGGGGCGTCAACCCGCCTTCCATCCCGCTCAGGTACCCCGCCACGATGGCCCGGAAATACTCGGGACGGACGTGGACGCTGTCCAGGTCCTGGGCTTCCTCCGAGGCCGGGGACAGGTAGGTCCGCATCATATCCCCCACGTCGCTGATAAAGTACCCGGGCATAACCGTGTCCAGGTCGATGACGCAAAGGGCCTTGTCCTGCCGGTCGAAAAGGATGTTGCTGATCTTGGTGTCGTGGTGCATGACCCGGAGCGGGAAGTCCGGGGACCGCTTCAACGCTTCGAGGTCGGATACATAGCCCGCATGGCTTTTGAGCGTCCCGATTTCCGCAACGGCCCCGGCTTTGAGGATCGCGGGTGCGTTGTCCAGCGCCTCTTCGAAAGCCCGGTAACGCCTGCTCAGGTCGTGGAAGTGCGGGAGCGTATCCCGCAGAAGCGCCGGATCCAGGTCCGCCAGCAGGTGGCTGAACCGCGCAAAGCTCCGCGCCGCCTCAAAAGCCTGCTCGGGTTTATGCACCACATCCAGCGTCCTGGAGCCCCCGATAAACGGGAAAAGACGATAGTATTCCCCCTCTTCGCTGCGCACAAACGCCTCCCCGTCCAGGGCCGGCACCGGCCGGACAAACAGGTAATCCGGGTGTCTTTTCGCCAGGTGATCCCCCACCACGCGCAGGTTGTGCGCAATGTCTTCCGGTTGTTTGAAGACTTGGCGGTTGACCTTTTGAAGGATATATTTGATGGTGCCGTTGCGGTCTTTGAGCACCCAGGTGGTATTGATCAAACCGGTTCCAAATCCGACACAATGCCAGTCCAAGGGATCGAGGCCAAAGCAGGTGAGCAATGCCTGCAAAGTAATGGGGTCAAACATAATCATCATGAACATTCGTCAAGCCTTGCTGGAAGAACACTCCCGGCAACAAACCCTCCGCATCGCAGGGTATATCGGGGACGACCCCGAACGCTTCGAGGCCCTGATGTCCATCTTTTTCGGAGACGAACCCCGTCTTATCCAGCGGTCGGCCTGGACGCTAAGTTATGTGATCAGAAAACATCCTACGCTGATCACCCCATATTTAGCGCAAACGATTGATTTATTAGGCCGCCCCGGTCTACCAACGGCCGTGCCCCGCAACATCCTCCGGATCCTCCAGGACATCACCGTCCCCATCACCCTCCAGGGCCACCTCATGGACTACTGCTTTCGCGCCGTGTCGGATCCTTCGACGCCCATCGCCGTGAAAGCCTTCTCACTAACGGTGCTGCACAACCTAAGTTTTACGTATCCGGAAATCCTCCCGGAACTCGAAACGGTCATCCACGAACGCCTGCCCTACGAAACAGCGGCCTTTCGGAGCCGCGCGCGGAAGATCCTCGCTGCGAAGCCGCCGGCTGCCCGTTCATAAAGGTCCCGGCAGGCCGAGGGTCATCTGCTCGTGCCGGTTCCTAAAGGAAAAGGCACTCGCAAATGACCCTCGGCCTGCCTCGCATGCCTATGACGCCCGCTGGCGCGTGTCTATGGTTCTCGCCGCGTGCCTCGCGTCCGGTGCCCGGTGTCCGATGTCTGATGTCTGGTGTCTGATGTCTGGTGTCTGGTGTCTGGTGCCTGGTGCCTGGTGCCTGGTGTCTGGTGCCTGGTGTCTGGTGCCTCACCCCTAAACACGCCAGGCGCCCTGCGGATCGCTTGCGAGTGCCTTTTCCTTTAGGAACCGGCACGAGCAAACGATCCGCAGGGCGCCGGGACCAAAAAATAAAACTAGTACAGCATCCGCACCTTGATGGTATTCTTAACCTCGCGGAGCAATTCCGCCGCTTTCGCGGAGATCTGCTGATCGACGTCAAGGACGACGTACCCGATTTCCTCGTTGGTCTTCAGGTACTGCGCCAGGATGTTGACCTGGTGGGTAGACAAAGCCGAGTTGATTTCGGAAAGCACGCCAGGGACGTTGCGATGGATGTGGAGGATGCGATGGGTTCCTTCCTGGGGTGGCAGGTTCAGCTCAGGCACCGTATGCGACCCGATGGTCACCCCGTTTTCCAGGTAGTGAAAGAGCTTGTCGGAAACGTCTTCGCCGATGTTGGCCTGGGCCTCTTCGGTCGACCCGCCGATATGGGGGGTGAGGATGACGTTGGACAGCCCCTGGAGCGGGGTCTCGAAGCGATCCCCGTTCTTTTCGGGTTCCCAGGGGTAGACGTCGACGGCGGCGCCGCTGATGCGGCCTTCTTTCATGGCCGTGGCCAGGGCGTCCAGGTCAACGACCTCGCCCCGGGCGTAGTTGATCAGGATAGCGCCTTTCTTGGCGTGGGCGATGACCCCGGCCGTGATCATCATCTTTGTCCGGGGGGTTTCGGGGACGTGGAGGGTGATGATGTCGGAAACGCCCATCAGCTCTTCCAGGGTATGCGCCCGGCGGGCGTTCCCCAGGGGGAGCTTGGTGAGGACGTCATAAAAGACAACCTTCATCCCCAGGGCCTCGGCCAGGACGCTGACCTGGGAGCCGATGTTGCCGTAACCAATGATTCCCAGTGTTTTACCACGAAGTTCGTAGCTGCCTTTGGATTCTTTCAGCCAGATGCCGTCGTGGGCGGCCTTGTTCTTGTCCGGGATGCGGCGGATGAGGAATATGGAGGCGGCCATGACCAGCTCGGCCACGGACCGTGTATTGGAATAGGGAGCGTTGAAAACCGTGACGCCGTGGTTGGTGGCCGATTTGAGGTCGACCTGGTTGACCCCGATACAGAAACAACCGATGGCCTGGAGCTTGGGAGCCGCTTCCAGCACGGCTTTGGAGACTTTTGTCTTGGACCGGATGCCCAGCAGGTGAACGTCTTTGATCTGTTTGATGAGTTCTTCTTCGCTCAGGGCGCCCGAAAGGCGCGTCACATGGGCATAACCGTTGTTTGTAAAGGTGTTGGCGGCTCTTTCGCTAATGTTTTCGAGAAGGAGGATGTTGATCTTTTCTTTGGGATAGCTTGTTAATTTTTTTTCAGACATTGCTCAGGACTGTATTATTTTGCAAAATTAAGAAATAGTAGGTCTTGCATGAAACATATTGCCCTGGTTATTTGTGTTGGAGGTATTTTGATCAGTTGTGGCGCCAAACAGCCGAACGATAGTAAGTCACAAACGGACGTTCGCAAAGACACCGTTGCCGTGATCAAACGTCCGAAGGTGTCCACGGAAGAGTTCAACCGCATCTATTCACTGTCTGACAACTTCTATAGCTCGCTCGAACGTTCGGGTTTCAACGGATCTTTCCTGGTGGCCAAGGACGACAGCATTATATACGAACGTTACAGGGGCTTTGAAAACCTGCGTACAAAAACGCCGCCCGTTGGCGAACACAGCGCGTTCCACCTGGCGTCGGTGTCCAAGACGTTTACCGCCATGGCTGTGTTGAAATTGATGGAGGAAAAAAAGATCGTCCTCGACAGCAGCGTACAATATTATCTGCCGGCGTTCCCCTACCCCGGCATCACGGTCAAGATGTTGCTCAACCACCGCAGCGGTCTGCCCAACTATTTGTATTGGGTAGCCACCACGAACTGGGACAAACACACCTATCTGACCAACGACAGCCTCCTGGCGTTGCTGGCGCGGTTAAAGCCGAAGGTGATGACCAGGCCCAATACGCACTTCCATTACTGCAACACCAACTATGCGATGCTGGCGCTTATCGTGGAGAAGGTTACGGGTATGCCTTTTCCTCAATACATGAAGCAAACCATTTTCGATCCCCTCGGGATGACAGACACCCACATCGTCACCTCGGCGGACCTCCAGGACGTCATGCCTTCTTACATGGGCAACGGCCGCATCGTCCCCTGGTCTTACCTCGACGGGACCTACGGCGACAAGAATGTCTATTCCACCACCCACGACCTCCTGAAATGGGACCAGGCGCTCCGCACCGACTTCCTCACCAAGGCGTCGCTCGACATGGCCTACGCTCCTTATAGCTTTGAAAAGCCCGGGATCCGCAACTACGGCCTCGGCTGGCACCTGTTCCTTTACCCCACCGAAAAGGTCATCTTTCACAACGGCTACTGGCATGGGAACAACACCGTCTTTTTCCGGCTGATCAAAGAAGGGTATACCATCATCGTCCTCGGGAACCGGTACGACCGTTATATTTATCATGTACAACCCCTGGCCGAATCCCTGACGGGCCGGAAATTTAACGCCAAGGGCGCGCCCGAGCCCGACTCGGAAGATAGCGGGGATACCGGGGACGGGGGCGGGCGCTAACGGCGGGCCCCATCCGCGCGGGGTGCTACTTCAGCGTAAAACTGTTCACGATCGTATCAAAAGCCGCCGCGCTCCGGTTGAAATATCCACGGCCCGCGGTGCAGGTAATCACGTAGCCTACCCCCTCGGACACGAGGTCATACGCCTTGTCATCCATAAGAATGCCGTTCACGGCCGACTGAAAGCGTATCCAGCGTACGCCATGTCCCTGCAACTGGCCGGCGCCCTTGTCGAGGAATTTGTAACCGCCGATTTTTTGCTCCATGGCATTGAGGTTGTCGTCTTCATAAGCGTCCAGGTCGAGTTTGGTTGACGCGGTGACAACGTTGACACTTGGATAAAACTGTCCCACCGGCTCAACGGATTGGACAAAGGTGATTTTGATCCCGCTGAAGGTTGTATCAAATTCGGTCCAGCCTTCGGGCGCGGTTATGGTGTAGTTGCCATGGCCGACATTCACACCGGGCGTTTTGGCAGCCTCCTTTAGGAGTTCTTCCGCGGTTTCGGTCTTGCGGTGACAGGCAGTAAGGAGTACGGCAGTGGTGAGGATCAGCGAGCTAAGCTTCATGGGTTTTGAGTATTTGGAGCCTAATTTACTATTTTGCGCCCATGGAAAAGGTCCTTGTCCGCATCTATAGGTATTTTGACACACACAGACCGGTTTTTCTCACCTGCTTTATCGGGAGCTTTCTCCTTCTGGGCTGGTTTGCCAGCCGCGTACACTTCGAAGAAGACATTTCCAAGGTCCTGCCCAAGGATCCCAACGTCGAAAAGCTAAACGAGGTCTTCCGGAATTCGCGGTTTACGGAGCGGCTGGTGATCATGGTGTCGATGAAGGACTCCAGCGCCCGGCCGGACAGCCTGACGGCTTATGCGGCGGACCTGGCGGACGGAATCCGGCTTAAGGTCGGTCCTTATATCTCACGGTTGACGGACAAGGTCGACGACAGCCTGACGACCTCCCTTTTTTATACCATCGGGGATCACCTCCCTGTTTTTCTGGATTCGGCCGACTTTACAGGTATCGACAGCCTGATTACCCCGGAGGGACTTTCATCTACGCTGGCTGCGAATTACAAGACCCTCTCCTCCCCCGCGGGCCTGGCGCTCAAAAGCATGATCGTACACGACCCCGTGGGGATCACCTTCCTGGGGCTCAAAAAACTGCGCCGGCTCCAGTACGATGACAATTTCGAGCTGTACGACCAATACGTCCTCACCAAGGACCACTGCTACCTGCTGATGTTCCTGACACCCCGGTACCCCGTCAACAATACGGGAATGAACGCCCGCCTGTTAAATGGGATCGACGCCATCCGCGACTCCCTGGGCGCCCGCAACGCGTCCGCCACCTACTTCGGCGCCGTCGCGGTGTCCGTGGGTAATGCGCTCCAGCTAAGAAAAGACACGATCATCACCCAAGGCGTGACCGTCATTTTCCTCATCATTTTTATCGCCCTGTATTTCCACAAGAAAAGGGCCCCCATTGTCATCCTCGTGCCCGTCCTTTTCGGTTCTCTTTTTGCCCTCGCAGCGGTATACCTTATCCGGGGCAGCATTTCGGTGATCGCGCTCGGGAGCGGTTCCGTCATTTTGGGGGTGGCGGTAAACTATTCGCTACACGTCTTTAACCACCACCGGCACCGGCGGGACACCGCCTCCGTGATCCGGGACCTGGCTTTCCCGCTGACCATCGGGAGCTTTACCACGATCGGGGGGTTCTTTTGCCTGGAGTTTGTGCAGTCGGAGATGTTGCGCGACCTGGGGTTGTTTGCGGCGTTTAGCCTGATCGGGGCGTCTTTTTGCTCGCTGGTGTTCTTACCGCATTTCCTGCCGAAGGAGCCCGCGCGGGCCCGGCGGAAGGCCGCTGAGCCCGCGCGCCCTGCGCAAGACGCCGTGGCTGACCCGGCGCCAGCCATCCACCCGGCCGCAGGAGCCGGGTCAGCGCCAGCCGGGCCGGCACAAGACGCCGAGACCGCCGGCTCCGCGCAAGACGCCGTGGCCGACGAGGCGGACGCCCGCCTCTCCTGGATCGACCGCCTCGCGACCCTGCGCCCCGAATACAACCGCTACCTCATGATCCTGATCCTTGTGGCCACGGTTGTCTTTGCCTGGCAGGCGCCAAAGGTGGGCTTTGAGGCGGATCTCAACAAAATGAACTACATGTCGCCCTCGCTCAAGGCGGCGGAGGCGACGCTCAGAAAGATCAGTGTTTTTTCCTACCAATCCGTCTATGTGGTGACGGAAGGGAAAGACCTGAACCAGGCCCTGGAAACGGGGGAAAAAGTCGACGAACAGGTGGACGACCTCGTCCGGAAGGGCGTTGTCAAAAAATATTCGGGTGTATCCTCCCTGCTCCTGTCGGATTCGCTCCAACGGCTCCGGATCGACCGCTGGAACCGCTATTGGGCACCGGCGAAAAAGGCGCTGCTCCTCAAAAACCTGGATGTCGCCGCGACGGCCCAGGGCTTTAAACCCGGCGCGTTCAACGCCTTTGCCACCGTGCTGGACACGCCCTACGCCCCCGTGGACAGGGCGACCCTGGACCAGGTTCGCCGGTCTTACTTAGACGACTATATCACGGAAACCCCGGGCAAGGCCCAGGTGGTGACCCTGGTCAAGGTTACCCCCGAAGGCCGGCAGGCGGTGTACGACCGGTTTGCGGGTACCCCCGGCGTCGCGGTGCTCGACCGGCAGTACCTGACCGCCAAGTTTATTGACCTGATTAACAACGACTTCGGAAGCATCGCCTGGATGAGTGCGCTCCTCGTTTTTACCGTGCTTTTGCTCACCTATGGCCGGATCGAGCTCACCTTGATGAGCTTTATCCCCATGGTCATCACTTTTTTGTGGATCCTGGGGATCATGGCGTTGTTAAAGGTGGACTTCAACATCATCAACATCATCATCTCCGCCTTTATCTTCGGCATGGGCGACGACTACAGCCTGTTTATCATGGACGGGTTGCTCCAGGAATACAAGACCGGGAAGAAAAACCTCGACTCGTACAAATCCTCCATTTTCCTTAGTGCCATTACCACCATGGCCGGTCTCGGCGTGTTGATCTTTGCCGGCCACCCCGCCCTGCGGTCCATCGCCATCATTTCCATTGTGGGTATGCTTTGCGTGGTGGTGCTTAGCCAGATCGTCATTCCCTTTTTGTTCAAAGTCCTCATCGCCGACCGCGTGTCCAAGGGCCGCTTCCCGTGGACGCTCTCCGGTTTTTTAAAGACGCTCGTCTCGTACACCTACTTTGTGTTGGGCAGCCTGTTGCTCACCCTGATCGGACTTATCCTCGTCAAGCTCCGCCCCTTTGGCAAACGCCGGAGCAAGTACTGTTTCCACGTCATCAAATCCGCCTTTATCCGTTCGCTCATCTACGTAATGGTCAACGTCCGGAAAAAGATCATCAATCCACTGGGCGAAGACTTCTCCAAACCCGCGCTGGTCATCGTCAACCACCAATCCTTCCTGGACAGCCTCCTGATCCAGATGCAATACCCCAAACTCCTGCTCCTCACCAACAGTTGGGTATGGCACTCCCCCGTCATGGGCGGCATCGTCCGCCTGGCCGACTACTACCCCATCATGCACGGCGCTGAGGGCAGCGTCGACCTGCTCCGCCAAAAGGTCGCCGAGGGCTACTCCATCGTCGTTTTCCCCGAGGGCTCCCGCTCCCGCGACGGCCAGATCCGCCGTTTCCACAAAGGCGCGTTCTACCTCGCCCAGGAGCTGGGGCTGGACATCCTGCCGATCATGTTGCACGGATCGGGGTATACCATTACAAAAGGGGACTTTTTGCTCAAGGATGGGCGGATTACCATCAAGTTTCTGCCGCGGATTCCGGCGGGGGCCGCGCCACCAGCGGCCATAGACCTCGGCGCCGCATCCTATAGCGACCGCGCGAAAGCCGTCGCCCGCTACTTCCGCGAACAGTTCGCCACCTTCTCCGAGGAATGCGAGCAACCGCGTTACTATCGCGAACTTTTGCTCTACAATTACATCTATAAGGGCCCCGTCCTTGAATGGTATATGCGCGTCAAGACCGCGATGGAGGACAATTACCAACTGTTTCATGACCTCCTGCCCCGCCAGGGCGACATCCTGGATATTGGATGCGGGTACGGCTTTATGAGCTACTTCCTGTCGATGTGTGCGAAAGACCGGAGGATCACGGCCTTTGACTATGACGAGGACAAGGTGGAGGTGGCGGCCCATGCTTTTTTGGCCTCGGGCGCGGTGCCCGCCGGGGGCGAGCGCACACCCGTGCGCTGGCTGCAGGCGGACGCGACGACCTACGAGTTTGACCGGTCCTACCACGGGATCGTACTGGCCGATATGTTGCACTACCTGCAACCGGACGACCGGCAGGTGCTGGTCCGCCGGTGTATCCGCCACCTCAGTCCCGGCGGCGTTTTGCTGATCCGGGACGGGGACAAGGACCTCCAAAAGCGCCACCGGGGCACGCGGTTTACGGAGTGGTTCAGCACCCGGTTCTACGGGTTTAACAAGACCACCAAGGCGGGGCTGTCGTTTTTCTCTTTTAGCGTGATCCGCGACATTGCGACGGAGATGGGGATGGAGTGCCAGCCGATCGACAATACTACCTTTACGTCAAATGTGATTTATGTCATCCGGCATCGGCAGTGAGGGGGGCGCCCGCCAGGGCGGAGGCGCCAGTGGGGACGGCACGCCCGAGGCGCACGCTCACGGCGGCGAAGCCGCCGGCCGGGGCCGCGCCTACGATGCGCTGATCATCGGCAGCGGCATCGGCGGCCTCGTCTGTGGCGGCATCCTGGCGAAAGAGGGCCTTCGGGTCTGCGTCCTCGAAAAGAACCCCCAAATCGGCGGCGCCCTTCAAACGTACGCGCGGAACAAAGTCCTTTTTGACGCAGGGGTTCACTATATGGGCGGGCTGGCGCCGGGGCAGAACCTGTACCAGATCTTCCGGTACCTGGGGATCATGGAAGAGCTGAAGCTGGCAAAGATGGACGAGGAGGCATTCGACAAGATATTGATCGGGGGGGACCCTAAGGAATATACGTTTGCGCAGGGGTATGAGCGCTTTGTGGAGGCGCTGGCAAAAGACTTCCCGAATGAAGAAAAAGGCATCCGTGCCTATACAGACCTGATCCGCGAGGTCTGCGGCCGGTTCCCGCTCTACAACCTCCGGGCGGGCGGAGTGTATGCGGAAAAAACGGGGGTGTTGGACATGGACACAAAAGCAACCATCGAAGCCTGTGTACGGGACCCGGTCCTAAGGGAGGTCCTGGCAGGGAACAACCTCTTGTATGCGGGACAGCCGGATAAGACGCCATTTTATGTGCACGCGCTGGTGTTGAACAGCTTTATCGAGAGTTCGTGGAAGTGTACGGACGGAGGCGGGCAGTTGGCAAAGCTGTTGGCAAATGTCATCCGCGAAAGAAACGGCGAAATAAAAACCCGTGCGGAGGTGACGCACATCATCGCAGGCGGCGCGCAGGTCGAAGGGGTGCAATTGAAGGATGGCACCACCCTCAAAAGCAACATCGTCGTTTCCAGCCTGCATCCCGCACAAACGATGCAACTGACGCCGGCGGCGGCCATCAAACCGGCGTTCCGCAACCGGGTGGAAAGCCTGGAAAATTCGATTTCCTGTTTTTGTGTCAACCTGGTGCTCAAGCCACAAAGGGTACATTATGTAAAGCACAACTACTATTATCATAATAAGGGGTGCGCGTGGACGATGGATGACTATACGGAGGAGGATTGGCCGCGGGGCTACGCCTTATTTTTTGCCCAAAATAGAAACCAATCCGGTTACGCCTCGTCGGTTACATTGATGACGTATATGCGATACGCGGACACGACACCATGGGCGGACACCCGTAATACGGTCGCCGAAGCGACGGAAAGGGGGCAAGCGTACGAAGCGTTTAAGCAGGACCGTTACCAGCGTCTGATGGGACGCGTCACCGAAAAGTTTCCGGAACTGAGAGAGGCTGTGGACCATTGGTACGCCTCCACTCCCCTCACCTTCCGGGACTACCTGGGCACGTCGGACGGTTCGCTGTACGGTATCGCCAAAGATTACCGGGATCCCGTGCGGACAATCATCCCCGCGCGCACGAAAGTGGGCGGTCTTTTTTTGACGGGGCAAAACCTTAATTTGCACGGCATCCTTGGTGCCGCCATCAGCAGTCTCGCGACTTGCGCGGAGGTGCTGGGCCGGGATGATTTTGTAGGAAAAATAAAATCTGCATGATTGCCCTCTTCATTATAGTCGGGTTGCTCATCGCGGGCGCCTGTTATGCCTGGTCTGTCACACGCCTCCGGCCGCCGCGCATCGACGACCGCACGGCTGACGCGCTGATCCGTGCGGAGGTCGCCCCCGGCGTCTTTACCATAGGGCCCAACTGGCTGCGAAAAAGCACCTCCGGTCTTTACGAAATGTACGTGGAGGGGCGCCCTTATGAAAGGGGCGTGGTCAACGGGAAACTGGCGGCGGAACTGGTCGTTCTCCAGGAGGACTATTTCAACGAACAGATCGTAAAGATGATCCCGGGCGAGCGCTACCTGAAATTCCTGAAATACTTCGTGGGCTGGTTTAACCGGAAGCTGCCCAGACACGTCACCACGGAGTACAAACAGGAAATCTTCGGGGTCTCACGGTCGGCTTCGGACAAATACGGGTACATCGGGACGCCGTACCAGCGGATCCTCAATTACCACGCGGCGCACGACATCGGGCACGCCTTGCAGAACCTGGCGCTGGTGGGTTGTACGTCTTTCGGGACCTGGGGAAGCCGGTCGGTGGACGGGGCGCTGATCATCGGGCGCAACTTTGACTTTTACGTGGGAGACCATTTTGCCCTGAATAAAATTGTCCAGTTCGAGGCCCCGTCGGAAGGACACCGCTTTGCCTTTGTGACCTGGGGTGGTTTTATCGGTGTGGTATCGGGGATGAACGAAAAAGGGCTCACGGTGACGATCAACGCCGCAAAGTCGGGGATCCCCATGGCTTCGGCGACCCCGGTGTCCCTGGTGGCCCGGGAAATCCTGCAATACGCGGGAACGATCGACGAAGCAGTGCGCATCGCGCGTTCGAGGCGGATGTTTGTATCGGAATCCTTTCTCATCGGCTCGGCGGCCGACGGGAAGGCGATCCTGGTGGAGAAGACGCCAAAGGCGCTGGAAGTCTACGACCCGGGCGGGGAAAGGATTCTTTGTGCGAACCACTTTCAAAGCACCGGGCTCCGCGCCCGGGATGGAGTCCGCACCCGGGATGGACTCCGCGCCCCCGACAGCGAAGGCGCCCCCGAGGGCGAAGGCACCGCGAGCCCATACCGTCAGCGCCGCCTGGAAGAGCTGCTGGACGGCCTCGGGCCCAATACGGTGGAAAAAACGATTGGCGTCCTGAGGGATGTCAAAGGGCTGGGCGGCGCGGACATCGGCCTTGGCAACGAAAAATCGGTGAACCAACTCATCGCGCACCACTCGGTGGTTTTCGAACCGCAACAACTGCGGATGTGGGTGTCGACGGCGCCCTGGCAGGAGGGGGCGTTTATGTGCTACGACCTGCGGAAGGCGTGGGCCAACCTGGATCCCCGCGAGGAGCTTTCCACGGGAGCGATTCCCCCGGACCCACTCATGGGAACCCCGGCTTTCGCCGGCTTCCTGGCATTCCGCGAACTCAAGCATCAAATGGACGCCGGTGAAACGATCGACCCGGAGGCCCTCGTCAAAGCCGACCCGGAATACTACCACGCCTACGTCCTGGCGGGCGACTATTGCTATAAGCGCGGAGAACGGGATAAAGCCCGGGCGTACTACGAAGAAGCCCTGACCAAGGAGATCGCCACAGCGAAGGAGGAAGCGTATATTCGTAAACAAATCCAGCGATGATCCACGGCCTTGGCATAGACCTCATCGAAGTGGACCGGGTGGCGGCCCGGATCGGCAAGGAGCAAGGCTTTCGCGAGCTTGTTTTCTCACCGGGCGAGATTGCCTATTGTTCCGCAAAGGCGCATCCGGCCGAACACTATGCGGCGCGTTTTGCGGCGAAGGAGGCATTTTTCAAGGCGCTGGGCACGGGTTGGGCGACGGGCACGGCTTTCAACGAGGTCGAAGTATTACCCGACCCCATGGGCGCGCCAAAACTGACACTCCTGGGAGACACTGCGGCAACCGTGGGCGACGTCAGGATCCGGGTGTCGCTTACCCACCTCAGCACCATGGCAGCGGCGGTGGTGGTCATTGAAAAATAGTTGGCAACATCCCCATATTTCACTTTTTTTGCTCCTGAGTGCTTATTAATAGTAAAATATTTTCTAATACATGATCAATATAGGAGGCCAGAGGCTTTCCGCGGACCACTTGTTTGACATCCTGTTTAACGGACAACCGGTGGCGCTGGATCCTGCCGCCGTGGATAAGGTCAGCACGAACCATCTTTTCCTTAAAAATTTCGCAAACGAAAAGCTCATTTACGGGATCAATACGGGTTTTGGTCCGATGGCGCAATACAAAGTGAGCGAAAGCAACCGTACCCAGCTTCAGTACAACCTTATCCGCAGCCATGCTTCGGGCGGCGGTAAACTAATAGAACCCTTTCTGATCCGGGCGGTTATGGTTGCCCGTTTGAACAGCCTGATGCAGGCGTATTCGGGGGTGCATCCCGACCTGGTGCATTTGCTCCGCGACATGATTAACGCGGAGGTCTACCCTTGCATCTATGAACATGGGGGCGTGGGCGCGAGCGGGGACCTGGTCCAACTGGCCCACCTGGGGCTGGCGCTGATCGGGGAAGGCTATGTAACGCATAAGGGGGACCGCAAACCCACGGCGGAGGTATTCCGGCAATTGGGGCTGACACCGTTACAGGTGCACATCCGCGAAGGCCTGGCGATCCTCAACGGGACGTCGGCCATGACGGGGATCGGGATGGTGAATATCCTCCAGGCCAAACGCCTGCTTTCTTGGTCGGTTGCCCTGAGCGCCATGACCAACGAGATCGTGGAGGCGTTTGACGACCATTTTTCCCACGAGTTAAACGTGGTCAAGCCGCACCGTGGGCAGAACCGCGTCGCGGCGATGCTCCGGGACCTGCTGGCGGGTAGCCGGATGATCCATGACCGGGCCGACCATCTGTATAACCCGGACAACATCCAGCGCGAGGTGTTTGAGGACAAAGTACAGGAGTACTACTCGCTGCGGTGTGTCACCCAGATCCTGGGGCCGATCTATGATACCATCGTAAGCGCCGAAGGGGTGGTGACCGACGAACTGAACAGCGTCAACGACAACCCGGTGGTGGACCACCGGAACAACAATATCTTTCACGGGGGGAATTTTCATGGGGACTATGTGTCCCTGGAAATGGATAAGCTAAAGGTGGCCATAACGCGTTTGTCGATGCTCTCGGAACGCCAGCTGAACTACCTCCTCAACGACAAGCTCAACCAGATCCTGCCGCCTTTCGTCAACCTGGGTGTGCTGGGCTTTAACTTCGGGATGCAGGGGATGCAGTTCACGGCGACCTCGACGGTGGCGGAGAACCAGACGTTGTCTTTTCCGATGTATGTCCACAGCATACCCAACAATAACGACAACCAGGACATCGTGAGCATGGGGTGTAACGCCGCCCTGATGACAAAACGGGTCATCGACAATTCCTTTGAAGTCCTGGCCATCCAGATGATGACCGTCCTCCAGGCGATCGACTACCTGGATGCCGCGTCGCGGTTGTCGGCCAAAACAAAGGCGATCTACACGGAGTTGCGCCACCTTTTCCCGAAATTTATCGAAGACCAGCCCAAATACGAGGACCTCAGACGCATGGCAGACCGCTTTGCGGCTGAATCCCCGGCGGGCATAACGTTCAACGCTTGAATATGAAATGTACACTCGTCACCGGTGGTTCCAGGGGGATCGGACGCGCGATCTGCGTCAAGCTCGCCGCCGAGGGAGGACACCATATCCTCATCAACTACCGGTCTAACGAGGCCGAGGCCTTGAACACGCTGGAGTTGGTCAGGGCGACGGGTGCCACAGGGGAGATCCTGAAATTCGACGTGGGGAATAAAGAGGAGGTCACCAGCGTTCTGGGTGGCTGGATCGAAAGCCATCCCGATCACTTTATCGAGGTCCTTGTCAACAACGCCGGGATTAAAGACGACGGGCTGATGATGTGGATGAAGGACGATCAGTGGGACTCCGTCATCAACGCCAGCCTCCACGGGTTTTTCTTTGTCACCCGGCTGGTCATCAATCCCATGCTGCTGAAGCGCTACGGGCGCATCATCAATATCGTCTCCCTGTCCGGTCTGAAGGGCGTACCCGGTCAGGCCAACTACTCCGCCGCCAAGGGTGGCGTCATCGGCGCCACCAAGGCCCTCGCGCAGGAAGTCGCCAAACGCAACATCACCGTCAACGCGGTCGCCCCCGGGTTTATAAAAACCGATATGACCGAAAAGGTGTCGGAAAAGGACATGAAAATGCTGATCCCCATGGGGCGCTTTGGGAATCCTGAAGAAATCGCCCATGTGGTGGCGTTCCTGGCGTCGCCAGGGGCGTCCTATCTGACCGCGGAGGTCATCAATGTCAATGGGGGGATGTACTCCTAGCGCGCCGGGCGCGCCGTGGTGCCGCCCCTGCGTTGCCTCCCCATAACGCGACGTTCACCGACAATATCCTGTCGTTCACCCCAATTATTACTACAGTCAGCGTTCCCGCGCTACTTTAGCAACAGCACATCGCAAGGTCCCCGCCGGGCCACGCGGTGACAGGGAACGAGGATGGTCGCCGGGACCATAGGAGTGCCCCGTCCCGCCGGTCCAGCGGGGCTTTTTGTTAACGGGATCTCGGTTTTTTGCGCTATTTTTCGCCCATGAACAGAGTTGCCATCACCGGCCTCGGTATTTATTCGTGTATCGGTAAAAATCGTGGGGAGGTCCGGGATTCACTATATAAAGGCCAATCAGGGATTATCTTCGACCCCGTCCGCAAAGAATTCGGTTACCGCTCCGCCCTGACCGGGTTTGTGGACAAGCCCAATCTCAAAGAATTTCTGGACAGGCGTTCCCGGTTGATGTTGCCGGAACAGGGGGAATATGCGTATATGGCGACCCTGGAAGCCTTGCAGCAGGCGGGGCTGGAGCAGGACTTTATCGCTCGTCAGGAAGTCGGCATTCTTTACGGGAATGACAGCTCGGCCAAACCGGTGATCGACGCCGTCGACCTGATGCGGTTGAAAAAAGATACGACCCTGGTAGGGTCGGCCTCTGTTTTCCAGACATTGAACTCCACGGTGACGATGAACCTGGCGACGATCTTTAAGCTCAAAGGGGTCAATTTCACCATCAGCGCCGCCTGCGCCAGCGGGTCTCATGCCGTGGGTCTCGGGTATCACTTTATAAAAACGGGGCTCCAGGACATCGTGGTCACGGGCGGCGCCCAGGAAATCAACTACCTGTCGATGGGTACCTTTGACGCGCTGTCCGCCTTTTCGGTCCGGGAATCGGAGCCCACCCGCGCGTCCAGGCCCTTTGACCGGGACCGGGACGGACTGATCCCCAGCGGGGGCGCGGCCACGGTTATTTTGGAAAACTGGGAAACCGCCAGGAAAAGGGGCGCGACCATTTTAGGCGAAGTGATCGGGTATGGGTTTTCCTCCAACGGGGAACACATTTCCAATCCCACGGTAGAAGGGCCGGTGCGGTCGCTGAGACGCGCCCTGAAAGACGCGGGGGTCGATCCCGGCAAGATCGACTATATCAACGCGCACGCCACCTCCACGCCCGCGGGTGACGCCAGCGAGGCCAAGGCACTGGCCGAGGTTTTTGGCGAAAAATGCGTCCCCATCAGTTCGACCAAGTCCATGACAGGGCATGAATGCTGGATGGCCGGGGCAAGCGAAATTGTGTACTGTATGCTGATGATGCAGGAGGGTTTTCTTGCGCCCAATATCAACTTCGAAAACCCCGATGAGGATTCCGCGAAATTGGACATTGTCACAGAGACGAGGTCTAAAAATATAGACGTATTTTTGTCAAACTCCTTTGGCTTCGGGGGTACCAATTCATCACTCATTGTTCAAAAACCTTATAATTGAGTAGCTTAACAACCCATACGCATCAAGAGATCATCACCAAGATCAACGATTTCCTGTCGGAAGAATTTGAAGTCGACCCAGCCAGGATTACCCCTGACGGAACCCTGAAAGACGTCCTGGAGCTGGACAGCCTGGATTATATCGACCTGGTGGTCGTAATCGAAAATAACTTTGCATTCAAGGTAAAGCCCGAAGACTTTACGGGTATCCACACCTTCCAGGACTTTTATGATTACATCATTTCCAAAGTCCATCCATAGTGCCTTCGTGGGAAGGAAAATCCAAGGGTAGTCCCCTGGGGTATCGCATCTTCGTTTGGGTTCTCCGGACCATGGGGGTGCGTCCCGCTTATGGACTGCTCCGGGTGGTGGCGGGGTGGTACTTTGTTTTTTCCAAACCTGTCTTGTATGGGTTCTACCGGAACCGTCTCCACTTCGGGCGCCTGAAGTCGCTCCGAAGTCTTTATTTGAACTATTATCAATTCGGCCAGACGCTGATCGACAAGGTCGTCCTCATGGGCGGTATCCCCCACCGTTTTACTTTTGACTTTGATGGAGAAGAACACCTTCACCGCATGGCGGCGGAAGGCAAGGGAGGTTTGCTGCTGAGCGCGCACATCGGGAACTGGGAGATCGCGGGCCACCTCCTCCAGCGGCTCCAGACGCGCATCCACATCCTGATGTACGACGGGGAGCACGAACGCATCAAGACCTATATGCAGGAGGTAACGGGGGAACGAACCGCACACATCATTGTCCTCAAAAAGGACCTGTCGCATATTTATGAGGTGTCGGATGCGTTGAAGGCGGGCGACCTGGTATGTATCCACGCGGACCGTTTTGTGGAGGGCGCTAAGACCCTGCACGCGGATTTTATGGGGGGCTCCGCCCGTTTTCCCCTGGGCCCCTTCCAACTCGCGGCCGCTTTTAAGGTCCCCGTTTCCTTCGTGTACGCGCTAAAGGAAGGGCCGTTGCACTATCACTTTTACGCCAGTGAGCCCCGCACATACGATTTTTCGGACCGCGCCCGGGGACTTTCGGAAATCCTGACCGGTTTTGCCGCCAGTATGGAGAAAAAAGTCCGGCAATATCCCCAACAATGGTATAATTACTTTAATTTTTGGCAGCCATGATCCCCATATTGGACCTGATTCCCCAGCGCCCCCCCTTCGTGCTGGTGGATGCATTCGTTGCCGAAGAGGATTATTCGGTTTTCCGAGTGCCGGCGGACCACGTCCTCGTTTATGACGGGGTACTGTCGGAAAGTGGCCTGGTGGAAAACATTGCCCAGACCGCTGCGGCCCGGGCGGGGTATCTGTGTATTAAGGAGGGGCGGCCCGTGCCCATAGGCTATATCGGCGCGGTGCAGCAACTCGATATATTTGAATTGCCGGCGGTGGGCGAGGAAATTCGCACAACCATCACCGTCAAACACCAGGTGTTCAATTCTACGAGCGTCACGGGGACGGCGTATTGGAAAGACAAGGTTATAGGCTCTTGCGAAATGAAAATTTTCATCGTATGAATAAGCCTATCCTGTTTATTTGCCTCTTGAGCCTGTCGGTCACCGCGCTTCGCGCACAGACCGGCGCACCGCCCGCACAGACACTCAAAGGCTTTTTTGCCAATGAAGCCGCCAAAACCGTTTGGCTGGGGCTCGACTTCAGCCAGACCCGCTGGATCAACGACCCTGCCAGCACACCGCAAGCCATGGCGAACAATGTTTTCCCCGCCCTCAACAACCTGATCGTTAAGGAGGTGAAAAGATACAATGTCGGCGAGGCTTTTCACCACGTCAACATGGACCACGACTTTACGGGGGTGGAGGAAAATTATGGTAAACTTGCCGTGGATAGCCTCCATTCGACCAATTCCGACGACGCCACCCGGTTAAAAGAGGCCGATATCCGCCGGATCGTGAGCGGGCTCAACATGGGTAACCGCACGGGGTACGGGGTGTTGCTGGTTGTCGAAGGCCTCGACAAGACCGGCAAACGCGTCACGACCTGGGCGACGATTGTCGACATGGGCACCCGTACGGTTCTCTTTACCAGGCGCGTAGAAGGAAAAGTCGGCGAAGCCTTTGGCGAACGCAATTATTGGGCCGCGGGCATCCGCAACATACTCGACGGGATCAAAGACCGCTTTTATAAAGAATGGAAAAAGAAATACAGCTAACCGACAGCACGGAGATCGTCGTGCGTTTTAATGAGGCCGACCCTCTGGGCATCGTTTGGCACGGGCATTATATTCGTTATTTCGAAGACGGAAGGGAGTCTTTTGGGAATACCCACGGGCTGCGCTACCTGGACTTTTACCGGCAGGGCGTCGTGGTTCCCGTGGTCAGCATCCAGTGTGACTATAAGCGGGCGCTGCGGTACGGGGATAGCGTGGTCGTGGAAACACTCTACCAGCCCTGCGACGCGGCCCGCCTCGAATTCTCGTACCGGCTATACAATGCCGTTACCCGGGAGCTGGTCGCCACGGGGTCCTCGGTCCAGGTTTTCCTGGACAAGGATACCAACGCCCTGCAGCTCACCAATCCGGCCTTTTATGAAGCGTGGAAGACCAAACACGGGTTGATGTAAGATGCGTGACGTTTTTGTACTATCGGACAATATTGTGTCCCCTTTGGGCGGGTCGACGGAAGAGAACTTCCGCGCCCTCGCTTCCGGCCGGACAGGCATCCGTCTGCACGAGCGGGTGGACATGTCCCGGACGCCGTTTTATGCGTCGCTGTTCGACTCGCCTATCGGCTTCGAGGAGTTGGCCGTTGCGTCGGCTTCTGCTGCGCTCGTTGAGTCCGGTCTCGACCCTTCCGACCCCCGGCTGGTTTTTATACTCTCCTCTACCAAGGGAAATATCGGGCTTTTGGAGCGTGGCGTTGACGATCCGTCGGTCTTTTCGCTGGCGTCTTCCGCCTCCCGCATCGCCGCGCGCCTCGGGTTTGTTACCCCGCCCCTGGTTGTCTCCCACGCCTGTATTTCCGGCGTGGAGGCCATGATTACCGCGCGGCGATTGCTCCGTGCGGGTCGCTTTGACCATGCTGTTGTTGCCGGCGCCGACCTCATCACGCGGTTTATCCTTTCCGGTTTTCAGTCATTCCAGGCCGTTAGCCCCGAGCCCTGCCGCCCGTTTGACGCGGGGCGCCAGGGGGTGACCCTCGGCGAGGCCGCGGGAACGGTGGTGCTTTCAGTCCGCGCCGGCGGGATTCGCCTGGCGGGGGGCGCGGTGAGCAATGACGCCAATCATATTTCGGGGCCGTCCCGCACGGGGGAAGAATTGTACATGGCCATCCGTAGGGCACTGCCCGGCGGGTCCGTCGACTTTATTTCCGCCCACGGCACCGCCACGCTATACAATGACGACATGGAGGCCCGGGCCCTGACCCTCGCGGGACTGGCCGGTGTCCCCGTCAACAGCCTGAAAGGGTTTTATGGACATACGTTGGGGGCCGCCGGTTTGGTCGAGTCCATCATATCGATGCAGTCCCTGCGGGAAAACCTTATCCTCGGCACCCCCGGCTACCGGTCACCCGGCACCGTGGTGCCCCTGCGCGTGGCCGCCGCGCCTATTCATTTACCCGTGCAACGTTGTTTGAAAACAGCCTCCGGTTTCGGGGGGTGTAACGCGGCGCTGATCCTCGAAAAAACAATATGAACTTCTATACAAAGGATACCAAAACAGCATTAGAGTCAAAAGACCTCGCCCAGTGGATCGCTTTTGGCCCCGTCGTGTTCCAGGTGGCCAAGGTCCTCAGGGATACCGGCATCCTGACGGCCGTGGAGGAAAGCGGCCTCAAAGGACTGACACAGGATGAGATCGTGGAAGCGACTACCCTTCCCCGTTACGGCGTCCGCGTCCTGCTCGAATCCGGTCTGGGGATCGGCCTCGTGATCCTGAACGACCTACGGTACACCCTGACAAAGACCGGGCACTTTATCCTGCACGATCCCCTGACAAAGGTCAACATGGATTTTGTACAGGATGTGTGTTACAAAGGCCTGTACGATCTCGAAGCCAGCATCCGTAACGGCAAGCCCGAGGGGCTGAAGGTCTTTGGCAACTGGCCCACGATCTATGAAGGTTTGTCGCAGCTGCCCGCCCCGGTACAAAAAAGCTGGTTTGCGTTTGACCACTTTTTCTCCGATACTGCTTTCCCCGCCGTGTTAAAAACCGTGTACAAAAACGGGATCCGCAACATCCTCGACATCGGCGGCAATACCGGGAAATGGGCGATCGCCAGCACCAGGCACGCGCCCGACGTACACGTCACGATCATGGACCTGCCCGGCCAGCTCAACGTCGCCAAAAACCGGATCGCCGAGCTCGGCCTCCAGGACCGCGTGTCCTTCCACCCGGCCAACCTGCTCGACGAAACACAGCCTTTTCCTACGGGTTTTGACGCCATCTGGATGAGCCAGTTTCTGGATTGTTTTTCCGAGGATGAAATCGTGTCCATCCTGAAGCGCTGTCACCAGGCCCTCGACGACAACGGGTATGTGCTCATCCTGGAAGCCTTTTGGGACCTCCAGCGTTTCGAGACCGCCGCCTTTTGCCTCCAGCAAACCTCGATTTATTTCACCGCGCTCGCCAACGGGAACAGCCAGATGTACCACTCCAAGGTCTTTACCGACTGCGTCCGGGCCGCCGGTTTCGAGATCACCCAGCAAACCGACCACATCGGTTTGAGCCATACTTTGCTCTCCTGTAAAAAGAAAATATGATCAAAGAAAAAGTAGACGTCCTCGTCATCGGAGCCGGCCCCGCCGGTACGGTCGCCGCCTCCATCGTCCACCAGGCCGGCTACAGCGTAAAAATCGTGGAAAAACAAACCTTTCCCCGTTTCGTCATCGGCGAAAGCCTCCTGCCCCGCTGTATGGAAGCCCTCGACGAAGCCAAATTCCTCGACGCCGTCCGCGCTGCCGGTTTCCAGGAAAAAGGCGGTGCCAAGTTCGAGAAGAACGGGAAGATCTGCGACTACTCCTTTGCCGAAGCGTTTACCCCCGGCTGGACCTGGACCTGGCAGGTGCCGCGTGCCGAGTTTGACAAGATCCTCGCGGATACCGTCGCGTCCATGGGGGTGCCGGTGGCTTATGAGACGACCGTTACCGGGATCGAGTTTTTGCCCGATCACTCTTCGGTGACGACTGTTGTGGATGCTTCCGGGGAGTCTTCTGTGATTTCCGCACGGTTTATCATCGACGGTAGCGGTTACGGGCGGGTCATCCCACGCTTGTTCGGGTTGGACAAGCCGTCCAGCCTGCCGCCCCGGAAGGCGATGTTCTGCCACCTCAAGGACCCCCGGCGGGCCGCCGCCGATGAGCCTAACCGGATCACGATTGTGGTGCATGAGCATGGGGTTTGGATTTGGATTATACCGTTTTCCAACGGGAATACCTCCGTTGGGTTTGTGGGCGACCCGGCGTTTTTCGACCGCATGGCGGCTGGCGCAACAGGCGGCGCGGCCGGTCAGGGCGCACAGGGCGCCGACGCAGCCGGCGCCCTGGCCGAGAATGGCGCCGCACCCAGCCCTGACGCCCTCATGCGTGCGCTGATCGCGTCTCAGCCTTATATCGCGTCCCGCCTGGAAGGCGTGGACTTCATCTGGGAACCCCGCACGCTCCAGTCCTGGTCCAGCACGACGGACCGCTTTTTCGGGGATGGGTTCGTGCTGACCGGGAACGTGACCGAGTTCCTGGACCCCGTCTTTTCCTCCGGGGTAACGCTGGCCACTGTGTCCAGCCAGATGGCCGCCCACCTCGTTATCCGGACGCTCCGGGGTGAGACCGTTGACTGGACAAAGGAATATACCGAACCCATGATGCAAGGCGTGAACACATTCCGCACCTATGTCAATACATGGTACGAGGGCGTGCTCGACACTATATTTTTTGCAGACGACCAAGACCCCCTCGTCAAAAGTCAGATCTGTTCCGTCCTCGCCGGCTATGTCTGGGACCTGGAGAACCCCTATGTAAAAAACCACGCGACCGCCCTGTATAAGCTGGAAGCGATCATCCAATTCAGGGACACCCACCGCAAAAAGACCGCCGTTGAGTAACGCTTTTATCACGAGGAGTTGTGTGATCCGGGGGGGTAAGGTGCTGGCAAACGGCCGCTTGCTCCACGAGATGGCCGCGGACACGCCAAAGGCGTTTCTGGAGGGGGTGTATGCGGCGGAGGGCATTTCGTATCCGAAGTTTTATAAGATGGATACCCTTAGCCAGTTGGGGTTTCTGGCGACGGAGGTCCTGCTGGGGGGCTCGCCGCTTTTCGGCGGCCCTGCCGCGGGGGGCTCGCCGCCCGGCAGCGGCGCCCCGGCGCCCGCCCGAGGGCTGCCCGGCGTGGGCGGCGCCGCATTTGCCGGCGCCTATGGCCCCGAAGACGTCGGGCTCGTCCTATGCAACGCCAACGCCAGCCTCGACACCGACCGGCGTTATTTCAAGACGGTGTCCGACATGCCCAGCCCCGCGCTTTTCGTGTACACCCTCCCTAACATAGTGATCGGTGAGATCTGCATCCGGCATGGGTTTAAGGGTGAAAATGCTTTTTTTGTATTCAAGGAATTCGATACTACTTTTATTCAACAATATGTCGACGGTTTGCTGGACGAAGGCGCCATCCAGGCTTGCATTTGCGGCTGGGTGGACGTGCTGGGCGCGACTTATGACGCCGCCCTTGCCCTCGTGGAAAAAACCGGAGAACAGTCCTTTACCGCCGACAACCTAAACAAAATGTATACATGGACCAGTTGATGGCCGATCTGAAGCGACAGATCATTGCGCAGTTGAACTTGAAAGACCTCCAACCGGAGAACATAGGAGACGACGAGCCGTTGTTCGTAGAAGGCCTGGGGCTCGATTCCATAGACGCCCTCGAACTCATCGTCCTGCTCCAGCAGGAATACAAAATCCGCCTGGCCAGTGCCGAAGAAGGTCCGAATGTTTTCCGGACCGTCCGGACCATGGCCCAGTACATCAAGGATCATCAAAAAGCATAATGGACGCGCCCGTTTTTATTACCGGCCTCGGGGTCATTTCGTCGATCGGCGACGACCTTTCCCAGTGCCTCGGAGCACTGGAAGCCGGTGCGGCGGGCATCGGGCCCATGCGGCGGCTGGTGTCCGCCCACCGGGACACGTTGCCCGTGGCCGAGATCCCGCACACCAACGAGGCGCTGGCCGCGATGTCGGGCTTGTCGCCCCGGGCGCCGCGTACGGCGTTGCTCAGCGCTATTGCGGTGCGAGAGGCGCTGGCGCAGGCGGGGTTCGCGCCGGGCGGTGCGGGGGCTGGTGGCGCTTCGCGCGGCGTAGCCCCGGGTGGCGCGCCCGCTGCGGGCACCGGTGCTTCGCGCACCGCGGCCGCCTCGCGCGGCGCGACTGGCCGTGGGGCGGGCGCTTCGCGCGGCGCGGCCAAGAGCGGCTCGCCCGACTGGGGCGGCCTCCGCATCGGCCTCGTCTCCGCCAATACCGTCGGCGGCATGGACCTCACGGAGGATTTCTACCCCCGCTTTTTAAAGGACCCGCGGAGCGGCCGCCTCCGGGACGTCGTCCACCACGAATGTGGGGCCGTTACAGAAATGGTGGCTGACCTGTTGGGCATACGCCATTATGTGAGCACGGTCAGCACGGCCTGTTCATCTTCGGCGAACGCCATTTTTATGGGGGCCCGGTTGATCCGGCACGGATTTCTGGATGTCGTGGTGGCCGGGGGGGCGGATGCGCTGTCCCGGTTTACGCTGAACGGCTTTAATACGCTGATGATCCTTGACAAGGAGCCCTGTCATCCGATGGACGAAAACCGGAAGGGGTTGAACCTCGGCGAGGGCGCGGGATACGTGGTCCTTGTCTCCGAAAAAGCGGCGGCGCATACACGCCCCCTGGCGACCCTGAGCGGTTATGCCAACGCCAACGACGCCTATCACCAAACCGCATCCTCCCCGGGGGGAACGGGTTCTTACCTGGCGATGAAGGGTGCCCTGGAAAAGGCGGGCCTCTCACCCAGCGACATTGGGTACATCAACCTCCACGGCACCGGTACGCAAAACAACGACATTGCAGAAGGGACCGCGGTCAAAACCCTTTTTGACCCCCATTATCCGCCCCTGAGCTCGACAAAGTCGTTTACGGGGCATACTTTGGGGGGCAGCGGTGGGATCGAAGCCGTCTTTTCGGTGTTGTCGCTCCAGGGGGGATATGTCTACCCCAACCTCCGGTTGCAAACACCCATGAAGGAGTTGCCCTTTGTTCCGGCGACGCAGTTTAGCAAGGGAGCCCACATCCGGCACGTATTGTCCAATTCGTTTGGTTTTGGGGGGAATTGTACCTCCCTTATCTTTTCGCACACATGAATGAAAAGGTTTATATCCGGTCTGCGGGGATTGTTTCGCCCCTGGGTGGGGCGGCCGGCGGGCGGCTGCGGCAGGGCGCGCCGGCGCCTGCGGATCAGCGCCTCCGCGCCGTCGAGCCCGACTATGCCCGCCTGATCGACCCCAAAGCGATCCGGCGGATGAGCCGGGTCATCCGGATGGGGGTGGCGGCGGCCCTGGAATGCCTGGAAGGCGCGGGGCTTTGGAGCCCGGGGGGCGCCCCACCGGCGAGCCCGGCAGCGGGCGGCGCGACGGCGAGCCCGGCAACGGGCAGCACGACGGCAAGCCCAGCAGCGGGCGGCGCGACGGCGAGCCCGGCAACGGGCGGCGCGACGGCGAGCCCGGCAGCGGGTGGCGCGACGGCGAGCCCGGCAACGGGCAGCACGACGGCAAGCCCAGGGGGCGGCCCCGACGCCATCCTCACCGGCACCGCCTACGGCTGTCTCGAAGACACCACCGTCTTTCTAAGGCGGATGGTGGAAAACCGGGAGGAAATGCTGACACCTACTGCCTTTATACAGTCTACCCATAATACGGTGGGGGCGCAGATCGCCCTGATGCTTCAGTGTCACGCGTACAACAATACGTTTGTCCATCGGGGGTTTTCTTTTGAGCACGCATTGTTGGATGGGATGATGTTGTTACAGGAGGGCGCGGCAAAGACGGTCCTGGTGGGGGGTGTGGACGAAATCACCGATACGTCGCATTCGATTTTAAGTCGATTTGGCCTTTATAGGAGCGGGAGGATCAATGGAGAAGGGGCAGTATTCTTTTTGCTGGATCGGGAGCCGGGGAGCGGGATTTGCCTGGAGGGGATGGATACGTTTTACCGGCCGGAGGACCCGGCAGAGCATATAAACGCATTTTTGAAGCGGCACCCGGGTGACATTGATATGGTCTTGGGCGACCAAGTGCCGGGCGAAGGGCTGAGCGCCGGGACGGGCCGCGCCGGTAGCACCACCCAACAGCTCCCGGCGGCGGAGCCGTTCCGCCACCGCTGCGGCGACTACCCCACGGCCTCCGCATTTGGCCTTTGGTTAGCTACAGAAAAAGTCAAAGCGGGGGCCCACAGTGTCCTCGTTTACAACAATTACCTGGATATCCACCACTCTCTTTTCCTTGTAAAAAAATGTTGACCCTAAAAACCACACGAATCGTTTTTTTGGCGGTGCTGGCGGCGCTGATCTACGAACGAGCCCCATGGTATGGCTATGTGGTGTGGGGGGTGCTGTTTACGCTGCCGCTGTTTTGGGGGAGCTATCATATCGGGTCCAATTTTTACATCAAGGTGATCTGCCGGGGTCCGAAAGAGAAAAAGGAGGTCGTCCTGACCTTTGATGACGGGCCGATGGAGCAGTATACCCCGGAAATCCTGGAGGTATTGGCGGAAAAAGGAGTGACAGCCACCTTTTTCCTCATTGGCAAAAACATACCCGGCCGCGAGGACCTGGTGCGGAAAATATACGACGGGGGGCACCTTATTGGGAACCATTCCGACAGCCACCATGTGCTGTTCGACCTGTTTAGTACGAGGAAGATGCGCGCGGATCTGAGGGCAATGAACGCAAAAGTCCGGGAAATCCTGGGGGTGACACCCCGGTTGTTTCGCCCGCCTTACGGGGTGACCAACCCCAACCTGGCCCGGGCGATCAGAAAAGAGGGGGTTACGCCCATCGGCTGGAATGTGCGGTCGCTGGATACGGTGATTAACGACCCCAAAGCCCTGGACCAAAGGGTGTCCAAAAAACTCAAACCGGGTTCGATCCTTCTTTTCCATGATACAAGCCGGTCGACCCTGACGATGCTACCGGGTCTGATCGACCAGATAAAATCGAAAGGTTATACCTTCACGAGCTTGGATAAAATGTGCAATTTGACTCCCTATGCGTAAGATGATCATGCTTTTATGCATCACAGCAACCCAAAGCGTACGCGCCCAGTACCCGGGCTATTCCCTGGTGGCGGACAACGGTCCTTTTAAAACCCGGTTTGCGGAGGCGTCTCAAAAGAACACGAGTTTGAAGGCGGATTTTGTCCAGGAAAAGAACCTGAGTGTCTTGAGCGAAAAGATCGTTTCGAAAGGGAAGTTTTGCTTCCGGCGGCCGGACAATGTGCGGATGGAATATACCCAGCCGTTTCAATACCTGATGATCCTGGCGAACAGCCATGTGTATATCCGGGACGGGCAAAAGGAGAATTCGGTGTCGGCGAAGTCGAATAAGCTGTTTGGGCAGATCAACCAGCTTGTGGTCGATTGCGTCCGGGGGACGGAATTGAGCAACCCGGATTTCAAGGTCCGGGTGTTTGAGGGGGAGCAGACCTACCTGGTCGAGCTGACACCGGTGTCCAAAAACCTGAAGGACCTTTTTCAGACTGTGAGCGTGGTACTGGATAAAAAGGACTTTACGGCGAACCGGATCCGGATGTTGGAGCCGTCGGGGGATAATACGGTGATCACGTTTTCGAATAAAGAATTGAATGTGCCAATTTCCGATGCGCAGTTCAGTCTTCATTAGGCGCGCGAAGAGCGCGGTTTGGGGCGCGGCCGCCCTGTGGACCGTGGCCGCCTCCTGCACCTCCGCCTACCGCGGCCTGAAACCCGCGTCAGGCGACCCCGCCTGTATCCAGCGGTTCAAACCCGCCCTGGGCACAGCCCTCTATAAAACGGAAGTGGACGCGGACAACCATCCGCTGAGCGGGCTGCTGGTCCTGAAGGCCATGCCGGACAGCAGCACCCGGGTGGTCTTTACGAGCGAAACGGGGTTGACTTTTTTCGATTTTGCGTTTGCGGCGGACGGGACGTTTACGGTCCATCACATCATCGACCAAATGAATAAAAAGGCGCTGATCAAGACGCTCCGGAAGGATTTTGAGCTGGTGCTTTTAAAACATACAACACAAGGACGGGTCCTAACCAAAGGCCACGAACTGTTTTATGCTTTTCCCCAGGAAAAAGGAACCAATTATTACATCACCGACAGCGCGTGTACACGGCTGGACCGGATAGAAAAGGCCTCCAAAAGGCGGGCGGTCGTCACCGCCTGGATGATGGACTACCGGGAAGGGGTACCGGACAGCGTCAGCATCGTCCACCACATAAAGCTCCTGGTCAAAAAGATACCCTTTACGATAGCCTTAAAACGCATTCCCTCATGACCCTTATGGACGATTTTTACCGGGTATCGGCCCATCAATTAACGGACGGTTTGCTCCAGGCCACCCTGGTCTTTGACCCGGCCCACCGGATTTTCGAAGGGCATTTCCCGGGGCAGCCCGTGGTCCCGGGGGTGTGTATGATGCAGATCGTAAAGGAATTGGTGGAAAAATATGTGTTGGGGACGCCCACGCGCTTAACGCACGCGGACGCGGCGAAGTTCCTGAGGATGATCGATCCGCGGGAGACCGCGAGCGTCGAAGCGGAAGTCCGTCACGAAAACGGGAAGGTCGTCGCGAGGCTGTATAGCGGGGACACGGTGTACTTCAAATACACCGCCACGTTCAAAACCCGGTAAACGTCAGGCTTTTTTGATAAATCTGGCCACCCCCCTGGCCGCCATGGCGTATGACTCCCCTATCCGGATACTTTCGTTGAAATCCGCCATCATCATGCGACCGGGGGCATTCATCACGGACAACCTGGCCACGACGTGGCTTGGATCGGCGGTTTCCACGATCCAGGCTTCGCCGGACACCTCGGCGTCCTTGTTCCCAAAACCCATGGGGGATTTGAAACCGGGTTCGACGTTCATGGTCTTAAATAGGATGGTATATTTCGCGTTCGGGTCGACGGTCATCCCGGATTCCTTATTAAAGACGTCGTTGAACCGGGGTTCGTAGCGGTTTTTGCGGTCGTTGACCCAGTCCTCGGCCCAGCTGTCGCCCTTGCCGGGGGTTTTGGCGTTGATTTCCGAACGGCGGCGGGTGATGTAGTCGGATTCTTTCTCCTCGTTTTTGCCGATGGTGATGTTTTCGTAGACAAACCGGGTGTTGATGGAGGTGGCGCCTTTGAGCGCGGAAAGGTCTCCTTCGATGAGCTTAACCTTTTGGGCGGACACGGCGACAAAGGCCAGCGTGCACACCAGGAATAAGAGTGATTTCATCATGGAAGCAATTAATTGCTCACAAAATTAATCATTCACTGTAGAAATCAAAATGAAGGAATGTTGAACTCCTTTATAGGTGTTGTAGAGGAGGATGCTGGCCGGCGCGGTCCCGGGGCTTTTCACCATGTGCGACGGAACGTGTTGTTTTTCAATAATTTGTTGCGCGAGCCACAACCCGGCGGCGACAGCGGTGGGGTGTTCGCCGGTCTGATGTTTGAAACGGGCAACGGGGGCGCCCAGGGCCGATTCAACGGTTTCGTAGAGGGGTTTCAGGCGGGCGTCGCCGTTTTCGCCGGTGAGCAAAAGATCCGGGGGGTCGAAGGACAAAAGACGGTTGAGCACCATGCCGGTATCCCGCGTATGGAAGGTCACGAGCTCCCGGATAGCGATGCGCGAAGGGACGCCGCTGACGCGGAAAAGCGCGGCGCTTTCCCCGGCGAGGGAGCCGGGTGTCGTGCTGTCGTACAACGCCGTGTTGGAAACGGGTTCCTGTTTGAAAGCACCGGACAGCATCTCGATATTGTTGTTGTAGCTGGAAATCTCGTCGGCGCCGCCCAGTAAAAAATATTTGTCCGGCACTTCTTCCGCAAAAAGCATGGCGTCCAGCAGGGCCTGCTCAAAGGCCAGGCCGCGGTGGACGTGGGTGATGTTGTACCCTTTGTTCCGGCTGAGGAGGCTGATCTGGGAGGCCATGGCGTTGGCGGTGCTTTGCACGAAATTGGCGGGGGTCAGCATGCCTTCCTCGTATTGGACGATCTGGTCGAGAAACTTGACGCAATCTTCCAGTCCCCCGTTCCCGGTGCCGATGATGATGCCGTCCACGGGGTCTTGCAACAAAGGGAGCGCGGCGCCCACGCTGATTTTTACGGCCTTGCCCATCCGCCTCAGCAGGCCGGGGGGAATACCGGGGTACGGGGGTTCGATCACAAAGAGCTGGTTGTCCCTGGAGGGCTGCAGGGTGTCCAGGTCGTCAGCCCGTTGGGGGGATATGCAACAAGATTGATGGAGATACAGCATGTCAGGCTTTTGAAAAGATGAGGGACGAGCAATTACCGCCAAAGCCAAAGGAGTTGGACATGACGTGTTCCAGGGGGGCGGTGCGCAGGGTTGTCAAGGGTTCCAGGGAACCGTTGGCGAACCGGAGGTTGGGATACGCTTCCCCGTGGAGCAGGCTTAACACGCTATAGATTGCTTCGACGGCACCCGCGGCACCCAGCGTATGCCCGGTATAGGCCTTGGTGGACGCAAAAGCCGGAACCTGTCCGAAGAGCCTTATCATCGCACGGCTTTCCACTTCATCATTGTTTTCGGTAGCGGTCCCATGGGCGTTGATATAACTGATGTCCGCGGGCTGGAGCCCCGCCTTTTGCAACGCGGCTTCCATGGCGAGGAAGGGGCCGTCTCCCTCTTCGGACAGCGACGACGGGTGAAAGGCGTCGTTGCTGTTCCCCCACCCCGTCAGCCGGGCGTATACCTTTTTGTCCCCGGCGTCTTCCGCCCTTTCCAGGACGAGAAAGGCCGCGCCTTCGCCGAGGTTGAGCCCTTTGCGGTCGCCGTCGAAGGGCGTACAGGGTTCGGGGGAGAGGATGTGGAGGGCGTTAAACCCGTTGATGGTAAACTTGGCAAGGGCGTCCGTACCGCCGGCGATGACCTTTTTGGCGCGTCCCTGCCGGAGCAGCCGTGCCCCGAAGGCCAAGGCATTCGCGGAGGAGGAGCAGGCGGTGTTCAGGGAATTGATCACCCCGCCCAACCCAAACCGTTCCTGGAGGTACAGGGCGACGGAGCCGCAGTCATAGCTGGTCAGGTACGCGGAATCCTTTGTCCGCATATTGGCGTCCTCGTAGAGCTCGTCGGTCAGACACATACCGCCTACGGTCGTGCCGCACACCAGGGACACGTTTTTAAAACGATCGATACCCGCGTCCGCGCACGCTTCCTCGAACGCATCCAGCGCCAGCAGCGAGGTCCGGGTGACGCCGCGTTCGCGGGCGTTCAGGCGCTCCGCCAGCGCGGCGGTGGGTTCTTTTATTTCGGCGCAGGGCAACACACCGGCGTATTTGGTAGGAAAAAGCTCCAGTTGACCGATCCCCGATCGCTCCTCCAGCAGCGCCGCGCGGTTCGCGGCGACACCGCGGCCGAGGGCCGTCGTGATGCCCATCCCGGTGATAACAATCTCACTCAAAATCGTACCCATTTAAAGGTGAATATCATGATCAGCACCAGCATAGCGTTGAGGACGCTGATGCGGGCAAAGTCTTTGAAAGGCCGGAAGTGGGTCACCCGGTTTTCCGGGTAACACACGCTGACGGGGACGGCGATGACCGGGATGCCTTTCCAGGCGGCGCGGACGAGGACTTCCACTTCAAATTCATACCGGCGCGTCCACCATGTCAGGCCTTGCAGCCTTTCCAGCGGGTACAACCGGTAGCCCGACTGCGTGTCCGGGCAACGCCGGCCCGTCTCGATACGGAACCAAAAATTGGAAAACCGGTTCCCGAAGCTGCTGGCCCCCGGCTGGCCGGCATTGGCCATATTCCTCGCGCCGATAAGGAGCGCGTCCGGGTGGCTTTTTGATGCCGTTGCAAATGTCTCCAGGTCGCGCGCGAAGTGCTGTCCGTCCGAATCGATGGTGATGGCGTACCGGTAGCCTAAGTCCCGGGCTTTTGCAAACCCCTGGCGGATCGCCCACCCTTTGCCCCGGTTGCGCGGATAGCTGACCAGGGCTACGTCCGGGAACGCTTCCAGGAGGTGCGCCGTGTCGTCCGTCGACCCGTCGTTGACCACAAGGATGTGCGGGGTATGGGTCAGCAAGCCCCGGAGCACATCCCCTAAGGTCGCCGCATTGTTATAAGTGGGAACGATGACGCATGTATCCGGTTGCCAGATCATCAGCCGCCAAAGGTAGCATTTTCCAGGTAGTGCTTCCGGTTGGGCAGCACGTTTTTCCGGCTCCATTCGATGTGCAGGTTGTAGGGCTCCTTCCGGGCGGGGCAGTTTTCGACGGTGCAGTAGTGACAGCACTCGGGCAGACAAGGGTCGGCGTGGATAAAGAACTCGACCTCCCCTTTGGTGAAGTTGTCGTTGACGATTTTCGCCAGCCGCGAGATGAGGTCGTGTACGGTTTCCAGGGTATAGTAATAGGGAAGCGTGACGTGGCAGTCGATGTGGTAGTGGGTGCCGAAGCGCTGTACGCGCATGTTGTGGATGTCGATCCACGCGGGTTCCCGATGCCTGGACAGGATGGCCACCACCTCGTCGACCACGCCCAGGTCATTTTCGTCCATCAGCCCCGAGACCGATTTGCGCAACAGGCGGTAACCGCTTACAAGGATGAGTAACCCGGCAATGATCGAAGCCAGGGGGTCGACCCATACCCACCCCGAGACCGTGATGATCCCCACGGCAATCAGCACGCCCACGCTGGAATAGCTGTCGCTCAGGATGTGCCGGCCGTTCCCTTCCAGGGTCAGGGATTCGAGTTTTTTGCCGCGTTTGACCAGCCACCAGCCGATCAACGCATTGGCCGCGCCGCTCAGGGCCACCAAACCCAGGGCCGCGTGCAGGTCGTTCAGCGGCTGCGGATGGATATAGTGTATGACGGCCGAATAGACAATCCCTACGCCCGCAAACGCGATCATCGTGCCTTCAAAGGCGATGGAGAAAAATTCAATTTTTCCGTGACCGTAGGGATGGTTGGCGTCGCTTGGGCGCGCGCTCAGCCGGATGCTGTAAAAGGCGAACAGACCCGTCACGACATTGATGATCGACTCCAGGGCATCCGAGAGGATGACCACCGACCGCGACAGGTAATACGTATAGAATTTCAACCCGCAGATCAGCGTCGCGAGGATGATAGACCATGTAATGAGCCGCAACTCCTGCTTTTTCAAAAAGATGTTTTTTAGGTATGGAAAAAGATATACGCAATCACGATGGCGCAAACCACACCGAGCAGATCCGCCAGGAGACCCGTCCATATCGCATAGCGGACCTTTTTGATCCCCACGCTCCCGAAATACATGGCGATGATCAGGAACGTCGTCTCGGCCGAGTTCTGCATGATCGATGCGAGGCTGCCCGGGAAGGAATCGGGTTTGTATCGTTTCATAACGTCCAGCATCATGCCCCGCGACCCCGAGCCGCTAAACGGGCGCATCAGCGCCACCGGGAGCGCCGGTGTAAAGTCCGTATTGATCCCGGCTTTCGCCACCACCCAGGTGATCCCCTGCACCACGTAGTCCAGGGCGCCCGAATCCCGGAACAGCCGGATGCCCACCAGCATGCCGACCAGGTAAGGCATGATCCGCACCACCACGTTCCAGCCGTCTTTGGCACCGTCGATAAAGGCGTCGAAAAGGGGGACCTTTTTGATCAGGCCCGCCGTCAGGAAGGCGACGATGAGCAGCAGCAACAGCAGGTTCCCCGAGACCTGGGAGAAGGTGTTGCGCTGGGCCTCGCCCATGCTGTTCACCAATAGGAGCAGACCCGCCACCAAAGCGGCCAGGGCGAGAAGTCCCAGGGCCAGCACCCAGTCTATTTTGATTCGCTGCACCACGGTCATCACCAGGATGCTCATAATGGTAGACGACACCGTGGCCAGGGCGCAGGGCACAAAGATGGCCGCAGGCTGCAAAGACCCCATGGACGCCCGGAAGGCAATGGCCGTCAGCGGGATCAACGTCAACCCGGAGGTATGCAACACCAGGAACATGATCTGGGCGTCGCTGGCGGTATCCTTGTCGGGGTTCAATGTTTGCAGGCTGTCCATCGCCTTGAGCGCGAAGGGCGTGGCCGCGTTGTCCAGGCCCAGCATGTTGGCGGAAAAGTTCATGACCATGTGGCCCGTGGCCGGGTGGTCTTTGGGGACGGCCGGGAATAGTCTTTGGAAAAAGGGCCCCAGCAAGCGCGACAGCCTTCGTACGATACCCGCTTTTTCGCCGATGTTGAGGAGGCCCAGGAAAAAGATCATCGCCCCCGCCAGCGGGATGGCCACGTCGGTAATGGAGGTTTTGGCCGCGTCAAAGACGCCCTCCCCCAAGACCTTGAAAATCCCCGCGTCCCCGGTCACCGCGAACTTTACACAGGCGATCCCCAGGGCTACGGCAAAAAACGCGAACCAAACGATGTTCAATGCCATGCGCAAATATAGAATATCGTACCTTTGCGGCGCAATACTTTATCTTCTATGGCATTACAAGCTGGTATCGTGGGGTTGCCCAACGTGGGAAAATCGACTCTTTTTAATGCGTTGAGCAACGCCAAGGCCCAGGCCGCAAACTTCCCGTTCTGTACGATCGAGCCCAACGTGGGCGTCATCACCGTGCCCGACGGTCGGTTGATCGAACTCGAACGCCTGGTCAAACCCCAACGCGTCGTCCCCACCACCGTGGAGATCGTTGACATCGCCGGTCTTGTCAAGGGTGCCAGCAAGGGTGAAGGCCTGGGGAACCAGTTCCTGGGCAACATCCGCAATACCGACGCCATCATCCACGTCCTGCGCTGTTTTGACGACGACAACGTCATCCACGTCGACGGGAGCGTCAACCCCGTCCGCGACAAGGAGATCATCGACATCGAGCTCCAACTCAAAGACCTCGACGGCGTAGACAAAAAGATCTCCCGGATCGAAAAGCAGGCCAAGGCCGGGGACAAGGAAGCCGCCCGTGCCTACGAGATCCTCACAGGTCTGAAGGCGTTTTTGGAGGCCGGGAAAAATGCCCGCGCCTACGAGGTGAGCCCCGAAGACAAGGAGAAATACCTGCGCGAACTCGGTTTACTCACGATCAAACCCGTGATCTACGTCTGCAACGTAGACGAAAAGTCTGTCGTGGGCGGCAACAAACACACCGCTGCCGTCATGGAGGCCATCAAGGACGAACAAGCCGAAATCCTGCTCGTCAGCGCCGCCATCGAAAGCGAGATCGCCGTCATGGAAAACTTTGAAGACCGCCAGTTGTTCCTCGAAGACATGGGCCTTAGCGAAAGCGGTGTCGCCCGCCTCATCAAATCCACCTATCATCTGCTCCACCTCATCACCTATTTCACCGCCGGCGTCCAGGAAGTCCGCGCCTGGACCATCACCCGCGGTATGCTGGCCCCCCAGGCCGCAGGGGTCATCCATACCGACTTCGAGAAAGGCTTTATCCGCGCGGAAGTCATCCGCTACGCCGATTTCATCAAATACGGCTCCGAAGCGGCCTGCCGCGACAATGGCAAACTGGGTGTACAGGGGAAAGGCTATGTCGTCGAGGATGGGGATATCATGCACTTCCTCTTCAACGTGTAGTTTTCACTGATCCACCTACCCGGTTTACTGCTCCTACCGTCATCAGACCGACCCGTGTTGCAGCGAAGTGGGGTGTCCGTTTTACTTCTTTTCCGCAGAGGTTAGAAGCGCCCGCCGTCGTTCGGGTCTTCTGCGGAAAAGAAGTAAAACGGACACCCCACTTCGCGCGCGGCGCGGTTGGGCCTAATCTTTAGAATACATTATAGCCAAAGGAGATGTAGTAGAGTCCTCCGATGGAAGGCCCGCCCAGCTCATTGACGTAGTACTTGTTAAAGATATTGGTACCCCCGATTTTGATCATGCTGTGGATTTGCGGGAGCTTCATCGAGACCTGGGCGTCCCAGGTGCCGATTTCCGGCAATGGCCCGCTGATGAACGTGTTTTCGGTTTGGGTCTTTTCCTGCCAGCGGTAGGTGACGTTGAAGCCGAACTTTTTGGCAATGGTGTAGTTGGCCAGGGAAATGTTGAATTTCCATTCGGGTGTGTTGAAGAACGTCACCAGCCCGGCCTGTACGTTGCTGAGCTTGTTGAAAAGGACGTTGCCGCCCGCGATAAAGCCACTGGGCAACAAGTAATCCAGGCTCAAACCGCTCCCGTAGGTATTGACTTTTGTATTGCTGTTGACGGCCATCTCCAGGATCTGTTGCTGGGCGGTGCTGGGATATTGCACCAGGACAGCGGTGGTGATGAAATTGGTATACTGGGCGTAAAAACCAAACAGGTCGATGAGGAGCTTGTTGTCGATCACACCCTTGTAGCCGAGTTCATAGGAGTTCACGCTTTCGGGTTTGAACGTTTGGTACTTGTAGGGAGTGAGTTGACCCGTACCGGCGGCATAGTGGTTGAGGGTGGCGGTATCAAAGGTATAGCCCCCGCTGATGTTATAGGCGTTGGCAAACTGGGGCAGGCCGCCGATCAGCCGGGCCTGGCCCGTATTGAGGTCGATGTATTGGTTCTGGGTGGACGGGAAGCGGTAGGCGGTCTGGAAGGACAACCGGATGTTCTGGTCCTTGGCCACCTTGATCAACCCGGTGACCCGGGGGGTAAAGCGGCCCTTGAAGTTTTCGTTTTTGTCATACCGCCCGGCCACCGTGATCTTAAGGAGGTCGTCGAAAAAGCCTTTCTGGATCTGGGCGTAAGCGCCTTCCTCGTTGATGGGAATGGTGCCCGCCGTGTCCGCAAACAGGGTCCCTTTGGAGTTGAGGACATAGCGTTTGTACGTCGCGCCCACGGTGATGTCGGCCCATTTGAACACGTCAGCGAAGTCGTACATGGCGTCCGCAACGTACAGGTTGGTCCGGTCCACAAACAAGGCCCCTTGCGGGATGGCGCGTCCCTTCAGCGTGTTGAAGGCCGCATCCCAACCGGCAGAGCCGGGGACCAAACGGTTGGCATCTGCCGCCGCACGGGCAGCCGCCTGGGACACCGCGTAGCTGTGACCGGTGGCCAGTTCCGTGGCATACGTATTTATATAGGTCGGCGCCCATTGGGTCTTGGTGGGCGACCAGCTTTCGTTGATGAGCTGGGCCATGACGGTGGCATTATAAGAGTCCCCCGAATTTTCCTGGGTGGTATAAGCGCGCACATAAAAATGACGCCCCTTGACCTCAGCCTTGTACTGCCCGATCTTTACATTCTTGAGGTCATAGCGATCGGAACCCGTATAGACCGTATTGGCAATACCGTAATAAGCCGTCACGCTGGCGACCGTGGTGTTGGTGATTTTATAAGACAGCACCCCGTCCAGTTTCAGGTTAAACGTATTGTAGTCGACGAGGTCCTTTTCACGATAGCCCGTGCGGCTGACAATCGAGTCCTGACCGGCCGGGATTAGCGCCCCCAGGCCATTTGCCCGCATGGCCTGGTTGACGTTAAAATTGATCTCGTCCCCGTAGTAGTTCACCCCGTTATAGGAGGACAGGCTGCGGTCACCGGGGATGATATGTCCCGCTTGTTGGGAATAATTACTATAGTCGTTGGCCTCCCAGTCGGTACCGGCGATGTATTGGCCCGAGAGTTTAAAGGCAAACCGGTTGTTGAAGGCCTGGGCATACCGGATCTGCCAGTCGTAATAGGGTTTGGCACCGACGTCCGGGTCCCCAACGTGGTTGACGCCTTGTTTGACCTGGACGCTCAGCCCCTGGTATTTAAAGGGATCTTTCCCGGTGATGAGCAGGGTGCCGTTCATGCCGCCCGATCCATACAGGGCGGAAGAGGCGCCCGACAACAATTCGACGTTGTCCACGTCCAGTTCGGTCAGACCGACGATGTTCCCCACGGAGAAGTTCAAACCGGGGGCCTGGTTGTCCATCCCGTCGGTGAGCTGGTTCATGCGGGTGTTCCCGCTGCTGTTGAACCCCCTCGTGCCGAGGCTGGTAAAGGTCATGGAGGCATTGACGACGTCCACACCGTTGAGGTGCCCCAGGGCGTCATAAAAACTGGCAGACGGTGTCTCCACGATATCCGCGTGCCCGAGGCGTTCGATCGAGACCGGCGACTCCAGTATTTTTACGGGAACACGGGTCGCCGAAACGACGACCTCCTGGCCCAGGGTCGGAGCCATGTCTAAGTTGATCGCCACAGGTTCGGAAGAGGTGACCAGGATTTCCTTGGTGGCAAAACCAACGGAAGAAATGACCAGGGTCAGGGGAAAATGACCCGGCACCGTCAACCGGAAAAAACCCCTGTCACTCGTAAAGGTCCCCGCGGAGGTACCCTTCACCGTTACCGTGACCGCCGGGACGACATCTCCGGAAGCCGCGCTGTGTATGGTTCCGCTGACGGTGACGCCTTGTGCGGCAACCGCCGCGGGCAATAATCCGATGCATGCAATAATTCCAACGATGGTGGCAAGCTTTCTCATAAACAAGCATTTGGGTATTGAACGTACATAGAAAAATAAGCAATGTTTGTGGCTTTTTTGAATATTATTTGGTTTTCCTCGTAGGTTTGCGGCATGGCTATATTTAGTTTTCCAGGACAAACGAACTTCTATAAGGGCAAGGTCAGGGACGTGTATACGATCCACGGGGACCTGTTGGTCATGGTGGCGTCCGACCGTATTTCCGCTTTTGACGTGATCCTCCCCCGCCCTATTCCTTTCAAGGGCCAGGTCTTGAACCAGATCGCGGCCTATATGCTCGAAGCCACCCGGGACATCTGCCCCAACTGGCTCCTGTCCACGCCCGCGCCCACCGTGTCCGTCGGAAAACGCTGTACGCCCTTCCGCGTGGAAATGGTGGTCCGGGGCAACCTGACCGGTCACGCCTGGAGAACATACTCGGCGGGACACCGCACCCTTTGCGGGGTATCCATGCCCGAGGGCATGAAGGAAAACGATCCTTTTCCTTCCCCTATTATCACTCCCAGTACTAAAGCCGAGGCCGGCCACGATGAAGACATCTCCCGGGAAGAAATTATCCGCCAGGGAATCGTCCCCGAAAAAGACTATGCCCAGCTTGAAAAGTACGCCCTCGCCCTTTTTGCCCGGGGCCAGGAGATTGCTGCCCGTCAAGGCCTTATCCTCGTCGACACCAAATATGAATTTGGCAAAATCGGCGACACCGTCTATTTAATGGACGAGGTCCATACGCCGGACTCCTCCCGGTATTTCTACGCAGCCGGTTTTGAGGAACGCCAACGAACCGGGGAGCGCCAACAGCAACTGTCAAAGGAATTCGTACGGGAGTGGCTCATCGCTAACAATTTCATGGGCAAGGAAGGCCAGACCGTCCCCACCATGACCGACGAATGGGTCGACACCATCAGCAACCGTTATATCGCGTTGTATGAAAAGGTGATCGGGCTTCCGTTCCGGCCGGAACCGTGGAGCGACGAAGCGGTATATGAAGCCGTCGCCGGCGTTCTCCGTTAGTGCGTTCCGTTCAAATAATAGCTCACCTTCAGGCCGTACTGGCTGAGCACCCCCTTGAAAAAATCATAAGACCTGACCGTCGTGGGCAACGCCCCCACCAGCTCTACGCCCACCTTGTTGGCCAACTGGGCGCCGACGCGAAGCTGCGGCTGCATCCAGACCTTTTCGACGGTAGCCGCGTTTTCGGTATAGGGCGTCCCGCCGCCCGCGAGCGGTTTTACGTCCTCCTGGTCCGTCGGCGTACCCGCCGACAGGTTGTATATCAGGGCCGCTGCACCGTATAGACGAAGTTTGTCCGTCCGGTAAAAGCTGTACAAAAGGGCGAGACCGGGGCTGATCACGGCCTGTTTCATGGTAAATGTATACATGGCAAAGGCGTCCGTTTTGTGACCTGTATAGGTCGCCTGCCAGTACCCGGCTTCCACGCGAAGCGCGAGGTCCCCGTTGTTCCGGGTCCGGACCAGGTCCACCCCCAGGGATACGGCGGGCACCACGGTATGGGAAAAGGAAGCGCCCACCGGGTCGTCTCCGTTGGTCCCCGAAAAGGAAAGACCGTTGGAATAGGCCGCCACGGAGCCGTGGAAGCGGAACACGGTCCCTGATTTTTTCACCGTAGCGCTGACGGAAGTGATATTGCCCGCGCCGTTCAACGCCAACACCACCTCCGTCAGGTTCTTTGCGTTGTACCCACACCGGTCTATCCGCGCGACCAGGCTGGGTTCGGCTCCGTCAGGGAGCTCCTCGACGAGCTGGTTCCGGTATTGCGTCACTTCCTGGATGTGGGTTCCATCCGCCGCCATAAAACGCTTATACATCAACTCCGTAAAATCCCCCTGGGGCGTGCGGACATAATAATGCGCCTTTGTATCGACCAATTCGTAAAGGGAAACGTGCTTTCCGCGCACCAGCGTCCGCAAAAAAACAGTATCCGTGGCCGTGGAGTCCCGGCTGCCGCTGTCAAAGTCCCCCTCCAGGATCGGTCTCATATCTTTGGTAACGACGGCCCTTTCGTAGGTGTCAAAACCCGTCACCTCCACATACCGGAGGTCCGCCACCCGGTATTCCGCCGGCGTACCCTGGGGCGTGGTGCGGAAGGTGATTTCACGGGGATTGACCCTCCATTCCTGGTAGTCGATCCACCCCGACAGGGTGTCGCCCGTATTGGGCAATATTTTCCCGGGTTGAAAATGGGACTGGGCAAGTATGGCGCTTACGGATAGGAGTAAAGGCACGGTTGCAAGCAGTGGTTTCATGGGGCGCAAGATAGCAAAAAAACACCCCCGTCACTTGACGAGGGTGATCAAACTGATGTTCCCCAAGGCAGGGTCCGCACCTGCGGCCCTCATCTGTTAGGAGGTTAAATGCTACAGTTTTGACTGCGTACTACAGTCTACCGTTTAATTTGCTGAAATTTTCGTGCCAGACTTACGTCCCAAGGCTTCGATGCCTCGACTTGTTGAAATGCAAGGGCTTCTCCATGCGCGCGGCCGTATCCAGGGAGGCGCCGTCCCGGCAGGTCTCGCTACAACAGCCTTTGTACTTTTCGGCGCAACTCCGGCACTGGATAAAAAGAAGGTGACAGCCGTCGTTGGCGCAGTTGACGTGGGTGTCGCAGGGTTCCCCGCATTGATGACAATGGGCAATGACTTCCCCACCGATGCGCTCCCCCATCCGGTTGTCAAAAACAAAGTTTTTGCCCCGGAAACGGTTGTCGAGGCCCCATTCCTTTGCTTTGTTGGCGTATTCGATGATCCCCCCTTCCAGGTGGAAGACGTTTTGGAATCCATTGTGGAGCATCCAGGCGCTGGCTTTTTCGCAACGGATACCACCGGTGCAGTACATGATGATGTTCTTGTCCTCCTGGCCTTTGAGCAGGTCCACGGCCATGGGTAGCTGCTCCCGGAAAGTATCGGAAGGCACCTCTATGGCGCCCTCGAAATGCCCCACTTCGTATTCGTAGTGATTGCGCATGTCCACCACGATGGTGTTAGGGTCCGCCGTCAGGCGGTTAAATTCTTTGGCATTGACATAGTGCCCTTTACGGTTGACCGAAAAGGTGGGGTC
Source organism: Dinghuibacter silviterrae (assembly GCF_004366355.1). Taxonomy (NCBI): domain Bacteria; kingdom Pseudomonadati; phylum Bacteroidota; class Chitinophagia; order Chitinophagales; family Chitinophagaceae; genus Dinghuibacter; species Dinghuibacter silviterrae. The sequence goes on along the minus strand of NZ_SODV01000001.1, from coordinate 3,807,337 downwards.
CTCGATGCCGTCGGCGACGATTTTATCCCTGACCTTGATTTTCAGGACCCAAAAGGACTTGCCGTCGTCTTCAACGGCCACGTTTAGCCGAAGATCCTCCAGCCCCGGGATGGCGTATAAAAAAGCCCGGCATTCCTCCAGGCGGGAGGCGGGTACGCTCGCCTGGCCATTGATCCCTTCGGCGGCTACATAGATACGGCCAAATACACGCAGCTTTTCCAACCCCATATACAGTTCGTCCCGGAAAGCGACCGGTTCGGCGATGTCCAGGTAGCGATAAAATGAGAACGTGGTCCGCGGTTCCGTTTCCGCAAACAACTTGTCCTTCATTTCCGCCTTCGAAACCCTGTTGTGGAGGAGCGCCATGGGCGCAAAATTACGAAAAAACCGCTTGCGGCGGCGCTTGCCGCGGGCTCGCCCGCGCGCGGCCCGGGTGCCTGCCCGACGCGAGTCCCGTCCGCAGGGCCCGACGCAATGCCCAACTTACGGCCCGATCTTCACCCCGATCCGGAGCCCCGTGAGCTGCGGCCCATTGTTGGGCAAGCCCCATAGGTAATCGACCCGCAAGATGTTGAGGATATTTTCGAGCCCGGCGGAGACCTCAGTATAGATTCGCCCGTCAGAAAGATAGAGGTAGTTCACCCCCCCGACGAGGTACCAGTCGAGCTGGCGGAAAAGCGGGATCTTGTTGGTCAGCAACCCGGCAAAGTGGTGCTCGACGTGCCCCTCGGCATAGAAACGGTCGGTATTGCTGTAGGCATAATACGGCAGCAACTGAAAGTTATTCATGTAGGGCGAGGCGGCCAGCGTGAGGTTGCCCTGGAAGTGGTCGTCGTCCTGGAAGGCGACGTTTCTGTCGTTTAAAAATCCGCCGATGGCGAGGTTGTACTTGAAAAGTCCGCCGATCCGGAAGTTGATGTTGTCGTGGATGGACAACCGCCATTTGTCGTAGTCGGCGGTGCTACCCAGGGGGCCGGACACGCCCTTTGTATAGCTCAGGGTGAAGATGGGATATTTGGATCCGAGGGGGACGAGGGATTCGGGATATTCGATGTACTTCATCCCCGGGTGCCAGTTGAGGGTCGCCGTGAACGACAGGGCCTTGTTCGGCGCTATGGGGCCTGCAGACGCGGGATAGTTGGGGGTAAACCCGGGTTTGCCCGACCCCTTGACCCAGTAGGTCGACGTGTCGGTGTTGGTCAGCGGGCTCCGGTCCTGGAACTCACCGCCCAAGACCAGGTTGAGCCCTGTTTTGCCCAGGTCTTTTGCATACTGCAACCGGCCGAAAGACGCTTCGTAGATCTTCATATAATTGGCCACGTCGAACAAGGTATAGGCGGTGTTCAACTGGGGCGTGATCGGGTCCGCGTTGTCGTATTGGAAAGTGGTACGGCCACCCGCCACCGTTAGTTCGGACGCATACTTTACGTTAAACCGGTATCGTGCTTCCAGGCTCCCGCCCCAGGTACGGTTGGCAAAGCCGTAGCGGATGTCGGGGTGAAGCTCCAGGGCCTGGTGGTCCCCAAAGCGTTTTTCATAGCCGAGGTTGAGGTGGCCGTACCAGCCTTCCACCGTATTAAACCCAAAGGCGGTCGTCAGGGGCGGCACGCTCATGGTCACCTTGGACCGCTGGTGCGAGATGTTGATCCCCGTCAGGAATAAACCCAGGGGTGTGATCTTGTTGTTGGCCTTGTCGACCGAGTCCATGTACCGGGGCGTCGACTGGATCTTTTCGAGGCTGTCTTTCTTATGATAGTCCCAGGCTTCCGCTGCTGTCAGGGGGACCGGCCGGATGCTGTCCCAGTAATCCGCCGTCTTTTTGTTGGAGCCTTTATCGTACTGGAGGGTGGCGTTTCCGAAATAATCTTTTGGCAGCCCTGGATGAAGCTCGAAATCGGAATAGATATTGGCGACGCTGCCGCCCCCCGCAAAACCAAAAAGGTTAAAGGCAAACTGGCCGACCTGGCTGCGCATCACCCAGGCGCCCGTGTCTCCTGCCAGGCCGTTGTCCAGCGGCGCATACAATTGCTGCATGTGAAAAGTATCGAGCAACTGGAGCTGGGCGGTCTTCAGCAGTACCAGGTCCGTGGAATGGATCCGCCACAAACCGTCCACGATGTTGATGGTGCCCGTAAAACAGGGTTCGTAAGCCCGGCGCGGCGTGACCTTGATCTGGTCGATCATCCGCCCGTCTTCGAAATAGGTACCGACGAGCTTGTACTTATAATAGTGCAGCGCCCCCGCGGCAATGGGGCTGACAAATCCCCGGGGATTCAAATTCCCCAGGTCGATGATGTTCTGGTAAAAGGACACGATATAGGGAATGGTCGCGCCGTACCCGTTGCTTTGTCCGCTGACCTTTGTAGAAAGGACTTCCACTCGTTGTTTGTCGGGGGGAGATTCCGCATAACGCGCGTACACCTCCGACATATAGAGCGTGGTATTTTTGCCGATGTAGTTGGTGTCTGTAGGAATTTTCTTACCCATAAACCTTTTGGGGGTCTCATACAAACCCGCCTTACCTTTGGAATAGACCATGCACTGGAACGATTCCAGCTCTTTGAGGTGAATGGTCCTCAGCGCAATCGTATGACGAATGATGCCATAGGCAGGGTCTTCATCTGTACTTTTGATGATCAGTTCGCTTAGGCTCAACCGTTGGGTTGTCAGTTGAAAGTCGAGTACACGATCGGCAGACAGGTCAATTTTTTTTTCGGACTTTGCATAACCCACGTGTTCACAGACAACGGTATAGGCCCCCGGTGAAAGGTGCAGGGTATACTGTCCTTCGGCATTGGCGGTCACGCCCCGGGTGGTGCCTTTGATCAGCAAGGTAGAAAAGGGTAAAACGGCGCCGCTGGAATCCCGGACAGTTCCCGAAAGTATCTGGGCGTGAAGAGCTAAGGGCAGGATAAACAGGGAGCAGATGGCTAACAACATTCTCATAACCCTAATGTAAGTTGCGATTTGTTAAAATCCACCCAACGTAATTCTTTTATTTGTATATTTTCTCATGCGATCCAGCATCCTTATGAGCATGGCCATCGGCCTGCTCCCTACCGTACCGATTACGGCTCAAACCAAGGCCGGTCTCACCTTTGCCCACGGACAGCACATGGTGATCCTGCCCTTTTATACGTCCGACCACCGCATATTTATCAAGGCAAGGGTCAACGATTCGGGTGACCTTGATTTCCTGCTCGACCCCGGAGCCCGCACCACGGGTGTACAAGTCGACCGCGCCGTCGCGGAGTCCACCAATTTTCCGTTGACCGACACCGTTGTGCTTTGGCTAAAGACATTAAAGATTGCCCGGCAGCGGATCACCTGGGTGACGCAAAAAGACCTGGAACCAGGTCATCCCTGCAGCGGGGTACTGGGGTATGGATTCCTACGTAATTTTGTGCTGCGCTTCGACGGGAAACACGGGCGATTGATCGTCACGGATCCGGGGTATTTCGAAGACAATACCCTCAAGGGAAAGGAGCCCCTCAATGGGCAGAATCTCATGCTGCTGTTGCGCGAGGGGAAAACGGTGACGTTGCATTATCCACGGAATTACATGATCGTTTCGGACTAGGGCGCGGCGTGGAGCCGCTGCGTGCGGGGCCGCGCCGGAGCCACAGGCCTATGCTGCCGTGCGCTGGCGGTGCAAAAAGCTCCCGCTGAGCGCCCCCATGGCCCCCACGAGCCCCCCGACAAACCCCGTCACCGCGATCAGGAGCAGCGGGGACGACATCTTTAACACCAGCAGGCTGATGCGGTTGGCCAGCAGGTGGTCATTAGCCTCGTCCAGGTACAGCGCCAACCCCGCCCACAACACAAAGACCGCGGCAAAGCCGCACAGGAGGGCCTTCCAGGGCGTTTGCGGAATCAGGGCGCTGACGACGAAGGCAACAATGGCGACCGACCAGAAAGGGAGGTAGATCTGTGCGCCAAGGCTGAGGAGGAGGATCAGTATAAAGGAGATCAGGAACTTCATCGTCAGGGTTTTGAAAAATTAAGCGTCCAGCGGATGCGGGGATCGGCCTGTTGATCCGGCTTCATCACCCAAAGGGTATCGTATTGGCCTTTTGCCCAGGGCATCACCATGTTGTCATAAAAGATGCTCCCCGGGTTCCCGCTTTGCCCACCGGGGTAAACGCCATAGGCCTTGATGGGGTTGCTCAGTTCGACCACCATCCGCCAGCTGGGACCGTGGTCCGGTCTGGCGGCGTTGATACTGTAGGTCCCCCCGCCGATGGGCAGGTGCAGGTCGCTCAAGGCGTCCAGGCGGAGCAGGTGTTCGACATGGGTATCCTTAAACACCGCCCAGTTCAGGGTACTGGACGTGCCCGCCTGGAGCATCACGGGATAGGCCTTTTTCCAAGCCAGGGTGGCGATCTGCCGGAGCGTTTCCGTCTGAGGGGTGCGGATGTCGTCCACAAATTTATAGGTGGAATCTTTGAGCAAGGCCTCCACCAATGTCTCATCATAAGGCATCAGCAACGGCAGGGTCGTTTGGGCGAGTTCGTCACCATAGACCGCCTCTTTGAGGGTGTCCCACCAGGTGTGGAAAATGCTGGGCGCCGTTTCCCTGGCGTCGTTGCGCAGGTTCCAATCCCTGACGGCGTGATAATAGTCCAGCTCCCCGGGATCCATGGCCGTGGTATCGATGTATTTCAGGAAAAGGGGCCGCGCCATTTCTGCAAACACATCATAGTTGTCGGTCTGGAGGTTCATCATTTCGGACGGCGTCGCCTGGGACATGGTATCCAGCTCCCGGTTGATCGCGATCCCGCGATAGGGCGGATAGTTTCCTCCCAGGTAGTAGGGATAAGATTTGACGTCGACGGGTATCTGGTTGGCGCTGGAGACATAGCCCCTGGCGGGGTTGACCATGTGCGGGTTCTCCACCTGGGGAATGGTCCCCTGCCAGGCGTAGGTAGAATCCGTACCCGGCATCACAAAGTCTCCCTGCCGGAACCATTTGGCCGGGAACGACCCCTGGTCCCAAATGGCAATGTCCCCGTCGGTGCTGGCGAATAAACAGTTTTGCCCCGGCGTGTGGATGTTTTGGATCGCCGCCAGGTAGTCGTTATAGTTATGCGCATGGTCCAGGTCGCGGAAGGCCAGGAGCTCGTTGCTCGAATCCTGTGCGGTCCATCGGCAGGCATAATACCGGCCCGTGTTGAGCGGGTCCGGGTATGAAGGGTCGTACATGACAGGCCCCCAGACGGTATACGCCACCGTATCCATAAAGTCAGGCGCGCCTTTCACCTTGATGTCCTCGACCCGGAAGGTGGTGGGCAGCCACTGGCCGTTGTATAAATATTCCTTGCGCGAATAATCCCTGAATTGTACTTCGTAATAGTCGCGGACGTCCCGCATGGCGTTGGTAAAGCCAAAGGCGCAGGAGTCGTTAAACCCGATGATCACCGCCGGCGAGCCAGGAAAGGATACCCCGTAGACATTCATATCCGGTGTATGGATCTGCAGCTCGTACCAAAGCGACGGCAGGTTCAGCCCCAGGTGGGGGTCGTTACAAAGGATGGGCGCCCCGCTCGCCGTCCGGGAACCTGCCACGGCCCAATTGTTCGAACCGTCGTCCCGGTCCGCTTTCCAGAAGTCATAGGGCAGCGGTCCCCCCTTGGTCATCATATACGCGGTATCCACGTGGGCCGGCAGGTGCAGGCGGATCCCCGGCGTATCCTTGTGCAGGTACAAGGGCGTGCCCACCGGGATAATGGGGTCTATGGAATCCTGGGTGGTGGGATACAACAGCGCGAAATCCGCCGCGCTAAACAGGCTCCGGGCGTTGGTCAGCGGGAAGTCGTTCTCCGCACCCGCCAGGTCCAGCGACATCAACTTGAGCAACAAAGCCGTTTTGAGGTTTGTCCACGGTTCCGGTTGAAAACCGAGCAATTTATATTCGAGGGGAAGGGTGCTTGCGGTAAGCGTAGACATATAGGCATTCACCCCTTCGGTATACGCGTCACAGGCCGCCTTGGTCACCGGATCGGCTTCCATCCCTTTCAATGCCTGTTCCGCCCCATAGACCATTCCCAGCCGCCTGAAGTTCCGGTCCACCCTGTTGAGCAGGTCAACGGTGCCCGTATAACGCCCCAATATCTCCGACAAACGTCCCGCGGCAAAACGCGTCTGGAAATCCATTTGCCAAAGCCGGAAACGCGCGTGAAGATAACCCTCGGCAAAAAAAGCATCCTTTTCACTTTGGGCAAAAATATGGGGGATCAGCTTGTCGTCCAGGTATACCTTCACCGGCGCCGACAACTCCTGGAAGTGCAGGTCCATCGCATAGTCCGTACCCGCGGCCTCTGCGTTTTGCCAGAATCCGATCTGTGGATCGAAAAACGGCCCCAGCGCCGGCAGCGATTTAAAGGAGGTATCGAGTACAACGACCAGGAGCCCCGTAGCCAAGGTGCTGGTGATAAAAGGCCATAGACGCATAGAGAGGTAAATGGAGAGCGGAAGATACTTAATTTTTGAGAAGGCGTCCCAGCAATTCCACCTCTTCCACGCTATTATAAGCATGCAACACGATCCTCAGCCGCTCCGTTCCCTGGGGCACCGTGGGATACTGGATGGGCCGGACGTCCAGCCCGGACGTTTGTAAAGCTGCCGCCACCCGCCGGACCTCGTCGTTCCCCGGTACGATCACCGCCTGTATGGGCGTCGCGCTTTTCAGACGGGCATAGGGCAGATCCATTGCCTGGAAGTGGGCGGCCAGCGCGTGGAGGTGTGCCCGTTCGGCCGTCATTCCGGGAAACACCCCATACGACTTACGGACGAGGTCCGCGGCCACCGGCGGCAGGGCCGTGGTATAGATCAGCGAACGCGAGAAATTGACCAGGTATTGTTTCAGGTCGGCGCTCCCCAGGACAACGGCCCCATGGCAACCCAGCGCCTTGCCAAAGGTGTGGACCCGCGCGAAACAGCGGTGCTTTTTTTGCACCAGCCCTTCGCCCCTTTCCCCGATCACCCCGGTGGCGTGGGCCTCGTCCACGATCAGCCAGGCGTCGTAGCGCCGGCAAAGCGCATCCAGTTCGTCGAGGGGGCAGCAGTCGCCGTCCATCGAGAAGAGGGTCTCCGTGACGACGTACACGGCGCCGCGGGGGCCGTCCGCGCCGGTCACCTTCTGCAACAGCCGCTCCAGGTCCGCCATATCATTATGCTGGAAGGAATACGCGCGCGCAAAGCTCAGGCGGATCCCATCCCGGATAGACGCGTGCGAGAGGCTATCGTATAATATGGTGTCCTCCTTTTGAAGGATGCTGGAGAGAAGTCCCACGTTGGCGTCATACCCTGAATTGTACATCAGCGCCGCTTCGGCTTCGTGAAAAGCGGCGATCTCACCCTCGACGATGGACAGCAAGGGGTAGTTCCCCGCCAGGAGGCGGCTGCCGGTGCTTCCGCCCGACAGCACCGGGTCGTGGGCGAGGAGGTGTCCCCGGGCGATCCCCAGGTAGTCGTTGGAACAGAAGTCCACCGACGGGGCGCTGAGCTTTAACTCGCGGAGGGCGCCCTGGGCGGCGCGGGCCTCCATTTTTTTCTGAAGAGGAAGGGGTAACATGGGCGTAAAGATATTGTGTGGCGGCGATATGCGCCGCCCATGGTACCTTTGCCCCCATGGAAAAAAGCGTATTAGGCCTACACCTGCCGACGGATCCCCGCTGGGTGGACCTGGCGGGCAAGACCCTGGAAGATATCCTGACCGATCATGCCTATTGCGAACAAAAGGCGGCCACGAGCTGTATTTCGCTCATCCAGCGGTATTCGGACCGGGAAGTGCTTGTCAACGAAGTGGCGCCCATCGTCACCGAGGAGTGGGGCCACTTCCGGTTGGTCCTCGCAGAGCTGCAACGCCGGGGGCTGCGGTTGGGGCGTCAGCGCAAAGACGAATACGTGAACGCCCTGATGGCCTTCGAGGTCAAGGGAGGAGCCGAAGAGGACAAATTGCTGGACAAATTACTGTTGTGCGCCCTGATCGAGGCACGGAGCTGCGAACGCTTCAAACGCCTGAGCGAGGGGTTGGACGACGAGTACCTGCGCCAGTTTTACCGGCGCTTTATGGAAAGCGAGGCGGGGCACTATACGCTTTTTATCGACCTGGCGCTCACCTATATCCCGGAGGACAAGGTGCGCCGCCGGTGGAAAGAGTGGCTGGCCCACGAGGCCGCCGTCATGGAGACGCTAGAGGTGCGGGGCGACCGCATGCACTAGGACGTCGGCGGCTGCGCGCCGCAGGAGGCGCTGCCAGCGAGTGCGCCGCAGGCGCGGCGACGGACGGCGCAGTAGCGTTGCGCGGCCGCCGCCAGGGGCGCCGGCGAACGGGGCCTTACATCGGTCGCAGCGACAGAAAGTCTTTTCTTTTGATATAGTACAAAAACAGAATGTACAAGACCGGCCCGAAGCTCAGCACCCCGAAAATCCACCACCGCGTCAGCATCCCCGTCAGGAAAAAGAGCATGGTCAGGGCGAGGCCGGCAATGAGCTGGCCGTCGTCCATACCGCATTCGACGCGGAAATAGTACGTATTCAGGTGATAGTATACCAGCTCCAGCGGGCGTGAGATGTGGAACCCGTCCGTCACGACGAGGACGGGGTTATTGTGGTCTACATCGATGACGACCTTTTCGTTTCCAATCGGGTAGATATCCTTACCATCGAGGACGATCCGGATCCGGGAAACGCGCAAAAGAAGCTGGGGTTTCTTGACAACGACAATATGGTAGGTCTTCTCGGGGATCGTTACCTTATTTGAGTGCGCGGATAATGGCCTCGAATTCCTTGGCGATAAGGCTGGCGCCGCCTACCAAACCACCGTCGACGTCGGGACAGGCGAAGATTTCGGCAGCATTGGCGGCCTTGACGCTTCCCCCGTATAATATGGAGATGTGGTCGGCGGTTGCGCCGTATTTTTTGGCAAGGACGGAACGCAAAAAGGCGTGCATTTCCTGGGCTTGCGCGGACGTGGCGGTTTTCCCGGTGCCGATGGCCCAGATGGGTTCATAGGCAATGACGACTTTTCGCAGTTGGGCGTCGTCCAGGTGGAAAAGGCTGTGCTCGATCTGTTTGGCCACAAAAGCATTTTGGGTGCCTGCCTCGCGGACGGTGAGGGGTTCACCGCAGCAAAAGATGGGGGTCAGGCCGTGGGCGAGGGCGATGTCCAGCTTTTTGGCGAGGACATGATCGGTTTCTCCAAAATACTCACGGCGCTCGGAGTGGCCGAGGATGACGTGGGTGACCCCGATGGACTGGAGCATTTCCGCGGAGGTCTCCCCGGTATAGGCCCCGGATTTCTCGGAATAGGCGTTTTGGGAGCTGATGTGGACTTGTGTCCGTCCGGTTGCCCGGAGCTTGGTGAGGGCCGGGTACAGGTAGGGGGCGGGAACGGCAAAGACCACTTCCTGGTGGGCTTTGGGGGTCCAGTCGATGGCCAGGACCTCATCCAGCAGTTTTTCTGCTTGTCCCAGCGTCAGGTTCATCTTCCAATTGGCGGCGGCGATCTGTTTTCTCATACGGCCGCAAAAATAGGTTGTAAAATCTGTATTTCGTCAGGCGTCAGGTGCCGGCCCTTTAGTTTTTTCCAGTTGTCGATGTCCCGGAGTGCCTTTTCCCAGTCATAACGGGTGCCGTCGAGGCCCCAGCTGAAGTCGGGAAGATAGCCGGAGACGTTTCCGCCAAAGACATTGCAGCACACCCCGACCACGGCCCCGGTATTAAACCCCGTCTGGATCGCGCAACGGGAATAGTCCCCCATAAAAAGCCCGGCCTTTAACCCGGCAACCTCCGCCCTACCCTTCGCGGGGTTCCAGACCTTGACGGGTTGTGCGTTGTTCCGGACGTTGGAACAGGAGGTGCCCCCGCCGAGGTTGCACCATTCTCCGATAAGGGAGTCGCCCAGGTAGCCGTCGTGATTTTTGTTGCTGTAGCCAATCATGATCACATTCTTCACTTCCCCGCCGGCTGCGGAGTACGGACCCAGCGTGGTGGCTCCATATGTTCGCCCCCCCATCTTTAACGTCGATCCCTCGCAAAGGGCAATGGGTCCCCTTAGGAGGCAACCATCCATGACTTCTGCATTTTTCCCAATATAGATCGGACCGGTGGACGCATTTAATACGGAGAAGGATACCTTGGCGCCTTCCTCCAAAAAGATATCGTCCGGGTTGACAACATGGTTCCCCGGGGGGACCGGTTGGGAGGTACGCCCGGCCGTTAGTAGGTCGAAGTCGATGCGCAGGGAGCGGTCGTTCCAGTGGACGAGCTCCCAGGGGTAGCGGAGGACGCGGGCAGCGCTCAACATGCGACGCTGCGTGCCCTCGCCGCCTGGCGCGCGGCGCTGCGGATCATCGCCTCCGGTCGTGCGCCGTCGCGCGTCCTCGTCGCCCAAGCTGCGGCGCACCGGGTTCTTGTCGCCGGCGTAGTAAGCCAAAGGAGTGTCGCCGTCATAAAAGGCTTCGCCCTTTTTCAGGGCAACGACTTGTGCCCAGACGTCGGGGTCGGGCATGAGGGCAGCGTTTAAAAAAAGAACGGGGCCTTCGGCGGCGGCAAAGTCGGAGGCGGCGGCCGCGCCAAAATCAAGGGCGGCGGTCGCGGCAACATCGAGCGCGTTCATTTCGTTCAGCGCGCGCACGCGTTCGCCGAACGGCGCTTCCGTATTTTTACGGAGCGCATCCCCGATGATCCTTTCCCAGGTTTCCCGGATGGTCATGATACCCTTACGAAGGGCACTTACGGGGCGGGTGCGTGTAAAGGGATATAAATCTTCCTGGTGGGAAGGTTCGAAAAGGACAACCTGCATGTCCTAAAGCTAGGACAATAACTGTTGTCTCAGCAAAAATTCCATTTTGGTATTGTTGTCTACCAGCTGCTCGGTCAGCTCTTTGTTCTGGGCCCGGAGCTCGTATAGCTCGTAGGCTTCTTCGAGGTGGCGGGTGATCTCCCCCTCGTTCCAGGGCTTTGTACAGTAGCGGAATACCTGGCCGAGGTTGATGGCGTCAATGACGGCCTGGATGTCTGCATAGCCGGTGAGCAGGATCCGGATGGGGTCCGGATATTCTTCGAGAATGGAGGCGAAAAACTCGATTCCGGTCATCTGCGGCATGCGCTGATCGGAGATGAGGATGTGCACACTTTGCCCGGAAAGGATCCGCCTTGCCTCTACCGCGGATTCAGCTGTAAGGATGTTGAACTGCCGCCGGAATGTCGCTTTGAACGACAGGAGGTTGTTTTGTTCATCATCGACATACAATACTGTGGGCTTCACTTCTGTCTTCATCGTACCACCAAGATATGAATAAGTTAGGCAAATTTACTTCGGACTTTAGTTAACGACTTACAAATGAGGTTATATTAGCAAATTTATTGTCATACTAGACCTTTCTTTGCGGAAACTTCCTCCAAGGGCAATCTTTATAACTCAGAAGAATATATGGTTACGGAGGTACGAATCAGGGCTTTTAGGGCAGTAGATGAACCGGAGACTTGTCGCCATTTTATAGAGGGACACAGAACGGTATTAGGCAATCATGGCATCAACAAAGTAACTTCTTCCAACGATCAATGGGCAAACTGGCCTTCCGTTTTCGTCGTCGTAGTAGAAAGCGAGGATGACGGACGAATGTTCGGAGGCGCTCGTGTGCACGCGGCGGACGGAGTCCATCCACTCCCCATCGAAGGCGCCGTTGGCGACATGGATCCCAGTATCTATGTCATGGTCCGGGAGAACCTCTCCAAGGGCACAGGGGAATTGTGCGGGCTTTGGAACTCCATCGAAGTCGCCGGTTTAGGAATAGGGGCTATTTTCGCCTCCAGGGCCGCACTGGCCATCGCACCACAAATTGGTCTAACCACTATCTTTAGTCTTTGCTCCCCCGTTACGGTGAAATTTTCCGAGTGGCAGGGGGGCAGGATCATAAAAGATATCGGAAATAATGGTACCTTTTACTATCCGAAACACGACTTACTGGCCACCGCCGTTTTTGTACAGGACATGATCAATATGCCGGATACCGCCGCCCTTGAGAGGGACAGGATCATGAACCTTCGGGAGCAACCCCGACAGGTGGCCATGGAGCACTACCCTTTCCGGAAGGGTTCGACCGCCATTAAAATTAGCTATGATCTTAGGGTACAGAATGCGGATATCCATGAATTCAGGAATGCGTAGCTTTTTGGTGCTTTGCGTGTGCCTCTTCCTGGCGACCGCCGTGCGCGCACAGGAGGTGATCGGCATCACCAGCAACCAGCAATTGTTGTCCATCGGGCAGCAGACGTTTTTCCTAAAGGACCTCGAACAACGCTATTCGGATTCCACGATACAAACCGCGACCGGTTTTGAGCCAGTGGGGAAAAACATCCCGGTATTCCCGAAGTCCACGATCAACAACTGGCTTCGGTTCCGCGTGGCCAACCAGACGGATGACCATACCCTGTATATGACGGCCCAGGCACCCGGTCTTCCGAGCCTGATGGTGTACAAGACGCAAGGGGCGCGCCTGGTACCCATTTTCAAGGGGGGGAACATGTACCCGTACGGCGACCGGCCGGAAGACGCCGTCGACTTTGTCGTGGATCTGAAGCTGCGCCCGGGGGACACGGCCACCTATTACCTGCACGTCGTCAGCAACCACCCCCTGGTCCTGCCGCTGATCATCGGGAGCCGAGTGTCCACCGACCGCTTTTCCGACACGAACGTCTTTATCATCGGCGCGTACTTTGGTATCCTGCTGGTCATCTTTTTCTATAACTTATTTATCTATTTCTCCGTTAAGGACCGAAACTACCTGCTCTACATTATTTATGTCTTTTTCCTGGGGCTGGCCCAGTTCAGCTCCTCCGGTTTTGCCTTTAAATACCTTTGGCCCGACGTCCCCGGGCTCAACCGGTATATGGTGGTCATCAGCTCCAGCGTGGTGTGTATGGTGGCCATCGTTTTTGCGATGTATTTTTTGCAGATGCGGACGTATGCCCGCCGGTTGATGCCGGTGAACTGGTATTTTCTCATCAGCTATTCGATCGCCATCCTGGCCAACCTGGCCGGCATCAACAAGATCAGCTATAACATTTTGGATATAAACGGCCTGTTCATGGCCATCTATGTCGTGTCGGCGTCCGCCTACATCGCCTGGAAGGGATTCAAAGGAGCCATATATTACCTCCTGGCGTGGTTCATATTTATGGTGGGGCTGATCTTTTATGTCCTGAAAAATTATGGGATCCTCCCGTCCAATATCTTTAGCAACTACGCCCTTTATATAGGCTCTTCGGTGGAAGCGATCCTCCTGTCCATCGCCCTGGCGGATAAAATCAACGTCCTTACCCGGGAAAAAGAAGCCTCCCAGGCCAAAGCCCTGGAGGCATCCAGGGAAAACGAACGCCTGGTCCGGGAGCAAAACGTCATCCTGGAGGCCAAGGTCCACGAACGGACCAAAGAGCTGGAAAAAAGCAACGACGACCTGAACGGGGCCCTGGACCACCTCAAGGCGACCCAGTCGCAACTGGTCGAATCCGAAAAGATGGCCAGCCTTGGTGTGCTGACCGCCGGTATCGCCCACGAGATCAACAACCCCATCAATTTCGTCAAGTCGAACATCAAACCCCTGCAGCTCGACATCCGCGACCTGTGGGAGATCATCGGCCAATACGAGAACCTGGACCTCAAGGGAGACCTGGAGGACCAGATCGCCGAAATCGACGCCTACAAACGCGAAATCGACATTCCCTATATCAAAACCGAAATCGGTACGCTGCTCCAGGGCATCGAGGACGGCGCCACCCGGACCGCCGAGATCGTCAAGGGGCTCCGGACCTTTAGCCGGCTTGACGAAACCGAACTTAAAAAGGTAAGCCTTCACGAAGGCCTGGACTCCACCCTGGTCCTTTTGAAAAGCACCACCCCCGGGAACATCCAGGTCGTCCGACACTACGAGGCCATCCCCAACGTAGAGTGTTTTCCCGGCAAGCTCAACCAGGTATTTATGAACATCATGAGCAATGCCCTCTATGCCATGGACAAAAAACACTCCGGGCAAACCGAATACCTGACCGTATCCACGGCCATGTACGACGCCGAACAGGTCCAGGTGCGGATAGCCGATACCGGGACCGGTATGCCCGACGAGGTGCGGGAAAAGATTTTCGATCCATTTTTTACGACAAAAGAGATCGGGGAGGGCACCGGTCTCGGATTATCCATCGTGTTCAGTATTATTGAGAAACATAAAGGCAGGATCGTCGTACATTCGACCCTGGGTAAGGGGACCGAATTCCAAATCATCCTCCCCATCGTTCACCCTGTAAATTGATACTATGAGCGACAACCGGATTAAAATACTTTACCTGGATGATGAGATCAACAATCTCAACACGTTCAGGGCCAGCTTCCGGCGAAACTATGAGATTTATACGGCGCTCACCGTTACCGAAGCCAAAACGCTTCTGGAAGAAGTCTCCGTGGAGGTCATCATTGCCGATCAGCGCATGCCGACGACCACCGGTGTCGAGTTCTTCAACAGCATCAAGGAAAAACACCCCGACCCTATCCGCATCCTGCTCACCGGGTATACCGACGTTGAAGACATCATCGACTCCATCAACAAGGGACAGATCTACCGGTTTATCCGAAAGCCCTGGGAGGAGTTTGAGATCGCCACGGCCATTACCAACGCCCACGACCTGTATACCGCCCGCAAACACCTAAAAGAAAAGGTGGTGGCCCTTGAAAAAACAAACGAGGAGCTCAACCGGTTTATTTATAGCGCCAGCCACGACATGCGCTCACCGCTCGTGTCTGTCTTAGGTATCATCAACCTCGCCAAGTCCGACCAGTCCATCATCGATCCCAACGGTTATGTCGACCTCATCGAAAGCTGTATCCTCCGGCTGGATGAGTTTATTAAAAAGGTCATCGAATACTACCGCAACACCCGGGTCGACGCCGATATGGAAATCGTGAACTTCAGCCAGATCATCAAAGAGGCCATCGATACGCACCGGCACCGGAACAACAACGTCCACTTCACGGTAGACGTCCAGGAAGACCATGTGTTCAGGGGTGACGCCTTCCGCACCGCCATCATCCTGAACAACCTCATCTCGAACGCCATCAAATACCAGAAGTCCGACGAGCCAAACCCCAAAGTGCACCTGCAGGTCCGTACCTACCCCCACAAAGCCGTGATCACCATAGAAGATAACGGCGTGGGCATCCTCCATACCCATTTGAACGACATCTTCCGCATGTTTTTCCGCAGCAACCGTACCGACAATGCCGGTACGGGTATTGGCCTTTATATAGTAAAAGAAGCGCTCAACAAGATGGGTGGTACGATAGAGGTAGACTCTACTTATGGGCAGGGAACAAAATTTGAAATTATTCTACCGAATCATGTCGAGTAAGTGCGCCGTTGTTTTGATCGATGATAACGAGGTCGATCTGTTCCTCCACGAACAACTCCTGCTCCGTGCGGGCTCGTTCGGGCCTGTATGGTCCTTTACCAACCCCCGCCGTGCGTTGGATCACCTCGCCTCCCTACCCTATATCGATCCCACCGAGCGCTACCCCATCGTCCTGTTGCTCGACATAAAAATGCCCGATATGGACGGGTTTTCTTTTCTTGACCGCCTCGACGCGCTCCCTGCCAGCCTGCGCCGCCGCTGCCACGTCGTCCTCCTCTCCGCTACGCTCCAGATCGGCGATACCATTCGCGCAGAGGCCCATCCTTCGGTGGAGGCGTTTGTCACAAAGCCGTTGACCATTACGAAATTGGCAGAAATAGCGACGTTGGTTGCGTAATAAGTAGGATTTCTTATATTTGGCCCCTCAATTAATCCTACATTATGAATAAGGTTCTCCTTGCGCTCCTTTGCATGGCCGCGCTCTCCTGTTCAAAAAGCTCCAATTCCTCTTCCGGTCCGGTATTCATCACCTACACCGCCAACGGTCAACTCGTCACGGTCGACAGCATTACCGTAGACACGATCTACGACAACAATTATAATTATCCAACCCTGGAAATCATGGGCAGGCAGCTCCTCCCGGGGATGACGGATTCCGTGGGTTTCCACCTGTTTATGGAGGGCGGCGCCTACAGCGCCCAGCACATGACCGGCCTTTATAGCGACACCGTTCACACGCACGCCGGTTTCTACCTGGAGTCCTTTGACCTCGTCAACCGCGGTAACTTCTTTTTCACCAATACCTTCGACGGGGGGAACCCTCCCTCGCTCGTCCAGATTACCTCCAACAACGGACGCCAGGTTACCGGAACATTCAAGGGCTTCGAAGGCCAGGTGCAGGGGGCAAAAGTGCCGGGGCTGGGAGACAGCATCGTAGTGACCAACGGGTCCTTCCGGGTGAATCTGCCCTAGGCGCGGGCCGCGCAGCGCCGTCTGCGAGTCGCCGCCGCGCTTCGAGGCGCCGCCCTAGCGGCCGCCTCAGGCTCACAGGCATGCCCCGCATGCCGCCACAGCGTGCCAAGGCGCGGCGCCAGCCGCCGCCGGTGCCTAAGGGTCGCCCCGCGAGATAAGGCCGACGTGCTAAAGTTTTGCTAAACCACACCCGCACACATGCGAAAACTGCAAAACGCTTTGCATCTTTGGGGGGATTACAAAGGGGGGGCGAAGCTCCCCCTTTGTCGCGACGCATAAGATGTTTTTGGGCCGAGGCCTAAGTTGCTGGCAACCAAGGCCTCGGCCCAAAAACAAAGACCCCGCGAGGAATCGCGGGGACAAAAAGTATAGCCATGAAAAACAATAAGTACTAAAGTTAGTCATTTTTCTGCAATGACATACAAATTTCCATTTGTAACCTATCCTTCTTTACTTATTTTTTCTCGTAACGCTTCTTGAATTTGTCGATACGCCCTGCAGTGTCTACCAGGACATTCTTACCGGTATAGAACGGATGGGAGGTGCTGGAGATATCCAACTTGATTACGGGATACTCATTCCCATCTTCCCACTTGATCATTTCACGGTTACCGGAGGCTGTGGAGCGGCCCAAAAAAGTGGTCCCGTTGGACATATCCTTGAATACTACGAAACGATAGCTCTCGGGATGAAGTTTTTTCTGCATGATTATCAATGTTTTATGCTTGGATCAGCCAAGCGTGGACGTAAACGAGGCGCAAAAATAATAAATTTCCGCGAATTTTCGCAGGGGGGCGCGCGTTATGACTTCATATTTATGAATTGCAGCGGCACCCCCAAGTTGGCGGCTTTGACCGTGGCAATCACTTCCTGAAGGTCGTCGATCTTTTTCCCTGTAACCCTAACGATGTCATCCATGATCTGGGACTGGACCTTGAGACCGGCGTCCTTGATGACCTTGACAATTTTCTTGGCGTCGTCCTGGGCAAGGCCGTTCCGGATGGGGATGGTTTTCTTATAAGCTTTCCCGCTTTGAAAGGGTTCCTTGCTCATATCGAAGGCCTGGGGATCCAGCCCTTGTTTCATCGAACGGCTGATCAGGACGTCGATCACCTGTTTGAGCTTCATGTCGCTGTCCACCTCGATGTTGAGGACGAGGTCTTTTTTGTTGAGGTCGAACAGTACGTGCGAGCCTTTAAAGTCGAACCGGTTGGTGATTTCCTTAGACGTCGTATTGACAGCGTTGTCGACGACCTGGGCGTCTACCTTGCTGGCAATGTCAAATGAAGGCATAACTGAAAGTTTCCGTAAAATTAACAAAAAAGGGGCGCCACGTAATAGTGACGCCCTTGTATATATTGTTTTCAAGGCTGTTAATTTCCTTTCTTCACCCGGCTCTCCTCTTCGGAAGCACTGCTGCTCTGGCGATGCTCCTTTATGTTTTGCTGGTTTTTGCCAAAGCGGTAGGTAAAGCTGAGGTTGACGACCCGGTTGTCCCAGTGGTTGACGATCGTGACGTCGACGTTGCCGTACCGGCTGTACCCGCTGAAGTGCCCGAGGTTAAAGGGGTCCTGGAGGTTTAACCGGATGGTGCCGGCGTTTTTGAAGACCTGTTTGCCGGCCCCGAAGTTGATCTGGCCCATGGGGTTGGCGATGAGGGTCCCGGATACCTGGCGGCCTTGGTACCAGCCGCTGACTTCCGCGCTCCATCCGTGTTTGAAGGTAAAAGAGTTGTTCATGTTCCCGGTGACCGAGTACCCGAAGACTTCCAGGGGATACCCGTTGACGATACCTTTAAAGTCGTTGTACTGTCCGCTCACAT
Source organism: Dinghuibacter silviterrae (assembly GCF_004366355.1). Lineage (NCBI taxonomy): Bacteria > Pseudomonadati > Bacteroidota > Chitinophagia > Chitinophagales > Chitinophagaceae > Dinghuibacter > Dinghuibacter silviterrae. The sequence continues at coordinate 3,789,138 of NZ_SODV01000001.1, read as the reverse complement.
ACAGGTTGGGCGTCCACCATTTGGTCACGGGCAGGCCGGCGTTGACCGACAGACCGATGTTTTCCTGGCGGGCGACGTTCCCCTGCTGGACAAAGGTCGTATGGGTGGCGTCGTTCTGGAGAAGGACCTGCTGGATGATGTCGGTGACCTGGGTATAGTTCAGGGTGGTGGTCAGGAAGCTGTGGTAGGTGTGCGAAAGTTCCACCGTATTGCTGAACTGCGGTTTCAGGTAGGGGTTCCCCTCCTGGTAGGTGTACGGGTCCAGGAAGTATTTGAACGGATTCAGGTCCCCATAATCCGGGCGCTGGATGCGGCGGCCGTAGTCCAGGACAAACTGGTTCTTATCGTTGAGGGTATACTGTATATAGGTGGTCGGGAAAAGCTGGGTGTAGTTCCGGTTGAACGTTGTGTTGTTTGTTTTCAGGTCGCCCTTGGAGTTCGTCGTTTCCAGACGCAGACCGGCCTGGACCGTCCATTTTTTGTTAAAAACCTTGGTCACGTTCCCATAGGCGGCACCTATCATTTCCGTATAGACGAAGTGGTTGGTTTTTGTCGTGTCTACGATCCACTTGCCGGCCGTGAGATTGTCGTACTCTGCGTCGTTGTCCGTCCGGACCGAACTGCCCTTGATCCCTGCTTCCAGTTTCCAGTTGTTTTTGAAGGGGTGGACGAAGTCCACTTTACCCGTGTAGATATAGATATTGCCGGGCGTGATCCCACGTAAGGTATCGACGGGCGGCAACAGGGTTCCATCCGGGGTCGCGTATTCGGTTTGGTACATCTGGTAGCTGGAGGACCCATATCCCAGGTAGTCGAAGTCGGCGGATAACTCCGTCCCCGCGGTATCAAAGGTGTGCTTGAAGTTCAGGTTGGTTCCGAAGTTGTGCCAATACATTTTGGTGTGTCCGAAGGTGGTCATGACCGAATCGATGTTGCCCTGGCCATCCTCGATATTGGTTTTGGACGTATTGTCGAAGTAGCCCGGGTTGAAATACCCCGTCAACACCACGCCGATGGTTGTCTTTTTGTCCAGGGAATAGTCGGTCCCTACCTTGAAGCTTTGTTCGCTGAAGTCGTTCATCATGTCGGAGTGCTGGTTGAACACCGACACCACGGGGCCGCCTATCGTGTCGCGGAACTTGCGGACCAGGTCCAGCGTCTGCGGGTGGCGGTTGTAGCTTTCATTGTAGCTGGCAAAAAAGTTGAACTTGCCGGACCGGTAATTCAGGTTAAGGCTGTTGTTGGCCTTGGGTCCCTTCCCAATCCCGCCGCCGATGGTCACGTTCCCGTTAAAGCCCCGGGCTTTGTTCTTTTTGGTCTTGAGGTTGATGATCCCCGCGTTTCCGGCGGCGTCGTACTTCGCGGGCGGGTTGGTCATGAGCTCGATCTGTTCCAGTTCGGAGCTGGGCATGTTTTTCAGAAGGTTGGCCAGGTCTGCGGCGGACAGATACGTCGGTTTGCCGTCCATCATCACCATGACCCCGGATTTTCCTTTCAGGCTGATGTTTCCGTCCTTGTCCACCGATACACCGGGCGTTTTTTGGAGGACGTCCATCACGGTCGTCCCGACGTTGGTGGGTGAAGCGTCCACGTTGACCACCACCCGGTCGATCTTTTGCTCGATCATGGGCTTTTTGTTCGTGATCGTCACCTCGGACAAGGCTTTTACTTCGGGGTCAAGCCGGAGACCGGGAACCGTAGTCTCCTGTGACCCCACGGTAAAGGGGTCGCTATAACGTTTTACCATACCGACAGCCGAAGCAACGACCAGGTATTGACCCGGGTTGATGTGCCTCAGGTGATAGACCCCATCGCTTCCCGTAGAAGTCCCTTTGACTTCCGATGAGTCCTTGACATTCAATATGATAACAGAAGCTTTTTCGACGGGTTTACCGGTATTGTCCAGCACGGATCCCGTAACGCTTCCCTGCGCCCATGCACCGGTGGCTATAAAAAAGGAAAGGAGTAAAGTAAAGATTCTCATATGCTCATGTTTAGTACTTGTTCTTATAATGTTCAAGTCAAAAGTAAGTACTATGCCTTACATAGTACATTGTTTTGGATAAAAGGTGCATTTCCAGTGACCACTGGGAAGAAATGCCGGGTATTGCGGCTGCCGAAGCGGCCAAAGATGGTTGTGGAAAGAGTCCCTTATTGGACGAAAAGGGGTATCCGGATGTTACAGCGACACCCGGCAATGGGAGGAATGGAAAGGACTAGATAACTATGCCTCGGTGGGAGCGGCGGCTTTTTTCTCCGCCAGTTTTTTCCAATAAAACCAAAGGATCACCCCCGCGATCACCAGCCCCAAGGATATCAGCTCGGCCTGGGTGGGGTGGATTCCAAAGAGGTCATACTTCGTATTGACCCGGATCGTTTCCACCAAAAAGCGTTCGATCCCGTTCATGACGAGGTAGACGGCAAAAAGGCCCCCGGGGAAAAGTATTTTTTTCCTCAGTGCCATAAGCCCTCCGAAAAGCAAGAGACAAGTGACCGTCTCGTAAAAGGGGGTAGGAAAAACGGGGACTGGGAGGAAACTGCAATATTGTTGGTCCTTGCAGTCCTGGAAGCGGACACCCTCGCTCAGGACGTTGTGCGGATAATTGTAGGCCACGAGCCAGGTCGGCACCCAGGACGGCGCTACCACGCTTTTGTGGGGCACATCATCCAGGCTTCCGAACTGGTCCTTATATTCCCGGGCATTGGCCTGGAGCGCTTCCCTGAAACGGGTGGTATCGCTGAGAACAACCTGGCCCTGCGGGTTAGAGATGTAGGCGCTGTTGGCGATCCCCCAGTCCCCGTCCCCGGCCACCTGGCAACCGATACGCCCGAGGGCGTAGGCCAGCATCATCGTCGGGCCAAAGGCGTCCAACAGGTGTTTGAAGCCGATCTTGTATTTACGGGCGTACCGGTACACCGCAATACCCGCCACGATCAAACCGCCGTAAAAGGTTAGACCGCTAAAAGACAGGTAGCTGGCCGGATCCCTGGTAAAGTCTTCCCAGTTTTCCAGGATGTGAAACACCTTGGCACCGGCAAAACCAAAGATGACCGCAATGATCACCATATCCCCCACCCTGTCGTGCGGATAGATACGGACCTTGCGCTCTTCCGGTTTGGGCAGTTGCTGTTTGTGCCGCTCCCTCCATTTTATAAATGCCAGGATCGCGCCCAGCAAAAGACCGCCCCAAAAGTTTCCCTGGGTCGACAGGATATACGCCTGGGTATCCTCGAAAGAACCCGCCAGGACAAAGAACCCGACAATCTTATACCCAAAAAGGAACCCGATGATAAAATTGATGATGAGCTCCGTCCAGGTGGCCGGATTTCCGACCACGATCATCTCCTCCGTGGGGCTGAGCAACCCCACCGCTTCCTTTCTTTTCAGTTCCCTGCTAAGGACAAAGGCCCCGCCGATAAAGGCGATGGCCACAAAAAAACCAAATGAATTTGCCAGCCTCAGGAACGGCCATTCTACACCAAACCAGCTTTTCAGAAGGAAGTAGAGATTAGGATACATGCTTGTCGTCGAATAAGATGCAAGTATAGATAAAAAAATCGGGCCACGGGCCCGATGGCCGAAGGCCCATCATAAGATATTTTTGGCGCAGCCCGTAAATTTCGCCTTACGGGCTGCGCCAAAAAAAGCGAGCCGATGGCGGCTCGCTACCCATTATGAACAAAGCTAAACTAACAAAACTCTTCGAATGCGGCCATCAGGTTACCCGCGATGACCCTGGCCGGACGCCCTTCGATCTGGTGGCGCTCGATCATGTGGACCAGCTTACCGTCCTTGAAAAGGGCGATGGCAGGGGAAGAAGGAGGATAAGGCAGCAGGTGCTCCCTTACCTTTTGGACGGCCTCCATGTCGTAACCGGCAAAGGTGGTCGTCAGGTGATCGGGTTTCTTGTCGCTGGAGGCGACGGCCATGATGACCCCCGGACGGGCGGAACCCGCGGAGCAGCCGCACACCGAATTAATCATCACCAGCGTAGTGCCGGTTTGCGACAAGGTATTGTCCACGGTGGTGGAATCCAACAGCTCCTGAAATCCATGGTCGGTCAGTTCGGCCTTCATGGGGAGCACTATTTCAGACGGATACATAATAGATGTTTGCTTTTGCCCCAAAGGTAGTAAAAATGCCATGAATTATTCCAAAAAGAGTCATTGTGTCATTTTCAACTACGCGAATCGGTCACATTGTCCGTAAAATTTGGCCTGGTATTCCATTTGATCTACTCCCTCGCAAACGAATAATACTATGACACTCGTAAAATTTAATCACCAAGCCCCCCGGCACCTCAACAACTGGGTGAACCGGTTTATCGACGAAGACTTCCAGGAAAGCTTTTTTGGCGGTTTTCCTCCGACGAATATCTATGACCACAAGGACCACTATACCATCGAAGTCGCTGCCCCCGGCCGCGAAAAAAACGACTTCAAGGTCCAGGTAGACCGTAACCTCCTGGTGATTTCCCAGGAACAAAAAGAACAAAGCGACACCACTGAAGGCCGCAATGTTCGCAAAGAATTTAGCCTCAAGACCTTCAAGAGGAGTTTTACCCTGGACGAGAAGATAGATGTGGAAGGGATCGTTGCTAAGTACGAGAACGGCATCCTGAAACTCACCTTGCCGAAGAAAGAAGAAGTGAAAGATAGTAGCAAAGAGATTTCCGTTCTCTAAGGAATTACGTAAGTGAGATTGTAATTAGATACGCAAGAGTTGGTTTTGGTTTTAAAAAAATCCCTCCTTTCCAGGAGGGATTTTTTTGTTTTGGCGCCGCGCCGTAACTCAAAATTTACGGCGCGGCGCCAAAACCCCGCTAATCAAAATCCCCGGCTAAAGCCGGGGATTTTGGGGAGGCGAAAGGGTCTCGAACCCTCGGCCTTCAGTGCCACAAACTGACGCTCTAACCAACTGAGCTACCGCCTCCGTGACCGTCTGACAACGCTTTCGCGTCGAACGGACGGCAAAGATAATCAAAACTTTTGCGCGAATCCAAAAACTATTTCATTTTCTTTGCCTATGCACTTGCAGCTCTGGTTCTTACCTGTCCTTACAGCCTTCTTAGGCGCGGTCTTGGCGCCCCTGGCAGTCGCCGCGTTTATTCGTCCAGGAAAACTCCGCAAGCTCCTGGAAAAAATTCTACCGGACGTTTTACCGATGGCGGAAACGGAAGTCGACACATTTCTCCGGCAGAAATTGCCAAAGGCGATGCCGGTGGTGGGCATGTTTATCGGTGACAAAACCATCGCCCAGTTCAAAGCCATCTTTATGGAGGAGCTGGGAACGCTCCTGCCCGACTTCATCGGCAACTGTGCGGGGAAGCTGGCCAAGGCACTCATTTATAAAGCAGTAGCCATCGGGTTTGTGGCCGGTGCGGGGCTGGGGATCGTGCAAGAATTGATTCTGGGACAGATTGGCCCTTCCGGCCTTCTGAAATAACCGCCTGTACAGTTTGAAGGGCGAACCTCCCTTTTTTTGGCGGTACTTTTGCCAAAAAATCATAGATGCGAGTTTTTACGTTTTTGTTGGTTTGTCTGCTGGCGTCATACACCCTCCAGGCGCAGGTGCGCGGGGGCGGGGGTAATGCCGGTGGCGGACGAAGGGGCGGGCAGAATGCGAACGTCGGGCACTTTTATGGACGGGTTGTAGATGCTAAAACGAATAAGGGTGTGGACGGGGCAACGGTGGAGTTGTTGCGTAACCGCTATGATAGTGTCACCCATACGTCCAAACCCGTCGTCGTTCAGGGGCTGCTGACCAAGGCCAACGGGGACTTCAGCCTGGAGAATTTGCCGGTGTTTGGGAACTATATCCTTCGGATTACGGCGATCAATTATAATGATTATAGCCAGCCGGTAAAGTTTGACATCAAAGGTCTGGCTGGGGCCCAGGGCCAGGGGGGCGCCGCACAAGGCCAGGGCGGCAACATGGACCAGATCCTGGACGCCATCGACAAGGACCTCGGCAATATCAAAATGAAGGCCACCGTTACCCAACTGGCCGACGTGGTGATCAATGCCACGCCGCCGCAATACAAGATGGCGGTGGACAAAAAGGTGTTTAACGTAGATAAGAATATTGTCGCTGCCGGCGGGATGGCCACCGACGTACTCAAAAACGTGCCGTCTGTTAATGTCGACATCGACGGGAACATCACCCTGCGCAACCAGACGCCCCAGATTTTTGTCGACGGCCGTCCCACGACGCTGACGATGGATGAGATCCCCGCGGATGCCATCGAAAGTATCGAGGTCATGACCAACCCCTCTGCCAAATACGACGCTTCCGGCGGCGGGGGCGGTATCATCAATGTCGTCCTGAAAAAGAATAAGAAAGTCGGGTATAACGGCGACCTGCGCGCCGGCGTCGATTCCCGCGGCAAGTTCAACGGCGGGGGCGACATCAACGTCCGGCAAGGCAAGTTCAACTTCTTTTTGAACGGCAACCTCCGTCAGCGGAAATCCGTGTCCACGGGGACGCTTGACCAGACCAACTTTGACAGCCTGGGCAGGGCCTTCTATTATACGCACCAACCGAGCTCCAACACGAGCGAAGGCACCATGGGTTTTGGCCGGGCAGGGTTGGATTATTTCCTTGACAACAGGAACACCCTCACCTTAGCCGCGAACTATTTCCACGGCACCTTCGACAACTACGACAACTATAACTCGGTCACCCAGTACGACCTGAACAACTACCCCGCTTACGCCGACAGCACCAGCACCTTTGCGCAATACGGCGTTAACAAGAGCATGTTCCGGAATGCGGAAGGGGAGCTCGATTACAAACATAATTTTGCAAAGTCCGGGCACGAGCTGACGGCGGACCTCAACGTGTCCGACCGGAAAAACACGACCAACCAGGTCGTCAACTCGTATGTGGCGCATCCGGACGTTCCGTTCAGCGGCTCCCTGGATTATTTTTATCCGGAAAATATATACTCCAACGGTACCTCTCAGAGCTACAATTTTCAGTCCGACTATGTGAATCCGTTTACGGAGAAAACCAAGCTCGAAGCGGGTATCCGGGGTAACTACCAGAAACAGTCCACCGATAACCTGTATGAGAACTCCATTGATTCCGGGAAGACCTTTTACCCGAACGTGGCGCTCAACAACAACTTCAAATACACCAGCGAAGTCTACGCCGCGTATGCCCAGTTCTCCAGCCAGCTGACAAAAAAGCTGTCCTACCAGGCGGGTCTGAGGGGCGAAAGCTCGCAGTACCAGGGGACGCTGTATACCAGCACCCAGCCCATGACGTTTACCCATAATTTCCCCCTGAGCCTTTTCCCCAGCGCCTTCTTGTCCTACAAGATCAGCGAGGGTCAAAGCCTGCAAGCCAACTATACCCGCCGGATCAACCGGCCCAACTTCTGGCAGTTGTCTCCCTATGTCAACCGCTCCGACTCCCTCGCCCTTTCGACGGGGAACCCCGACCTCGTTCCCGAGTTTACCAGCTCTTACGAGGTCAACTACCAGAACGACTATAAAGGCGGCAGCTTCCTCGCCACGGTCTACTATAAACACACGACCAACCTGATTACACGGAACGTGATCCGCGAGCTCCTGCCGGGCAACCTCGACAGCAGCAACGTCTATACCTACCAGAACGCCAGTTCCAGTGAAGTATACGGGCTCGACCTCACCAACCGGTACAACATCACGAAGTGGCTCGACTTTATGGCCAACGTCATCATTTACGATTCTAAAATCAACGCGGGCAACCTCGCCGGTTTGAGCAACCAAAGCCAATTCAGCTACTTCGGCAAGCTTAACGTCGACATCAAGCTCCCGGCCAATTTCTCCATCCAGCTCAACGGCGACTACCAGTCCAAGACGATCGTTCCCCCCAATTCCGGCGGGGGTGGCCGTTTCGGCGGCTTCAACCAACCGGTGTCCACCGCCAATGGGTATATCAAGCCCACCGGTGGGATGGACTTCGCTGTCAAAAAGGAATTCCTGAAAAACAAGGCCGCGTCCATCACCTTCAACATGCAGGACGTCTTCCGGACACGGATCAACGACGCCGTCTCCACCTCACAATACCTGACCCTCGACTACTCCCGTTTGCGCGATCCGCAATTCATGCGGTTGACTTTTGCCTACCGCTTCGGGAAGATGGACATGAGTCTGTTCAAGAAAAAGAACATGAAACAGGATCAGCAAGACCAGGGTGGTGGCGGAGATATCGGCGGTGGCGGCGGAACCCGCTAGCCCCCGCGTGGCGCGCTAGCCCCTTTTGCCCGTCAGCATAGGCACAAAAGAAAATTGATCGAAGGCTTCTTCCCTGAAGGAGCCTTCTTCATTTTCCTTTGTCAGGCGCAACATCCGCTGGGCGTTTCCTTCGTCGACGGGGATCACCATTTTCCCACCTACTTTCAACTGGGCTTTGAGCGGCACGGGTATGTAGGGCGCTGCCGCGGTAATCAGGATTTTATCGAAAGGCGCGTAGGTCGGCAGCCCCTCGAAACCGTCCCCATAAAAGAACTTCAGGTGGGGATATTTGCTTTTGAAAATAAAGTTTTTGTTCGCGTCAAACAGCTTCTTTTGACGTTCGATCGTGTACACATAAGCCCCCATTTCCGCGAGCACGCTCGCCTGGTACGCGCTCCCCGTGCCGATCTCCAATATTTTTTCAAAGGATTTTACCTCCAGCAACTGGGTTTGGTAGGCCACGGTATATGGCTGGGATATGGTCTGCCCCTCCCCTATCGGGAACGCCCGGTCTTCGTAAGCGATGGCGTCAAAGGCGGTGTCCAGGAAGAAGTGACGGGGCAGGGCGTTGATGGCTTCCAGGACACGTTCGTCGGTGATGCCCTTTTGTTTCAGACTGGTTATCAGATTCTTGCGAAGGCCTTTGTGGCGGTAAGTGTCCTCGTATTGACGCATGGGGCAAAGATACGCGATAAAAAAAATTACGCGCGCCGTAAGGGTCCCCCTCTATTTTTGTGTCTTACTCCAGAAGACTCCTATCGTTTTGGCAAGTCGAAACAATCTAGCGGCCGTTGAACAGGCTTTTCATACGCATTATACCGGTATGCACCGGTATGCGTATACCCTTTTGCGTGACCAGGAGGCGGCCAGGGAGGCGGTGCAACAGGTGTTTACCAGGCTTTTGGAAAATGCGGACAGACTTGAGATCAAGACCAGCCTCCAGGGGTATCTGTACAAGTCTTTATACCATCACTGCGTCAACCGGATGACGCGGGAACGCCCTCGCGTGCCGATTCAAGACGGGGATGATTTGTCTTTGTCCGCGGACTGGCTGGTGGAGTGCCGGGAGTTGCAGACTCGGATCCGGGAAGTGGTCGCCGAACTACCACCGGGGTGCAGGGAAATATTTCTAAAAAGCCGGGAGGAGCAAAAAAGCTACGCCCAGATCGCCGCGGAGAACGGCATCTCGGTAAAGACGGTAGAGGCCCAGGTGGGCAAGGCGCTCCGTATCCTCCGGGAACGGTTGGAAGCCTATGGGGTGATCCTTTGTTTATTTATATACCTGTTTGTTTATGCTGGCTGAATCCATCATACGGAAATATCTCTCCGGCGCCGCAACGCCCGACGAGGCGGCGAAGGTCGAGGAGTGGATCGACGCCTCCCCGGAGCACCGGAGGGCGTTCGAGCAGGTTTGGCATGAGTGGCAGGCACTGCTGGGGAAGGGAGATTACCGGGCCCCGGATGTGGCGGGGGAATGGAAGGCCTGGAGGACAAAGCATGGGCCTGCGCCTTTTCCAAAGGGGGCGGCGTTTGGCATGTATGCAGCGGTGTTGATAATCGCGGGGGTGACGGGGGTGGTGGTTTACAAGCATACGGCTCCGGCCCGCGCAGTTGTTGTGCGGGACAGTACGCTTTTCGACGCAAATAGGACAATTGACATGAGAAAGAACGATACCGGGTACCAGGCACGCCCCGGCGCTACGCTTGCGTCGGGGGTTGTGTCTGGTGGCCCCACTGGGGGCGACGCCGGGGCGTCATCTACGTTGAAGTCTGCCAACGGCGCGTCAACCGCGCCGAAGTCTAACGCCGGCGAGCGGGCTGCAGGCGCACCCGGTGCCGCTGTGTCCGTCAACGGCAGGTCGTATGCCGGTGGCGCGTCACCGGCCGCCGTATCCATGCGCCACAGGCACACGACACATTCCATGGATAAGCCCGTCCCCCCCGTCCTAACATACGCTGACGCACCCCTACCAAAGGTCCTGGAAAGCCTTTCAAAGACCTACGGGGTGCGCTTCGTGGTCCGCAATCCGCAACTGCTCCGGTGCCGCGTGACCACCCAATTCGATCATAAACCGCTGCACTACATATTGGACGTCCTGGCGGCGACCTTGCAAATACAATACTACTTCGATCATGAAAAGCAAACCATTCAGTTATCGGGTGAGGGTAGTAACTAAGACAAGACTAATTGTTAGCTTCCTCTGGCTAAGCTGGATGGGCAATCCGCGTTTGATGGCCCAGAGCCATTTCCCGCTTTTTCTTTCTGGAGATATCACCCTGGATTCTCTGACCCGGCTGGTCCATCGCACTTCCGACATCCGGTTTTCCTTCGACGCCAGGAAGATCCGGAGCGACCAGGTCATTCACTTCTACGCAGGCAGGTACTCCCTGAACTGTCTGCTGGTCGCCATCCGGGGGGCAACCGACCTGACCTTTGTCCGTTATAGAGAACACATCATTTTCCGGCATAAACATCCCGGGCTAACGGGGGTGAATACCGCAGGGTTTGCGGCGCCTTCGGCGGACGAGACCGGTGAGGCTCCCCCGGCGGAGGCAGGGGCGGATCCGGAGGTAGCGGCGGCTTTTCAACCGGTCTTGTCTTCTCCTACCCCGGCAGAAGGGGCTCCAGCCAAGGTGGGCGGCCATCATTCCACAGGTGGAGGTCTTCGTCTTTTCGGTTCCTGGAACCTGTTCAAGGGACATTCCTGGTACGCCGGTCTGGACCTCGGCATGTCGACCGCGATGTTTCTCAACCCTCACCTGGAAGCCGGTTTCCGGCGCCTTTACCTGATCGCGGGCTGGCAAACGAACGGTCCGCTCAGCGGCTGGGCGGCGGGCCTTGGTTCGATTGTGTTTGAACGGGACCGGGGGTTGCTCCGGGTGTCCGTTACAGCCGGCCCGGTGTTTGACAGTATGGACCGGGAGCGGGGCCTTACACTTAGGGATATGCTATACAGCGTAAGTGCTACCTGGAGCGAGCGGTTTGGCAAACATTGGGCGCTGGGCGTGGGACTTGACTTCAGTTATCTAAAAACTGAGTTTCAGGATCAAGAGGGGACGATTAAAAGTCCTGTGCAGATATTGAATGTCAGCGCCCCCTATTCAATCTACAAGGCGGCCTGGATAGGGCCTTCGCTTTCCATAGATTATTTGCTACACCCATGAAATCATCCTTTTTGGTTGTTTTTTTGGCTGCCGCCCTTGGGGCTTCGGCCCAGTGCGGGTATCCAGCCGTTATCAAAGGGGGCTGTCTGAATAAGCAGCTCGTTGTGCATACCCTGCACGCCCTCTCGAAGATCGTGTGGTACCGGGATGGGGTGCCGGTTGATTCGGTTACGGGAAAGTCTTCCTATGGGAGCGCTCGTTTCGTTGTGGGAGGAGACCGCGAAGGAGCAATAAATAATCAATTTGGTGGCACGATCGAAAGTGTTTTTGTAGACGATACCGGTAACGTTTATGCATCCGATGACTTGAATAACCGGGTACGAAAATGGGCGCCAGGCGCGGCCAGTGGGGTTACGGTCGCCGGGGGTAATGGACAGGGCGCGGCGGCCAACCAGCTCTACGACCCGGGCTTTTTATTTGTAGACCGTGCAGGAAACTTATTTGTATCAGACCCAGGAAATAACCGGGTGCAGAAATGGGTACCCGGTGCCACCAGCGGCGTTACGGTGGCAGGAGGCAATGGTCCTGGAAATGGCGCCGGACAGCTTTCAAGCCCCGCTGGTATCTATGTGGACTGCGAAGGCGGCGTGTACGTCGCCGATTATTGGAATGAACGCATTCAATACTGGGCGGCGGGGGCAACCAGCGGTGTGACCGTTGTGCCGACACAATCAGACACCGCTCCCCCGACAGGATTGTGGGTGGATGCCCAGCATAATATTTGTGTCACTTTTGGAGGAGCAAACTATATTGAAAAATGGACTTCCGGGTCGACGACTGGCGTCGAAATGTTTAATACGGATAATGGTCGAATAATAAGCCACCCATCAGCTATATATGTCGATTATTATGGCAATATGTATATATCGGATGAGGTCCGCGTGACTAAATGGGATCCAAGTGGTCATTCGGGTAGCACATTACCCACCTATACCGGTGTACCTAATTTTTCCTACCAATACTCGTTGAGCGTGGACTGCCGGGGAAATGTATATACAATCGTAGATAGTACCGAGCCTAATTACCATTACTGTAGCTCCATCTATGTACTTCCCCTCGTCACCACCATCGACACATCCTATACTCCTATTAGTCCCGGTGCCTATTATGCCCACGTCACGGATGTCAATGGCTTCTCGGTAAATACAGACACCGTGACGGTAAAGCCTCCCCCCTCGGTTCCTCCCTCCGTAAGCATTGCCGCCACGTCCACCAATGTATTTATCTGCGAACCCATCACCTTCACCGCGACCCCTGTAAACGCAGAGGGGAAACCTTCCTTCCAATGGCAAGTCAGCGGTGTCCCCGTCGGTACCGACACAACCGTGTATAGCAACAATATTTTTGCCAACGGTGACCAAGTATATTGCATCATGACGGCCAGCGATGGGTGCGGGAATTTTACCGATACGTCCAACGTCCTCCCCTTAAAAGTGGACCCACAGGGGCATGCGACCGTCACCATCAGTCCCTCGAAGGACCCCGTCTGCGCGGGCACACTGATGACCTTCACCGCGGCCGTGGTTAACGAGGCGAATACCCCGGTCTTCCAATGGCTGGTCAACGGCCAGCCCACCAATGACACAGTGGACAGCTATTCCAGCGACACATTGAAAAATAACGACGTCGTCTACTGTCTTATCACCAGTGACGCCTCCTGCGGTCTGGCAAAGTCGAACAGCATTCGCGCGACGATCTACCCCCAGCCTTCCATCGACACCGGCCAGGTCTTCAGCGTACCCATTGGCCAAAGCCTGACTCTTACGCCGGTGACCCATGGCGATATTGCAAGCTACGGCTGGAGTCCGCCGACAGGTTTGTCCGATCCTTATATCCAGAATCCTGTCGCCTCCGTCGTGAAGGACATGGTCTATACGCTTGTCGTCGTTTCTCCGGAGGGGTGCGCGGACACGGGGGCGATCATCGTCAACGCTTTTACTCCCTTGAGCATACCGGGGGCATTTACGCCAAACGGGGACGGCATAAACGATATATTTTATGTCCTGGGCGGTCCGGTGGGAAGTAAAATCGAAGAATTTACGATTTTCAACCGCTGGGGACAGGAGGTTTTCCACGTGCAAGGGGTGCCCCCCGGGGACCCATCGTATGGATGGAATGGCTGGTTCCAGGGGATACCGGCGCCGGTGGGGGCGTATGTCTATTTTATCCGGATGGATTATGTGAATGGGGTGCGACAGGCCTATAAGGGGGCAGTTACGCTGATGCGGTAATTATTTCCGCCTTTGCTCCTCCAGCTTCCCACGCAGCTCCACAATCTCCCTATGCTCCTCCAACACATACCTCGTCAACTCCTCCACCTTTTCAAGCAACCGTTTGTTCATCTCCCCAAGGTCTATCCCTTTTTGGGCCACCTCTTCTTCCGTGGGTATGCCCGGCAGGTGCCGGTTGACCAATACATACCGCTGTAGGGAATCCAGGTCCATAGGACGGTAGTCCGGACTAAAGACGTAATCCGGCCAGTTGGCGTAATTTTTTACGGTCGCCTGGGTAAAGATGGCGGGGCCGTTCACGGCCAGCGTGTACCCCTGCGGGTTAGCCGTGTTGATGCCGACCTGCCCGGTATTCGTCGAATAGATGGGGCCGGCAACAAATTCCCCATTTTGGATCAGGGTGACGTTGGAACAGGCCGAAGCAAGGACAAGCTGGGGCCTGGTCGTATTGATATTGTTCCAGAAAAATCCTTCGAAGGTATATTCGCCCGCAGACACGCACACGTCCCGACCATATACCGCCAGGTAAGGTATGCCCTGGTAAGTTACGGAGTACAAGTTCACCATGGGCGACAGGACCGTTTTTGGAAGCAATGAAACCGATGTAGTGCTGTAAGCGGTTTGCCCGACAATCTCGTATTCGACGGGGATGTTATAGGCGGTACTCGCGCCCCGGTAAAAGCGAAGCCTGCCACTCATGCCCGCGGAAGTTTCACCGACCGTGCCATTGTAAAAAGGGAAAAGAAGGATATACTGTAAGGCGCCGCCGCTTCCATAGTCGTTCGCCGCTCCCATATTGAGGGGTTCCACATAGTGGGTACCCGTAAGATATTGATCAATTCCCCCGGTTTTTACCTCCAGGGGAGTGGCCGGCGTCGTGGTGCCGATGCCCACGGGGCTTGTAAGAACGGTTGTCTGGGCCCGGCAAAAAAGAGCGGTTAAGGTGAGCAGGAGTAGGCATCCTGCCGATCGAAGGTTAAGCATAATTGAAGATACCTGAATTCCTCGAAAATAAAAACGGGTGGCTGAAAAATAATCAGCCACCCGATCAAATAAAAAAAGCTTATTTTAATTTCATATCCTCAATAATCCCCTTAATCTTCCCATCGAGCAAGGCCTCGACCTTTTCGAAATCCGCGACATCGGCAAGCGGCGCATTCACACTGAAATAGAACTTAATCTTCGGCTCGGTACCGGACGGACGCGCGGAGATCTTCGTGCCATCGGCGAGGAGAAACTGGAGCACATTTGATTTGGGGAGCGCGAGGGGATAGATTTCCTCACTTTCCAGGTTTTTGCCCACCTGTTGCTGGTAGTCGAGGATGGATTTGACGGCGATACCGGCGATGGTGGAGGGAGGATTCGAGCGATATCCTTCCATCATGGCGGCGATTTCTTCCTGTCCGTGCATCCCTTTTTTGGTGAGGGAGATGAGGGACTCCTTATAGAAACCGCATTGTTTGTAGAGGTCGATGAGTTTGTCGTAGAGCGAGCGGCCTTTGGCTTTTTCGTAGGCGGCCATCTCGCAAAGGATGGCGACGGCGGTGACGGCGTCTTTGTCGCGGACCTTGTCGCCGACCATGAGGCCGTAGCTTTCTTCACCACCGATGATGTAGTGTTCTTTGCCTTCTTTTTCCTTGATGAGCTCGGCGATCCACTTAAAACCGGTGAGGACGTTATAACAGCTGACGCCGTATTTGCCGGCGAGGACGTCGATCATGTCGGAGGTGACGATGGTTTTTACGACCATGTCCTGGGGGGTGGCGATGCCTTTTGCCTTGCGGGCTTCCATGAGGTAGTTGAAGGCGAGGACGGCGGTTTGGTTGCCGTTGAGCAAGACCCAGCGGCCTTTGTGATCCTTGACGCCGATCCCCACGCGGTCTGCGTCGGGGTCGGTGCCGGCGAGAATGTCGGCATTGATGGACTGTGCGAGCTTCATCCCCAGGCTCATGGCTTCGGCTTCCTCGGGGTTGGGGTAAACGACCGTGGGGAAGTTGCCGTCGGGTGTGGCTTGTTCCTTGACGATGTGGACGTTGGTAAAACCATAGCGTTTGAGGACTTCGGGGACGAGGGTGATCCCGCTGCCGTGTATCGGTGTATACACGATGGAGAGGTCGTGTTGGGCGGCGATGATGTCGGGATAGACCGAAAGCCCTTTGGACATCTCGATGAATGCGTCGTCGATATTTTTGCCGATGATGGTGATGTTGGACTCTCCCCCGCCCCATTTGACGTCGTCGAGGGACTCGATCTTGTTGACCTCGTTGATGACGTTTTTGTCGTGGGGGGGTACGAGCTGACCGCCGTCGTTCCAGTAGGCCTTGTAGCCGTTGTATTCTTTGGGGTTGTGGGAGGCGGTACACACCACGCCACCGTGACAGTTCAAGTTACGGATAGCAAAAGAAAGCTCGGGCGTAGGCCGCAGGCTTTCAAAAAGAAAAACCTTGATGCCGTTGGCGCCCATGACGCCCGCCGTAATCTCGGCGAACTTGCGGCTGTTGTTGCGGCAGTCGTGGGCGATGGCCACGCGGACCTCGCCTTGCACCTGGGCCTTGAGGTAGTTGGCGTACCCCTGGGTGGCCATGCCCACGGTGTATTGGTTCATACGATTGGTGCCCACACCCATGATACCGCGCAAACCGCCGGTCCCGAATTCCAGGGTCCGGTAGAAGGCGTCGGTCAG
The DNA here is from genome assembly GCF_004366355.1 of Dinghuibacter silviterrae. Classification (NCBI taxonomy): domain Bacteria; kingdom Pseudomonadati; phylum Bacteroidota; class Chitinophagia; order Chitinophagales; family Chitinophagaceae; genus Dinghuibacter; species Dinghuibacter silviterrae. Next base: position 3,772,836 of record NZ_SODV01000001.1, on the reverse strand, counting down.
TTCGTCGGGATGGTTTTTCTGCAGGTCCAGGATCGCTGCCTTGGTCTCAGGGTCGTAATTACCCTGAAGCCAGGATTGTACACGCTGTTGAGTCTTCGTATCCATAGTTAGTGGTTAGTTTAGGTCCTAAGTTCTTATTCAAGCCATGCCCCTTTCACGCCGTCTTTCTCCACCTCCACGAAGATATGCTCCTGAAGGGTGGTAGACAAGGAAAGCCCTACATAGTCGGGTTGTACGGGGTAGGCTTTGTGGGCCCGGTCAACGAGCACGAGGGTTTGTATACCCGCGGGGTGCTTGTGGAGAAAGGGTTTCAGGGCGTACAGCAGGGTTTTGCCGCTGTTGGCGACGTCGTCGACGAGGATGATGGTTTGTCCGTCCATGGGGATGTCCTTGCTGAGGGTAACGGTCGTGGGGTGCTTTTTGTCGAGTTGGATCTCCACGAGGTCGGCGGGGGGTAGCCCTATCGTTACCAGCATTTTTTGGAGCAGTACCGCAAGGTGCATGCCGTTTTCGTGTACCCCCGCCAGGACAAGGGAAGTGGCCCCGGTGTTCCGCTCGGCAATCTCATACGCCATACGCTCCAGTTTCCGGGCCGCCGTATCCGCCGAAAGGATGTATTTTCTTTCACTCATCGTAAACCTGTTTTCAGGCCCGAATTTACATTAAATTAGCGGGCACAAACCATTATTATGCACGTCCTCCAGGAGATCGTTTTTATCGTCGTGCTGATCGGTGCCGTGGGGTTGTTTGCCGCAAAGATCAGGGAGATCCGCCAGAATATAGGCCTGGGCAAGCCCGGGGAACCGGTCACCCAAAAAGGCCGCCGTTGGCGGTATACCTTGCTGTACGCCCTGGGACAGAAGCGTCTTTTCCGGTACCCGATGGTGGGGGTGCTCCACTTCTTTATTTATGCGGGTTTTATCATCATTAACCTGGAGATCCTGGAAATTATCGTGGACGGGGTGTTGGGCACCCACCGGGTGTTTGCCCCCGTGATGGGCGCCGCCTATGCCCCTTTTATAGGCGCTTTCGAGGTGCTGGCGGTGCTGGTATTGTTCGCCTGTATTGTATTCCTGATCCGCCGCAACATACTGCATACACGACGGTTGAATACCGCCGACCTGAACGGCTGGCCCCGGAAAGACGCGAATATCATCCTCATTACGGAAAGCATATTGATGCTCCTTTTCCTCACCATGGATGCCTGTGACCCAGCCGGAGGCTTCGCCGTGTCACGACTGGTACGACCCGGGTGGTCTCCGGAGACGATGGAAACCGTGGCAAGGACCTGCTGGTGGCTGCATATCCTGGGGATATTGGCTTTCCTGAACTACCTCCCCTACTCGAAGCACTTCCACATTATTCTGGGTTTTCCCAACACGTTTTATGCCCCTTTGGATGAACCGGGGAAGATGCACAATATGCCGGACGTCCAAAAAGAGGTCGAATACGTTTTTCATCCCGAACTGGCGCCATCGGGAGCGGAGGCGCCCCAGCATTTCGGTGCGAAAGATGTCTTTCAACTAAGCCGGTTGCAGCTCCTGCAAGCCTATTCCTGTACCGAATGCGGGCGTTGTTCGGCCGCATGCCCGGCGAACCAGACCGGTAAAAAACTATCCCCCCGGAAGATTATGATGGATACCCGGGACCGTTTGGAAGAGGTGGGACGTAATGTTAAGAAAAATGGCGCCTTTCAGGACGACGGCAAAACCTTGCTTCATGGGTACGTCAGCCCGGAGGAGCTTCGTGCCTGTACGACCTGTAACGCGTGTGTACAGGAATGCCCCGTTAGCATCAGCCCGCTGTCTATCATCCTGGAATTGAGAAGGGCACTGGTCATGGAAGAAAGCAACGCTCCCGCGGAATGGAATGCGATGTTCTCGAATGTCGAAAACAATTTTGCCCCTTGGAAATTCAGCCCGGACGACCGGGCCCAATGGACCCAGGACTAATGCTGGGTGAGCACTTTATAGGCTTGAATAAAAGCCGTCAGCAGGAAAATGCACCCGATAAAAATATCGAGTTTTTTCTGGTTGGCGTCCAGCTTCTGGATGATATAGTTGCCCCCCCAGATAAAAACGGCCAGCCCCATCAGGGTGCCGATCCCCCCGCCTGCCGTAAAGAAATTAAACTCGATTGTCCTGGGCAGTAAAATCCGGTTGGTCAGCAGGTAGGTGCTCCAGCCAAACCAGAACGGGATCTGCACCGGGTTTAGCGCACTCATGGTCGCCCCCAGCCAAAACCGGCCCATGCTGTTGTCCAGCAGGATGTTTTTCTTTTTGTGCGGATGGGTCGCCGCACGGAAGGTAAAAAACGCCAGCGCCAGCAACATAGCCACCGTGACCCAGCCCAGCCAGTAAAACAACTGGTGGTGTTCGATGACCCACCCCATTCCCTTTAGGGAAATCCGCAGGTATATGATCTCAACGAGGGCTACACCCAGGGAAAAGTGGATACCCGCCTTGATGTTTTCCTTGTTGGCGATCTGCATGGCCGCCACATTCAGGGTACCCAGGGGTAACGTGCCCAGGAAGCTGATCAACAGGCCTACGCCAAATACATAGAGGAGGTTGAGCATCATTTAGCCGGTTGTGCCACCACCTTGAGGTTAATCTTCACCTGGTCGGACATAGACAGGCTGGAGCCGCCTACACCGAAGTCCCGGCGGTTGATGGTAACATCCCCCGTAAAGGTATAGCCGTTCCCGTTAGGTTGCGCCTGGAAGGGGAAAGAGATGGCCTTGGTGACGCCTTTGATGGTCAGATCCCCAAACAGAAACATGTATCCGGCCTTGGTAGATGCGGTTATCTTTGTCGATTTAAAAGTTATTACGGGGAAAGCATCGACATTCAGAAAATCCTCCTTTTTCAGGTGATTGTCGCGCATGTCAATACCCGAATTAATGGTTTTTGACGCCACGCTGACCGCAAAAGTACAGGCGCCAAGGTTGCCTGGCTCGAAGTGGATGTCCCCCTTAAGGCCTTTAAGGGTACCGCTAACGGTCACCCCAAAATTTTTGATCCCAAATCCTATCGAAGAACTGTCGTCAACCGGTTTATAATCTTGGGCAGACACGGCCAGGGCCAAAAAAAGACCGGCCGTGCACATCATCAGGCGTTGAAGCATGGAATTTCTTTGAGAAGGCAAATATCGTAGTTTTGTCTAAAATCGCTTCATGGGGGTACGCACGATGGCAGAAATGCAGGCGGCCGGGGAAAAACCCGACGTCTTGTTTTGGGTGGGCTGCGCCGGCAGCTTTGACCAAAGGGCCCAGAAAATCACCCGGGCTTTTGCGCTCATCCTCGACAAAGCGGGTATCCGCTTCGCCATATTAGGTGCGGAGGAGAACTGCACAGGCGACCCGGCCCGCCGGGCGGGCAACGAATTCCTCTTCCAGATGATGGCCTACAACAACATCCAGGTGATGAACGGCTATGGCGTCACCCGGATCGTGACCGCCTGTCCGCACTGTTTCAATACCCTGAAGAATGAGTACCCCGACCTGGGTGGACGATACGAAGTCATCCATCATACCGTATTTTTGCAACAATTGATCGACGAGGGCCGGATCCGTCTGGAAGGCGGGGGTACATTTAAAGGAAAAAAGATCACCTACCACGACTCCTGTTACCTGGGCCGCGCCAATGGCATTTACGAAGCGCCCCGCAAGGTGCTCGAAGCCCTGGATGCCGAGCTGGTCGAGATGAAACGCTGCCGGACCCGTGGATTGTGCTGCGGCGCCGGTGGAGCGCAGATGTTTAAGGAAGAAGAAACCGGCACCACCCGCGTCAACTGGGAAAGGACGTCCGAAGCCCTGGAAACCGGCGCCCCCGTGATTGCATCGGCTTGCCCGTTTTGCAACACCATGTTGACGGACGGCGTAAAAAAGAATGAAAAAGAGGAGACCGTGTCCGTGTACGACATCGCGGAACTGGTCGCCGCATCATTATAGTTTATGACATTTGAATTCAAACACCTGTTGCCCGAGGATTTTTCTCCCACCTCCCGGGTATGGATTTACCAGGCTTCGCGCCCCTTTTTGCTGTCGGAAGCCCTGGAACTCGAAGACATGTTGCAGACGTTTGTGTCCTCCTGGACCACCCACGGCGCCCCTGTAAAAGGCTACGCCAACCTGCTTTTCGGCCGTTTTATCGTGCTCATGGCCGATACCAGCGTCAGCGGTTGCAGCACCGACAGTTCGGTCCACCTTATCAAAGACATCGAAAAACGCTTTGAGATCAACCTTTTCGACCGGCTCGCCCTGGCCTTTGTGGTCAAGGAAAAAATTCAGGTCATCCCGATGTCCCAGGTCGATTATGCAATAAAAGAAGGATTTATTGACGCGGATACAATTTATTTTAATAATATTGTGCCCTCCAAAGAGGAAATGGAGGACAACTGGATGATCCCCCTCGCGGATAGTTGGTTGGCAGGTCGTTTTCTCCCTTTGCGGAAATAGCTCAGCTGGTAGAGCACTTGTTTCCCAAACAAGAGGTCGCGCGTTCGAACCGCGTTTTCCGCTCCTACAAACCCCCAAATTCTCCTGAATGGGGGTTTCTTTTTACCCTATTTTGCTAAATTTTTTAGTATTTTCGTAGAACCGCGTCACCGGCGGCAAGTCGTCCGCGGGCACCAACGAAAGAGCCCCGGGTTGGATAACCTGGGGCTCGACAATCATAACCCTAACTCAATTCAACAAATGTCAAATTGAATTCTTAAAAATAAGATATTATTCCAAGAAATGTAATACTTATTCCGATCGAATACAACAGGCTGAAATTCAATAATTTATTAGTGATTATATTCGCTCCGTGAAAGCACCATTCAACAGGATCAAAGGCGCCCTTGGCGATGCCAGGAGGAAAAACAAGGACTTAGCGGAATTTATGGGGGTCACGCCCAACGCCGTTTCGGATTGGGTGAACAACAAAAATCAGCCGTCAATCCCTGACCTGTTTCGTATTGCCGATTTTCTGGACTGCGAGCCTGGTGAACTGTTGAATTCAAAGCATAAAAGTAAAGCCGCCTCGTGAGGGCGGCTTTTTTGTATCGGGCAACTCTGATGTAGTCAATCTTAGAATGGCCTCGCCCCCGCCGGCCGCGCCTCCGGCAGCGGCTTCCGCGGCAGCTCCTGGTCGCGCACCGCCGTCTGATACACAAACGTCGCCACGATGGCGGCCGCTTGCTTCAAATCTTCGGCGGAAAGGTGATCGTAGGAATCTGCGGTGCTGTGGTGGGTCCTGGTGTCATATTCCAGCGGATCCTGTATAAACTGGAAGGCGGGGATCCCCACGGCGTCAAAGGACACGTGGTCGGTACTCCCGGTATTGCGGATGGTCAGGGTCGACGCATCTAAAGAAGCAAACGGCGTCAGCCAAGACGCAAAGATAGGTCTTACAGCCTCATTCCCTTGCAGATATACCCCCCTGACGCGACCACTTCCGTTGTCCAGGTTGTAATAGGCGGACACCTTTGGTTGTTCCGGCTTCAGGTCCATGGTGGTGGGGTCGGCAAAGTGGTTTTTGACGTATCCCCTCGACCCGAACAGACCTTGTTCTTCCCCGCTCCACAGCACGATCCGGATGGTCCGCCTGGGGTGGAGGTCCAGCGTCTTCAGGATGCGAACGGCCTCCAGCATGACCGCGGAACCAGCCGCATTATCGGTGGCGCCGGTGGAGGAGTGCCAGGAATCCAGGTGGCCGCCGAGCATAACGAGTTGGTCTTTGAGCTGCGGATCGGTACCGGGGATCTCCCCTACCACGTCATATCCCTGCTTATCCCCTTTATTGTCGGTAAAATGGCTCTTCACCTCTCCTTCCAGTTCAACCGGGATACCGGCTTTGACGAGCCGGATGATGCGGTGCAGGTCCTCGATGGGAATCACCATATCGGTCAACCCGGCGGGCAGGTTTTGGGCGTTCCCGCCCCAACTCTGGACAAAAAGCGTCCCGTCTTTGCCCCGGGTGTTGCCGCTCAGGACCATCAGCGCGCCCTCGTCTTTCAGGAAGGCAGCCTGCTGGCGGGCAAAGGCGCCGCGCAAGCGGAACTGCGCCATACGCGCGGAGTCCGGGTTCCCACGGCGGCGCTCCGGCAGAGGCTCCTGCATTTTCGCCAGGTCCGTATCGACATACCGCATGGCATCGGCCTTGAACGGCTCGGCGAGGGTATCGTCGTTGGGGAAAACCACGATTTTTCCCTTCAGCTTCCCTTTATAGTTTAACAACGCCAGCGAATCCTTTGCGTCCACCAACACGACAGCCCCCGAAACGAGTCCCTTAGTGGAAGCGGTCCAGGCTTTTGGATAGGCCATGATCGGTTGATAGTAGGGCGCTTTTAGCGCCAGGTAGGATTTATCCAGCTCCCAACCGCTCCCAAAGTCCCCCCAGGGTTCGAGGGTTGCGTTGGACAGACCCCAGTCCGTCAGGGTATTTTTTACCCAGTTGGCAGCGCGGAAATAACCCGGCGAATTGGTCAGGCGGGGTCCGCTGACGTCCGTCAGGTAAAAAGCGATGTTCATGACTTGTGAGTGGTTAAAGGCCTGGTCTTCAATTTTGGCGACCACGGCCGGATCGGGCGTTTCCTGCGCAAGGGCGGGTCCGCCTGCGGCAAGCAAAAGGGCGAGCACCCATAAAGATCTTCTCATGTCGTTGATTTAGACACAAAAGCTAGGCAAGTTTGCCTCCAGGGCAAAACCAGGCTATGCAGGCGGGCGGGGTACCGGATGAACGGGTGATTACGGGTGCTCCGGCAGCGAATCCTTGATCTGCGCACACCCCACAGCCCCCAGATAGGGATTCATGATCCGCGTGGTATCCCCCACCGGGCTGATCCAGTCCCCCGGATTGTCATCCCCCAGGGCAGTCGCACATTCGGTCAGGTACAGGGTTTTCCGGTCATACCGCACCGTGCGCAACAGGTCGTACAAGTCCTGGGAAACCATATTCAGCTCCTGCCGCCGGGACGCGAGTGTAGCTTCACCGAGCAACCCTTTTAGCTCGGTGCGGGTATCCGACAACTGGCTGGTGGCCGTTTGAAAAACCAGGGTATCCACCGCAAAGTCCGTAAAATGAAGGCTGTCCAGCGTTGTCATGAACACACGCCCGTTTTGGCCGATCAGTCCCGTATCCCCCTTGGCAAAAGCTGTGACCAGGCCTTCGTAGCTCGTCATCATCCCGTCCAGGGATTGTCCGAAAGCGGCGGAATACTTGCCTTCTTTGACCGGTTGCGGCTTGGGGGCCGGCGGCGTGGCTTCCTTGTCTTTGTTGTTACAGGCCAGGGCGGCAAGCAGGATACAGACGGCCGGGACGAAACGACGCATGGCGAGGCAAATTTTTATAAAGGTAATGGATTTAAGGGGCGTAACTTTGCGTGCTTAAAGTTAAAATCATGCTCGCAGGCTTACAAAACGTAACCTTTGAATTCGGTGCCCGTTTGATTGTAAAAGAGGCCACCTGGCATATCCATCCGGGGGAAAGGATCGGTTTGATCGGGTATAACGGGACAGGCAAGTCTACCCTCTTGAAAGTACTCGTGGGAGAATACAGCCCGTCCAAAGGTGAAGTCATTCGCGGCCGGGGAACCAGCATCGGCTACCTGCACCAGGACCTCCTCAGCTTCGACACCAGTGAATCCGTTTTGAGGGTGGCGATGGGTGCCTTCGAACGCGTCCTCCAACTCGAAAAGGAAATCGAGGAGTTGGGTAAAATATTGGAGCAAAAAGAAGACGAAGCCCTCCTCATGGAGTATTCCGAAAAACTCCACGAGATCGACACGCTGGACGGGTACAACATCCACCACAAGACTGAAGAAGTCCTGCAGGGGCTTGGGTTTAACAACGCCGACCTCGAACGCCCGTATCAAACGTTCAGCGGGGGCTGGCGGATGCGCGTCCTGCTCGCCAAAATGATTCTTCAAAAACCCGATTTGCTCCTTTTGGACGAACCGACCAACCACCTTGACCTCCCGTCCATTGAATGGCTGGAAAAATACCTCGTCCACTACCAGGGCTCCGTCGTGATCATTTCCCACGACCGGTACTTCCTCGACCGCATGGTCACCAAGATCGTCGAGCTCTACCAGCAACAGCTCCATATCTATTCAGGGAATTATTCCTACTATATGGAGGAAAAAGTCCTTCGGACGGAGCTTCAGCAACGCTCCTTCGAAAACCAGCAGGACTATATCCGCCAGCAGGAACGTTTTATCGAGCGATTTAAAGCCAAGGCCTCCAAAGCGGCCGCAGCGCAAAGCGCCATGAAACGCCTCGACAAACTTGACCGTATCGAGGATGTCAAGGTCGAGCGTCCCGACTTGCGCATCAACTTTTCCGTCAACCAACAACCCGGTAAGATCCTGGTCACGCTCAAAGACGTCAGCAAAGCCTTTGGCAATAACGTCATCCTCGAACATACCGACGCCGAGATCAACAGGGGCGACAAGATCGCCCTCATTGGTGCCAATGGACGGGGTAAATCTACCGCCCTGCGCATCATTGCCGGAACGGAACCCTTTACCGGGGAACGCGTCTGGGGCCACAACGTCGTGGAAAGCTTTTACGCCCAGCACCAGCTCGAAGCCCTCGACGTCAACCAGACCGTGCTCGCCGAAATGTTGCACTGCGGCTCGCAAAAGACGGAGTTCGAATTGCGCACCCTACTGGGTTGTTTTCTGTTCAGCGGTGATGAGGTGGAAAAGAAAATCAAGGTCCTGTCCGGCGGCGAAAAAGCCCGCGTCGCGCTGGCCAAAGTCATCGTCAGCAAGGCCAACTTCCTCCTGCTCGACGAACCGACCAACCACCTCGACATGCACTCCGTCAACCTCCTCATCGATTCGTTAAACCGCTACGAAGGCAGCCTCCTCCTCGTCAGCCACGACCGCTATTTCGTCCAAAAGACCGCCAACAAAATCTGGGAAATCGACGAGAACCACCAGATCAAAGAATTCGTCGGTCACTACGAGGAATGGGTGGATTGGAAAAACCGCATGGCGGCCCGCGCCGCGGAGAGTGCTGCGCCCCGCAAGGGCAGTGGCAAAGCCGCGGCGAACGAGCCCGCGGCGAAAACCGCCGCCGCACCGGCCCCACCTCCGTCACCCGCCCCGAAGGTCAGCGCCCCCGCGCCAAAACCTGGGGGTGAGCCCATCGACAAAGAAGCCAAAAAAGAGCTCCAAAAACACCAACGCCGTTTCGAGCAGGTCGAAGCCGAACTGGCGAAAACCAACGCCCGCAAGGCCGAGCTCGAAGCCGCCCTCGGCAGCCCCGACGTATACGCCAACGCCGCCAGGTTCCAGGAGACGGAAAAAGCCTATAAGGACACGGTCGCCGCTATCGAGCGTCTCAACGGCGAATACGAAGTCGTTTTCGAGAAACTTGTGGAACTCGGCGGTGCCTAATTTTCGTATATTTCAAACATTATAAACACCTCAATTCAAAAAAATGTTTGACGAAATTTTACAAGCGGTTAAGGATCATCTGGCAGACAATCCCCAGGTCGCGGCATTGCCTGCCGACCAGCAAGAGGCGTTGCACAATGAAATTGCCCAACACGTAGCTAACCAGGCGGGTGAAGGCGGTGCGGGCGGCGGCTTGCTGGGTGCCCTCGGTGGGGGAAGCGCCCTGACCAGTGCACTCGACGGGGGCGTCAACAGCCTCGCCGAAAAATTCGGGCTGAGCCCGGAAGTATCCGGGGCTATTACCTCGGCCTTGCCGGGCTTGCTACAGAAATTTACGAGCCAGTAGCCGCCGCGCGCGGCGCGTAGCCGTGTGCACACGCACGGCGCGGTGCCGCGCAGCCGTCGGCGCCGCCCTACACAAAGATCGTCCCCGCGAAAGCCCTGGCCTCGTCCAGGGCTTCGCCATTGATATGCGTTTCGTACCCATGCGCATGCAGGTAGGAAACTATATCGGACGTATCCAGGTTCCCCACGAGCTCATCCTGCGCCATAGGACACCCGCCAAATCCACCGATGGCCCCGTCGATACGGCGGGAGCCGGCGTCAAGGGCGGCGGCGACCTTTTCGGAGACCTCGCCCGGGCGGCTGTGGAGGTGGACGCCGATCTCCATTTCAGGGAGCGCGTCCACGACGTGTTTGGTGAGGTGAAAAATATCGGAAGGACTGGCCAACCCTACGGTGTCGGCCAGGGATATGCTGGTGATCCCCATGTGGGCGAGCTTTTGGGCCCAGTGGTAGACGATGTCCTTCGAGTAGGCGTCACCGTAGGGATTGCCAAAGGCCATCGACAGGTAAACGACGAGTTGTTTGTCGGACTGTTTGGCGAGGTAGTGGATGTCGAAGACGCGTTCGAGGGATTCGGCGATGGTAGCGCCGGTGTTTTGAAGTTGAAAGGTCTCGGACACGGAGAAGGGATACCCAAGGTAACCCACTTCGGGGTGGCTGCAGGCTTCTTCGGCCCCCCGGCGGTTGGCGATGATCGCAAGCAGACGGGTGTCGTGGATCGGTCGGTGCAGCCCGGCGAGGACGGCCTCGGTGTCAGCCATCTGGGGAATGGCTTTGGGGGATACGAAGCTCCCGAAGTCAAGGGTGTCAAAGCCGACGCGCAACAGGGCATTAATATAGTCCACCTTGACGGCCGTGGGGATCTGGTGTTTCCAGCCCTGCATGGCGTCGCGGGGGCATTCGATGACTTTTACAAAACGGTTGTTTTTGAGGGCGGGCGCGGTGCTGTCCTTAGTGTGCATATAGGCGGCTTTTCAGTGCTTCGTAGAGTATGATCCCCGCGGCGACGGAGACGTTGAACGAATCAAACGTCCCGGCCATGGGGATCGTGAAACGGGCGTCGGCGGCTTTGCGTAAAAAGGGCTGGACACCGGTTTCCTCGTTGCCCATGATCATACAGGCGGGGATGGTCCAGTCCAATTCGAAAACACGGGAGGGCGCGTTCATTTCAGACGTGTACACCTGGATGCCATTGAGGTGCAGCGTATCGACGGCCTTCAGCAGGCTGGACACGCGGCATACATGGATCTTTTCCAGGGCCCCCGCGGAGGACTTCATGGCCTCTTCGTTGAGGGCCCCCACGCCTTTGTCGGGGATGATCAGCGCCTGCGCCCCGCAGCAAAGCGCGCTCCGGGCAATGGCACCGATGTTCCGGACGTCGGTGACGCCGTCGAGCATAACCAGGAGCGGCGCCACCCCCTTTTCCACCGTCTGGTCGATGACCGCCTGGAGGTCCATGTAGGTGATCAGCGCGGCAATCGCGACGACGCCCTGGTGGTTTGCCCGGGTAAAGCCGTTGAGCTTTTCAACCGGAACGGTATTGATAGGCACCTGAAGGGTAGCCGCGAGCTTTCGGATCTCGTCGATCCCTTCGCCGGACACGCCCTTTTGCATAAAGATTCTGTCCATGCCCTTACCGGCTTCAAGGGCTTCAAGCAGGGGCTTGCGGCCGATCACTAAAGAGGGCTTCGCGAAAGAGGGCCTCGCGGTTTTTTGGGAAACAAAACGCATCGGGCAAAGGTACTAAATCCGCCCCTTCGGCACATGCGCCGCAACAAACGCCAGCCCCTCGGCACTAAACCCGTCTATCGGCAGTATAAAAGCCGACACCCGGTCGGTAAAGAGCAACAGGTACTTCCCAATGCGCTGCTTGCGCACGATCCCCTCCCAGGGAAGGGCGTCCGTAGCGGTACTCAGCCGCAACCCTTCCTCCGAAAACGTGTACACGACGTGTTGGGAACTCAGGGTTCCGTAGCGGTAGGTGCGGGCGGCCAGCCAGGCATTGAACGCCGGAAAAGCGAGACAGAAATAGACACCGATAAAAAGCGTGGGATATATATTCCCGAAAGGCGGAACCAGGTGCGCCAGTTGGAGCAGCCCCAGGCCCAGCGCAGCCACGCCCACACAGGAGAAAAAAAGGATGACCGGGTTGGTGTAGGTGCGCCGGACGCTCATGCGGATAAACTCGGAGCGGGTGAGAAAGGCGTTGACGGTAAAGGACATTGGGCAAAAATAAGGGTTCCCGGCCGGGAACCCAAACGCGGCCCAGGAGGGGCCCAAACGCAAGCGCGGCCCCTCCTGGGGCCGCGCTCATCAGACGTAGTGAGTGTATCAAGATTAATGATGTACCGCAACAACGGCCTGCCCATTCCCGGAGGGCTCTTCCGCCATTTGCTGGATGACTTGTTTCTTCTTTTCAGGATGCCCGAGGTGGAACCGCCGCATAAACCCGTCGGCCAGCGAGTAGATGACGGGCACGACGATCAGCGTCAGGAACATGGAGCTGACCAGACCGCCGATGACGACCCAGGCGAGGCCGTTTTCTACCGCGGACACGCCGCCTTTGGCGAGGGCGATGGGCAACATCCCGAACACCATGGCGATGGTGGTCATGAGGATGGGGCGGAGACGGGCGTGGTTGGCGTAGACGAGGGCGTCGAAGGTATTGTGGCCTTCGGCCTTGCTTTGGTTGGTGAAGTCGACGAGGATGATGGCGTTTTTGGCGACCAGACCCATGAGCATGATCATACCCATGATCGTAAAGATATTGAGGGTATTGTTGGTCAGGGCGAGGGCGAGCAGGGCGCCGATCAGGGCCATGGGGAGTGACCCCATGACGACCATGGGATACACGTAGCTGTCGTACAGGGCAACCATGATGAGGTAGACGAGGACGATGGAGATCAGCAGGGCGATCCCGAGGGTGCTAAAGGCGTCGCCTTGGTTTTCCTGGTCACCGGCAAAGATGTAGGTGACCCCGGTGGGACGGCGGAGCTTGAGCAACGCGGCCGCAAATTCTGCGGTCACGGTACCGGAAGGACGGCCGATGACCTGGCTGCGGACGGATACGGAGGGGCTTTTGTCGCGGCGTTCGAGTTCGCTGGGGCCGGAGCCTTCGGTGACGGTGGCAAACTGGTTGAGTTTGACGAGCTGTCCTTTATTGTTGACAAAAGAAAGGTTGGATACGTCGGCGATGTTCTTGCGGTCGAACTTCCCGAAACGCATGTTGATGTCGTATTCGTAGGCGCCCTGACGGTATTTGAGTTTGCTGTCGTCCGCGGTTCCCTGGAAGGCAGTCTGCATGGTGGCACCGACGACGTCGAGGGTCAGCCCCAATGCGGACATCTTGTCGCGGTCGAAGTGGACGTCGACCTCAGGGGTGCCGTTTTCCATGGACAGTTTTGCTTCGGTGACACCGTTGATCTTTCGCAGGGTCTCCAGGGCGACATTGGCAAAAGCCATGGCGCTGTCGAGGTCGGCGCCAAGGACGTCGAGCTGGATGGGGGCGGCCTGGGCGGAACCGAGGATGCTCACGGGGAGGGTTTTGACCTTCACCCCGGTAAGCTGGGCGGCGAGTTCCTGTTTGACGTGGGCGGCATAGATGTCGGAGCCGACGCTGCGTTTGCTTTCGTCGACAAGGGTCACGGTGATCTGGGACTCGTAGGCCACGGCCTGGTTGGCCTGGCCGAAGTTGTCGGCGCTGGCCTGCCCTACCACGGTGATCATGGAGGTGATCTCCGGTTTGGTGGCTAAGTAGGCTTCGGCTTTCATCGTGGCCTGGTTGGCCTGCTGGACGGAGGCGTCCTTGGGCAGTTCCAGGGCGACGATAAACTGGCCGCGGTCACCGTTGGGGATGAATTCCCCCCCGATAAAGCCGCCGCCGACCAGGTAAAAGGAGGAAAAGAGCAGCACGGTGGCGATCCCGAGGGTCGCGATCCGGTGGCGCAGACACCAGCGGAGCGTGGCGCTCATCCAGTGGGTGAAGGCGTCGAGACGGCGCTCGAACCACATGATGAATTTTTCGAAAATATTTTTCCCCGTCAAATGTTCCACCTTACCCATGCGGGAGTACAACAGGGGCACGATCGTAAACGACGCGAGCAGGGAGAAACCCGTGGCGATGACGACCACGATACAAAACTGCCGCAGGATCTGGGACACGATTTCGTTGGTCAGGGAGATGGGAAGGAACACCACCACGATGACAAAGGTGATGGACATAACGGTGGTGCCGATCTCCGCGACGCCGTCGTAGGCAGCGCGCACCTTGTTTTTGCCCATTTCCATGTGCCGGTGGATGTTCTCCAGGACCACGATGGCGTCGTCCACCAGGATCCCGACTACCAGCGAGAGCCCCAGCAGGGACATGAGGTTGAGCGAATAGCCCAGGAGCTTGATCCCGATAAACGTCGCAACCAGCGAGGCCGGGATCGAGATCATCGTGATAAAGGCGTTCCTCAGGGTGTGCAGAAACAGCAGCATCACCGCGGCCACGAGGAGGACGGCGATAAAAAGGTCGCGGATGACGGAGTTCGCCGAATCCAGCGTAAAGGTGGTGGTATCGTTGGCGATGTTGAGCTTGAGTTTGTAGGCCGAGTAGTCCTGTTCGAGCTGGGCAACGGCGGCCTTCACTTCCTTGGACACCTCGACGGCGTTGGCGTCGGTTTGCTTCTGGAGCTGGAGGGCGATGGCGTCGACCCTGTCCACGCGGGAGAGCTGGTCCTGGTCTTTGATCCCGTCCTGGACGTCGGCGACATCAGACAAACGGACCTGGGTACCGTCATCGGTGGTGGTGATGACAAGGTTGCGGATCTGGTCGATGCTGGTAAACTTCGCGGCCAGGCGGATCGACGTGTTTTGTGCATCCGTTTTGATGGCGCCCGTGGGGAATTCCTGGTTGGCGTTGGTCACGACCTGGCGCACCTGCGCAAGGGACAGTTTATAGGCCTCCAGTTTCTGGGAATTCACGTTGATCTGGATCTCGCGCTCGGAACCACCGACCAGCGTCACCTGGGCCATGCCAGGGAGCCGGGACAACAGGGGTTGTATCTTCTGGTTGACGATGTCATACAGCTTGGTGGCCTCCATATCGGCGGAAGCCGACAGCGTGATGATGGGGAGGTCACTCAGGTCGAATTTGTTGAGCGAAGGCGTCTTGGCGTCCGTGGGCAGGTCCGAGATGATGACGTTCACCCGGCGCTGGGCGTCTTCCAGGGACACGTCGGCGTTGGCCGCGGTCGTGAGCTGGATGGTCAGCACGGAGAGGTTGTCGCTTGAAATGGCCGTGAGTTTTTTTACGTTTTCCATAGCGGCCACGGCGTTCTCGATCTTTTTGGTGACCGAGCTCTCGACCTCTTCGGGGCCGGCCCCGGGATACACCGTGGTAATGGTGATGACGTTCGAAGCGAACTTCGGGAACAGTTCGTAGTTCAGTGTGGAGTAGGACAGCAGGCCCATCAGCGTGAGGATGGAAAAGAGCACCACCACCAGCGTCGGCCGCTGTATCGAAATTTTTGAAATTTGCATAATGTCGTGTTTTGCGCCCCGCGGCGGCGGCGCGAGGCGCCGCCGGGAGCTGAGTCCCTATTGCTTCTGAACCGTCACCTGCGTTCCGTCCACCAAATTCACCTGCCCGCTCGTAATCACTGTATCACCTTGATTGAGCCCCTCGCGTACCTCTACCCTATCCCCGTATATGCGGCCGGCCACGACCTTCTGAATACGGGCCAGGCCTCCTTTCATGACATAGACTTCCCCGCTGTTGACGCCCCCGTTAAACGAGGAACGCGGGACGAGCATCATCGGCTGCATCGACGGCAGCGTGAAGTGCGCGGTGCCGTACATCCCCGCCTTGACGGGTTTGCCCGCGTCGTTGCCGATCTCGATGTCCACCGGGTAGCTCAGGTTGGCGTCCCCTTGTACGGCAATAAACGTGATGCGCCCGCTGTAGTGCGCTTCGGGATAGACGTTAGCGGTGACGTCCACCTTGTTACCGACCTTAAGCCCGACCACCTGGCCTTCGGGTACATTCACCGTCAGCTTGAGCCGGGAAACATCGACGATGTCCACAATCTTATTGCCTAAGGCGAGATAAGTGCCTTGTTCTACATATTTCTTATTGACCACGCCGGAAATGGGCGCCTTAATCGATGCGTCGTTGATGCGCTTTTTGGCCTGTTCGACCTGTGCGGCGATCTGGTCGTATTGGAAACGGGCGTCGTCCACCTGTTTCTGGGTAACCCCGCCGGCGGGCAGGGCGGCTTCCATACGGGCCTTGTCGCGGGCGGCCTGGTCGAGCCGGCTTTGCTGGTTGACCAGGTCGGCCTGGAGGAGTTTATCGTCCAGCACCGCCATGACCTGGCCCTGTTGAACGTAGGAGCCTTCGTCGACGAGCAACTGGGTGATCTGACCGGCGGACTGGGCCAGGTAGGTCAGCGAGCGGACGGGGACAAAGTTCCCGTTGGCGTCGAAGCGGGGATCAAAGGGTGTGGTGACGGCTACATAAACCAGCACGGGTACAGCCCCGTTATTACTTTCCTTGACCACGTCGGTATGTGCGGTATTCTCTTTCTTATTGGCGCCCAGTTTCCAGACGATAAAGGCCAGGGCGGCAAAGATGATGATGATCGTAAGCAGAACGTTCCTGATTTTTTTTGACATGACCGGTGATTAATTGAGTAAAGATTGGAGGTTCCCGTTGGCTTTGATCAGCCCGATCTCTGCCAGTTTGTATTGCAAAAGCGCACTATTATAGTTGTTCTCCGCCTGGAGGTACGAATTTTCGGCGTCCAGCAGGTCGGTCAGGTTGCTCAGCCCCTGTCCGTAGTTGCTTTGGGTGACGTTGTAGACTTCCAGCGCGAGGTCGAGGTTGGCCTTTTGAGCCTTGATCTGGTCGATGCTGGTCGCCAGGAAGATCTTGGAATTCCTGTAATCCATGTCGAGCTGGGAAGCGGTTTGCGCCGCCTGTTCATTATATTGGTCAATCGCGATCTGCGCCTGGTTGACCCTGGCCCGCCGGCCGCCCCCGTCGAAAATGGGCACCTTCAGGTTAAGCGCGATATAGCCGACCTGGTACCAGATCGCCGTCGTCCCGTGACCCACGAAGTCGAAGTTGTCGCTGACCCCGTTGGTAGAATAGTTGCCCTGAAAGGCCAGGCTCGGATAATATTGGGCTTTATAGGCTTTTTTCTGGTATTCTTCCAGCTCGGCCTGTTTTTTCAGGATGGTGTATTCCAACCGGTTGTTGAGGTTCAGCCCGCTGTCCAGCGAGAGGTGCTGACCGATTTCGTCCTCCACCGTCTTGGGGGCAAACATCTCCAGGGAGAGGGGCTCGTCCAGGGACATCCCCATCAGGTAGCGCAGTTGGAAACCTTGTTCGATGATGGAATCCACCAGGGCGGTGCGTTGGGTATTCAGGTTGGTCAGGTTCACCTTTAGCCGGTCGACGTCGATCTTGCGCGCCAGGCCGTTTTCAAACTGGTTCTGGGTGCTATTCATCACCTTGGTAATGTTGGCGATGTTGGAGTCCAGGACCGCGACCTGGGTACCGGTGACCTGGGCGCGGTAATAGACCTGGGCGACCTGCTCGATGACCTGCGTCTGTGTCAAAGCGGTATGCATCTTATAATAATCCATCCCCGCCTTGGCCGCTTTTACGGCCGTGAAGACGGACTGGTCGTAGATCTTTTGATCCAAGGTCGCCCCCGCGCTCATTTGCCAGGTCAGCGTGATGGGAATCGGTTTTCCACCCGATCCAAACTGGGCCGCCAGGGCCGGCGGCAGGACCAACACCTGTTTCTGGACGTTGTCCTGGAGCGACCCCGTACCATTCACCTGGGGGAGCGCCTGAGAACGGGTCTCCTTAATCTTTTCCAACCCCGTTTTTTCGTCAAAACGGGTAACCGCAATTTGCTGGTTGTGCGCCAGGGCAAACTGCAGACAGGATTTCAGGTTTAGGGGACCTGTGGGGGCGGGTGCCGCAGCGGGGGCCGTCTGGGCGAACGACCGCTGGGGTAACCCTACCTGGGCTGCCCCCCCAAGGAGGAGGCAGGCCAGGCCCAATCTTACTATTTGATCCATACGATTCATTTAAATCCGGGGCAAATGTAGGTTGAGGAAACTTTAAAACCAATAAAAGTTTCTTAGGTTTTTGTGAACCGTTCAATTTCTCGGTTGACGCGGACAAACCTCCGGTCAACTGACCAAAACTGTCGGTAAAAAGGTTTAGAGCATCAGGCGTTTGACGTACTTTTCGTCGTAGAGGTGTTGTATAAGGCCATCGACAAGACCGATCTTGGGTACGTATATTTCTTCCGTATTGGTCCAACGCATGATATTAATATATATCTGTAGGGCGGGGACAATGACGTCCGCCCGGTCTTCCTTCAATTTGTAGAGCCGGACCCGTTCCTCCACGGTAAAGCTGCTGAGCTCCTTTAAATAGTCTTTCAGGAGCTCGATGTGAAGGGGTTTGCCATCCTTGCGCTTGGAAAGGGAGAAAATCTTGTTGATGTTGCCCCCTGACCCGATGGCCGTGATGTGCGGAAATCCCTTTGTACGGTTGCGCAGAAAGGTTTTTACCTCGTCCCAGGAGGCATCGGTGACCTGCTTTTTGAGCAGGCGGATGGTCCCTATATTAAAGGACTCCTTGAACTCCAGGCGGCCGTTTGAAAAACAGGTCAGTTCCGTAGAGCCCCCACCGACATCAATATACAAATAAGCGTCTTCTTTATTCAGGCTTTCCGCAAAATGGCTTTCGTAGATGACGTTGGCTTCTTCCTGCCCGGTGATGACCTTGATCTCGATACCGGTTTCGGCGCGGACGCTGCGGATGATGTCCGGGGCATTGCGGGCGTCGCGCATGGCGGAGGTGGCGCAGGCAATCACGTACTCGACCTGGTAGATATTGAGGAGGTGTTTGTAGGCTTTTATGGTTTCCACCAGCCATTGGACGCGTTCCTTGGAGATCTCCCCTTGTTCAAACACATCAAAGCCCAGGCGTAAGGGCACGCGGACCAGGTTCAACTTGATAAATTCGGGCTTCCCCCCCGGCGTCATTTTCACCTCCGAGATGAGCAACCGGGCTGCATTACTTCCTATGTCGATCGCCGCCAGTCTCAATACTTACCTTCGTTTTGTTTTCCAAATAGTGTTGTATCTCTATCTGTGACCGGATCTTTTTCCCCGGCGTGTGCACGTAAGCATTGGAGAGCTCGTTGTCCAGGACCCTTGCCTTCACATTGTCGTGCAGTTGGATCTGGAGGACGTCCTTCAGCTCCTGCCGGATGTTGTCGTCTAAGATGGGGCAGGCCAGTTCGACCCGGTGGTCGAGGTTACGCACCATCCAGTCTGCCGAAGATATGTAAACTTTTTCCTTTCCGCCATTATGAAAAACGATCACCCGGGAATGTTCGAGGTATTCGTCGATGATGCTGATGGCATGGACGGGTTTTTTAAATTTCTTGTTCTCGGTATAGGCGCAAAAAATACCGCGGACGATCATCTGGATTTCCACCCCCGCCCTGGCGGCTTCGTAGAGTTTTTCGATCAGGATTTCATCGGACAGGGAGTTGAGCTTGACGATAATCCCCGCTTTTTTCTTTTCCTTGGCGAGTTTGATCTCCCGGTCTATGTCTTTTAACACCTCCCTACGCAGGTTGGTAGGGCAAACCAGGAGGTTGGTGCAGGCCCTGAGCTGGGATATGCGCAACTTGGGTTGTTCCAGGTAGTTGAAAATACGGTTGACGTCCGCCATGATGCCCCGGTTGGCCGTGAGCAGGCAATGGTCTCCGTAAAAGCGCGACGTACGCTCGTTCAGGTTGCCGGTGGACACAAACCCATACTGGAGGAGCCGTCCATTGACGCGCTTTTTGATGATACAGCACTTGGCGTGGACCTTCATGTCCGGGATCCCCAGCAGGACCTTGACGCCTTCTTCCTCCAGGACCTCTTTCCATTCCAGGTTGGCTTCTTCGTCAAAACGCGCCTTGACCTCCATCATGACGGTGACCTGTTTGCGGTTCCGGACGGCGGCGATCAGGGCGTTGATGATCTTTGAATTGGGGGCAAGCCGGTAACAGGTGATCTTGATTTGCACGACGGCGGGATCCATCGCCGCCTCGCGCAGGAGGTCGATGATGGGGGTAAAGCTTTGATAGGGGAAGTGCAACAGGATGTCCTGCTCCATGACGACGTCCGTTACCCGGGGCGTACCTAAAAGCGCCGGGTGGACGATCGGTCTATGTCGTTCTTCTTTCTTTTGAAAAACGCTGGACGGGAAGTCCATGAAGTGTCTGAAGTTGTGGATACGCCCGCCGGGGATGATGTTGTCCCTTCCTGTCAGGTTGAGCCGGCGGACCAGGTATTCCAACAACCCCGGGTCCATTTCCTTGTCGTAAACAAAACGCACGGGTTTCCCCTTGCGGCGGGCCTTGAGCCCCTTTTCGATCTGCTGGACCAGGCTGGTGGCGATGTCGTTGTCGATATCGATCTCCGCGTCCTTGGTGACCTTGAAGATATGGGCGCTATAAGAGTCGTACCCGAAATACGAAAATATCTGGGGGAGGGCAAAACGGACGATGTCCTCCAGCAGGATGATGTTGTACTCCCCGGGTTTGGAAGGCAGCAGGACAAAACGGGAGGCATTCTTAGTGGGGACCTCGATCAACGCATACTTTTTATCATAGGCGTTGTTTTTTTTGGACATCACCACCCCTAGGAAAATCGACTTGTCCCGGAGATACGGCAGGTCCGGCAGGCTTTCCAGGATTAAGGGGATTACCGCCGAACGTACTTCTTCTTCAAAATAGTTCAGTACAAAGGCCTGTTGCTCCTTGTTGAGTTGGGTCTCGTTAAGGAGGTGTATGTTTTCTTTTGCCAGGTCTTCCAGGATGATGTTCCAGATCCGGTTGAACTCGTTCTGCTGCTGGAGGACGATCATCTGGATCTCCTGGAGGATGCGCTCGGGAGAGTCCTCCAGGTGCATTTTTGCTTTGACCTTGCCCTTATGGTCGATCTCGATCATGCGCTTCAGGGTCGCCACGCGCACCCGGAAGAATTCGTCCATGTTGTTGGAGAAGATGCCAAGGAACTTGATCCTTTCCTTGAGCGGGACAGAGGGGTCGTTGGCTTCCTGGAGCACCCGGCCGTTAAACGACAGCCAGCTGATGTCCCGGACAATGGTTTTGCCTTTGTTGCTTAGCATAGGTGTAAATATAGCGCCGGTACGGGTGTTGGACAATGTTAACTTTATGTAATGTCAAAGCCGCGTGATCTTCTCGATGAGCCCCGTTGTCGAGTAGCCCTGCTCGTAAGGGATCACCTCCACGCTTCCCCCCCACCCCATGACTTCTTTGGCCCCCACGATGGTGTCGATATTGTAGTCCCCGCCCTTGGCAAGCACGTCGGGGCGGATGGCTTTGATGAGCTCGATGGGCGTGGGTTCGTCGAACAGGATAACGGCGTCGACTACCTCCAAAGCGGCCAGCAGCAGGAGACGGTCTCCTTCCTTGTTGACGGGGCGCTGGGGACCCTTGAGGCGGCGGGTGCCGGCATCGGTGTTGACGCCGACAATCAGGTAGTCCCCAAACGACGCCGCCTTCCCAAGACAATCGATGTGCCCCCGGTGAAGGATGTCGAAGCAGCCGTTGGTGAATACGATCCTGCGGCTCAGGAAACGCTCCCTTTCCACCTCCGGGAGGAGGGTTTCCAGGGAATGCATTTTACTGGCCGTATGCGGGTAATTCTTCATCTCTTGACGATTTAGCCTTGGAGGCAAGCCCCACGAATGAAATGATGCCGCTGATGACAACGAGAAGGGTCGGTACGATCCACAACAGGTTACCGGCCGCCAGCGCGACACCGTCCGGGATGGAATAGAACATCAGGGTCCGCTGCACCAGGAGCGGATAGGCGCCCAGACCGCCTTGGGTAACGATCATGCCGATGCTGCCCACCCCCAGGACGCTCAGGGCTTCTTTGATCCCCAGACCGTCGAGCTCCCGGAAGGAATACATCCCAAGCCGGGTACACACCAGGTACAGGGTCCAGATCAGGACGGTGTGGAAAAGGAACCAGCCCTTCTTCTTCATCAACCGGACGCGGACGATGCCCGCCCACATACCCGTAAGGATCTTGCGCGCCCAGGCCACGACCTTGTTTTCCTTAAATCGAATAAACACGTAGACCGCCACAGCGGCTACGAGAGCGAAGCTGAGCAGGAACCATACAAGCAGGTGGTGTTCCTTGCCCTGCCCGTTCCGGAACTGACCCAGCACAAAGTCATTGAGCTCCTTTGCCTGTAGAGAAAATGCCAGGAAGAAAACGATGATCAGGCATATCACGTCGAAGATCCGCTCTACGATGATGGTCCCCAGGAGCTGTTCGATGGGTATCTTTTCGTGTCTGCCCAGGACGGAACAACGGACCACTTCGCCCAGGCGAGGCAAGGCCAGGTTGGTCAGATACCCGATGAGGACGGCAAAAAAAACGTTCAGCGTGACCGGCTTGTATCCCAACGGAGCAATCATGATCTTCCAGCGCACGGCCCGGCTCCAGTGGCTCAGCAGGTACAGGATGCAGATAGGGATCAGCAGAAAATACCGCGCCTGCCCCAATGCGCCCTTGATCTCGGTCCACTTTTCAGGGGTGATGTTGTGGATGGGTATCCAGGCCAGCACGATACCGAAGATCAGAAAAAAGGCGTACCGGAGAACAAGCAGGATTTTTTTACGCATAGCCTAATTTACGCCTTATAATCGATTTCCATCTTTTGGAAAGACGAGCCAAGGCTTAAAAGTCTTTGCGGTGTCGAAGTCCATGCGCGCATACGAGATCACGACGACGACGTCACCGGCCATGCCCTGACGGGCCGCGGGGCCATTGAGACAAACCACGCCGGAGCCGCGCTTGCCCTTGATGACATAGGTTTCCAAACGGGAACCGTTATTGACATTGACAACCTGTACCTTTTCGTTTTCGATGATGTTGGCCGCGTCCATCAGGTCCTCATCCAACGTCAGGCTCCCTACATAATTGAGGTTGGCCTCGGTGATCACTGCCCGGTGGATCTTTGATTTTAGTACTTCAATATCCATAAGGCCGCAAAGTTACAACAACTTCAGTATTGCTGTGCCTCCGGCACAGCCCCCGAAGGGGAAATAATTAGCGAAGTTGGCGCCAAAGCGCTAAATTTCACGAGGAGCGCTTTGGCGCCAACACCTCGTTGTCGATGAGACGGACCTCACCCCAAAAAGCGGCGATGAGGGCGACAGCGGGGGCGCGCCCGTCCCAGCTTTCCAGCAGTTGAAGCGTAGTGCCGTCAGCGATTTCTACGTAGTCCACGCGGAAGCCCTTGGCTTCCAGGGAGGCGCGGGCCTCGGCCGTAATGGGCGCGAGCGGCGCAGCCGCGGCCTCCGGCGCAGCGCCGCTGCCGCGCCGCGCGGGCGCGCTGCCCAACGGTGCGGCGAGCACCTCCGAGACCCGGCGCCGGATCATTTCGAGCGCCTCATAGATGGCCGTCGCCCCCTCCCGGTGCACCGCATCAAGCCGCAAATTGCGGCTGCTCATGGCGAGCCCGTCCGCTTCGCGTCGAATCGGACAGACGACCAAAACGACAGGAAGCTGCTCCAGCTCGATCAACCGCCGTATGACCATACATTGCTGGTAATCCTTCTGCCCCATGTACAAATCATCCGGCTGGACAATGCGGAGCAGCCGTTCCACCACCTGGCAAACCCCCTGGAAGTGCCCCGGGCGATAGGCCCCTTCGAGCACGGTTTCCAGGTACCCCAAATCATAGTGTTTCGTTAAAACTACACCGGTGGGATAAATTTCGGAAACGGACGGCAGGAAGAGCACGTCCACACCCGCCTGTTCCAACAACAGGATATCGCTTTCGATCGTCTTCGGGTATTTCTGGAAGTCGGCGGGGTCGTTGAACTGGGTGGGGTTGACAAAGACGCTACACACGGTGAAACGTCCGCCGGCCTTGGCTTCCCGGATCAGGGAGGCGTGTCCGTCGTGGAGGGCGCCCATCGTTGGGATAAAGCCTAAGCGGGGCCCCCGGGGGCGGCTGGAGAGATAGGCGCGCAGATCGGCAACCGTCTTGCAAATGACCATAATCAAAAAATAACTACCTTTGCACTCATTTTGTCAGGTAACAATTCCTTAACTTAACCTAAATGCCAGCAAAGAAACGGATTTTATTCATAGCCAACGAAATGTCTCCTTATTTGGAGGAAACGGAGTTCTCCGCGGTCATCAATCAGTTGGCTATCAAAGCAAATGATAACGGTTTCGAAGTGCGCTGCATCATGCCCCGTTTCGGCATGATCAATGAAAGGAGGCACCGCCTCCACGAAGTAGTCCGGCTTTCAGGGATTAATGTTTCGGTCGACAATGACGACTACCCGCTCCAGATCAAGGTAGCCTCCTTACCCAACGCCCGTCTGCAGGTGTATTTCCTGGACAATGAAGACTTTTTCAAGCGTAAAGGGGTTCTTTGCGACGAATCGGACAAGTGGTACGAGGACAACGATCTCAGGACGATCTTTTTTTGCAAGGGGGCCCTGGAAACGGTCAAGAAATTCGGCTGGCCCCCGGACATCATCCATTGCGCCGGCTGGATGACGGGTCTGATTCCCCTTTACCT
The DNA here is from genome assembly GCF_004366355.1 of Dinghuibacter silviterrae. Lineage (NCBI taxonomy): Bacteria > Pseudomonadati > Bacteroidota > Chitinophagia > Chitinophagales > Chitinophagaceae > Dinghuibacter > Dinghuibacter silviterrae. Next base: position 3,748,451 of record NZ_SODV01000001.1, on the reverse strand, counting down.
GAAGACGGCGTACAAAAAGGAACCCGTGTTCAACCACACCAAAGTGGTCTTTACCATCGGCCAGAACACCTTCCAGGAAAGCCTGGGACCGGACCTGGTCAAAAAGGCGATCATCCATACCAATATCAAGGAAAAGGACCTGGACCCCTACAAGGAGGCCAATAATACGGCCCTTTTCCGGGGCGGCGCGACCTACGCGGACGCCGTGACTTTTGGGGCGGAAAAGGTAGACAAAAAGCTCCTGGAAGAGTTTGGGAAGGTCAAGGGCAAAAAGGTGCTGCCTTTCGACGTCAACCACCAGGAGGACCTGACGGACTATCTCCAGCTTTATCATGAACTCTCTAATGGTTAATCCCCTACTTTTGCAAAAAATAATTATCACTTACTATGCCTTATTTATTCACCAGTGAATCCGTGAGTGAAGGTCACCCGGATAAAGTGGCCGATCAAATTTCCGATGCGCTGATCGATAATTTCTTAGCCTGGGACCCTGATTCCAAAGTAGCATGCGAAACGCTGGTGACCACGGGGCAGGTGGTGCTTGCAGGGGAGGTCAAATCCAAGACCTACCTGGACGTACAAAAAATCGCCCGTGACGTGATCGCCAGGATCGGGTACACGAAAAGCGAGTACATGTTCGAGGCCAACTCGTGTGGGATCATTTCCGCTATCCACGAACAATCCGCGGACATCAACCGGGGCGTCGACAAAAAGGACAAGGAAGAACAAGGCGCGGGCGACCAGGGGATGATGTTCGGTTACGCGTCCAGCGAAACCAAGGACTTTATGCCGCTGCCGCTGGACCTCGCCCACAAGCTGCTCATTGAGCTGGCAGCCCTTCGCCGCGAGAACAAACAAATCAAATACCTGCGCCCGGACGCCAAGTCCCAGGTAACGATCGAATATTCCGACGATAACAAACCCGTACGCATAGACGCCATCGTCATCTCCACCCAGCACGACGAGTTCGACACGGACGAGAAGATGCAGGCCAAGATCAAAAGGGACGTGATCAACATCCTGATCCCGCGGGTTCAGGCCCAATACCCCGAGTACAAGCACCTGTTCAACAACAAGGTGAAGTACCACATCAACCCCACCGGCAAGTTCGTTATCGGCGGCCCGCACGGGGACACGGGGCTGACCGGCCGTAAGATCATCGTCGATACCTACGGGGGCCGTGGTGCCCACGGGGGCGGCGCGTTCAGCGGCAAGGATCCTTCCAAGGTCGACCGCTCCGCGGCGTACGCCTGCCGGCACATTGCCAAGAACCTGGTCGCCGCCGGTGTCGCTTCCGAAGTCCTGGTACAGGTCTCCTACGCCATCGGCGTGGCCCAGCCCATGGGGATCTATGTCAATACCTTTGGCACGGCCAAGGTGGACCTGACCGACGGCAAGATCGCCAAACAGGTCGAAACGCTGTTCGACATGCGTCCCTACGCCATCGAAACCCGGCTCAAGCTGCGCAGCCCGATCTATTCCGAAACCGCCGCCTACGGGCACATGGGCCGGAAGAACGAGACGGTCACCAAGGGCTTTAAGGGGTCTGATGGGAAGGAAAAGAAAGTCAAGGTGGAGCTCTTCACCTGGGAAAAGCTCGACATGGTCAAAGAGATAAAAAAGGCCTTCGGCCTGAAATAAATAAAAGCCCCCGCAAAAACGGGGGCTTCCTTTTTACAGGAGGACCACACTTATGTCCATTCACACCGAAGTCAAACGCATCACCACGCATACCCTTCAGCGCATGAAGCAGAAGGGCGAGAAGATCGCCATGCTTACCGCCTACGATTATTCTTTTGCCCGTCTCCTCGACGAGGCGGGGATAGACGTCCTGCTGGTGGGCGATTCGGCCTCCAACGTCATGGCCGGGCACGAAACGACCCTTCCCATCACCCTGGACCAGATGATCTATCACGCGGCCAGCGTGGTTCGCGGCGCAAAGCGGAGCCTGGTCCTGGTAGACCTGCCCTTTGGTCACTACCAGGGCAACTCGAAGGAGGCGCTCCAGTCCACCATCCGCATCATGAAGGAGACCGGCGCCCATGGGATCAAACTGGAAGGCGGGGAAGAGATCCTGGAATCCGTCAAACGCATCCTCACGGCCGGTGTCCCTGTCATGGGTCACCTGGGACTGACACCCCAGTCCATCTACAAGTTCGGGACCTATAACGTCCGGGCCCAGGAGGAGGCGGAAGCCGAAAAGTTGCGCCGGGACGCGCTGCTCCTGGAGGAAGCCGGGTGTTTTGCCTTGGTCCTGGAAAAAATCCCCGCCCAACTGGCGACAGAGGTCAGCCAATCCCTCCGCATCCCCACGATCTCGATCGGGGCCGGCGGCGGTTGCGACGGCCAGGTCCTGGTCATGCACGACATGCTCGGGATCAATAACGAGTTCAATCCCAGGTTTTTACGCAGATACGCAGACCTCTATGCGGTGGTGAATGGCGCCGTGAAGCAGTACATCAAAGACGTCCGCTCGGGTGATTTCCCCAACGAGTCCGAACAGTACTGAGTTTTCACCGATATAACCCCTACATTCATCTAGAATTTTTTAACCCGCTTGCTGGTAGGCTTACCTTGCAAGCACATCGTGTTACGGATAATGAAGATTAAGATGTTAACCGCGGCTTTTGGCATTTGCCTGGCCTCCGCCTGTTCCCCGTCCCACGTCATGACACAGAATGAGCACGCCTTGCCCATAGCGCCTCCCAACCTCGTCATGGACGGGAAGGCCAGCGATTGGAAAGGGATTCCTTTTTCCCTTGACCCCGGGACCACGATGCGGTACGCACTGGCCAACGACAGTGCCAACCTTTATCTCTGTCTGACGTCCACCAACCCCAGCCTGGAGGACAAGATCTTCCGCATGGGGTTGAAGGTCTATCTGGATACCACCGGGAGCCGCAGGGAGGCCACGGGCATCCAGTTCCCCATGCCGGTTGACGGGAACGCCCTCCAGGCGATCGCGGCAACGAGCAAAGGGGACAGCAGGGTGGAAGCTGAAAAATACCACCAGTTTATCCGGCTCCAGGAAAACCAGTATGAGACCTTTGGCTGGGCGTCCGGCAACGGATTGAATGCGATGGGCAGCCAGGACATGCTCACCATCGGTTTTACCCTCGACGCCGAAGACATCCTGATCTACGAGATCAAAATACCGTTGAAAAGCCTCTACGGAGATCCGGTCCCGCCCACGGCCTTTACCCGGCCGTTGTCCATCGGGTTGTACATCGACGGTATCCCCCGGTCGGAAGACCCGAATGCACCGATCGCCTCGGAGATCGGACAGCCCGGCGCCAACATGACGGGGGCGCGGATCAACGTAGGCAGAGGCGGACGGTTGTCCACGAATCCTTATTCACTCCAGAACGAGCAGTTGTTTAAACCACAGCGCGCCTGGATAAAATGTATGTTGGCAAAGCAATGAAAAAAGAGTGGGTATCAGGCCGGATCATTTTAAACATCGTCCTACACGTGGCGGCCTGGTCCGCATTTACCGTCCTGCTTTACCTCCTCATGAACGGCAACCTCAAGACGCCGAATGAACTGGCGCTGAAAAACAATCCCTATTACATCTTCAACCAGGTCTTTACCAATGCGTTCCTGGTCATGTTCTATTACCTGAACGCATTCGTGCTCATCCCGCGGTTCCTGGCCAACAAACGCATCCTGCTCTACGCACTGATCGTGATCGGGCTGCTGGCCATCTATCTATACGTGCCCGAGTATGTCTTCGTCAACTTCATCACGCACCACCACCCCGCTCCCCCACCCGGGATGCCACCCGGAGGTCCGCCGCGGCGCCGTTTCCGCATCTTCCCCTACTTAGGATCGGCGGCGCTTTTCCTGCTTGTCCTGGTGATCAGCTCCGGCTCGAAGATCCTTCAGCAATGGTTTGCCGCCGAACGACAGAAGGAAAAGGCGGAAAAGGAAACCCTGCGGACCGAGCTCTCGCTGCTCAAATCTCAGATCAACCCGCACTTCCTTTTCAATACGCTGAACAACATTTATGCGATGGCCATCACCGACTCCGTACACACGGCCGACGCGGTGATGAAGCTCTCGCAGATCATGCGGTATATCCTCCAGGAGGCCGACCACGAACTGGTGCCCCTCCAAAAGGACCTCGAATTCCTGCAACGCTATATCGAGCTCCAGCAGTTCCGGCTCAGCGACAAGGTAGACCTGAAATACCAGGTATCCGGTGACGGGCAACTCCTCCGGATCGCGCCCCTCCTCATGATCCCTTTTATCGAAAACGCTTTCAAATACGGCGTTAGCGCCCGCGAAAAAAGCTCCATCAAGATCGACATCCAGATCAGGGAAAATATCGTTACCTTATGGGTAGAGAACACCAAACACGCCGTCAACACCATGGGCGCCATGGAGAATACCGGTATCGGGATCAACAACGCCCGCAGGCGGCTGGCGCTCCTCTACCCCGACCGGCATGAACTCACGATCCGGGACACCCCGTCCCTCTTTGTGGTCACCTTAAAAATCACTTGCGGATGATCTCCTGCATTGCGATAGACGACGAGCCGCTGGCCCTGGAAGTCCTCAAAAAGTACGTACAAAAGATTTATTTCCTGGAGCTCAAAGGGACGTTTACCGACCCCGACGAAGCCCTGAATTTTATCCGCCAGGAAAAACCAGAGCTCATCTTCCTCGACATACAAATGCCCGACGTCAGCGGCATCCAGCTTGCGGGCCAGATCCAGCAATACAACCCCGCGGTGATCTTTACCACCGCCTACAGCGAATACGCCGTCGACGGCTTTAACGTAGACGCCGTCGACTACCTCGTCAAGCCCATTGAATACGAACGCTTCCTAAAGGCCGTCTACAAGGCCAAGGAATACCTGGAGTTCGTCCAGACCCGGGACATCGCCAACGCCTCCATCTTTGTCAAGTCAGACTACCAGCAGGTCAAGGTCAAGCTCAGCGACGTCCTCCTCATCGAAGCCCTCGACGACTTTATAAAGATTTACCTCCCCGAAAAAACGCTCATCACGCTGATGACCCTAAAGGCCATCCAGGCCAAGCTCCCCGAAAAGGAGTTTGTCCGCATCCATCGTTCTTACATCGTCCCCCTCAGCAAGCTCGAAGTCGTGAGCCGCGCCAAGGTCAAGGTCGGCGACAAGGAAGTACCCATCGGCGCCAGCTATAGCGACGCCTTTTTTGCTTTACTCAACGGAAAATTCTAATGGTTTTGATCATAGGCGCCGGGGCCTCAGGGCTCATGGCGGCGCGACACCTCACTACTTTAGGTATCCCCGTCCGGGTCCTTGAAGCCCGGGACCGCATCGGGGGCCGTATATGCACCGTTTCAGAAGGTTTCTCCTTCCCCGTGGAGCACGGGGCGGAGTTTGTACACGGCGACCTGCCGCTGACACGCTCATTGCTTCGCTCGGCGGGGATTCCTATGGTGCCCGCGGGGGGGCGTATGGTGCGATCGTCCTCAGGGCGGTGGGTTTCGTCTGATATGTTTGATTGGGAGCGGGTGCTCGGGGCGATGCTTTCGCTTTCCTCTGACATGCCGCTTGTTGATTTCCTGGACAGGCACTTCGCCTCCGACGCCGCCACGTACAATGCTGTCCGCGGCTTTGCCGAGGGGTATGACCTGGCGGACATCCGCTTCGTGAGTACGTTGGCGCTGGCGCGGGAGTGGAGCCGGGAGGAGGGTGCGCAGCACCGCATTCGCGGGGGGTATGGGGCGCTCATCGGGTTTCTCGCGGCTTCGGTGCCGTCTATCCATACCGGAATCCCCGTGGGGTCCATTTCCTGGTCGCAAGGGCAGGTGTCTGCCGGAGGCTTCTCCGGCGACGCCGTATTGGTGACCGTTCCACTGGGGGTGCTCCAGGCGGGCGCTATTGACTTCTCCCCCGCCCTGCCCGCTTACTTAGCCGCTTCGCGCGCGCTCGGGTATGGTACCGTCACGAAGATCCTCCTCGAATTCGAGCGCCCGTTTTGGAAAGATGCCGTTCCTGGCGCCGGTTTTATCCTTAGCGACCAACCGGTGCCCACCTGGTGGACCCAGGCACCGTTCGATACACCCTTGCTCACGGGTTGGTGGCGGGGGTCGCACCCCGGTGTGGACGTCGTCGGGCTGTCGCTTCAATCACTTTCAGGAATATTTGGAGCCCTGCCTCCGCTGCGTGCATCCCGCGTGGATGACTGGCAGTTGGATCCGTTTTCTTTGGGCGCCTATTCCTACCCTCGTGTGGGCGAGTCGCCCCATCGCGCCCTGCTCAATACACCGGTGTCAGACACCGTGTTCTTTGCCGGCGAGGGGCTGTATGACGGGGATGATACGCCCGGAACGGTGGAGGCCGCGCTTTGCAGCGGGCTGGCGGCGGCGGAAAAAATCGCCGCAGTTTTTGCGGGGAAGGCGCGGGGATAGACGCTGCACGCGCTCCTGCAGCGCGGGTTAGGCGCTCCCGCGGCGCGCGTTTATTTCGTACATTGCGGCCTATGGAATTCCTAAAACACCTTTCTATCCAGCCCCACAACCCTGGTGTGTCCACCGGTACGAAGTGGTTTGAGGGCGCCGGCGCGCGCCTCTCTTCATACTCTCCTGTAGACGGTAAGCTGATCGCCACCACCGGTGCCGCTGACCGGGAAACCTACGACCAGGCCATCGCCCAGGCTCGCCAGGCATTCGCGGTCTGGCGGAACTGGCCCGCACCCCGCCGGGGCGAGGTCGTCCGCCGCATCGGTGAGTCCCTGCGTGCCCATAAGGACGACCTCGGCAAACTCGTTTCTTACGAGATGGGCAAAAGCCTCCAGGAAGGATGGGGAGAGGTCCAGGAAATGATCGACATCTGCGACCTCGCCGTCGGTATGAGCCGCCAGCTTCACGGGCTCACCATGCACAGCGAACGCGCCGCGCACCGGATGTATGAACAGTGGCACCCCCTCGGAATCGTCGGGATCATCTCCGCCTTTAATTTCCCCGTCGCCGTTTGGAGCTGGAACGCCATGATCGCCTGGGTCTGTGGCGACGTTTGTGTCTGGAAACCCTCCGAAAAAACGCCCCTCAGCGCGATCGCCTGCCAGCACATCGCCGCCGGGGTTTTTAAGGAAATGGGCGTCCCCGAAGGCGTCAGCGTCCTCGTAAACGGCGGCCTCGACGTCGGCCAGTGGCTCGCCGCCGATACCCGGATCCCCCTCGTGTCCGCCACCGGTTCCACCCGTATGGGTAAAGCGGTAGGAACCACCGTTGCCACCAGGCTGGGCCGTTCTTTGCTCGAACTCGGAGGCAACAACGCCATCATCATCACGGAAAACGCCGACCTCGATATAGCCATCCGCGCCGCGGTCTTCGGCGCCGTAGGAACCGCGGGGCAGCGATGCACCACGACCCGGCGGCTGATCGTCCACGAAAACGTCTACGACGCCGTGCTTTCCCGCTTGCGCAACGCCTATGCCCACTTGCACATCGGCGACCCCCTCGACCCGGCTAACCACGTCGGGCCGTTAATTGATAAGGATGCCGTGACCAACTATTTGTCCGCTTTGGATGCCGTCCGCGCCGCGGGAGGCTCTTTCGCCGTCGAAGGCGGTGTGCTCTCCGGTCCGGGTTACGAGAGCGGCTGCTACGTCAAACCTTGTATCGCCGAAGCCCGCAACGACTTCGACATCGTGCAACACGAAACTTTTGCCCCTATATTATACCTCATACGTTTCAAAACCCTCGAAGAAGCCATCGCCTTCCAAAATGACGTACCCCAGGGGCTATCGTCTTCCATCATGACCCTCAACCTCCGCGAAGCCGAACGCTTCCTCTCCGCCGCGGGCAGCGACTGCGGCATCGCCAACGTCAATATAGGGACCTCCGGGGCCGAGATCGGCGGTGCATTTGGCGGGGAAAAGGAAACCGGCGGCGGCCGGGAGTCCGGGAGTGATGCCTGGAAGGCGTATATGCGGAGACAGACGAATACGATCAACTACGACACCCAACTACCGCTCGCGCAGGGGATCAAGTTCGATATTTAGGCTGCCGCCGCCAGGCGCCCTTCACGAGGTCACGTCGAGCGGCTTATGCCCGCCACGGTGCGGCGCCGCCGCAAAAAAAAACGGATGCCCGTTCACCGGACACCCGTCGATGATGATTGCAAAGGTATATGAAGACATGCAAGGATGCATGATGCGGAGGGTGGCAAAGAGGAGGGTACGGATCTCATGTCTGATAGCCGTTGCATAAGAAGAGAAAGGAATTCTGCTATCGCCCGGTTGCAAGGTCTTCCATGTGTACTTTGCGCCCGGTCGACACACTTTAGCTGCCGGCACCCAGGGCGATAGCAGAATATATATAGAGCGAAGAAAGGTGGAGCGGTTGTTTCAGCACACGACCGCTGGAACGTTACCAGCGGTCATGTTGCTGAAATCACAAAACAAAAAAACGCCGATAGATATCATTACCCACTTTTGCCTTAGTTGATGATACAAAGTTAGCGCTCGTCGAAGCGGCAGGCCTTTCTTTAAGGGATAAAAAACTGCTCAAATCGGATGATTATCGTTTCCTCAATGAACCCGGTGAGCCTCCGAAGTTCTTCCGGAACGCCGTAATGAAATTGCTGATGTTCCGGTATCCCGTCATATACGCTATATCCATGATAGGTATATTCGTATCCTCCAAAAGCGATTTGGCGCGCTCCATGCGTGCGCTCATGAAATAATTGAAGATCGTCGTCCCATACACCTGCTTGAACCCCTTCTTCAACTTATAATCATTCAAACCCACACGGTGCGCGAGTTCCACGATGGTCAGCGGGTTGTCCATATTTTGGATCAGCAGCTCCGCGGCCTCCTTGATTCTTTCGATGTCATACGGCCGAAGTACGATGCGCGCCGCCGTATTCGTGTGAAAGTGCCCCACTTTATCCAACGCCTGTATCAGCAACTCGATTACTTTAGCCTCCACGTAAAGGTGCTTCACCTGTTCCGAAAAGTCCCCATAGAGGATATCGTGCGTGATCCCCATCATCTGGATATTGGCATAGTTGTATACGTCGCTCAACAAGGCCGGCGTACCGTCCTGGGCAGACTGAAGGAAAAGATCCAAAAAGGGGAAATGGGGCGCGAGCTTTTCCAGGTAGGACGGCTCAAAAGTAATCACCAGGGTGGTGTACTCGCTATTCTCCTGCAGGTCGCAACGCGTTTCCCACGTAGGGGTGTAAAATAAGTTGAATTGCTTCTCCAACATCAACACCTCCCCCAGCCCCGCCCGGAAGAAGCGGATGTTGTTTTTGCAGGCCAGCTGAAATTCCAATACAGGAACATCCAGCTTCGCCTCCAAGGTGACGTTCCGGTCACATATATAATGGCTGTACACGATGGTAAAGCCGCCTCCCTTCAATTCATGGAAAATCATTTTTCCAAACGGCGCTGTGGCCGAAACCGATGGTACCCCTGGAAGTACATAGTTCTGAAGGGAGGGCGGCACTCCCGGTTCGAAGACCAATGTACTACCGTCACTGGCGGTGATGCTCAAATCCATTTGTTGTCCCTGTTTCGCTAAGTATGAATGAATGATTCGTTATTTCATTTCATGGATTCAAGTAGCCTTTAGCAAGTGGTGTATTTCATGAGCGCATTTTTTATTGAGAAGTCAGGACGACTAAAGTAACAAAGTAATTCAATTATTCAAATTATGACATCCCTAAAATTTTAAAAACCGATTAGTAAGAACTCCATATTTTATATCAATTTCCCTTGACACCCTCCGGTTATTCTACTACGTATTTCCACCGATTCCCCATCTGTATACACCATGCTAAACCAATTAAGCACCTGATTTTGCCCTACCCCCTTTCTTTTCCATGACAAAGGCTCAGTATTTACACTTAGGTATTTCACCCCAAAGCATAGGCTGCAAAAAAAAAGCCGCCCTTGCGGGGCGGCCTTTATTTTTCCTTTAACAATTACCATATTTTAACCCTGGCCGTGTCAGGCAGATACATTTTATCCCCCGGCTTTACGCCAAATACCTCATAAAATGCATCCACATCGGCAAACGGCCCGTTGACCCGGAACTGCGCCGGCGAGTGCACATCCGTCAGCAACTGCCGCGCCAGCAGCTCCTTCTTCTCGTGCTCCAGCCATCCCAGGGCATACCCCAGGAAATACCGCTGCTGGGGCGTCAACCCTCCGATCTTCTCCCCTTTCTTGTATTGCTCCGTTTGCTGGAACGCATCCCAACCCAGCAAAACACCGCCCAGGTCCGCGATATTTTCGCCCAGCGTTGCCTTACCGTTGATATGCATTGTATCCACCGGAACATACCCGTTAAACTGCCGGACCATCACATCCGCCCGTTTTGTAAACTGGATACTGTCCTCCGGCGACCACCACGACTTCAGGTTCCCCTGCGCGTCAAACTGCCGCCCCTCGTCGTCAAACCCGTGTGTAATCTCGTGACCGATCGTCGACGCCCCTGCGTATCCATAGACCAAGGCATCGTCCAGCTCCTCATCCCTCATCCCCGGCACTGTAAAGATTCCCGCCGGCAATACGATCTCGTTATTGCTCGGGTTATAATACGCATTATATGTTTGCGGCGTCATCCCCCACTCATCCCTGTCCACCGGTTTGCCCAGCTTGTTGATTTCATATTGATTCCACCACTGCCTCGACGCCATGACGTTCCGGGCAAACGGCTGCGCCTTGATATCCATCGCCGAGAAATCCTTCCACTTGTCCGGGTACCCCACCTTCTTTTTTATTTTGGACAGTTTATCCAACGCCTTTTGTTTTGTCGAATCGCTCATCCACGTCAACTTTTCGATCCGGTGTTTATACGCCGTCCGGATCGCCTCCACCAAGTCCGAATACCGTTGTTTCGCCTTATCGTTAAAATATTCCTTCGCAAAAAGCTGCCCCAAGGCCTCCCCCATCGCGCCTTCTTCCACATCCAGCACCCGCTTCCACCGCGGCTTCATCCGCTCCAACCCATACATCAGCTTCCCATAAAAGTCAAAATTCGCCTCCGCAAAAGGCGCGCTCAGCAAAGACGCATACCCGTTGATCAGGCTCCAACGCAGGTAATCCTTCCACGTATCCAGCGACTCTTTTGTGAGTTCATTTTCCAACGTCCTGTAAAACTCCGGCTGACCCACGATCGCCGAATCCAGGTGGTTGATCCCGATGGCCTTCAGCCACCCACGCCAGTCGATCGACGGCGTCAGCGTCCCCAGCGCCTCCACCGAGTACTTATTATAGTTCCTATACGGATCCCTCAGGTCCTCCAGCTTGCGGCTATTCCTCGCCAGCGTCATCTCCAGCGTCATGATCGCCCTGCTGCTCTTCTCCGCCCTTACCGAATCATACCCCGCCAGCTGCAGCATTTTTTGTATATGCGGCGTATACGCCTCCCGGATTGTCGTCGTCCGCTTATCCGTATTGAAATAATAGTCCCGGTCCGGCAACCCCAGCCCCCCCTGATTCAGGTTATAGGCTTCCACGTCGCTGTTCTTCGAATCCTGCGACACCCCTTCGTCAAAACCCACATTCACCCCCTTGCAGTGAAGATCCGCCATGACCTTCACCAGGTCCTTTGTCGTTTTTATCCCATCGATCTCATCCAGCTCCGGTTTTATCGGGTTGATCCCCTCCTGATCCGCCTTTGCCGAGTCCATCCCGCTCTCCCAAAAATCCGCGATCTTCGCCGTGATCCCCCCATTCGCCCGGTCCTTCACCGCCTGCTCATTGATCGTCCGCTTCCTGATATACAATTCCTCATCCACCAGGTTCCCAATCCCCCACGCACTCTGATCCCCCGGAATCGGGTTCCCCTTTATCCACCCCCCGTTTGCATAATGAAAGAAGTCATCCCCCGGCCTCACCGTCGTATCCATGTTCACCGCCAGGATGTCCGGCTTTCCTTGTTCTTTACAAGCCGCCGCGGCGCATAGGCCCAGTATAATCGCGTACTTATACATCTAAAAAGATTTTAATTAAAAGTAAAAATATTGGCCGGTTTTGCGCTTTTTTTTGATAAATGGTTTCTTAAACCCTATTTTTGCACCTCTTTTACGGGATGTAGCGCAGCCCGGTAGCGCGCTTCGTTCGGGACGAAGAGGCCGCTGGTTCGAATCCAGTCATCCCGACAGAACAGGACAGGAGGTCATTGATGGCCTCCTGTTTTTCTTTATCGCCGCCTGGAGTATTGTTCAGGCTTGCAATTTGGGCGAAGACCTCGTTGACCTTGTCGGTTAGAAACTCTCCTTTTTCGCGGTTATAGCGTACTCCTTCGGGGAAGATCATTTTTTGGATTTGCTCCTTTACGGACACTTCGCTGGAAGCCCATACCGCAGCGAGTTTCTCGGAGAATTGAATAGCTGTTTCATAGTATTCTTTTAGGTTAGAACCTTCCACGTCGGTTTTGGTCAAAGATTCCAGGATTTGTTTCTTTTCATCGGCCAGTTTAGTCTGAAGACGGTCGTAGGTTTCTGTCGGGACCTTCCGCTCTACATAGTAGTCTTCTTCTAGGTGGTCGATCTTCTTGTCGATTTCTGTCAATTTGTCTTTGAGGATCTTTTGTTCTTGGATGGCTGCTGCATAGTGTTTGTCGAACGCATGGTTCATTTGCGCCAGGAGCGGGCCTATGAACTGCGGTTGGATGGCATATTGGGACAGGAAGCGGACAAATGCCTCGTTTACCTCCTGGGTGTTTTGATTGCAGTTGCATCCTCGTGTCCGGCATTTGTAATAATGGAACTCATCCTCTTTGCCGGAGGTCTTGTATTTCTTCCTGACCACATACCCAGTGTACCCCGATCCACAGATGTCGCATTTCATAAAGAGCTTTAGCGGATATTCTCTGTTCTCCTTCTTGTGGGATACCCCATATTTACCACCCGCTTCCGCCCGGATGTCATGGATACGCAGGAATAGCTCCTGGGTTACTAACTTCTCGTGGGTACCCTCTACCAACCGCCCGTTGAGCAGCTTGTGGGCGATGATCCCACAGTAGAAAGGGTTGGAAAAGATCATGCTGAGTTTTTGCCGGTATAGGTTCACCCCCATCGCCTTTAGCCTTGACAGTATTTCGTCGTTTTTCATCCCCTGGGATTTCCATTCAAACGCCTTTCTCAAATTCCTGCCGGTCTCGTTGACGACCAAGCGGCGATCCTTTCCGTCCTTTATTACTGAATAGCCCATTGGGTGCTTGATGCACCATATCCCCCTTTCCAGCTTCTCCCTAAGACCGGCTATTGTTCTCTGTCTTCGTAACTGGTTGTCGTATTCGCTGAACAGGAATTGCATGTTTTGCTGAAAGACGCCACCCGGGTTGCTGGTGTCTATGGGCTGGGTAACGGCGATGATCGTCACCCCGTATTTATTCCGGAGTTCCTTCGCCAGCCGCATGGCGCCGTCTCCTGTGCGGCTGAACCGGTCCAAAAGGTATACCAGGACGTGCGTCACCCGGTCCTTGTTTTTCTTAATAAAGTCCATCATCCTTAAAAATTCCTTCCGGCCGTCCGAGCTGGCGCTTTCATAGGTACCTCCAAAGTATCCGGCAATAGCGAACTCGTTGCGGGTGGCAAATTCATCGATGGCTTTCTTCTGCCAATCCAGGCTAAGATTGGTCTCAAATTGCTCCTTGGAGGATACGCGGGTGTACACTACGCAGACTTTGCCCTGGACAACCTTTTTGTAGTTCAGTTTTTGACGTTTTGACCAGGGTTGGAATAGATCAATGGAGGTAGACATGGTACTTCATTTTTGGGCTAGATCAAAGTGCTATACTTTTTACAGAGGTGGAGTTCTCATTATGTTAGCACTGTTTAGGAGGCCTTTCTTGTAACGGAATGTAAGGGCTTAACAATCGCGGCATCATCGATAGATATAGATTTCGGCGGTGGATCACTGTAACCTAACGGTTCGGGGATGTACTCGAATAGAATACGTGCAAGCTGCTCTATGGTCTGTACAATCGTGGCGGCTGTCCCGTCATTATAGTGTTCGCAACCAGGATAAGCCTTTAGCTGTTCGACGGTCAAAGGTTCTTTACTGGGATTGGCCGCCCGGCCAAAAGCAATGCAGTCATCCGCCGTTTTCAAAGGAAGGGTACTCATAACAAAATAGATATAGGTTCGTTTCACGAACCTACGACGGCCCAAAAACGCACTTTCCCATTTAGGGCGTAAAATCCCTATAAAGGGCGAAAAATGCTCAAAATTCCCTGTTCTTGACGCAAAAGGCAATGTAAAGCAATGAGGTTTTTTCATAAAACTCAGTGCTGTCGGGAGTTCGGAGAGAAATATGGATACCCTGCAACCAGGGAAAATCGTGTGAAATATCCTACCGTCGAGGGATGCGTAGCATCTTGAATTTATAAGGTAAGCCCTGTATTTCCCAGATGCCTCTATATTGGACAAGTAGTAGCGCGGTCTGGGGCGACATATTATCATGCTGGAGGGTATTGGGAGCTATTGGGGAGTAATTAGGGAGCAAAGGGGGAATGTTGGGGAGTGTTAGGATTTATTTGCCGACCTCCCGTATTACCAGTATAAACATGGCCGCCGGTTCGACCCCAACCAGCTTGGACAACCGCATTATATCAATTGCCGTCAGTCTCCCCGGGTCCAGGAGGCGTTTAGAGACAGTATTATAATTGAGGCGCATGTCTTTGGTGAGGACGGTAACCGGAACAAAGCGGGTTATATTGCGGATCGGTCCAAGGGTCCCGTTGTCCAGGGCGGTCTTTAGGACGCGGTAGTAATTTGGTTGCCTCATTTGATTTTGGTCATTGAAGTCTATTCCCTATTTTTCTGTATGGTGACGGCTACCAGCCTTGAGCGGTCGTCAAATGGAATGTCCAAAAGAAATGATAGCCTATATATTTCCCGGAAACTAAACCCCTCGGGCTCAAAAACCTTCCTGGTAAAACGTTCGTAGTTTATCCCAAGGTCGGCGGCAACGGTCGAACGTGGCACAATGTCGAAGATGTCATAAAAAGTCTTCATCTCCCCTGTCCTCCATAAGGAGGCCACAAACTTGTACCGCCGGTCCTTTTTAGGGGGTTCGCTTGCGGCGGTTTGGATGGAGTTATTCATGATCTAGGCGGTTTCGATGGGTTGATCCCGTCCATTTTGATCTACAATGTCCATCTTAGGCAAGATGAGCTGTATGAGATCTTTAAATGGCATTCCGATAAGCAGGGCCAGTTTGTGAATATCCTGGAGTGAAAATTTTCTCGGGTTCAGAACCTTCGCTGAAAACCGTTCATAATTCAAATGCAGGTCCGTGGCAACGACGCTTCGAGGGATAATACGAAAAATTTCATCAAAGGAGTTCAAATCCCCAGCCTTCCACACGGAGCGTACATAACCATATCTAATGTCCTTTTCCTCCATTTCAACAGGTTTATTTTGAAGCGCTTACATTAGCTTTTACATCCGCTACAGTCAGTTCTACAAGGGCGGCAAGGTTGATCCCGGTCAGTGCCTCAAGCCCAACGAGCTGCTTAACGTTCAATAACTCCGGACTGTTCAATTTGTTGACCAAACTGTGATAGTGCATCCCCAGGTCATCGGCAACAACCGATTTCGGGACAATCTCGAACATCTGGCGTAACGATTCCAGCTTTCCGGCTTGCCAGATCGTAAAGACATGCTTATATCGGTAGTCCCGCACGAGGGGGCGATTACGCCGCAGAGGTAGCGTCCCCTGGTGTCCTTCCATGATTTCCACCTTTATTGCTATTTATTTCGTCTCGGTGCAGCCAATAAACAGCTTCAACAAGTTGGAGAAACTGACCATGAGCAAACACGAGGTCCGACTTGGAAACTCCGTCCCGGCTATGGCTGGGTGCACATATTGCGCTATTAAATATGGCAGTCATAAACCTCCGGGTCTCGTCGAGGGTTTGGGCATGGAAAAAATCCTTGACGAATTTTCCCGGATTGCGCATATACTCCGGTGTTAGGTAGAGCGGCTGGTTTGAGGCGATGACGGCGCTGTTTGGAATGTCGTGGTCCCTGTTCATTATTTTGCTTTTTATTATTGTATGTTTTATGTTTACAGAAGTAATATGTCCAGAGAACTCCTTTATGCCATGCGTTCTCTTTACTTGGTATAAGGTCATCTGTAAATTCATCTACATACAAAGCAAATAATTAAATAATTGATTATCAATTAATTATGCGTATATTATAGACCATTTTCTGTGTATTTTACCGTTACCTTGTCTAAATTTCTGTCTATCTTAGACGCTGATAAAAGAACTAAATTTGCCATATGGGAACCACTGAAAAACTAAATGGGATACACGAAGGCCGGAACGTAAAACGATTCCGGGAAATGTTGGGTATGAAACAGGATGCGCTGGCCTCTGCACTCGGAGAAGACTGGACGCAGAGGAGGGTTTCCCTGCTGGAGCAAAAGGAATCCATAGAACCGGAGGTATTAGAACAAGTCGCTCAGGTTTTAAAAGTACCCATAGATGCCATAAAGAACTTTGATGAGGCTGCTGCGATCAACATCATCTCAAGTACCCTACATGATAACGCCGGTTCAATAAATAATCATTGCACCCTTTCTTTCGATCCGGTAGACAAATGGCTCGAAGCCATGGAGGAAATTAAGAAGTTGTATGAACGTTTATTGGAATCTGAGAAGCAAAAGGTGGAAATCCTGCAAAATCAATTGACTGGCAGGAAACAATAAAACGAAAGTAGGCATACCTCCAGGACCTCCAATACACCTTCCCTCCTTTATCCCCTGTCAGCGCGCCAGTAGGCTGATAAAGGGTTGTAGGCTCGACAAATCTCCGCCTCCAATTCATAGTCAATATCAAGATATTTATCCTCTCCGGATGTATATTGATATGCTTGTCTCTCATAGCAGATCGTCACACTTTGGACTAAAGACTGCAATGAATCAAATATCGATATCCGGGCCTCTGATTCATAATTGGTCGGAGAATAATAGAAAATCATCCCCCTAACCTTAGGGTCATCACTACAATTTATTAAATAATAATCGCCCCCACCGCTGCCAAATAACGGGAAAAGATCTTTTTTCCAATAATTATTTTGTCGGCTATAACAATCATAATCTTCAACTGCCATTTCAAATGGAGGAAAGATAGCAAGTCGAAACAATTCTAGTTCTCCTAGCTTATTACTTTCCAGATGAGATTCGTTTATTCCATTTCGCCAGGAATATAATTCATATACCTCCTCATTAAAGTTTATTCCGTATTTGGACGCGACGCCTTCAATTTTTTTATTTTCAACACCAGATTGAAGCTCTTCCACTAAGGGCGAGCCGGATTTAATAAGTTGCTGTAGAAGTTGGTCCAAATATGTTTTTATGGCATTCATTGAATGAAATTTAGTCTGAAGTGGTCCCCGATATCGGGGACCACTTCAGACGACCAATAATCCCGCCTTAGAACAGCAGGAAATTGACAATCTATACGGGATCATTTCGGGGTCACCTATCTCGCAAAAGTTGTCAGATGATTAGTCTTTTCTTCCGAATCTGGGTTATGAAAATGGCTTTTGTTGGGAAGGCCTTATATTTAAGAATGGCCAATGGAAGCAGATCGATGATCACCAAAAATTATTGGCTTCGTTTAAAGCAATATTCATAGCCCAATTCAAATATTTTCTTAACAGTCAATGCTTCAATTTCCGATTAGTGGCGGCTGATATAATAGTCAATAAAATCTCTAACCTCGTTCGTCTGCTGTTTTATTGTAGACAATTGTTCAAGATTAATCAATTTCATTATTACTACTTCCTTATCAGGATTTATCTTTTCAATTTCCAATTTTAGAATCTTTGCATCCTTATGAAAATCACTATTTCTGTAAACGGCATGCGAGTTCAAATACTGAACAATATTGCTAATCTTTTCAACAATGGGCTTTCGTGACTTTACTAAAGATTTATCACTCAACTTAGATGCAACTTTGCCTATTTCTGCATGTTTTGCCTTCTTTTGTAGAAATTCCTCAAATGTTGGTAAAAAACTTTCTTCCTTGTTTTCAATGTATACAATGCCTTGAGGGGTTATTTCAACGTAGGCATCTCCCAGATTAAAATTCGCTTTTGCGTATCCTTCGGCTTCAAGGTACTTTCCGATATCATAGATGTCGCTTGGCGTTGCTGGATAGTTCAAATTATCTACTATCTCACTTAAACTAAAAAAACCTGTTTGTCCTTTTCTTTTTAATTCATAAAGAACACTTACAATATAATCGTATAATTCCTTGTACTTGAGCATATTATCTAATCAAGGTAAATCTCTTTCTTTTTTTGCTTATGCCAAAATGTTCAAAGTTATTTAAAAAGCCAAAATGTCCTAACAATGATGTCAAGCTCATATTCTTATCGTAAGCCGCAGGAACGTTGAACTCTATACCCTTTATTTTTATAATGACTTGATAAACAGGAAGTTTCACTGAATTCCCGCCATACTGTATTGTTACATAATCAATAATAGGGGTTTGACTGGTAAATAATAGGGACAATCTTCTGTTTAGAATTGTAATGGCGGCTCCCGTGTCAACGATGAACTCTTGTGGAGTATAGGTTTTTAAATTGGCTTGTGGGTTTATAACTATTCCATCAATGTAGGTCATGTAATATGAACTGCTCCCTGAATTGTATATTTTATGCTTAAATCTAAGTTCTTGCTCTATTCTTTCCATCTAATATCATATTTAAAATCGGGACGGCTTTCATAACATCTTATTGACTGAAAAACAAAACACTAGCCAATATAATAATTTTTTTTTAAGCCCATCAAACATTGGATCGAAAATTGTGCAGCCAGGTCGACGAAAGCCTGCAGTAAGCAGATAAAACAACCGCAAAGCGTTTGATTTATTGCCCGGACGGCAGCAGGCATAAAAAATGGCCCTGAAGGGGGCTAGGTTTTTCGATTTTTGATCCTTTCTGGATTAACCTTCTTTTCCGCTCTTTCCTTATCAGTTAATTTTATAGGCAATTTTTTAGTAAGGGATGCTTTAATAAAGTATTTATTCATCCAAACGACTTCTGTCCTTTCATGGGTATTACCTGAGTGTCCCCTGGTAATTGTTTTAATCATTTTCTTTTGCCAACCTTTTTTGGCAGTCAAAAATTTGTCATATAGATCGTTTTGATATCCGCTAATAAACACCATACATTTTGCTTGGGTAGCTGTTTTTAGTAACGCAGTATGAAACTCTTCGGAATTAGCGTCTATATTATATCCATTAATTCTTTCCCCATAATAAGGCGGATCAAGATAAACAAGTGTGGCTGGCCTGTTTATGTATGATTTCAGCAGTACTAAAGCATCTTTATTTTCAACCCTGACGCTTCTAAGCCTTTCGACAACTTCGGAAAGGCGATCAGGCAAATTGTACCACCGACTTACTCTTGCTTCTTTACCATTTCTGGTGTAGGAATCTGAATGGGAGAAGCCGCCTCTCTCTAAGCCAAATACGCCGTTAATAGCCATCATCGACTGAACCAAAAATCTTCGTGCTCTTTCAATTTCCGATAGACGTTCAGTCGGAATGGATCTCGCTATCTCTAATTCTTGAGCAGCATATGGAGTAAGGGAAATTAGCTCGCAAAGTTTTTCAGGATTTTCCCTCAATTGCCTAAAAAAATTAATTATTTCTTGATCAATATCATTAATAACTTCAATCCCTGCTGGAGATTTTGACAAAGTCAGTGCTGCCGATCCACAGAAAGCCTCAACCCAGCAATTATGTGGCGGTAGGTCTTTGCAGAGTTGCATAGCAATTTTATTCTTTGAGCCAAAATATCCAAATGGTGTATTTATTTTGGCCGCTTTCTTTGAACCATGTATTGACTGTTGGCTAGTAGCCCTGGTAGACTTATCAGTTGTATCACTATTGCTCATGTTGTTCCCCCGTTCCAGTTTTCTTTTGCTTTAAAAAAATTCGTTTATACGCATCTATATCATCTGATGCGCCCTCTTCGTACAAATCTAAATTATAAATCACATAATCTTGTTCGATTAAATCATACATTCTCTGAGCTTTTCTATCTAAACTTTTTTTTATATCCTGATCTAGGGAATTTCTGTATTGCAGAAAATAATAGTTGGCTTGATTGTACTCGGATCCTCCAACACGATGAATTCTATCTAGCGACTGAAGGTATTGGGCACAATTGTATGACAAATCATAATAGATTGCATTAAAACAGGTTTTGTGCAGAGATATTGATTCAGAGCATGCCGCAGGATTAGCAATTAAAATATTCAAACCACTTTTCGGATCAATAAATTCATCCCGAATGTCTTCCCTTGTCTTTTCTTCGCTAATTTCAAAATCATCATCTTTTCTTCTTGGAGTTTTGCCATATATCAATTCGGCCCTCCAATCAAGACTCAAGAAATGATTCTTTAGCAGATGTAATGTGCCGATAAAGTTTGACCAAATGAGTACCTTTTGGCCCCGCTCCAAAAGCACTCTGACCATTTCGATGAGCTTCTCGACCTTTGCAGGGATTTCCAATTTATCATAGTTAGTTAATGTGGTTTTTAGCTCTGAGATTGGAAAGGGAGTATCATTAAGCGACTCAATGGGCAAATCCAGCAATTTAGAGTATGAAAGAGCTTGACGAAGTCGAATCATTCTTCCCTGCCATAATCGATTTAAAATTCCCTCGTTTTCAAAATATTCATCCTGTGACAGCTCAAGTATTTTTGCATTTACAAATTGATATATTTTCTTCTCATAGGCGTTCATCTCCACCAGAATCGGCGGATGAAAATTCGGGTCCAATAAGCCCAAATCCTTTTTACGAACTCGGTAAAAAAGTGGTCCTACCTTTTCGTTCAATAATTCCTTTACAGCTTCATCGTTCTTATTTTTCTCCCATACATCAATTTGAATTTTATCAGCCTCCTTTAAAGGGCTATTGCTATTCCATAGAAAATCGAACAAATTAAACAGGTCTTTGTAACTCCTAGGAATAGGTGTCCCCGTCAAAATACATTTAAACATTGCATGCTCACTGATGTACATTAAGGCGTTAGCCCATGAACCACCTATTTGCTTGATATAATGGGCCTCATCAATGACCACGAAGGCCTTTATTGACTTTTGTGACAGGAATTTTATTACGTCATGGCAATCGTTTAATATCGTCTGGAATGTACTTAAGTAAAGTTCTCCTGTAATTTCAATTGGTTTGTAATACTCGGACTTTCTTTCGGATATATTCCCGCCGGATAGAATAATTGAATTCGGTTGTCGCCCTAAAGTTTCATAAAACTCATTTTTCCATGGTTGAAAGCAGGCCGGAGGACCTATCACAAAAAGAATGTTGCAAATATTATCCTCCTTTAATTTTTCATAGACGGATAATACGACTGAAGTTTTACCACTGCCAGGAACTGAAAAGTTGGCTCCATTACCGATTGAATAAAGATGGAACGCTGATTTTATTTGATGTTGCTTCAGTTTCCTTGGAAGCCTGTTCAAAAAGGTATTGAATAAAAGAAGATTCTCTTTATTGAAGTTGCCATCTTTTACTTCTTTGGCAATATTAAAACGGAGGCTTAACTGTTCATTTTGTTTTGCGGCAGAGCTGAGAAGCAAATTAATCTCATTGGAGACCTCAAGATTTACGGACTCATCCGTAAAATATTCTATAATTTTAGCTATATCACTTTCTATGGATACTATTGGCTTTATAAAATTGCCAACTACTTTTGTGTACCCGAAGTATTGTAATTGGGATAATTGATAGTGTTTGAGGTTTGCTGCCTCTTGAATAATAATGTTTCCGTTTTCAATAGACAGTTTTATCACTATTTCTTCTTATTGAGCTTTTTTAAATTGTACCGTCTATGGTCAATTGCCTCGTGGATTTTGTCCGCTTCAGCACTTATCTGAGAGGTTAATTCCATTGCCTTGTCGTAATAGGAGGTGTCCATATTCTCAATCTTAAGGTTTTCGTGACGCAACTTCTTTAGTGCATCCTCCAGCAATTCTAAAGGCTTGTCTCTCTCTTCCTGGTTTGTTATGATTCGATGCGCTTGTATTAAATTGCCAAGAATACCCTTTTTATAGAGATTTCCCCACTGTTCATCAATGTCTCGATCTTCAAAATTCTTACCGTCTTTAGTTGATTTCATTTCCCCTGGAAGGTCTTCGGGAACCTCTTCTGAAATTTTCAAGAGAAATTTTCGTGCTTCTGCATTTTTAATATACTTCGGCGATTTTCTAACAAAATCATGGACCTTCCCTATCGAGCTTTCTAGCTCTTTTGAATTGAGACTTCTTTTCCTTATAACTTTAAAAATGGCATTCTCAATCTTCCCAATTTCGCTTTCCTTGACTTTAAATTCGGCTAATTTTGCTTTGTTTAAAATAGTGCCATAATAAACGTTACTATAGTCTATAAATGCCTGCCATCTTCCCTCTTTGTCACCAGCGCTTTCGGATATCACATTATAATGCCCCTCAATACCAAAAGTTCTCAAATATCTATCAACACATTCTAAAGGGTGCAAGTAATTTTTTTTAAATTCATTAACTATTTTTTCAAGGTCCTTACCGTGCTTATCTGTATATTTTGGGTCGTCCCGCAACTGTGCTTCTAAGCTATATCCTTCCAGCTCGTTGCTCCTAATGGTTAACGCTCTATTTAAGCCGTGATATTCAGACTTCCCTTCATCTTGCAATTGGTATCGATTTTCTATTTTTCTTATATCAAGCTCCGAAACGGATTCCGGCAAAATCACCACTCGCATATTTTCAAATCGAGGATCTTGGTTTGTCTCTTTGTAAAGTTGCTCCAGACAGAGTTTACGTCTGTTTCCGTTTATTAAGAACCCATCACAAGTAACAATGGCTGGTTGTTGCTGCGATTTGTGCATCAATTGTTTTTTAAGCACTTCGGTCTTTTCTGGATCACTTTTAAGAAGAAAGCTTCTTAAGAGCTCTTGTGCTTCGACATCACATTCGTCTAAAGTGATATTATTTACGATCTCATGGCTTTCCACATCTGCCTTTATTCTTCCATTATCTTTTCTGAATTTTAATAGGATTGTAGGAACTATTTCCACAGTTCTCTCTATCCGTTCAGACAACTCGCTCTTGAAATCAATTACCCACTTTCCGGGTGGAGAAGCGGGTTGTTTTGTCTGATCTATGGCATCTTTGAAGTCCTTATTAATTTTTCGCACCCCTTCAATCTTTGACTTTTTACCCTTGTCAGGCCCGTAAAAGTGATTATGCTGTGTCCCAATTTGAGTGTCTATATTTTGCGTATTTGCTTGGTTATTTATCTGTGACCCCGATGATGAATTTGCATTTTCCTGTTTCATATATTGGCTGATTGATTGTTGCACAATTTCATTCGAGACTTTGTAATTGTTATATTGGTTACGAGCTTCGTGGGCTACCTTCAGCCTTTTTAGTTCAGACACTGGAAATTTATTTACATCATTTGTGATCTTGTGGTGGTTGCCGCATAATAAGATGAGGTTTTCTAAGCTTCTTCGATAGTCGTCTGTTGAAGTTGGATTGTAGCGCTGGCCACCTGGTTCCGCGGCCTCTATATGACAGATTTCGCCGATTAGGTGATTATTGCTATCAACAATTTTCTCCGAGCATGATGGGAAACTACAATTGTTGCCAGATAAGGCGAATAGCTTCTTAATGGTTTGTTGGGTTGGAGCAAGTCGTGCCATGCTATAATTTTCAAAATATGGCTATCTATTCATTATTTAAGTTTCAAAAGGGCTCTGTTATTTTTTCCTTTGCCCCGATCATCACCACTTAGGCAATAATTATTGTGTGCACCTTACCGCTTCTAACCATTTCCCCACCTATCCACGTTTCAGAACGCGTCGGACGAAACACGAAATCTTGCTTTAGCACACCCTTAAAGGGCTCAAACTTATCAAACATTGTCCGTTAATTTTTTTATATAATCAACTTTCAGCCTCTTCCGTCTCCTGCTCTGGGGAAAACGTCAATATTTCCCTGAGCTTCTCCTTCAACAAATGCCACCGTCTTTCTACAAATTCCGGGAATTGCTCAAATTCCAGCATTTCCGGAATTAGTTGTCTTTTCAAATCAGGGCGGGTAACCGCCACCCATTCCGACAACATTTTGTCATTTTTAGATTTGTTCTCATTTCCATCCAACAACTGCATGTTTACAATTCCATTGTAGAAATCGGCATCCTTGAAATAATGTCCATTGCCTACCTCAGTATCAACACCGTTCACTTTCAAATTCCGCTTAGAAAACTGCGATACCGGATGTATATGATCTTTGTGAAAATCTCCATTCTTATAATCCAGATAGGGGTACAAGAGCGCCAGTATCGGAAACGCATATCGATCTTCATACCTCGTATACAACAAATTCTCTATAAATTCGTCGTCCACCGTAATTGACTTTCTTGTCTTGGACATTTTTTTTGCAATAGCTACTGCGGGGAAAGCCTCCACGCCTTTCCCCAACTCGTCCGAGATACAATCCCGTATGATTTTAAGCACGCTGTCAGCCTGTCCGCCAAAAATTCTGTGCAACAATACCGCATGTAGCCACCGCTTTATGATATCCCTGTCCGCTTTATAGCCCACCTTCTTTGTAAA
This sequence comes from Dinghuibacter silviterrae, assembly GCF_004366355.1. NCBI lineage: Bacteria > Pseudomonadati > Bacteroidota > Chitinophagia > Chitinophagales > Chitinophagaceae > Dinghuibacter > Dinghuibacter silviterrae. Next base: position 3,723,857 of record NZ_SODV01000001.1, on the reverse strand, counting down.
ATCCTCCGCCTTTTTTGCTTTGGCCAGGTAATATATAATGGGCAATGCAGCATTTTTGGATGTCATAGTATTTTCCGAGTAACCAAAGTCCTTAATCAACTGAAAACCCTCGCTAATCGCACCTCGGATATCGTACCAGTGCTGTTCAAATTCCTGGGCATTGGCCATAGAAAAATTCGCAACCCGGAACTTAATATCCTCATTAAAGAGCATCAAATAAGTCCTCAACACCAAGTCCTTGCTAATTTGAATCCCGCTATTCGCCCAAATTTCACTGATCAACGAATTGATCTCTTCTCGTGCCTTTAAAAGCTTCCACCCAGCAATCGTGGTCGACATTATCAAGTCTGAGTAATCCAGCTTCTCACCCCCGCTATTTATCCGAATGAAGATATTCAACGCCTTCTCATAATCCTGATCAGTCTCCAGGTAATAATGAATTAGCGGTTTTATATGAACCACATCATGTAATTTGGCCAGCGTTTCATTAATAAATGGGATCTCTGCCCACTGCTGATCCCGTACAAACTGCCCCAATTTGAATGTACCCTGTATTCCCAAAATTTTGCCCACCTCGAACCATATATCTGTAGCCTCCGCCACCTCTGCATCGGTTAGGAAACGGAAATCATACAAACGACCGTCCTCCGTGACGTCCCCTTCAGCATCGTCCTGATTCACCAAGCTACTTAAATTTAGGTAGAGCTTTCTTGTCGGCAGAGAATATGAATTATCGTTCCAGCTTAACCTGTACGTTTTATACGCATAAGAACCCTTCAGACCCAGGTATAAAGCCGTGAGCCGTTGTTGCCCATCCAATACAGCCTCGAAGTCCGGCAACAGCGCAGTGTTGACTTCCTCGCAGTGTGTATGATACCGTTCCCGATAATATTTGAGCACTTCGTAATACCGGTGCCCCCCTTTATTCGCTCCTTCCACTTTCCACATCAAAAGAGAGCCAAACGGATACTCACGCATCAAGGAATCGAATAACAACTCGATATTCCGATAACCCCAAACAAACTCCCTCTGAATTGCCGGTAACAAATATTGTTTATACTCAATTTTCTGTATAGCAGTAGATATGGTAATGGGCGGGAAATAACTCATTATTAAAACATTGATTATGTGACAATATAATTTTTTCGACACGACAAAACAACCGCTAAAACACCCTTTTTTCTTAGAAGCCTCATTCAATCTCATCGTTTCCTCGGCCATTCGATGAATAGTTCCCCATGCCGGGTCCATAGCAACAATGAGCGAACGCCACCCCTATTTCCTTTTTTTTATAGTAAAATGGGTGTTTTAACGGTGTGCAACAGCTGGGAACTGACGTAAATTTAATTTAATCGGTCCGGGGCCGGATCGTAAAGAGACCAAATATGCCTAAGCGTGAAAGAGACATCGAGGTCACTGTGTATGCCAGCGGCGAATATTCCGTCGACAGGCCGATAAATCTCGTGTTTGAGGTATCTAACCGGTCAAAGAACCCCTTGTACCTTTTAAAATGGGGCACACCTCTGGAGGGATTCAAAACCGACTGTCTCGAAATCAGCAGAAATGGAAAACGCATTCCCTTTGGCGGTAAGCAGACCGTAAGAAGCGTTCCTTCTCCGATGGATTTCGTGTTTATTCCACCAGGAAGGTCCAGGACGCGAAAAATAGATATCGCTAGGGGTTACTCTTTTCTCCAAAAGGGCAGGTATCGGATAGGCTTACGCAAAAAAAGTGTCGAATGTCTCCTGGTAAAGCCGACTCTTCCGGTGATTGCCAGGGCCTACACAGTCGGGACAACGGCTAAACATTCTTCGGCTAAATCAGGAAAAGGGAACTGTGTATCGCGGTTGTCGATCAATGTGAAAGGGGCCCATTTCCTGGTTGTACCACTGACGAAGGCGCCCGTAAACAAGCGAATACCAAAGACGAGCCAGCCTGAAAAAGGGAAAACCGGGGCTACCCCGGTGAAATCGACGAATAGGCAGGCGGTGGCTGCGTTGGTCAGCGAACAGGTGTTGCCAGCAACGGGGATCCTCAGGCCTTGCTCGATACAGGGCGGGACCGCGACTCAACAGGCGGCTGTGAACGATGCACATGACAACGGGTATATCCTAGCCTCCCAGGCGCTGAAGGGCTTGCAGAATGACGCCCGGTACCAGTTGTGGTTTGGCGTCTACTTACCCGCCAGGTTCAACAAGGTTCAAGCCAAGCTTCAAGCTATCGTCAGGGGCTTTGAAGAGACGGACTTTGTATACATTATCGACGACAACGCCTGCGATCCCGGCGCGATCGCTTGTACCAATCCCGGAGACCCCAGGATCAATATCTGTACAACATTTTTTTCCCGGCCGCCGGCCGGAACCAACTCCATGGCGGGGCGTGTCCTGCATGAGCATAGCCACAGCTCGGCAGACACCCTGGATGTTCGGTATGGCCAAGCGGCCTGCCAGGCCTTGGCCGCGACAAGGCCCGATGACGCAGCGAATAATGCGGATAGTTACGAATTCTACGCAGGGGGCTGACACAAAACCGAATTTTCTATTGATAGCTGAAAGCTATGCTTATGAGATGTATTCTATATGGCGCCATTTTTAGTTTTTTTTCATTTGCCGGAATTGCGCAGACCAAACGTGCCGATTCAGCGGTTTCGGTAACGCTGGCTGATTCCGCTACACATGCAATGCCGAAGAAAGCGAAAAAAAAACCACGCCCGGTCTCCATCGAATTTGACGAGACAGGCAGGATCATCAGATTCCCCTCTCCTGCGTTTAACGGCTATGACCGGGTTGTATTTTCCGTCCGGATCAGCCGGTCCTTCTTTGCCGGAGAGGTCAACCCATTCCTCGACAAAATGGACAGTGTATATCGCTTCTTCAAAGGGAATCCAGAAAATCAGAAGATCCTCTGGTCTTTGTTCAACGGAAACGCCGATACCACATCCAAATGGTTGAGTGATCTCGATGACTACCGATCGGCGAGCCAAGCGCTGAGCAAGAACTATTATAATTTGCATCAATACGACCCATCTCTTAACCAGGGCTTTTTTCATTATGCGGACAACCTGAGCTTTTTCCCTTTGTCCCTGTATTTCAAAGAGCTACTGTACAAACAATTCTCAGTAAAGATCTCCGCTGGCAATGATTCTATAAAGGAGTTCTTCCTACGGCCGGATGTGGCACATGCCTGGACGGGCAAGGAGGATTGCTATTGGTGGCGTTCCGAGACGATGGCACTGGACACGATATTTTCAAAAGATTGTCATTGCCAGGATGAGTTCAACATTTCGCTGATATACCACGATCCCTGGAAATCCATGCTGATCAATTGGTATAATCAGCAATTCAGCAGGTGCGACACGTCCCTGGCCAAAGGGGATACCCTGAAATGGGGCCTGGCGAAGAAGCTAAAATACCTGCAGGATGGTAATGCCAATATAGGATCGTTACTGAAAACCCAGAAACGCCTCGACTCCCTGGGCCTTACAAAGTCTGATGACAAAGCGCAGCAAGGACTGCGGAAATTAGCGGAAAAGGATACGGCGGTCCGGAAATTGTTGTTATATGTCTATACGTTGCGCACGATGCAATACTGGTTGCTGCATTGGATTTGGTATAACGGGCAATACCTGGTCGTGAATCCTGTGCCGTCACATACCAGCGCCTGGACAGTTCGTCAAAAGGATAGCCTGAAGACGCTTAATAAGGCTCTTGTGGATGCCGGTGAGGAGAAAGGGTTCCTGGATACCGCACGCGTACACATGCGACCCGTGTTTGCCGAATACGATACCCTTAAGATGGTCATCAATGCCCGGGATGTGATGATTGATTCTATCGACCGGATCAAGGAGCGGATCGGCGTCTTTGATAAGATGCTCAAGCAGGATAGCTTGTCAAAACGCATCGTCTTTGCCGATCAGCAATTCTACCATCTCGACCAGCCCTTACTACCGTTAGTGAAGGGGCTTTTGCCCCGTAAGGTATACCTGCTGAGACAGTTCTCCCTTTCCAGGGACAAACGATATATATTCCCTGTTTACCAGGGGGCAAGGAACAAGGAGGCATCGAATGAGATGCCGGAGAATGGGACCCTATGGGTAGCCCTTCACAATATTCCGCAGGGGGCAAAGGTGAGTGTGTCCCAGGTAATGACGAGTTTCAATGATATGGAGGAATTTACAAAGCAGGTGCAGGACCTGCTAAAGGGTTTGGATTCGTCGGGAATATTTCAAACGGCACTTGCGAAAGGGCTTTCCAGTTTTACCAATTTTACAAAAAGCCTGGCCAGCTTTAATGCCATTGATACGGATAAAGAAAACGCGGCAAGGGATTCGGGCCAAGCTCATTCCAATAGCCTGGCCCTACCCGCTCCGGCGGTTGCCTACCTGGAAAAGTCGGCTGATATGTCACCGGTAAAATTTGATACGGACATGATGGTTGTCCAGTCTGTCAGGGCCAGTCTGGACACAGCCCGTGGTTTTTTGACAAAGAGCTTTCCCGGCACCATCGATACGACCGGAGCCTACCAGATCAACCTGTCCCTGTCGATCGATTCTATAAAAGGTAAGGGGATCATCCACGTGGGCGGGCTACACCGCATACAGCTGGCAGCAGGCATCGCCTTTGTTGGTAAAGGTGTAGAACAAACATCCGTGGACACTTCAGGGAACGGTTTCCGAACCTCTTCTTCCACCAATAATGCGCAGACAATCATTGGTATCAAGATATACCCGGCGAAAACCTACCTGCGGGATGGCAGCCTTTGGCCCCGTTATCCTTTACGGAGATTCAGCGTCCTGTTTGCGGTGAGCGTGCCGAAGGCGCTAAATAATTTCTATGTCGGCGGGGGATATGACCTCGTGCCGGGATTGACATTTACTATGGGCGACAATATCTATAAACAGAATTTCTACCAGGTTCGGAACGCACAGATCGTGAATTCGGCAACCCGTTATCGAAGTGCCGGCTTGTATTACGGCGTCACCGTCAACCCGATCCTTTTTGTACAGTTTGTAAAATTATTTTTTAACAACTAAAATATGAAACCAGCCTACGGGAGTTTGCTTTGGGGCCTGATCATCATGGCGTTCAACGGAGGATGCAAAAAACCCGGCTTCAATGATCTGGGGGGCAGCAACGTGATCAATGGCGTCGTCGTTTTATATGATACGCTTGCCCTGGGTTACGGTTATGCCCCGGTTTCCGGCCAGACAGTGTATTTGCAAGACCCATCGGATACCACGGGCTATCTATATTCTTCAAAATCGAATCCGTTAGGGCAATTTTCCTTCAACGGTTTTGACAGTACTGCCCGCTACCGGATCTATACTTCGTTTGATAGCAATCACGTCCATTATACGGGAAACCTGTTGTACAACGATTATAACGCTTCATTCCTCCATGCGTGGGATAGCCTCGTGGTCAGTATCGATGAAAGCAGCCAGAATGGCATCTTCTATGAAGTATTCGACAGCTTGGGCGGACGGATCAGCAATGCTAATCTTTATATATTCACCAGCAAGCTATTATGGCAAGTGACCGATAGCACGGGCGTCGGCAGTAACTACCCAGCATTGAAGTCTGACGTATTTGGTCGTTGTCTGCAGATGCACGTCGCCGGTGGGTTATACTATTATATCATCGCTATCTATAAAGTGAAGCCGGGGGTCTCGTGGAAAGGTGTGGATACCGTCTGGGTAAACAATACGGGAATACGGAAAAAAACGATCACCCTTCGACCTTAACCACCAATATGCCGTTTTGGCAGCTAGCCAACCATCTTTCTGTCACAAACCAATCATATTGTTTACACTTAAAAACTCACGAAAAATCATTAACCCTCCCCGCACCGGGTTCGACATTTGTCCCGTTCTCCCGACTTGGCAGGACAAAGTTTCAATTTTTGAGCTTTGTCCTGTTTCTTTTTCGGACAGTTCCTTGTCCAGCGTGTATATCAGCTGCACAGCCTCGTTGATTCTTGTGGTTCGAAGTTGGTCGCCGTCGAAAGTGAGTTTTTCGGGATAGACCGAACCAATGACTTTTCGCTTTTCTTCGCTGGTGCCGGTTTCGTAAATCTCGCTCAAGTGAAAGAGGTTGTTTAAGCCCTGTTTTAATATTGTGTCGAAGTTATCGGGCTGGTTGACCAGGGCGTTCAGCTTCACTTGTTGCCGGTTTAATCGTTCTTCGTATTCAGCTTTCATGGCGCGATAATCGGCCGGGTCGATCTGATCGGATAGCAGGAGGTCGCGGGCTTTGGACAGCTTACCTTCCAGGTCCTTGATTTGTTCCGTCAGTTGCTTCCTGTCGTCGCTGCTACGGCTTGTTTGCTGATGGTAGGCCTTGTACAGGAACGATTTCAAGATCGGCTGCCATCGCGGGTTAGGCGTATATTTCTTTAGTTCCACTGTTAGCAGGTCGTTTACATGATCGGCCCGGAATCGATGGGTACAACCTCCGAAGCAATGGTAATAAGCGTAATATTTATACCTTCCCCTGGAGGCGCTTCCACTCAACACCTTCCCACACACCGGACACAACAGAAAGCCGCGGAGCGGCAACGACACCGCCGCGACGGTCTTTAACCGGTATTTCCTTCCCCTGCCATCCAGTATATCTTGAACTTCGTAAAACAGCGCTTCCGATATGATGGGCTCGTGTTGCCCCTTAACAAACTGGCTTTCCTCGTCCTTGTGCTTTGGGATAAATATCTTACCGCAGTACACCGGGTTGCGGATGGCAAACCAAAATAGGCTTTTTGTGCCCTTGAAGCCTTTTGCCTTCGCCATCTTCCAAACTTGCTCGGTATTGTACCGGCCAGCGGCCAGCTCCTCGAAGGACCAGCGGATAATATCGGCTTGCGGCTCATCAGGGGCGATAAATTTCCGCCCATTGGGGTCGGTGCGGTTGATATATCCAATCGGGGCAAGTCCCATGTAACGACCTTCTTTGCGGGCTCTACGCATACCATAAAAAACGTTTAGTGCCCGGCGATCGTTCTCCACTTCCGGGGCGGCAAGGTAAAACGCCAACATCATTTTGTTTTCCGGGATGGTAAGGTCTAACGGTTGCTCGATGGCCTGGGGTTCGACGCCTAGCTTTCTTAGGACGTTGATCATTTGGTAGGCGTCTCCGGCATTGCGGCTGAATCGGTCCCATTTGGTGAACAGTACCAGGTCTGGGCGGTCCTTTCGTTTGCGGAGATCCAACAATAAGGCCTTCCATTGGGGGCGGTTAAAGGTCTTCGCGGAATGATCTTCGTAGATCACTTTGCGTACCTGGACAGCATGAAGGCCGCAATATTTGCGGAGCATTTCCTCCTGGTTGCGTTGGGAATAGCCTTTGTCGGCTTGCTCGTCCGTGCTGACGCGGATGTATAAATCGGCTACTTGCATTGTCGTAATTGTTGTGAAATGATGATGGTGGAAAGACGTTCCAGCAGCTCGACGACCTGGGCGGCTTGCTCGTTGGTGATATGAATTCCCTGCGCCTTCAGTCGCTCCTGTACCCTTTCAGGTCGGAACATTTCAGGGCTATATTCGTCCATTAGGCCATCATTTACCTCAAACTCTTTCATACACTTTGCCGCCAGGGGAAAGGATAAAGTTACCTCTATCCGGCTTGCGGCACCTGTTCAGAAAGGTTGCAGGTGTTGGCCCTTCGCTGTCGTTTTGACGGCAGAGTTTTCAGTCGGTTTGCACCCCAAAAATGTCGGCGCGCCAGCCGACCGCGTGTGGCACGCGTCGCCGGCAAGATGTCCCGTTGTGGCACGCCACAACGGAAAGGCAGGGATTTGCCTCCGAAGTCGGCAAATCAAAGGCAAGAACAAGGAGTATTCAAAATGTCATTTAGTCACTGGACCTGGCAGATCGGGTCTGCCATGGATGAAGTCATTCCGAGTCGCCACAGCCCTGTTGTAATCCTTGGCAACAAAAAAACCTAATTCAATTACCTGAACAAAAAGGTCGTAATAACGCAGTAATTCTGGCCGCGAATAGCTACCGAGCTCATCATCCTTGACAACTATACTACGGGAGAATACTTCCCATAAGACCTCTCGCATATTATGAAGGGTGAATTGCGAATACAAGTCGGCAAGTGCCTTGTCACGGGAAATGAGTTGATCCGTAGTCAGCCTAAGCGGGTTGTTTTCATTAACAACCGCCGATAATAGAGTTGACATAAAATAGGGTTTTGATTTTAAGATTGACCTCGAAGGTAGGCAAATTTCAACTTAAAGCTACTTATTAGTAGTATCTTATTAGGGGTAACTCATTCGGAGCGGATTTCCGTTATTTATGGGATGGACCAGAATAAAAAAAGGGTGAAAACACCTATTGAACCGGAGGATCAATTAGTTAAATTGGGGGCTAGAATAAAAGCCTTACGTATAAAGGCTGGATATGCAAGCTATGAGACATTTGCCTATGAGCATGGACTGCCTAGGGCGCAGTATGGAAGATATGAGCAAGGAAAAGATTTGAGGTTTAGCAGTTTGGTGAGAGTCTTAGCTGCATTTGATATATCTGCAAGCGATTTTTTTAGCGAAGGGTTTGAATAATAATTAGGCTTGATGGGCACGTATATTTAAATAGGATCGAGAAAAATGGTTCGAATCCTATTTCATTTGCACGCAGTTTGTGATTTTATTTAATTTCCAATCTTTTCAAAATGACTGCAATTGTTGGTGTTTTAAATTCCCAAGGAATTGCCTTAGCTGCGGATAGTGCTGTGACGGTGACTGGCCGGAATGGAAAAAAAGTATATAATAGAAGCAATAAGATTTTTACTCTTTCAAAATATCATCCTATCGGAATAGCGATATATAATAATGCAGACTTTATTGGAATCCCCCTGGAGACCATTATCAAACTTTATCGCAAGACAATCAAAGAAAAATCGTTCAATACCGTCAATGAGTACAAAAATGACTTTCTTGACTTTGTAAGATCTCAAGTTAGATTAATATCTCCAGAATCAAAAAGGGATGCATTTTACAGTTTTTGCCAAGAAGCCTTTAACCACGTTAAAGACTCAATAACGACTAAACTGAAAGCGATTGAGAACGAATTATTGCAACTTGATCAAGCAGAGGCTATTCAACTGATAGATATAGAAATGCTCAATGAAATAGATGCGTATTTGCAAATTCTCCAGGGATACCACAAGGCTGATTATGTCAACCTACCAGCTGAAAGCTACTATACTCATTATCAAAATGAATTAACCGAGATAGCAAATTTTATCGAACAAGGAATACAAAAGCATCAGCCGCTTGCTGTACTTAAGCCAAACCATCTTGAAAGATTGAATGCCATTTTTTTTGAGCTAGTCAACATTGAATTTATATTTGAACGATTTTGCGGTTTAATATTTTTTGGATTCGGAGAGGCGGAGCTCTTTCCCTCAAGCCACCTAGCCCTTTTGGGCACGTTAATTGTTGATCAACCACGTATCCGCATCTTTGAAGCGAGGGATATAGTTCCTGGAAAAACTAATTCGAACATTCTTCCATATGTTCAGGGTGATGTAACAGAAGCTGTGCTTACAGGTGTCGACCCCAACTTCAAAAATGAGATGAGCTCAGCAGTTGAATCAAGTTTTAGGACGATTTCTGAAGAAATCACAAACAGAATACCTCCAGGTGAGGAGGCGAATCAAATAGCCGCCATTATCAATGACACCGGTACTCAGCTATTGCAAAAGCTGAATGAATATCAAATGAACAATATTACAGGTCCGCTTTTGGACATTTTAGCCCATATGGGGAAAGAAGATATGGCGGAACTGGCGGAATCTCTAGTTAATATCACTTCTTTAAAGCGAAAGTTCACATCGTCAGACTCAGCGGATGAAAGTGTCGGTGGGCCTGTTGATGTTGCACTTGTAACTAAAGGCGACGGATTTGTTTGGATGAAAAGAAAACAATATTTTGACATTAATGACAATCGCGGCTTCATTGAAAGATATTATAAATCATAATTTGTATGACTAATTTGTTAAAGCAAGTAACCCCAAATAACTCACCAATTGCTGGAGATAAGAAGGAAGCAAGTATAAAAACCTATTCTTCGGAATACAGCTTTGAGGGGCGGAAATCTATGCCGTCAATATCCTTGCAAATGCAATCATTTGTTAAAAACAAATTTGCTAAAATAAAAAAATGATGGGATGGCCCTCTATGATTTCTTTCGGATTAGTTTGCCTTACGGAATGAGAAAGAACAAAGAAGGTAAGTGGATGCCTTTTAATAGAGAATACATGCCACTTGCCTATAATGATACAAGCTATAAAGAAGCTACTTTTCACGACCAATATTACCAGGATAAGCCACTTTTTACAAAATATTCCGGCCTTACAGATAAGGCGATTCTAAGCCGAATTCCCGAATCTGCTGTCCGACGCGGCAAGGATGGTAAAATAAATGAATTTTGGCTTTACAATGATGCCACTAATCCCATGATAGCCCCCGAATATTGGGATTCTTATTTGGGCAAAATTAAATGGCTTTCTAAATTTAAGTCAGGTAAGAGTTCAGAGTAATGATTTTTAAGTCAAACGAAAAATGGCTCGAAAACCGCCCTACAAGATCGACTCACATGAAACCCGCAGCATGGTTGCGGGTTTTGCATTTCTTCCAATATTTATAATACCCACATAACCCAAACGTCGACAATATGAGATCGTCAAATTTAATTTCAGAGTTTGAGGCCGCTCAAGAAGTAAAAATATCGCCAACCTTGTTAAGGTGGTTTACTTCCTATGCAGCAAAAGACGACGGAAGGAAACTGATGTTTGAAATTCGCGATGGGTTATATTATTACGACAAAAAGGAACTTTTAGATTTTAGTAGCTATTTACATCTTCCTTGGGCAAAGCCGCCCAGAGGTACCAGGCCATCTATACCCGCTGGTATAATTACAGAGATTAAAACGGAAAGCCATTATCGTTGCCCAATATGCAACACAAATATGGGGGAATTAGCACATATAAAACCCGTCTCAAAGACTTTTGATAACCATCCCCATAACCTGATCTATTTATGCCCCAATCATCATACCGCTTATGATTTTGGAGCTCGGTATGCTAACATTTCGGAAGAGGAAGTTCTGCTACATAAAAAGGCTCTTCAGAACTTCCAGTCAATAAGTTGGGGATTGCAAGGCCAAATCATTAATACCTATTTGTCGTTAATAAATGCAATTGGAAGAGTAAAGGAATTAGAGCATTTACTTCTAAATGCCAGTACCGAGGCAGAGTTTGATAGCTTATTACAAGCGATTTTGGCTAAGATAGACAAATTAAAATCTACTAAAAATGTTAACCCTAAAATAGACCAGTTAATTGAATCTGTTAAAGTTGATAGAAATGAGAAATCTCCAAAAGAAGCATATTTATTTCTTTCAGTTAAAGAAGAAATTGAGAAAGAATATCAACAGGACAAAGGATTAATTAAATGCCCACTCTGCAATAGCAGAGGATATACAGATTTATTTGATATTTGCCCAGTATGTGTGGGAGACGGATATATAAACAAGAAACGAGAAGTTGATATTTCTATTTACGAGATAGAAAATTGTCCTTTATGTAAAGGCAGAGGGCAGACGAATGAATTTGAAACCTGTCCCCCTTGCCATGGCCAAGGGAAATTAACCAAAGAACAAATTGAAATTATTGACTTTTCGATTTATGAAATAGAAAATTGCCCTTTATGCGAAGGTAGAGGATACACGGACGAATTTGATAGCTGCCCGCCTTGCGGTGGCGAAGGGAAATTGACCAAAGAACAAATTGAAACTATTGACTTTTCGATCTACGAAATGGAAAATTGCCCTTTATGCAATGGCAGAGGCTATACGGACGAATTTGATAGCTGCCCGCCTTGCGGTGGCGAAGGGAAATTGACTAAAGAACAAATTGAAATTATTGATTTTTCGATTTACAAAATGGAAAATTGCCCATTATGTAAAGGCAAAGGGCATACAAACGAATTTGAAAGCTGCCCACCTTGCGGTGGCGAAGGGAAATTGACCAAAGAGCAAATTGAAATTATCGACTTCTCGATTTACGAAATGGAAGATTGCCCTTTATGCGAAGGTAGAGGACATACGGATGAATATGAAAGCTGCCCGCCTTGCCATGGCGAAGGACGATTGACTAGAGACCAAATTGATCAAATTGATTTTGATCAATTTTAGCGTGGTAGTAAAGATTTAAATAAAACAAATTTATCGCGTTCGCACTGAGGATAAAAGTGATCAAACTGTCGATCCTCAGGTTAAGTCCTAAGTTAACTTGTTGGTTTTCAGGAATTAATTAAGAATAAGCTTTTGAAATCGTAGATGGAAAGGTTCGAAAACTGCCCTGCCAGGTCGACCATAATTCAAAACCCGCCAGCACGGCGGGTTTCATTTTTTGATGGTTTTAGTCAATTGACTAATCGGTTGATTATCTGGAAGAATTTGGTTCGAATACAAACACCTTCCTTCTGCATCCACAGTAACAAATCATCTACCGGCCTTTGCATTATACGACTCGATCCTGTCGCTCTTGCATGATGATCTTTTTCCCGGCTACACGTTCACCCTTCCAAAACTTTCTGCGGAAAAACTTCCGAAGATGTTTTGCCCATTCACCGGAAACGGTGAGTTGTCCTTTTCTTTTATGTGCCATATTGGAAAATCTTTATTCTATCCGCCATACTTTCTCCGAAATTACCTTTGCACCATATCTGCTCAACATTTCTTCCATCTTGTCAAGCGAAGGCATATTCCGAAGATCATGACCTGCCAGAGCCCGTTTCCAATTGGAAACGGTAGACCGATCGACACCTAATTTTTTATATATCCCACGTTCATTTAGAAGTGTAATAAATGCTTGAGGAGTGCTTTCAATAGTCATGGCGCTATGCTTTAACCGGTTCTTGCTTATAGGTCAAAAAACCCTCCAGGGATAAGTCTTCATCTAGCTCTTCCCAATGCAACCAGGTACCATTTCCCCACACTTCAAATTGTTGCATTTGCTTCGAGGTACCTTTTCTGAGATTCGGGTACCAGGCAATTGGAGTACCAATTACCCTGTTATCGCTCAGTTCAACAAAAATCCTGGTTTCATCGAACCAGACTTTCTTAATTGTAAGCATATATTAAATTTTAGGCGCCGAAATATTCTTTCCATTTAGTTTCTATAATCTCTTGGTTTTCTTCAATGATACTTTCGGCCAAATAAATGTCTTTGTTTTTTATACCCTTATTTTCAATGAGTTTAACAGGATTTACCTCAAACTTGGCCTCTCCGTCGGAATTCTTAATATGTACATGTATAGGCAAATGCTCATTACTGAAAAAGAAAAACCTGATACCAAACATTCTAAATAACTCTGGCATAAGATAGTTTATTGCAAAAATACAATGTTTTGAGTAAGCAAAACATTGTTATTATTAAATCGTTGATACGCAATTTATTATGTAATAATTGCTGGATTATGCCAGTAAGTTTAATTTTTTAATATCGGCCCAAAAAAGGTTCGAAGTAAGTACAGCCAGGTCGACAAAAGCCTGCAGCTTTCTGATCAAACCTGCCGCGAATGCGGCAGGTTTTTTTATGTCGGAGCGGCAACGGCGGAGCTTGCTCCGACGGGGACGCGCAGGCATAAAAAAGACCCCGAAGGGGGCTTGATCAGAAAGCGGTAGGGTTTTGGACACCCCACCTTCTGGATCACCGGAGGCGCGCAGCGCCGGAGGTAATCCAGTCATCTTATCAATATCACCACCCAATTTTAATATATTTGGTTGTGCTCGAAATGAACTCTGATATTTTCCAACAATTAACGGCGCATTTGAATTTATTCGACCGCTCCTTCAGCGAAATATCTACGGTAATTGAAAATTGCGGACCAGGACATTTTTTGTTGCCGGAGGAGCTGTAAGAGACTTTATTATATCTCCATCAATTCCATTAAAATCTGCGATTACTAAATTTCTCTTTCAATGAAATCAATAATAACCATCCTAGTAGCTGTATATTTCTCCCCGATTGGTGTCAAAGCGCAAGAAATAGACTGGTCAAAAACAACGAACTGGAAAATGTACGACGTCCCTCGCATTCACTATAATTCGCCTATCGATTCATTGTCTCAATTCGACTCCGTCCGTTTGAGCCTACAAACACTACAACAATTTTTTAGCAGCGTCACCAAAATACCAAAAGAAATTCGACCTTACTGGGAAGGGGTCTATATATGTACGGCTCAGACAGAAACCGGTCAGAGAATAGAAGTTTATGTAAGTACCTTCGGTGGCTTTTTTATGAACGGCAATACAATGGACTGCTATGAAATTCCGGATGAACGAAAGGAGGATTGGCAAAAATACTTTAAAGATGAGTGGATGTCGATAAAACGAGCTTCCCGATGATTTTTATTGATCCCATAAAATTCCGAAGTCGACTAACAAAAATAGTCCTAATTACATTAGGCATAGTCATACTAGTGCCCAATCTGTTTCCAATACAATCTGCCTTCAACTCCTATACATTCAGTAATAAAGATGGGCGTTTTGTATTCAGGGAATATCCAATGTTCGGGACTGACAGGGTTATGATGAACAAGCAGTGGGAGAGTTATCTCGACACAACGGGTTCGCCGAACAAAACCTTATTTAGGACGTTTGCCAGAAATCCCCTCCATTTCTGGCAATGGGGGGAATACATCTTTAATGGACGTTATTACTATCCCTATTGCAATCCCGATTCAATACCTTTTCCCCCTATACAGCCTTATACCCCTCGTCCAATTCCGACACCTTAACAGTCGAGTTATGGCATCTGACCAATTGGTAGATACGGTTTCAGAAGAGGACTTCTTAGTGGTAAAGTTTCGAAGAGGAAAAACGCGAGCTTTTGACCAACTATTCCTAAAGCACTACGGAGCAATTTGCTACTATACACAGGAGTTTATAGCCGATATCGAAAGTGCAAAAGATTTGGTTTCTGATATATTTATAAAGTTGTGGAGGCTCATGGAGAACTTTGAGAATTTGCGAGCCATCAAATCCTTTTTAAATGATTGCGCTCCAACCCAAAAACCCGCAGTTATTTGAATAAACCAAATCGGGGTTTATAAATGAACAACGACATACGTCGAATCATATCCCCCACCCAAAATCAACGAGTCCGTCTGCGGTCGCCTCCCATCAATCAACAGCGACTGCATCCTGAATTGGCAATTGGTAGCCAAACTCCTTTCCATGTCCACATACACCACATCAGACGCAGAACCGTCCGGATACTCCAGTGTATACGTTTTTATCCCTGACTGCGCACTATAAAGCGGCGCTACGCTTGTCGTCATCACAAAGTGGCGAATGCCATCCGACTCCGGCATCCCATCCGATACACTAAGATCCGAAACGTACTGCTTCGAGCTGCCAGACGTATAACTCATCTTGATTTTCGCAAGAAACGCGCTATCGGTTATATACTGTCCATTCTCCTTTAACTCAAGAATCAACGGGTCCGGGACCTCAAAATTATTACACTGGCTCGTGTCCGATCCCGACTTGTGACAACCCATAACCGAAGTCACGGCGACAATAACGAAGCTTAACAAAAGCCCATGGACGGCCTTAATGCGGATAAATATTCCAAAGCACTTGTTCATCAGTATCAAAATTTACACCAAGGCCCGATATAGGCCAAGTGCGGTACGAGATAGATTCTTTCAGAAAAGCCAGTTTTCCAGTTATCGGACTCATATCTGCAAGATTGCAAAAAAAGGTAACCGACTTACCCGTGAAATACCCTTTTTTGCGCAAAGCTGGTTAAGTTAAAGAGATGGCTTCTAACATTTTCTTAATTATTTCATTTCAACATGAGAAAATATGAGAGATGCTTTATTCGATGACTTTCAATTCGCTAGGTTCGCTAATCGCCTTAGGTCGCCGACAAACCGGTTCGAGAATTGTCCTGCCAGGGCGACCAAAATTCAAAACCCGCCACCACGGCGGGTTTCATTTTTTATAACCGTAATAGCGGAATACCGAGCATTCAAAATCAATGCCTGTTGGTTCGAATATTGCCACCTTTAACGGCATGTTCCTTTGCCCGACCCATGACAAGCCTTATCAGGAAGCGGCTCACCGAATTCTATGGCAATATCAACAGTTGTCACTATTGACCCATAGACCTTATGAAGTAGATCGAGTTCACCAATATTGGTCAAAACGATAAAACAACTCGTATCAGAAATAATGGTCTTAGGCATTCGCTACATCCCTTGACAAATCGGAAGCGGGATAATTGAAGATGGAGACATTATATGAACCGAGGAGCTCTGCAAATGACCTCTTGGTCAGACCAGCCACTTCGGCTGCCTGTCCAAGCGAAAGTTTCCCCTGCTCATATAGCCGACTGGCAACAAGCATAGCTACCTCTCTGTTTTCCATGCCGAGGGAATCTGGCATATAGAGGGTTATTGTTCTCATCGGTGTAAAGTTAGTAAATTTGGGAGATGTTTTAAAACGCTGCAAATGAATCCTTTATAAATAATTGCAGCATATTGATTATCATTAAGTCGTGATAAAACTGGTTCGAAAAATGTACAGCCACGTCGACTAAGCGGTGGCGTTAGGCCTCCCCCGTTATGGATCACCGGAGGCGCGCAGCGTCGGAGGTAATCCAGTCATCCCAACCATAATTCAGAACCCATTCCGGAAGCTATAACCTCGGCCCAATTTCTCCGCCCGTTGGCGCTTTCACCCCTCCTCTTTGTCGCCATTGCCGCCGGTTTACTCGATATAACAATTATTTTTGTTCTCATGACGAAACTACTTTTGACTTCTTCCGGTATTTCCAATAAAAGTATTGAAAACGCGCTCGTACAGCTCTTGGGCAAGCCCATCAGTGAGTCGAACGCACTTTTCGTCCCGACAGGCGTTTACCCATTCATGGGCGGACCGAATTATGCATGGTGGCCGATCGCAGGAAAGATGAAAGGCGCTCTTGTTGACCTGGGCTGGAAAACGATGGGGCTCTTTGAGTTCACCGCACTTCCCAGTATTAAAAAAGATATATGGGTATCTTCGCTGGAGGACGCGGACGCGCTGTTGGTTTGGGGCGGCGATCCGCTGTATCTGGCGTACTGGTTCGAACAAGCAGGACTTACCGAGGTATTGACTTCTCTTCTAAACAAAAACTTGGTCTATGTTGGCGTAAGTGCCGGCAGTATGGCTGTAGGCGTTATCTTCGGCGAGACCTATAGTAATCCGAGGGGCGGCAGCGGGACGCCGCTGACTATGGAAAATGTGGTATTCAATACAGGAGAGGGCGAAATCAGCAGAACCTTCATTACAGGCAAGGGTGCAGGGCTGACCGATTTCGCGGTAATTCCACACTTTAATAATCCTCATTTCCCGGACGCTTGCGGGCCGAATGCAGAAAAATGGGCTGCAAAAATTCCCAGAGCCGTTTATGCAATTGACGATCAAACCGCGATCAAAGTTGTAGCAGGTCAGGTTGACATCGTTTCGGAGGGACAGTGGAAGTTTTTCAGTAAGCCAGCTTGACGCTCTCAGCACGTACGCTGACGGCATCCCCGGTAGGAAAGTTGGCAGGTATGGGATACGTTACCCGCCCGGTGCCCAGCCACTCTGCTGCGCGAATCATAGTCGTCTGAAAACCGATACACCTATAACTTATGGGGTAGGTGTCGCCCTTCCACAAATGCCCCATGCTGGAGACGTAGACGTTTCCTTTCCCGTACCTAACCACCCACTCGACAGGCCAAATGTTGCCGGTGACGCTATCCCTGGCCGCCGACAATATCGTAATATTCTCCGCGGGCCCGCGCGCATACCGGTACAATTCCATGGAGGCTGTCTTCCAGGCTTCCGGATAGCCCTCATTGATGGGATGACGGTGCAGGATGTGGATGACGGCGTCAAACCTGGACCCATGGTTGGTGCCCTCTCCCTGCCCTGGCGGTATGCGGATGATTCGGCCTGCGGAATCAATTTCCAGCGCATAACCCGTCTCCTTGGGGCGCCATCCCAGCCCGATCATTTGATTGTAGGCCTCCCACTGCGGAAAGGCATTATTGGCCGAGTGCAGGATATACAAGCCCCCGCCCGCCCTGACATACTTTTCCAGCCGCTCTTCCACCCTTCTGGGCCAGCGCAGGGCGGGATTTTGAATGTTATTGGTGTTTTGGATGACGACGTCGTATTCCTCAAATTCCGGGTTCCAGGAAGCCCAGCCCGTATCGTCTACCGTACCGGGCGCAGTGGAAATAGACACTGTAAAACGCCCGGATTCTTCAAGGATCCGTTTCGTCATCAAGCTAGTTTGTTTCCAGTCATGATTGCTGAACCCATCCACGATGAGAACACTGATCAGTTTCCTGGGGGTGTCCTGCGCTTGCGCGAATGCCCCCGGGAAGAACGAGCAAATAAACAAACAATATAATATTGATCGCATGATCCAAGGTAAGCCTTTAGGCTCATCATCTGGGTACTTCCTGCACTAGTCCAACCTACAGTGTCAAAAAGGGTGTTTTCCCCGTTCTTTTTGCCCAATATTCATCTTATCATGTGTTCGAATTTTCCCATCCCTCCAAAACATACCCTTACAAGCCAAGCCATTTACTTTCAACCTAATAACTATTGTTATGAAACTAATTACCTGCATCTTGTCGTTATTCATCGTTTTGGGATTTACCAACAATCCAAAACCAGGTCAACATTTTTCAACCACCTCGTGTGAGGATCCCCAAACCGTGAAAGTGAGAAAGGAAATGGGCTGGGATTGGATGCAAGAAAAAAGAGGCAGCTTATGGCCTAGCATTATTGACCCCAACCCACTCCACAGTCCTATTTTAAAACTTTTTACAACTACCGAAATCCGCGCCATCGGCAATCCCGATTTCTATGGCGACATAGATTACTACTTTTTGGATGCCCTGAGAACCTATATCTTCAACCCAGGCGGGAACCCCATCGGAGAAATACACAATTATCAAACGAACGATGCCGTCAGAAAAGACTATGGAGACTTCCTCATGAACTTCCATGATGACGCATTTTGGAAACTTTCCATCACGGCCACCATCGACGACAGAGGCGCTGACCTTAACCAATGCAAGGGAGGACTCGATTTCATAAACGCCAACGGACCC
The DNA here is from genome assembly GCF_004366355.1 of Dinghuibacter silviterrae. Lineage (NCBI taxonomy): Bacteria > Pseudomonadati > Bacteroidota > Chitinophagia > Chitinophagales > Chitinophagaceae > Dinghuibacter > Dinghuibacter silviterrae. The sequence goes on along the minus strand of NZ_SODV01000001.1, from coordinate 3,704,696 downwards.
GTATACATAAAGGTCGCCCAACAAGCCTTCAAGAAAGGGGAGGACGTCAAAGCCATGTTTGCCCTCATGTACCCCCAAAGGCACAACATGGACGCCTGCACCTGGTTTAGGGGCACCTATCGCGAAAAGAGGGCCGAATTCATAGCCCTTGTCAACTCCTATTGATCCTCATCACGAATATTTCTGTAGATTAGGCATGTAAAAACACAGCGCTACCCGGTCAGGAGCAGTTAATATGTCCAACAACATCAGGCGTCAATTAACTTTGTTCGTTGAAGAAAATGACGCGATTCGAATCGAATCAGTCCGGGAAAAATTCAATCCTGTACAGTGTACATTGATCCAAAGCCATGTCACTCTTTGCCGGGAAGATGAACTAGTGAATCTTGAAAAGATAGTAGAGAATCTCCGGAAACTCGACGCACAACCGGTAACCATAAAATTTGCCGGGGTTGCGAGGTTCGACAACGGGAAGGGCGTCTTCCTACCAGGCGCGACAGCCAACAACGAGTTCCACCAGCTGAGAAAAAAAATTCTGCAGGGCGCAACTGACCTCATCAGGCAAATTGTACCCCATATAACATTGATGCATCCGAGAAATTCCTGTTGCACCGACGACATCTTTGAGGTGATACGGACAATGGATTTGCCAACCTGTTTGACGTTCAACGAAGTGTCCTTGATTGAGCAAATTGGTGCAGGCCGATGGCAGACGAAAATGACTTATCCGTTACAATAGCGCTGTCACGGCGCGTCTCTTTGCGCACCTGGTAATTCAACAATCGGCAAAACGAAACATCGCAAGTTTCGGGTTTTCTTGCGCCCGCCTTCCATCTACTTTTAGACCTAAAATCCACCACAATGACAATTAAAACAAACACCCTGACGGTCTTCACACTGGTCACGTTCGCACTCTTATGGTCAAGGCCTTCCTTTGGGCAGGGCTCAAAAGATGAGCAAGCCGTAAAAAACGTGGTAGCCTCTTTTCAGGACGACTTTAACGACGGACGGTATCTGAAAGTCGATTCCTATACTACCCAGGATTGGGTACATATCAATCCGATTGGAGGAATCACCTATGGGCGGGACTCCGTTTTGAAAGAATTGCTTCCGTTGCAATCCACCATTTTGAAAGGCGCTGCGATGACCACGGAAAGCACGGCTGTCCGGTTTCTGAGCCCTACCGTTGCCATGGCCCTCGTTGTCCATCAGGTTGGCGACTATGAATTCCCACAGGGGGTCAAACACCATAACGAACGGTACATGAAAACATACATCCTAGTCAAAAAGCAAAACAAATGGCTGCTGACCCTGGATCAAAACGACGTCATTGTCCCGCAATAGGCGCCATTGACCCGAAAATGATCACCTCTTGTACCAAAAGCGCACATTTCCAGCGCCATCCACAAACGCAACTATAAGATTATCATCGATTTACAAAACGGGCACGTCATTGGATGGCGTATCGGTGTATGTATAAAAACTACTGGAAAATCGCGTTGCGCACCCTCTGGAGAAATAAGTTTTTCTCCGCCATCAATATCATCGGGCTTGCCGCAGGCCTTGCGGTTTGCCTGTTGATCACATTGTATGTGACGGACGAATGCGGTTACGATAGATACAATGAAAACGCAGACCGCATATACCGCCTGGACGCCGACCTCTTTATGAATGGTACGCTCTTTAACTCGGCTACGTCGCCCAACCCGATGCCGGGGACACTTGCAAAGGACTACCCGATGATTGAGCAATTCGTGCGGCTAAGTTTTGAGTATGATATATTGGTCAGAAAGGGGAATCAAAATATCCAGGAACATCATTCCGTACTGGCGGACTCGACCTTTTTTAAGGTCTTTACGGCTCCGATGATCGCCGGCGATCCTTTGACGGCATTGAATGAGCCGAATTCGGTGGTGATCGATGAAACAACTGCCCGGAGATATTTCAACAGCACCGACGTGATCGGAAAGACATTGTACATAGACAATGCTGAAAATTGCAAGATAACGGGCGTAATAAAAGATTTTCCCCGGCAATCTCATTTTCATTTCAGCTTTATCCGGCCGTTTCATGAAATCTGGCCGGGTCAGGGTAGTGATTGGTTGACCAATGGCATCCATAGCTACATCCTGGTAAAACCCGGAGTTAAACAATCGGACATCCAAAGCCGTGTCGATGAGACTGTAAACACCTATCTATCGAAACAACTGGAAGGAGCCTTTCATTCATCCATTCATGATTTGCAAGGACGTGGGGACTATTTCCGTTATCATTTGATGCCCCTGACGGATATTCATTTGCACTCTGACAAAACTTTTGAGTTCGAAGCCAACGGGAACATCAACTACGTATACATATTTTCCGTTATTGCCATTGTCATACTGATCATTGCCTGTGTAAATTTCATGAACCTCTCCACGTCCCGTTCTGCGAACAGGGCCAAAGAAGTCGGCATAAGAAAGGTGTCGGGCTCAACGAGAAACAACCTGATCATGCAGTTCCTGGTTGAATCTGTTTTGATGAGCTATCTTGCCTTATTACTGGCTTTAGCGCTATCGTCATTATTAATCCCGTTGTTCAACCAGGTTTCGGGCAAACAAATGCACGTCGACATCTTGTTCACCTCATGGCTGCTTCCCACACTGATCACGCTGGCTTTTGTTGTCGGATGCGCCGCGGGAAGCTATCCTGCCTTTTATCTGTCTTCCTTTAATCCTATCCGGGTACTGAAGGGTTCCATTGCTTCGGGATTCAAACACGGCTGGCTACGCAGCAGCCTGGTCGTTTTCCAATTTAGTACTTCAATAATACTCATCATTGGCACCATTGTTATTTACAACCAGTTGGGCTATATCCGAAGCAGGAAAATCGGGTATGATCGCGAGCACGTCCTGGTGCTGCACAACACGGAAAACCTGGATAAACGGATCCATACATTCAGGGAGGAATTGTTAAGCCTGCCGGGCGTGGAGCAGGCATCCATATCCGCTGACCTTCCAACGGTAGGAGGAGGCAATCTTAATCAGAGGGGCTGGTTCCGTGATCCGACGTTAAATGCCCAAAATGTCATTATAATGACAAGTATCTATGTGGACGAAAATTATATTCCCGCACTGGGCATGCATATCGAAAATGGAAGAAATTTCTCGACGGAATATAAGACGGATTCTACAGGACTCATTCTAAATGAAACGGCGGCAAAAATGCTGGGATGGAGGGACCTTTCTGGTGCAAAATTGTATCTCCCGGGTGACAGCAACAAGCCAAAGGCATTTCATGTAATTGGCATTGTGAAAGATTTCAATTTCAGCTCCATGCATGATAAGATCGGCCCGATGGTGATGCGTTTGGAGCAAAGCTGGGGTAACATTGTTCTCCGTTTCAAAAACAACGATATTCCCTCCTTAATAAGCCAAATTCAGGACAAATGGAACAGCATGGCGCCGGGCCTACCCCTCAGTTATACGTTTATGGACAATGATTTCAACAACTTGTACAATGCAGAGCAGCAGACCGGCAAACTCTTCACCACATTTGCGGTATTCGCCATATTTATTGCATGCCTTGGCCTGTTTGGGTTGATTACCTATGCGGCAGAACAGCGAACCAAAGAGATCGGCATCCGGAAGGTGCTGGGCGCCAGCGTGGGCCGGATTGTGTCGCTGCTGTCAAAGGAATTTGTCAGGTTGGTGTGTATTGCCTCCCTGATTGGCTTTCCTGTTGCCTGGTGGGCAATGAATAAGTGGCTTGAAAGTTTTGCCTATCGTGTCAATATCGGTTGGTGGGTTTTTGTAATCGCCGGACTGGCCACCTTGATGAGCGCATTGATTACGGTCAGTCTTCAGGCCATCAAGGCGGCCATGGCCAATCCGGTGAAAAGTTTAAAAACGGAGTGAAATCGCCCCCTAAAAGGGGGCATTTCACTTTGAGCTCGTTTTTAAGCCTCCTCCGGGACAAAGCAAGCCACGTTGTGCCCCGCAGTGGTCCAGAAGTCAGCCCACGCGGCTACAAGACTTGCGCTTTCATCGCAAAACGATTTACCGCCGGTTCCGCAGCAATACATTGTTCCGGCCTTGATGCTTTTCATCTGCGTCTTACTAAGGGCTTCGCCGGCACCCATTCCCAGGGTACTCAATTTGAGCTTTGTCATTGAAATAAATAGTTTAAAGTTTACGATTGGTTACTTTTCAAATCTAATAATTTTTCTCCCAGACTAGTGTCGGTAAGTGATCCATTCAATAACTGCATTGAAATAGGAATAACTGCGGTAAAAGCGGATGATACATAAAGGAATCATAAAATTCCATATATTACTAACTCCCAACCTCCACACATGAAAATCTTTGTAGTCCCCTTACTGCTATTGGCAAATCTTTCACTACCCGCAAAGGGCCAGCAGGCAATTGACAGCAGCAGGTATATCTTTTTCTTGCACAACAAATTTGTTGAAGAACATGGCCCTTTGGAAAAACACCCTTCATACGGGCGCGCTGAATACAAAGAAATTTTAGGTCATTTTACAAATGATGGCTTTGTCGTCATCAGTGAAAAAAGGAAACCTAACACGGATGTAAAAATCTATGCGGAAAAGGCAGCAGCGCAAATTGACAGTTTATTACATGCCGGGATCAACCCTTCACGCATCACGGTTGTCGGCACATCAAAAGGGGGCTATATTGCACAATACGTGTCCAGTCTTATGAAAAACAAGCAATTGAATTTTGTCTTTATAGGCAGTTCTTTCAAAAATGACTTGGACGACGACGACAATATCAGGCTGTATGGACGGATGCTGTCGATTACCGAAGCATCGGATACAGGGAACATCCCCCTATCAACACAGCCCCGATGTAAAAATTCATCATTTGCCAGCTTAAAAGAAATAACGTTACATACAAACCTACACCACGGTTTTCTGTTTAAAGCCTTGGATCTGTGGATAGATCCCACGGAAAAATGGGCACGGTTTCAGATAATAAATCGTTAGAGTCATGATCAAAAAACAGCTGCTTTTCGCCCTGCGCCGCCTGGGCCGGCATAAGTTGACGACTGCCATCAACATCCTTGGGCTCACCTTCGGCATCCTGTCCTGCGTGGTGATCTACCTGTATGTGGCGTTTGAATTCAGCTACGACAAGTTCCATGCGGACGCCGACCGGATCTACCGGCTGGTGCCTCCAAGGAACAACGGCAGTGACATACAAAGCAATGATGCGGCAATGTCGGGTCCCCTTGGCCCCGCCTTGCGCCATGAGGCCACCGGCTTTAGCGCTGTGACCACCCTGTTTACCGATGACACCCGTGTGCTGATCCCGAGAGCGGGGCAGCCGGCCCGGGTCATACCTGCCATCAGTGGCGACCAAACGTATCATATTACGTTTGCCGATACGGACTATCTGAAAATCTTCCATTATCAGTGGCTGGCGGGCGATCCCGCGACGGCCCTGCTGAAACCGTTCTCGGTCGTGCTGACGGAATCGGAGGCGAAGCGCTATTTCCAGGGCGGAACGCCTGAAGACTGGATGGGGCGTTCCGTTGTGTATGAAGATTCGCTGACGGTTTCCGTCACAGGGATCGTGAAGGACTGGGAACAGCATACAGACTTTGGCTTCAAAGACCTTATCTCCTATAGTACCCTCGAACGCAGCTTTCTCAATACGAATATCCAAAACTGGAGCATGTCGGGGAGCAATATAAATATCTACGTCAAGCTGGCTCCCGGTACGACAACCGCCCAGGCGGAAGAGCAATTCACCGCCTTTTTCAAACGGCATCGGATGAAGACCAGCCTGTTGCTGCAACCGCTTGCAGACATCCATTTTAATGCGGCTTATGGAGATACCTATGGCCGCCGGGCACATAAGCCTACACTGTTTGCGCTGGCCGGCATTGCCCTCTTCATCCTGGTCATTGCCGCTATCAACTTCATCAACTTATCTACGGCCCAGTCGATACTGCGGGCAAAAGAAGTAGGCATACGGAAAGTCATGGGTAGTAGCGTCGGCGGTATTGTCCGGCAATTCCTCATCGAAACCGGCATCATCGTTGTCGCTGCTATGGCAGTCGCCCTCCTGCTCGCCAATCCTGTTATTAAAGTCCTTCATGGCTTTATTCCGGAAGGCGTCCGGCTACACGCGGCTGACCCCCATACATGGCTCTTTATAGGCACTACGGTCTTTGTCACCTGTCTGATCGCCGGCTGGTATCCCGGGCGGGCACTCTCTTCTTTCCTGCCGGCAACCAGCCTTAAGGGACAGGGTGTCCGGCAGCTCAACGCCAAAAGCTACCTCCGCAAGGGCCTTATTGTTTTCCAGTTTACGGTGAGTCTGCTCTTTATCATCGGCACCATGATGGTAGGGCGGCAGATCCATTACATGCTCAATACGGACCTGGGTTTTAATAAAGACGCCATCGTCACAATCGATATTCCGTGGGGCCAGCCCAACAACCGGAAAGATGTCCTCGCCACCGAAATCCGCCATCTGGCGGGTGTGCGGCAAGTGAGCCTCAACACAGCCGATCCCGAATCGCTCAACCATATGCTGCTCGGTATTGCTCTTGAATATAAGGGAGCCTCGGACGTGACGATCCTACCGGGAGGGGACGATATAGACACCGGCTATATATCCTTATACGGGATGACGCTGGTCGCCGGGAGAAATTTCTATCTCTCGGATGTAGCGCGACCTGGCTACCGGGCTTATATCCTGAATGAATCAGCGGCGAGGGCCCTGGGTTTCCACCGGCCGGCCGATGCCCTTGGCCGTCAGTTGATTGGCGTTCGGGGATCGGCGACTATTATCGGGATCGTAAAGGATTTCCATTCGGACGATTTACATCAGAAGATACGACCCTTTGTCTTCACCTCAGACGCAGGCGCCGGGGCCCAACTGAGCGTAAAACTTTCCAGCACCGGCCTCTCCGCGGCCGAGGTAAAGACACTGATGACAAACATGGAATCGGTCTTTAAAAAATTATACCCGGGAGCCCTGTTTCAGTCCCGGTTCTTTGACGAATCGCTGGAACAGTTGTACACGCAGGAACGGCAGACATCGCAGATCCTCAACATCGCCATGGGCATCGCCATCTTTATCTCCTGTATGGGCCTTTTTGGTCTTGCGGCGTTCAATGCCAACCAGCGGACGCGGGAGATCGGCATCCGAAAAGTACTAGGGGCGGGTGTTCCCCAACTGGTCACCTTGCTGTCGAGGGAATTCGTCCTTTTGGTGGGGCTGTCGACCGTCATTGCGGCGCCGCTGGCGGGCTGGGGTGCGCATCAATGGCTGCAGAACTTCGCCTATCGTACGTCGATGCCGTGGTGGATCTTTGTGCTGGCCGGTGTCGCGGCGACGGTGATTGCGCTGCTCACCGTCAGCTTGCAGACCATTCGCGCGGCGAGGGCCAACCCGGTGAAAAGTTTGAGGGTGGAATGAGTAAGCAGGAAAGGCCAGTAGAGTTATATAGAGCCGCTTCCTTAGCTTTACTCCATGTTCCTACGCACCTGTCTTGCCATTGCCACACTGGCCGTAACGGCGGCCGCCACCGCCCAAACAAACCTGGAATGCGAACACCTGTCCGGTCCCCTGGGGATTGATGCCCCGCGCCCGCGCTTTTCCTGGCAGTTGAGCCAGGGCGCCCAAACGGCTTACAGGATCACCGTGCGTACCGGACAAGGCGCGGTATGGTCGTCCGGCAAAATCGCCTCCACTGCCCAGCTCGTCCCCTATACCGGCGCTCCTTTGCAGCCGTTTACCAGGTACTATTGGACGGTCCAAACCTGGGACCGGGACGGCCGGGCCGGAACCCCGGCGACGGCGGTCTTCGAAACGGGCATGATGGTGGAAGCACACTGGAAGGGCTCCTGGATTTACGATACCCGTAACACGGGCTTGAAACCCGCCGCGTTGTACAGGAAGACCTTTACAACGGCCAAAACCCTGGCATCCGCCCGCGCCTATATAGCAGTGGCCGGTCTTTATCAACTGTACATCAATGGGCAAAGAATTGGCGACCGTGCGCTCGACCCCATGTATACCCGTTTCGACCGGCGGAACCTGTACGTCACCTATGACGTGACCAAAGACATCCAAGCCGGCAAAAACACCATCGGCGTCGAGCTGGGCAACGGTTGGTACAACCTCCAGTCGACGGCAGTCTGGTATTTCGACAAGGCCCCCTGGAGGGGGCGACCGTCGTTTTGTATGGACCTTCGGCTAACGTACACCGATGGGACGGTCGAAACCATCTCCACCGGGAAGGACTGGCGCACCACCCTGGGGCCAACGATCTTCAACAGCATCTATACCGGCGAGCACTACGATGCGAATAAGGAAATCCCCCACTGGAACGATAACGAGGGCGTCGACACGGCCTGGCGGCAGCCGGAATACGCAGACGCCCCCTCCAAACACATCGTGGCCGAGGCCATGGTGCCCATCCGCCGTGTCGATACACTCGACGCAAGGGTCATCCGGCCATTCAGCGATACGGACGTGGTTTTCGCCTTAAAGAAGAATATCGCCGGCGTTTCCGAAATAACCCTTCAAGCGCCCCGGGGTACCATCGTCACCCTCACCCACGGCGAACGCCTCTACCCTACCGGCCATGTCGACCAGTCCAACATCAATGTCCATTACCGGCCCACCGATGACACCGATCCGTTTCAGACGGATATATACATTTGCAAGGGCGCGCCCACAGAAACCTTCAGCCCGGCTTTCAACTACAAAGGCTTCCAATATGTGGAGGTAAAGGCCAGCAAACCCATCGTCATAGAGCGCCTCAAGGCCTATGTCATGCACTCCGATGTGAAACCCTCCGGCGACATTCAAACCTCGGACAGCATCCTCCAAAAGATCTGGGCCGCGACCAACAATTCATACCTGTCCAACCTTTTCGGTTATCCCACGGATTGTCCGCAACGCGAGAAGAACGGTTGGACCGGTGACGCGCATACCGCGGTCGAGACCGGTCTCTACAACTTCGACGGCATCACCGTCTACGAAAAATGGCTGGCCGACCACCGCGACGAACAACAACCCAACGGCGTGCTCCCCAGCATCATCCCGTCTGACGGCTGGGGATACGAATGGGGCAACGGCCCGGACTGGACCAGTTCGGTAGCGATCATTCCCTGGGAAGTATACCTTTTCTACGGCGACACGGCCATCCTTTCCCAGAACTACGACGCCATCAAACGCTACGTCGACCATCTGGCGTCCCTTTTCCCCGACGGCATCTGCACCTGGGGCCTGGGCGACTGGATCCCGGTAAAGTCGCAGACACCGGTCCCCTTCACGTCGACCGCGTTCTATTATACCGATGCGAAAATCCTTGCAGACATATCGCGAATCCTCCGCCGCAAGGATGGTAACTACGACAGCCTCGCCAACCACATCAAAGACGCCTTTAACAAAAAATACCTTGACCCGGCCACGGGTAACTACGACCAGGGCTTCCAAACAGAGCTCAGCACGGCGTTGTACCGAGGACTGGTACCAGACGACCTTAAGGCCAAAACCGCGGCGGGATTGGCCGGCCGCGTCAAAGCCGACGGCGTCACACTCGACGTCGGTCTCCTTGGCACCAAGACCCTCCTCAACGCCCTCTCCGAAAACGGCTACGCCGGCCTGGCCTACCAGTTGGCAAGCAGTACCCAGGAGCCCTCCTGGGGATACTGGATCGTCAACGGCGCTACGGCCCTGCAGGAGAACTGGCCTATGGAGGCCAAAACCGACATCTCCAGGAACCACATCATGTTTGGCGAGATCAGCGCCTGGATGTACAAGGCGCTGGGGGGTATACGCCCGGACCCGGCAAACCCCGGTTTCCGAAGGGTCCTGCTGGAACCGCACATCATTCCAGGGGTCGGGTACTTCAGTTGTTCGCATGATTGTCCCTATGGGCGGATCACGTCTGCCTGGACAACGTCTGGTAAGGGTTGGGAATACCGGGTAACGCTTCCCCCGGGTACCGAAGCGGTGCTGAAGTTGCCGGGACAGCCGGAGCGGCTAATAAAGGCGGGGACGTTCCGCTATCAGGCACCGGAGGAGCGCTGATGGTTCTTCTCTATATGTGCTTCCACAAATCGTTCCAACCGATGGTGTATGGGTATCAGGATGGCAGCAATTAACACCAGCACCAACAACATCCCCGGCGTGGAATGATTGGTATAGGTCTCCACCAGGGGGTGTACCAGCAGGTTAATGAATTCAAACATGATTAATAACCCGATGCTGCCAATGTATACAATCACTTTTGGCTTTGTCCTTATCTTTCTTGCTATGATTAAATAACCCGTCGCCAAAGTGATTAAGATAATGGCGATGAGCAGGCTCTCGATATGCCTGATTCTTTGCTCTTGGTTCTCCTTCTCTTTTGCTGCCGCATCTTTCTCGCGCACCTCCTCATTAAAAGTCAGGGCCAATAGCTGATTGATATTGTTTACGGACAACATACTGTCGGTAATCTTCTTACCGAGAAGCGAAGAAACATACGCCTGATGCTCATTTCCTTGCGCGGCATATACTTTTTGCAACAGGTTCGCGCCACCCACGACATTGTCTTTGTAATTGTATCTTATCGCGGTGTCGAGGCTCCTTTTTGTGAATATAAGGGCCGAATCAAAAAGACCCTGTTTGAAAAAGAAATTGCCATACTCTAAAGTGGAATTGGAAAAGTGCTTGAAATCCCGTGTCGCATCACTAATGGCAATGGCATTTTCAAAATAATATTTTGAAAGCGCTAATTCGTCTGCGGAATGGTTCTGAAGAAACAATTTGTAATAAGCGTTTCCATAGTCCAGGCAGATCGAGGCCTGAATATATTTATCCTTGAATTTCTCGTTCAGTTTGGTGGCAAGGTCCAGATAGTGCAAGGCGGGAATGGGTCTCTCCAAACTCAGGTATGTCTCCGCTAAATTTTCGAGAATATATACATTGATTGATTTAGCTTCACTTTTGGAGGCTATATCTTCCGCCTTTTTTAAGTATTCGAGGGCCTTGTCCTGGACGCCCAACTTACTATAGTTAAAGCCGATATTATTGTACAGTTCGGGTAGAAGATGTGTCAGGGCCGGCCGGTTCTCGCATAGTTGTATCCCGGTGAAGTAATAATTTATGGCGGAAATATGGTCATTCAGCAGGTAGTAACAATTGCCGACCATCTTGTACGACACAACCTCGAATGAATCGTTGTTTAAGGATTGGGCGTATAGGAGCATCTCCTTCGCATAATCCAACATGGCATTGCTTTCGCCAAGTTTATAATAGGTTAATGTGCTATTGTAAAGGTCATAAAATTCTTTCTTGTTGTTTCCTTCGGCAGTTTTATCGGCGTTATTGCCATTACAGCCTGCCAAAAGGAACAAAGCAAGCATCATGGTCACTTTTTTCATAAACATCTATAACAGGTAAGCAAAAAATAGATGTTTCAAATTATACTTTAAAATCTGGGGAAAAAAAGGTGTTTTCACCCTACCCTACCGTCCATAGTCATCATAACTCGAATCCGCATACGACTCATACCGCTTGATAAGATTGGCATTCGCCGTTTCTATGCCCGTCAGCTTTTTCCGGACATCGGTGGATATCGGCATATACCAGTCCTGGTTGTCGAACATGGCGCGCACCTCCTTTATCTTGAAGGAATACCCGTGTCTCGCAAATATCTCGTTGCGCATATAGCGGAGTTCGTCCTTGAGGAGGTTGTTGACATCATCGCTGGTCAGTAATCTTGCGGAAGTTTCGGCGTACCTTCCCGCGGCCGGGTCGTAGACAAAATTCTTTCGAACGAGGGTGTATTGACGACTGGACAAGGTGGATTTGAAAGGCGTCCATGTGCCGGAGAGCGAGAGCGGATTTTTCTGGATGACCAGCGCAAACGTGCCATCATAATCACCGTTACCGGGCTCTTTGAGCGTGGCCGTTATCTTATCCCCGTCATCCGTATAGGTCCCCTTAAACGGGCGGTCGTTCCCTGCACAAACACTGTAGCCATATATATTACCCCCGTCCATTTGGTCAATAAACAGGGTGATTTTATTGGAGGAGACCTGGTTGTTACTTGTTGGTTCGAACATACCGGTCCACGTACCGGTAATGGAGTTGGCCGGCGCCGTAAGGGTATGGGCTGCGGCGGTATCTTTCACGACGCTGGGATTTTTACAGCCGGCGGCGAAAGAAAAGAGGGCGATGACGGGCATCATCCATTTTGTTGGAGTCATAGGCAATCGGTTTAGAACAGGAAAATATGAAACTTTTTTTATATAATTTTATTCCTGATGCCTATTGTTTATCGATACGGACTATTGCTCCTGTTCGCGTTTTTCTTTGTGCTGATGGGGAACATCACCCTGCAGTACCTTCCGGTGCGCACCGACGCGGCTTTTCTGCAAATAAAACAGGAATATATCCATATTACCCCCTGGCTTGTCGCCTTTTTTGTACATGTATTTACATCTATGTTTGTCCTGGCGGCGGGCTTTACCCAGTTTTCAAAGGCTTTGCTGCACCGGTATAGGACGATTCACCGGGCTGTGGGGAAATGTTATGTGGTGGCCGTTCTTTTTGTCACCGGCCCCGCTTCGTTTATTATGGCCCTGCTGGCGAACGGGGGCATCCCGTCGCGTATTGCATTTACCAGCCTTTCCGTGTTGTGGATGTATACCACCGCCAAAGCCTGGCGGACGGCCGTGGCAAAACAGTTTGACGCCCACCGCGACTGGATGTACCGCAGCTATGCCCTGACACTGTCGGCCATTACCCTGCGGGGTTGGAAGTGGCTGTTGATTACCTTATTCCACCTCCGTCCCCTGGATACATACATGATCGTGGCCTGGATGGGCTTTGTGCCCAACCTGGTCGTTGCAGAGTGGCTCATCCGTAAGCGTTATGCTGCTATAGGCGAACCACGACCTTCCCGATAGTCTTCCCGGTCTCCACCTGCAGATGGGCGGCGGCCATGTCCTCGAATGGAAAAAGAGCGGAAACGTGTGGCTTGATCACCCCCTGTCCGATCAGTGCCGCGAGCGCAGCCATGTTCTTGCCGGCGGACTGAACCAGATAAAACGCGGCATCCACCTTTTTGGCTTTCGATCTTTCTATCACGTCGGCCCCAAGCCCCGTTGGAATGCTGATCAACGTCCCGCCGGGCTTTGTCATAATCAGTGAATGGTCACCACCGATGGTATCCAAAACAAAGTCGAATTGATCCCCGTAGCTGTGCCAGTCGGCGTTCGTGTAGTCGATATAGGCATCCGCACCCAGTGCCAACACGAAATCCTTGTTCTTACCCGACGCCGTGCCGGTTACATGAGCGCCAAGGTGCTTTGCGATCTGCACGGCAAAATGGCCAACGCCGCCCGCGGCCGACTGGATCAGTACCCGTTGTCCTGTCTGCACGTTCGCCCGTTGGACGAGGACTTGCCAGGCCGTCAATGCCGCCAGCGTTGCGGCTGCCGCCTCTTCATGGGAAATAGTCGCCGGTTTAAATGCCAACTGGTCGGCCGGTGCGGCCACAAACTCGGCGTACGCCTTGCCATGGCCAGGGAAATTGACCATACCGAACACCTCGTCCCCTACGGCGAACCGGTCCGATCGGGTCTGTATCACCTCGCCGGAGATATCCCAGCCCAGGATCAACGGCTGCTCTTCCTTCAAACGGCCGTAGACCCCTTTCCCCGCCCGGCTCTTGACATCCACCGGGTTGATGCTGATGGCCTTCACCTTAACCAATACCTCTCCGGTCTGTAGTTCCGGAAGGGCAATATCCACCGGCTGCAACTGGCGGACATCGCCGGGCGCCTGTACAATGATTGCTTTCATAATACAGGCAAAATTATACAGGCTATAGAGCCATTATTGGTATAATTTTGCCAAAAACGAGTACATCCCATGATCAGGGAAAATCTGCATAAACCCTTTTCGATCGAGTTTTTAACGGTTGATGAAGGTCCGGGTGCGCCACATCACCATAGTTTTTTCGAACTCGTCTATATTGTCAAGGGTGCGGGTATCCAGTGTATCAATAAAAGCCAGTTCAAATATGGCAAAGGCCACATGTTCCTGATCACGCCCACCGACTGCCACGCGTTCGAGGTAACGGAAACCACTACCTTCTTTTTCCTCCGGTTCAATGACATTTATGTCCAACAGTCCGGGCTATCCAGCGGCAACATCCAAAACCTCGAATTCATCCTGCAAAACGCCAACCACAAGCCCGGCTGTATCCTCAAAAACGCCGTCGACAAAAAACTGGTGGAGCCCCTTGTCGACGCCGTCCTCAGGGAAAACGAAAGTCCCGACCTGTACAACCAGGAATTGATCCACCACTTTGTCAACACGCTCATCGTTCTTGTCGCCCGGAACATCGCCAAATTCCATCACCTTGACCTGAGCGACCATACCCATCAACAAACCGCCAACATCTTACACTTTATCCAGGCCAATATTTACAACCCCGACAGGCTGCGGACGGAATACCTTTGTTCGCGCTTCAATATTTCCGTCAATTACCTGGGGAAATACTTCAAACAGCAAACCGGCAGCACCTTGCAACGATATATCACCGGCTACAGGCAGAGTTTGATCGAACACCGCCTGATCCATAGCGACAAACGCCTCGGGGAAATCGCGGACGAATTTGGCTTTACCGACGAAAGCCATCTGACTAAATTCTTTAAGAACAACAAGGGCGTAAGCCCGAAAGCCTTCCGGGCAAATAAGGTCATATCGTAACGACCACCTTACCGATATGCGTGTTGGCTTCCAGAAACTTTGTTGCGGCTACGATCTCGTCGAAGGGAAACGTTTTGCCGACAACGGGTTTTAGCTTTCCTTTCGCAATACCTTCATAAATAAACTGTATCGCGGCCCCCAGCTTTGAAGGATTGAGTAGTACATCGGTCGCATTATATCCATAGAGGGCGGGCGTTTTGCGCACCAACGTCAGCGCGGAGAGCGAGGCGGGTTCCGGGCTTAACCCGCCGTAAATATACACCTTACCCTTAACGGCCACCGCGTCTATCAGCTTTGTCAGCAAGGGGCCGCCTACGGGGTCCAGTATGACTTCCGGGCCGTTGTTCTTAGTAATTTTCAGCACCTCCGTTACGACATCCTGTTCATCTGCCGCAATGACGTGTGCAGCGCCCGCTGTCACCAGGGCATCCCGTTTTCTACCCGTAGTGGTCACCGCAATAGGAATGCCCCCTACACCATTGACCACCTGTATAGCCGCCAGCCCCGCATTGCTGGATGCCGCAGTGATGACCACATACTGTCCCGGTTGTACATTCGCCGCATCGACCACCATTCCGTACATCGTAAGATAACTTGTCCAGACCGAAGCAGCTTCTTCAAAAGACAAGGAGGAGGGGTGCTTTTGCAAGGTATAGGCCGGAACAACGATCAGCGCTCCATAAGTGGCGTATTGATGCAGGGAAAAAGCCGGCAGCACGCTGACCACATCGCCCACCGCAACACCTTCCACGCCATCACCAATAGCCTCCACAATACCTGCGGCCTCATACCCCAGCCGCGCCGGGAAAATGGGATATTCATCATAAATGCCGAGCCGGTACATAGTGTCGGCGCGGTTTAACCCGATGGCTTTTACCTGGATGCGAACCTCCTGTGGGCCGGGCGCCGGTACACACAAAAATGTATGTAATGGGAAAAGTCAAAGAGACTTCCACGAACTACAAGAATCGTAAGTTCTTGACAACCTGTAACATGACGTATGCCGTGCAGATGATTGGCGGCAGGTGGAAAATATTGATCCTGTCGGCGCTGGAGCACGCACCAAAACGATACGGTGCGCTCAAAAAGGCCATTCCGGGTTTGACGGAACGGATGCTCACCCTGCAACTGCGCGAAATGGAGGAGGATGGCCTTGTCAAAAGAACCGTTTTCCCGGAAGTGCCGCCCAGGGTAGAATATGAACTGACCGAAAGCGCGCGGGAGCTTTTACCGATTTGCAATTATCTGCATGAATGGGGGACCCGGCATCGAAACGTGCATCAATTCGCCGGGTGATAATCCTTCCAAAGCCACTCCAGCGCTTCGGGAAGCGTTTGCATTTTTACTTTATGATCCACGTGCCTGGCATTGCGGGCAAAAACAAACTGGTATGGATAGTGCTTACCAGCGAGCACTTTTGCCATATTTTCATTGGCGACCACCCAATCATGCATACCATCACCCATAACGTTTGGATTAAAAAGGTCCTGGTCCCCCACCTCCATCCATATCCGTAATGGCTTTACAGGGCTCTTTGGAATCAGGTGCTCATGAAATTCCCAGGCGCCGTGCGGTGTTTCCGGGTTATAGGGCCATTGCTGATTGACATACGTCCCGGAATAGGTCAGCACACGGTGATACCATTCCGGGTGGTACCACGCCATGATCAGGGCGCAGGACCCACCCGAACTGCCCCCCATGGTCGCGCGGCCGGCGGGGTCTTTGGTTAGTTTTACCCCGCACGTACTTTCTACCAGCGGCAGTACTTCGGTTTCTACAAACTCTGCATATACCCCGTTCATCGCATCGTATTCCAGGCCCCGTTCGCTGCCTTGGGCATCCCCGCTGCCATTGCCAATAGAGATGGCAATCATGGGCGGTACTTTGCCCTCGGCAATCAGGTTGTTCAGTACCGTAAAAAGCAAGTAGTCCGGCCCATCGGCGCCCACAATAAACGGCGCTGCGGAACCGGGAACATATTGTTTGGGGACGTACACGGTCACCAGGCGGGTATATGGAGCCGGATGGCTTGTGGTGACGATTAACCTGGCGGGGTTTTCCGGATCCGGGGTGCCAAATGTCTTCGGTTCCCGGGCGATGCCGGGATAGATTTTGCTATCCTTCGACTCCATGGTAAACCGGTAGATGGTCCCCTGCGGTACGTTCGCCTGTACCGTCGATTCCGGTGCGGGGTTATGCGTGGGGCCAATAATAAAATTTCCATTGGCGCCGGGGGAAGGATTGGCGCTGTCCGGGAGTTCCGTGGCCCGTACATAACCGCGTGTATGCGGATCTCGGATGGGTGGTTGGGCGAGGGCCGGGCTTGCACTCCATAGCATGCAAAACCACACACCTGTTTTAATATGATTCATAAAATCGACTTTTCTGCCTCCCGGACCAACTCCGTCAACCCATACCAGTTCCCCAGTTGAAGATCGCCCCGGAATATTTGCCTGTCGCGCTCATTGCTGTTGGCACCAGTGGCATCCACCATTTTTGCCAGATACCCCTTCGCCTCCTCTTCCCGGCCCGTTAGCGCCAGCGTCTTTGCCATGATCATGTAGGCGTATGCCACATCAAAACCCATCATCGCGTCCGGCTCGCTGATGGTCAAATCGAGACACCGTTTGGCGTGTACATACGACGGCTCGGCCCTTTCGGTGACCGCATACGCCATCGCGATCAGCCATTCGCCGCGTTGTACGTTGGCGGGTGTACATTCCGGGCTTTCGCTCCAGTGCAACAGGGAGGCGTGTGCCAGGTTGATCATCCGGGCCGTTTCTTCGATGGACCTTTCCTTTTGCTCTATAAGAGACCAGCAGGCGCCGTTATAGGATTTCGCGAAGAAAAGATGAGCCTCTTTACCACTGCTGAATGATGATGCAAACATTGGAATCGTCTTTTAACGCGAATTCCCTGGCGCCCCAGGGCCGAAGGGTGATTTCCTTGAGGTTTGGATGCAAGAACTCAGGATGCGTTGAGGACACCTTTTTATATACCTCTTCAATATCGTTTGTTACCAGCCTGAATTCAGGCCTGTCTTTTTCCGCATATTCCTGATTTTGGAACAAGAGTAAAGACAATCCATTTTTCTCGATGGCACAAAAAGGATGATCCGTATTCAATTCATCATGACCGATGCTAAACCCCAGGCAGTCAATAAAAAGTCTGAGGCCCATTGTGATGTCCGTGTAAAATACGTTGGGAACAAGTTTTGTAAAATTCATAATGTCTACCAATTATACATTTGTACGACCGTCGTCGCAATTTCGGTATACAAACTATCCCCGTTATCACCATTCGTCATTATCATCAGACCCGCCCCGATACCAGAGAACCCATAGAAGATGCATTTAAAACCGGCGTTGATGCCGTTGTGGCAATAGTTGAAGTTTTGCGCATTGGGGGCCCAATTGCTGAACGTCCCCGTCGATTGTTGAACCATATAATTGACATTGCCGGGGGTTAGAATGGTGTTTCCATTAAGGGTGCCGTTCTGGTTGAGGCAACAGATCATCTGGCAATAATCCGTCGGATTGGTGCGAAGACCGGCCGCGGTGGCTTCGGGATGATTGTTTCCCCCTCCGGGGTACATATTCCCATTTTGATCATGACCGGCAGCGGCCCTGGAAAGGTTGGCGGGTATATACAGGTCAAAGCTGCTGTTGTTCATGCCCAAAGGCGCCAGGACATTTGTTTGCATGTATGTCCCGAAGTCCTGGCCGGTCAGTTGTTCCAAGAGGTACATCATGATCATATACCCCGGTCCGGAATAGTATTGCGGTGACGTCAGGCTGGGTTCATAAGTCAATTGTATGGGCCCTGAGTTAGCGGGGGGCGCTCCTTCCAGGATCTGCATCAACGACGGGATCAATTGGCCTGGCACATTGGGATACCCGGAAAATCCACCAAAATTGCTGCATTGGTTTTGTGGGTCGGGAACCCCCTCCCCACTGATGCCGCCACGGTGTTGCAACAGGAGCTGAATGGTGACCAGGCTCAACCATGACGGCGTGGCTGAGGGGCAAACCGGCGGATTCCATGGCATGTAAGGGTTTATATTCGCATCGAATGCAATAAGCCCGTTTTGCACAAGCTGATAATATCCCAAAGCGGATACCGGCTTGCTGCAGGAAGCCGCCTGAAATGCCGTATCGGTATAGACGTATTGGTCCCCGCCCTCTTCCAACGTTCCATAGCTGGTGGCCCAGGCGACCTGGTTGTTCAGAACGACCGCCATACTGACGCCGGGGACATTGTAATGACGCATACGGTTCCAGATGGTATCGGTACTCCCCGTTCCATACATAATATTCTCTTCGATCTGACGGATGGTATCGGGTGGATTGTAAGGGTCCGGCGTATTGGAAATGAGCGACCAGCCTCCGTCCGGCGCAAAGGCCAGGAGGTCCGGCAAAGCGCCGGCTTGAATAAATGCGCCGAATTGCGCAAAGCAGTCATCGGGGATCCCCCGGGCTTCATAGTAATCGCCCGCCAGAATGGCCCAACCGCCCTGGGGAGGAAAAACAACCCACCGGGCTTGTCTTGTGCTGGGCAGGTAGTTGCAAAGAAACTGGAAGCATTCGTCGTCGATATTGCTGGCAGTTAAGATCCCCCCCGCCAGAATGACCCAGCTGTCCCCCCCGGCGGGTGGAAAGGCGATACAGGTAATGGCGTAGCCGGCGTTGAAATAAGAAACCAGTGCGCTAAAACAGTCATC
This sequence comes from Dinghuibacter silviterrae, assembly GCF_004366355.1. NCBI lineage: Bacteria > Pseudomonadati > Bacteroidota > Chitinophagia > Chitinophagales > Chitinophagaceae > Dinghuibacter > Dinghuibacter silviterrae. The sequence goes on along the minus strand of NZ_SODV01000001.1, from coordinate 3,685,241 downwards.
CGGGATGCCGCTGGCACAATAGGCCGTGTTGGTTACAATGACCCATCCGCCATCCGGTGTAAATGCCATGACGTTGATCAGGTCTCCGTTATTGATATATTGAACCAGTTGTTGAAAACAGTCGTCGGGGATACCACTCGCGCAGTAGTCGCCGTTCATGGACACGATCACCCAACCACCGGAAGGGGTAAACGCAAGGGCAGCGATGCCATTTGGCCCGTATTCCTGGACCAGGGTGTGCAGTTGGTCCGGGATACCGCTGTCATCATAGTAGTAAAACATAGGTTCAATTTTGTGGAGTCCTACAAATATAATATCCGCATAGATACTACATTTGCTCCATGAACGAATTCATACACTTCCTCCTGCAATTTGCGCATTTAAATGAACAACAAATTAATTTAATTTCCAAAAAAGGCAGGGAGACAATCCTCCCCAAAGAGGAATACTTTGTAGAAGCCGGAAAAGTCTTCAGACAGGTCGGCTTTATCATCGAAGGCATCATCAGAATTTGCTACTACAACAACAAAGGCGAAGAGATTACAAAAATTTTCATAGAAGAAAACCACCTGCTCATCAACCTCAACAATGCCCCGTCTACAGAATATATCCAGGCAGCGACCGATTGCAGGATGTTGGTATTGTCAAACGAGGATTGGAAGGAAATCGCCGGCTGGGAGGATATTACCCAAAAAATACAGATGAAATCCTTGAACGAAAAATTGACGCGGGTGACGCCCCTTGTCGCACAGGACGCCCAGACAAGATATCTTGAATTCATGGACAAATACCCCACGCTGGCCAACCGGATTCCGCTGTCTTATATAGCCTCTTATCTGGGCATAACCCAATCGACCTTAAGCCGGATCAGGAAAAAGATTTGCTAAAAGGCAAATGTTTTCATTTTCTTAAGCGCCAGCTTTGCGCCAAATAACAAAAAAATGAAAACAGCGCTCATCACGGGGGCCAACAAAAGCATCGGCCTTGAAACCGCCCGTCAGCTATTACAACAAGGATTTCAGGTTTACCTGGGCAGCCGCGACCTGGACAAGGGCCGGGAAGCCGCCGCACAATTAAAAGCGCAGGGGTTACAGCATGTGGAGGCCATTCAATTGGACGTCAGCGACGACGATTCGGTAAGGGCCGCGCGAACCACCATCGGGGCAAAGACCACAGCACTGGACGTTTTGATTAACAATGCCGGCATCAACGGCGGCATGCCCCAATCTCCTATTTCCGCCGGTATGGATCAATTCAAAAAAGTATTTGAGACCAATTACTTCGGCGTGATCCGGGTCGTCCAGGCATTTTTTGGTCTCCTGCGGGAATCGCCCCAGCCCCGTATCGTCATGGTATCCTCCAGCGCGGGCTCGCTTACCCTTCAAAGCGATCCAACCTGGAAATACTACCAGCATAAAGGCGCGGTCTACCATCCCTCCAAATCCGCGCTGAACATGTATACGATCGACCTGGCATTCGAACTACTCGGTACGTCCTTCAAAGTAAACGCTGTGGACCCGGGCTTTATCAAAACCGACTTTAACGGTCATCGGGGCACCGGATCGGTCGAAGAAGCGGCGAAACGGATTATCAAATATGCCCTGATTGGTCCCGAGGGTCCTACCGGTAAATTCTTTAGCGAGGAAACAAACCCGGAAACGGGGGAAATTCCCTGGTAGTCTATCCTTAATTAAAAGACCGCCGGAATTCGACCGGGGAGAGCCTGGTTTTGTTTTTGAACAGCTTGCTGAACGACTGGATATGTTCAAATCCCAGCGCGTAGGCAATTTCGCTGACGGAAAGATCGGTGGTGGACAATTTAACCTTGGCTTTTTCGATCAGCTTTTCATGAATGTGCTGCTGTGTATTTTGGCCGGTCAGCACCTTGAGCAGGCTGCTCAGGTATTTTGGCGACAGGTTCAGGGATTGCGCTACGTATCCGACAGTGGGAAGCCCCTTCCCGCTGTCAAAGTATTCATCCAGCAATTTTTCCAGGCGCTCCAACACCTGGTGATTTGTTTTTTCGCGGGTAATGAACTGGCGATGGTAAAACCGGTCGGCGTAGTTGAGCAGGGTTTCGATATGCGAAATGATGATGCTTTTGGTAAACTTGTCAATATTCAACTGACACTCCTGCTGAATGGTTTGCAGGATATGAACCAGCGTGGCCTCCTCTTTTTCTGAAAGGAACAAAGCCTCGTGAACCGAATAATCCCAAAAATCATATTTCCTGATCATTTGGGCCAGCGGCGTATTCCAAAGAAAATCAGGATGGATAAGCATCATCCATCCTGATTGTTTTATGGTTTGGACTTGGTTATCCAGCGATAGACTCAACACCTGGCCGGGCGCCACAAAAGACATGATCCCGCTGTCGAAATCATACTGTTGTTGCCCATACTTTAATTTGGCGTTGTGGGAATTGGAAACCCTTTTCAGGCCAACCGCATAAAAGTCATACACCCAGCTTTGGGACGCTTCTATCCGCGCGCATTCGACGGGTTCCACTTTAAATACATAAATCAACGGGTGTTCCGGCTTTGGCAACTGCCTGAACTGTAGAAATTCGCCGATCGTGTTAAACCGTTTCATTTTTTCTTATTTCCAATACAATCTTGCCACGGACGTGTTTGGTTTCGCTTTCCCGATGGGCTTCAGCCACTTGCGCCAATGGGTACACCTTGCTAACCACCGCCTTCACTTTGCCTTCTTCGATCAATTTCGTCGTTCCCGTCAAGGAGGCGGCAAAACCCACCAGCGTGGCCGTTGCGCTTTTCTTTGCAAACGCATCCTTCAGCTCATCATCAAAGGGAGCATCCAGCTGCGTACACACAAAAATACCGCCTTCTTTCAACACAGCCGCCGACTTTACCCTTGTTTCGGGATCACGCACCGGCGAGGCATTGAAAACAAGATCAATGTTATCCAGCAAATGTCCGAAGGTCTGATGGTTGTAATCGATCGCTTCATCCGCGCCAAGGTTCTTTAAAAAATCGAAATTGTAAGGCGAAGCCGTACCGATCACATAGGCGCCCTTTGCCTTGGCAAACTGTACCGCCAGGTTTCCCACGCCACCCGCGGCACCATGAATCAAAACGCGCTGGCCTGGTTGTACTTTTCCCAAATCGACGATGCCATTCCAGGCGATCAGTGCACAGGAAGGGAGCGCACCGGCTTCATTAAAGGGAATGTCTTGAGGCATCAATGCAAACCGGCTCGCTTTTGCGGTGAGGTATTCCGTATAGCTGCCGCCGCCCGGGAAATTGGGAACACCATACACTTTGTCGCCTTTTTTAAAATCCTTTACGTCACTCCCCACTTCTTCCACGACACCGGCCGCGTCCAATCCCAACCCCAAAGGCAACTTCAAAAACGGCCTCAGCAAATCATTCCCGCCCTTGCGGATGATGTAATCCGCGGGGTTGACGCTTGTTGCAAAGACTTTTACTAAAATTTCATCGGCTGCCGGGACAGGGCATGCTACCTCTTCCAATTGCATCACCTCCGGTCCACCGAATGCATGAATTCTGATCGCTTTCATTGTGCTGTTGTATTTGCACAAAGGTCCGCGCTTATCGTACAACAGGTTTAGCCGAAAGGCGGCTTGTTTCAGTCAAACTTCCTAATATACTTGGGTATACGTTTCCGAACCGGGGTTCCACTCATAGATCTGCGATGGAGCGCCGGTACCGTTTGAATAAAAAAGTATACTGCTGTTGCCCTGTCCGTTGGGGCTAAAGGTCAGAATATGATCCCCTTCGTAGGTCACAGAAGGGGAATAGGGATTATGGGTCATCGGATAATTCAAACCACCGCTTGGCTCCCAGCCTTCCACAAAACCGTAGGCAGGTACATACTGATAGTTGTCGACATAGAATATGCCATCACCCGGGCGCCAGCCCATGGTATATACGTCGGCATTATAGCCAGGTGTCCCGCTGGAGCTGATATTGACAGGGGTCATCCGGTCTCCCAGCTCGTTAAAGGAGTTGTTCGCCAGGCCGCTGCGGGTACTATAGACGGTCGACCAGCCCGTACTGTATGCACTGTGGGTTTCCCACCACACAAAGCTCAAGCCCGGTCGATAACACACGATGTCCATATTGCCCGGACTATTGATAGAAACGGGAACGATTTGGTCATACATGCCTTTAAGGTCATACCCACCGACACCACCGCTGCTTTTTACCACCGCTACCCAGTTGGCATGGTTGCTCGATGAGGTAGCGCCGGCATTCTCATTTACAAGGACCCAAAAAAATTGATTACCAGGCCGGTAGCAAATCAATGCGTCCTTATAGCCGTCACCATAGTCATAGGCAACGATCTTATCCGTAAAAGTCCCACCCGCGAGATCATAGCCACCGATGCCAGACATGCCCGATCCCTCATTGTTCCAAAGCCCGTTGCCGGCGTAAGACAAAAGCCACCACCAGCCGCGACCCGGAAAATAGACCAGGATATGATCTTCGTGTCCGGTTTTATTGACGTCCAAGGGAATAACGTGGCAGCCCCCGAACTCGGCAAATTGATCGGTCACATCGGACCACCAGTCATTTGTAGGAACATTTCCGCCGCCGACCAGGTTAAATCCCGAGTACGACATCATGATCGTGGTGGAGTTGGCGCCGGTGACCTGGGTTAGCGAGACCTGGTCTGACCAGCAGTCATACGCTAAGAGACAGTCGGATCCGTTGCCGCTGCCGATGTCAAAACGGGTAATCCTGCCCCAGATGGTGGGTGTCTGCCAGCCAGCGTTCGTCACAAAGCCGGCTTTTGCGCCTTTGGTAAGATCTACGGAAGAATTTAGGGATTTCTTGCATCCAAAAGTCAGTATAAGCCCGGACGCAATCAGGGCAATATATTTGGCATTTTTCATAACGACAGGTGTTTATCGTTAATTTATACCAAATAATATAATTATGACTCCTTATTTTATATTTGCGTCATTCCGGCAATAACTGCGTTCAAATATATATGCTAGTAACCTGCGTCGGACAAATCCGGCAGGATCCAACGATACCTGGCCTCTTTGCTCATCAGTCGTTCTTTGCTGTAAAACTGAAGGGCAAAATCCTTTGTCACAAACGGTTGCTGCAAAAATACCAGGATTTGCCGATCCGTCAATGAGGTGATACCGTTGGTAACCAGGTAGCGGGCGATCGCCGTGGTGTAAAACAGGGTAATCGTCTCATGATACCCGGAAGTGTCGGTGTTTTGACCGCCCACGCTGACATTGTATTTTTTTATCCCCTCCCGTATTTTCCGAACTGCCTCCGGGAGCGGATGATGCATACAATACCAAAGCGCCATGACAAAATGGGCGGTATGCGTCCATTGCTCTTTTGGTAACGTGGCGTTTTCAAATTGTTCAACAAGCCGGGTTGTTTCTTCCAGTGTCACACTATAACGTTTTTGGGTTGACCTCTTCTTTATATGTGCTGAGGATAATGGTGGTGCTTGTACGGGTAACCGCCTTTGTGGATTTTATTTTACGTACCAATAGCTCTTCCAGGGCCGCCGTATCTGCTACCAGGACTTTTAGCAGCAAATCGCTATCTCCGGCCACGTGTTGTTTCCTGTTCAGCTTGATCGTATACTGATCGATGATCCCGGACCTCCCGAGCTTTCGCAACCTTTCCGTCACAGCGGGCAGGGAAAGGTTTACGTTTCTGGCGATCTCCGCGCCGGTCATGCGGGCGTTCTGGGTCAGCAGCTTTAATATTTTGCCGTCGAAAGCATCTATCATGCTTAATATATTTCCGATAAATCTAATACATTTGTTATTTAGTAATTACAATATTCATTTCTGAAAGCAACTATTAGTTTATATCCGCTATTACATTAATAATCACTTGACATTAAACGCCCGCTTCGTAGCATCGTCAAACGTCGAAAAAATGATTCGACCTGTACCCTTCCTCCTTCTTATACTATTGGTTAGCTGTAACAAACACGTCAGCAACCCTAATCCGGGGTCCGGCGACGCGGTTCCGCTATCCACCTTGCTGGCCAATACAAAAGAGATCAACTACTATCCCGCCCAAAACGGCTGGACCAATATGTGGAAAAACTGGGATTCGGCCACCGTGCAAACCGATTTTGCAAAAATCTCGGCACAGGGGTTTACGTCCGTTCGCATTATCCTGCAGGCCGTCGACAGCGTTTTTGACTATCCGCAACCCACGGCTGCCGAACTGGGCAAGCTAACGACCCTGATCAGCATAGCCCGAAACAACAAACTCGGCATACACCTGACGCTGTTTGATTTTTGGCAAAGCTTTCAAGACCTGAATGGGAGCCAGCAATGGATGAACGCGGTCGTGAAGCCATTGGCCGGCAATGCCGCCATCCATGAGATCGAGCTGATCAACGAAATCGACACGTCTGCCGTCGCGATCAAATGGGCGGCGAACATGATCCCTTATGCCAAAAAGATCGATGGGGGCATTCCCGTGACGATTTCCGAATATGACGTAGACCGGATGCAGCTCCTGGTCAATGGCCTTGCCGCCACGCCCCCGGACTTCTATAGTTATCATGAATACAATACAGACGGGCTCCTGTATAGCGATCTTAGCCGTGTAAAGGCGATGACCGGCACTGTGCCGCTCTTCATAGGAGAATCCGGTTATTCCACCTATCCGCAAAATCAATCCTCCCCCTCGGGTCTGGCGTTGAATACAACTTCCCAGGAGGCCTACCAGGAATATTTTTACAGGTACCTCGTCAATTCCACCCTCGATCTGGGGCTGCCCCTTCCCTCCCCCTGGATATATAGTGACTTCGCCTCGACGGCCATCCCTTATAGCACGACCAGTGACCAATATTACTTCGGCATGTTCCGGTTGGACGGTTCCGCCAAACCCGTCATGGCCACCTACCAAAACCTCCTTGAAGGGGGGAAACCCAGTACGCTTTTCAACAACGGGTTTGAGCAGGGAGATGGCCGGTTGCCGGTGCTTTGGCGCATTTACCAGAACGCCGCCCTGGGGTTTACGGCCACCTTTGCCAGGGATTCAAGCGTTGCACACAGCGGGGTCGCTTCGGCGGCTATCTCCCACAGTACGCAAAGTGCATCGGGGCAGGCCAGTTTCTACCTGAACCCGATCGAACCGGTTTCCCCCGGTACAACCTATACCCTTTCGGCTTGGGTCAAAGGGGCCGGTGCAACCGGCTCCAATGGCATATCGATGGCGTGGTTTGACGAAAACGGCAATTATTTGTCACAGGATTTCTCGCCGGATGCGCCGTCAGGGACTTTTGGGTGGACGCAATTGGTGGCAACGGGCGTCGCACCTTCCGGCACGGCCATGTGTGAAATTCACCTCAATTCGCAGGGGAATACGGGGACGGTGTGGTTTGACGACGTAACCTTTAACTAATGGCCATCGGTACCATGCAACGTACCGTGGTGCCGCTGAGATACTCTTCAACACCCATCGTATGGGGGTGTACCCCGGGAGCGTCGACAAGCTGACGGAAGGCGCTGCCGATCAATGTGACATTATCCATAAAATTGTCCACATCGAGCCCGATGTATTCTCCTTTGGCCAGTGTATAGGCTTCCGCGCCATACTGTTCGGCCTCACCCGGATAGCGTTCTTCCGCCGCCGCCTTGTAGATCATGCTGCCTTTGCCGTCGGGCCAGGAAAGACCGAACACCCGTCTTCCATCCTGGTTGGGAATGCTGGAATGCAGACGCTGAAAGGCGGCCACGATACCGTCGGGGAAGGAATCGGCGGCAAAACAACAAAGACGGATGTCTTTTGGAAGTATGTGTGTTTCCATAAAATAAAGTTAGGGCAACGCAGCGGCAAAAGCGAGGGGCTAAACTGTCAATCAAAGGGGGTGTTTGTGACATCGTAAAATAGCAACTTTGGTTATCCCGGGAGGCCTTTGTCTTCGGACATTCGTATCCTTATAACCAAATATGTCATGAAAAAAACAACAGCTCTCCTCCTTTTTACAGCGCTTTTTTTTGCCGGTCGTCCTGTCAAGACCGGGTACGCCAGTGCCTCCGTCGAAGATGACATCCACAAGGTGGAAGGACAAATGAAAGTGGCCATGAATACGGGTGACTCCGCGTTATTCCTGAATTGCTATGCGCCGGACGCCTCCATCATGGCGCCCAACGCCCCCACCCTTAGCGGCCAGCAGGGTGTCCTGAAATTTTTCAAAAATATCTACTACCAGATTGGGGTTAGAGATGCTATATTTACCCATCTTGGATTGTATGGACAAACCCCGGAGTTCGTGACGCAGCACGGCGCTTTTGAGGTCTTTAATGCAAAGGGGGCGTCCGTGAATAAGGGAAAGGTTCTTATCGTATGGAAAAAGACGGATGTGGGTTGGAGGATATACCTGCACATGCTCAATTTTGACGCGCCTATTCCAAAATAAGATAACAAATGAGAAAACTGATCTACGCCATCAACCTCACCATCGATGGCTGCTGCGACCATACCAAGGTAAACGGCAGTGACGACATACTGGAATATTTTGCAGCGCTCCTACAAGACGCCGGCGTACTCCTTTATGGTCGTATTACGTATCAGTTGATGGTTCCGTTTTGGCCCGACATCGCCAAAAATCAATCCGGACAAACAAAAGCCGTGAACGAATTCGCACGGACATTTGACACCGTCGGCCAAATTGTTGTTGTCTCGCAATCATTGGACAGCGTCGAAAAGAATGCAAGAATCGTTCGGGGCAACCTTAAGGAGGATATCCTCCAATTGAAACAGGAACCAGGCAAAAATATCTTTACCGGTGGCGTAGATCTTCCCCGGCAGTTGATTGCTCTTGGCCTGGTGGATGAATATTATTTTGTCGTTCATCCCATCCTTGTGGGGGAAGGGCGGCGGCTGGACCTGCAGGAGCGCTTGCCATTAAAACTGGTGGAGTCAACGACTTTACCAAACGGCTGCGTGGCGCTTCACCTCATTCCCGGTGTTTCTGGGTAAAGTGTTTGCTGGCAAAAATGCTGATAAAGGCGATGCCTGCAAAAAACACCAGCAGGGAAAACGGTTCACCCGCTGCCAGGTGGCCCACCCGGAACAAAAGGAAGCCGACAACGAGATTAGCCAGCGCCCAAAGCACGTTCGTGGTGGCCGAAGACAAACCCCGGCCGGGCGGGTTGGCAAACGGTGTGGGGAATTTATTACCGGACACGCCGGCGACAAAATGAGGCACAACGTTGGCTAAAAATATGCCAGCGAAAAAACAGGCGACGTATTGATACCATTCCATACGGCAAAGATGGGGAAATACGACCGGATGGGGCTGTGTCAAATGTCACAATCGTTTTTTGGCACGTATACGGCTCAACGTCTCGCGGCTTACGCCCAGAAAGGAGGCCAGGTGTGACAGCGACACCCGTTGCAGGATATGCGGCATGTTCTCTTCGAGGTAGCGGTACCGTTCGGCGGGCGTATAGATCTTCAGGAGGTTGCCGCGGACTTCGGAAGCCAGCAGCATCTGCATGGCCGTGCGGCGGATGAACTGGCTGACCCAGGGCAGGGATTTCATGTCGGGGGTGAGTTTGCCGAGGTCGAATGTCCAAACGAGGGCATCTTCTCCGGCTTCAATAGACATGGTAGACGGTTCCCGGGTCATGGCGCTTTTGACGTCGCTGGTGAACTCTCCCTCGAAAGTGAAGTTGAGGTTGACGATGTCTCCGTCTTCCCTATGATAAAAGCTGCGCAGGTAGCCCTGTTCTACAAAATAGACGGCGCGGCATACGGTACCTTCTTCCAGGATGATGTCTCCTTTTTTGAGGTGTCTTGCGCTGACCACGGCGTTATACAACGCGTGGTCTGCCTCGGAAAAGTCCGTCAACTGCCGGTTCATAGGTTCGAAACTACGAATTCTTTGCCTTCCCCAAGTGCACCTTAAAGTCATCCGGCGTACCCGTGACCTTCAGGTTGATGAAGTGGACACGCTTTTCTTTGTCCCGGTATTCGATGGCGTCCACCTGGTTGGGGTCCACCTCCTCCTTCTTTTTTCCGAAGAGTTTGCTAAAGCCCGCATCCGTCACCAGCTTGAGGGGAATGCGGAGGTCGTACTCCATTTGCATGTCCAGGGACTGGCGCCCCGCTATTTCTATATACCCCAAAGAGGAATTGATATTCATGTCGGGGATGGTCAAAGCGCCGTTTTTAAAGGCCAGCGTGTTCCGCAAGGTATCAAAGCGGATCATGTTGAGGTTCTTGTCGCGGAAATAGGACGACATGGCCTGCATGGGGGCAAAATTGATGAGGGCACCGTTGTGGATCTCGACCGCTATTTGCGCTTCGGACTGGTCGATTTGGGGTGTAAAATCGGGGTGGACGAGCACATAGCTTGTGATCTGGCCGTCGACGGTGCCCTTGATGTTTTTGTTGATGTAATAATCCTGGCCAAGGTAATCCAGCTTCAGGAGGAGCTTTTCCAGGTCGACCCCCTGGAGGTTCACCCTGCTCCGGAGGTAGATCTTCTTCGGGTCGGATCCATTGAAATGGGCCCGGGCGGTGATCCTTCCCCCGGCAATATCCATCCCCAGGGTGTCCAGGTATAGCTGCTGACCCGCCTGCATGCGGATCCGGGCGACCAGGTTCTTGGTGCCCAGCTTATGGTATTTGATCTTTCCGATGTTGACCGAACCGTTGAAATCAATAAAAGGGATTTGGAAAATGGTGAAGGCGGAATCGTGGGATACCGCTGCGGTACCGGTGCTGTCGGCTTCCGTCAGGCGGTAGTTACTGAGCTGGTCGACGTCCAGGAAACGGGAGGCGAATTGGAGGTAGTTTTCTTTTTTCCTCCGTATCGTATCCTTCCCGTTATAGATCCGCATGCTGAGGTTGAAGTCGCTATTCCCCACCCTACCCTGGAGGGTATCGATCTTGATGTAATCGTCGATGCCGAACTTTACATTCCCCCGGATGCTGTCCAGGGTAAAATCATGCCGTTGAAGCGCCCCCGATATGTGCGCAATTTTTGCGTCGGCGAACTGGAACACAGAGTCGTACCGCAAGTCTATCTTCGACCGGAGCCAGATATTGGAGCCGGTCTCCTGGCGGTAATCCGGGGGCACAAACTGGCTGCTGCGCTTGCCCAGCAGGTCTCTCATGGCCAGGCGCCGGGACTTCAGGTCGAAGGCCAGTTGGGTCTTCCCTTTCTTGACCTTTTCGAACCAAAGCGCGTAGTTAACGACACGTCCGTTAAAGCGCAAGTCGCTGCTGTCGATCATCCCCCCGAAATTCCGGAGGAACAGGGCCGTATCATTGATCGTAAGGTCGGCACCGAAGTCGTGGAAAGCATGGGGATACTTTTTGAACGACGCATTGAGGCTGTCCAGGGTAAACCGGCCCTTGGGCAGGGGACTGGGATGTAGCAACTGGTCTACTGAGGTTTGGAGAGAGAGGGCTATGGTCAGTCCGTAGACTTCTTCGTCGACCCAGTGACCCGTTTTTGTCGTATCCAGCAGGTCCTTGATCGCCAGGGTCGAGCTGGATGCCGTACAATGGAGTGCGACCGGTTGCTGTCGCTGGTGAAAAAGCGCGGGCAGATCACTCAAAGACCCCATCAAATGAATGTCCGAACGCCCTATCTTACCGGACAGGCTGTCCAGCGTAACAAAGCCGTTCTTCATTTGGGCGTGAAGGTTCAGGTGCTCCACCGGCCGAGCATAGCCGGGGATCCGGAAAGCCAGGTCCCGTACGGTCAGCTCGCTTTGTATCCCCTGTGTCAACTGACTGAGGGACTGCTGGGGGGCGCTGATGTCCACCAATTCGTTGAAATCCATTTTCAGGGTGATGTGCCCGGAGATCCGCTCCAGGTCCTTTATTCCCAGGAAGGCCCCGATAAAACCGATCTCCAGCTCGGAGTTGACCTGCATCAGCACTTTCGGGTCCGTAAAGTCGCGCATGATGAAGTTGCCCTTGAAGACCCCCTTATCGGGCCGGGCCGTCATATCAGTTAGGCGCAGTTCCGAGGTCTTCAGGGAATGCCCCGGTCCGTTGGTATAATATCCTTTGAAGGAAACGGAGTCAAGATGCCTGCCCGCCTTGGTGTTGTGCACCCAGGCATCGGCGCAGGCAAAAGTAAGGTTGATCAAAGGCAGCCGTCCCCCCTGTAGCGGGCCGTTGATGGTGGCGTCGAAGCTGATGCGTCCGTCGTAGCGGAATGGTTTCAGCTCATGGACGACCTGTTCCGGGGCAAAGGCCAGGAGCTGTTTAAAATCATCCTTATCCCCCTTGATATGGATATCCAACGAATCCCCGTGTTGCAGGTCTGCCGTTCCCGTGATATTGAACGAGGCGTCCTCAAAGCGCAACTTGCCCACCGGCAGCCTCAGGAATTTTGTCTCCTGGTCGTAGGACATTTCCAGCGTCGTCGACAAGTGTTTGTGCAGGAACAAGGCCGCTCCCGGCCGGGTATAGTCGAAAACCAGGCCCCCTTCCAACCCGGCAAACACCTTCCCGCTGTCCAGGCGGCAGGAAGCCTGCACCCGGTCGATATGGGAAGAAAGGTGTTGCCTGCTGGCCGAGTCCAGGTACGTCACGTCCATATTTTTCAGGACAAACTTTTTTACATCCAGGTCCAGGGCGCCCGACGTCGTGGTATCCTTCGCACCGGTGCTGTCCACCGGCATCCGCATGGCTTCTATGATGTTCAGGTTCCCTTGCCGGTCTTGCAACAGATGCACAAAGCCGTTTTTGAGACCGAGGGCCTTGACCCGGTAGTGCTGTCGGAGGATATCCGGTAAACTAAAGCCCAAATACACCCGTTCGACCTTGACAATGGGTGAATCGGTTTCCCTTTTCCCCAGGTACAACCGGACATCGCTCAAGGCGATGGATATGTATGGAAAATTCTGGAAAACGGCAATGTCGCTTCCTCCGACCGCCAGGTCTCCCGACGGAAGTTGTTTGTTCAGCTCCTTTACCGCCAGCTTCACCAGGCGCTGCTGCTGCGATAATAAGAGAATAATAGCCAGGCCCACCAAGGCCAGCAAGGAAAGAAGGGGGATAAGGAGGAGCCGGATCAGGCGTTTCCGGAGCTTGGTTGACATAGGATAATAAATGCGAGGTTTAAAGCAGAAATATACTAAAAACCTCGCATTTATTTTTTAAAAAGCGTACGGGGGATGATTCCGCACATATCCCTGGTGAATCGCCTGCTGATAGAACTCAGGGCCGTTCAGGAATGACTTGTAGACATCCAACTGGTTCATGCCTCCTTGCATCTGCCCCACCCAAAAGCTGAGACCACCCGGGTCTGGCGCGCGATTCAGCACCGTGTTAAATATGTGGGTCACATAGTCGGTCTGGTATTCCACCGTCCCGAGGATTCCTTGCGCCACTTGCCAGGGAAGGATCGAGCCGTTATTCAGTTCGTCTACATAATCGGGATCGTTGGAATTCTGCGCGCGGCCCAGCAACAATTGATAGGCCCTATTGACCAATCCGGCATTCGTACCTCCCGCATCCTGCATAAATTCGGCCCCTCCCACAAAGGTTTCTATCACACTTTCCCGCGTAGCGCCATTGACCAGTTGTTGTGTCCACCAGGCCTCGCCGCCGGGGTCGGCGGCCCTGCCGAGGAGCAGCTCAAAAAGCTGGTCCACCCAGCGCGTGTAGTTTTCCTGCGGCAAGAGAATATTAAAGGCCTCCGGTATATTCCGGTTGCTGGTAAACCAGTTCGTCCAGGATACCAATCCACCGGGATCGGGTTGCCGGAAATCACAATACACGAAGGTGGCATAGGCCATGTCATACCAGCCGTAGTCCGTCTCCTCGATCTTGAATTTGTATTCTTCAAAAATCGGCTTTTTGATGGCGTTATTAGGCGTAAAAACCCCGGGGGAGTTCCATTGGATAAGCCCTAACGTCGCTTCATCTTTTCCCGTTTTTCCATCCTCATTTAAAAGCTCATAGAAAAAAATGGCTTTTACAGGCTTCTGGTCGCAGGCCTCAAATTCATCATCGATCGCGCTTGTCTCGGTATTACCAGGCTGGTCTGTAGCAGTCACATAATTGTTTATTTCCGTCAGCCAGATGTCCTTGCCATAGCTGCTCAGGGTGCTCAGAGCGCCGGACAGGGACGACTCGCCATTATAGTTGTCATACCCTATTATATCATACGGTACTTGATATGTAGCCAAGGTGCTGAAAAAGGACGGGTTACCACCGGAATTGATGATGATTTTGGCCTGGGGATCTGCCGCCTTGATCGCTGCTATCATTCCTTTAAAATAGTTACAAATGACGGCCTGTATAAATGAGCTAGCGTTAAAATATGCCCATCCGTATGCATCGTCCTCCTCGTTGGCCACTTCATAATAATGCTGTGGAAAATCACCAGCATAAGTACTCATGAATGACTGCGCCGACGTCACACCACTTGCATACGCATTGTCCGGGTTAAGCGATTGAACGAAAGCGTGATCCCATATAATAATCGGAAGGATACCGACGCCGCTATCCGCCGCAGCGGCAAAAAGAGCCGAGGCATTCGGCCCATAAGCAGTAGAGGCGTACCCTCCATCGCCGTTCGGGTCCGGGTTGAAGTCTACCCGGTACCAGGGGGCCTGCAGTTCCTTGAGCAGGCCCATCTGCCAGCGCAAATAGCTATTATACACCCCTGGATCCGCGTTATAATACGCCCCTGGATACAGTGGATGACCGTTGGCACCCCAGATAAAAGGTTGCGCCACCCTCATCGGGAGATTAAAGGTGTAGGTAGCGGGGGAGCTGAAAGCGTTCCCCGACGTTGTCGGCGGCAAAGATGTAGGTGTGACATTTTTTTTGCAACTGATACAAAAAAAGAGAATGCCTGCAAACAGGTAAGCTTTTTTCATGAGTTGAGCGGTTTGGTAGGTTAACTAATGATTTAATAGCACGCTCAAAATAGAAAGAAATATTTATAATAAATGGGGAGAATTCCTTATCAAGAATATCCATAACGACATCAATAAGACATTGATCCAATTTGCATTACAAATTAATTCGGCGTACGTAGTAATTGCATTACAATTTGTTCTTATCTTGTGGTTCTTGGGAACCTCTGTACTGATTTGAGAACCTCCGTTCTAAATCCAATACTTGCTGCATGTTAAAAGGAATAAGGCTTGCTGTCTGTTTACTCCTGGCTTCGGCTTTTTTGACCGTACACGCCACTACCTATACCGCTACAACAACCGGGAACTGGAGCGCTGCCGCCACATGGGGCGGGGCGGGTGTACCTACCACCGGAGACGTGGCGATTATTCCCGCCGGGTATACTGTTACCGTAGATGCAGCCGCCGGTTCGGCAGACGCCACCTATGGAACCTTCGATTTTAATAACCCATCCAGGATCGAAGTATTCGGTACCCTGATCGTTGTCGGCACCACGCCCACCACCGCGGGCGTTTACTTCTTGAACCCACTGCAACTGGAGGTTTATTCCGGCGGTGTCATCGAAGACAATGACTCCGATGGAGCGTTTGACTTTGTAGAAACGTCCACGATCACCGTTTACACAGGAGGCAAATTCTATGTCTCTACAGCCGGCGGATCTAATAACTACTTTACGTGGATTTACGATATAACCAAAGATCCTTTTATCACCGGCCCTAATACGCCTTACTACCTGGGTAATGATGGCACCTACTATACCGGGATGAATACTTTCTTACCCGGCCCCTTCACAGTAACGGTCGCCAACGGCGCCTCGACTACTGCCGACGCGTCCTTCGTCGAATCAACGGATCCATCTTCCGTTACGACCGCGGCTACGAGCGTCGGTTACTCGACCGTCACCCTCAACGGCACAGTCGGTGACGGCGGAAACGCGACGAGCAGTATCCGATTCCAAGTTGGCACGAGTCCCACACTGAGCAGCGGTGTCATTACTTATTACCTCGCTACCCCCTCCACCCTTGCGGCCGGAGCCGGGGTCACCCCGATCACAAGAGCGGTGACATCTATAGCAGCCAACACCACCTTTTATTACCGGGTGGGTGCAACCAATTCGCTTGGAACAACGGTGGGGAATATCCTTTCTTTCACAACGCTAGACCCCCTCGGTCGTCTTATCATCAGTAGTGGGACACTGTCCCCGTCGTTCAGTTTGGCGATAAAAAGTTATTATGCCAATGTAGCCAATTCGGTCACCAGCCTCACCGTTACCCCAACGGCATCCAGTACCCCGGCAACGATAAAGGTAAATGGCACGAGCGTTTCCTCCGGGTTGCCTTCGGGACCCATTGCGTTGAGTGTCGGGTCAAATACCATCACCGTCGTTGTCACTGCCAGGGACGGCGTTACCACAGATACCTACACAATTACAGTCACCCGGGCGGCGTCTTCCGTGGCAACACTTTCGGGGCTTTCTATCAGCAACGGGACACTGTCTCCCACGTTCGCCACCGGGACGACCGGCTACACCGCTAGCGTCGCCAATACCGTCACCAGTCTGACCGTCACCCCGACGGTCACCGACAACACCGCATCGGTGACGGTGAATGGCTCTTCTGTTTCGTCTGGCACGGCCTCCGGTCCCATCGCCCTGAATGTCGGGTCCAATACCATCACCGTTGTCGGCACCGCACAGAATGGCACCACCACGGATACGTATACGATCACGGTCACCAGGGCACCGTCATCCGTGGCAACACTTTCGGGGCTTTCTATCAGCAATGGGACACTGTCTCCCTCGTTTGCCACCGGGACGACCGGCTATACGGCTAGTGTAGGCAATGCCGTCACCAGTCTGACCGTCACCCCGACGGTCACCGACAACACCGCATCGGTGACGGTGAATGGCTCTTCTGTTTCGTCTGGCACGGCCTCCGGTCCCATCGCCCTGAACGTCGGGTCCAATACCATCACCGTCGTCGGCACCGCACAGGATGGCACCACCACGGATACGTATACGATCACGGTCACCAGGGCACTGTCTTCCGTTGCAACACTTTCGGGGCTTTCTATCAGCAGCGGGACACTGTCCCCCTCGTTTGCTACCGGAACCAACGGCTATACGGCTAGCGTCGCCAATACCGTCACCAGTATGACCGTCACCCCGACGGTCACCGATAACACCGCATCGGTGACGGTGAATGGCTCTTCTGTTTCGTCTGGCACGACCTCCGGTCCCATTGCCCTGAACGTCGGGTCCAATACCATCACCGTCGTCGGCACCGCGCAGGATGGTGTCACTACGGATACGTACACCATCACTGTTACCCGGGCGGGGTCTTCCGTCGCTACCCTTTCGGGGCTTTCTATCAGCAGCGGGACGCTGTCCCCCGCGTTCGCTACCGCAACCAACGGTTACACGGCTAGTGTCGCCAATACCGTCACCAGTATGACCGTCACCCCGACGGTGACCGACAACACCGCATCGGTGACGGTGAATGGTTTATCCGTGGCCTCTGGCACGGCCTCCGGTCCCATTGCCCTAAGCGTTGGGTCGAATACCATCACCGTCGTCGGCACCGCACAGGATGGCACCACCACGGATACGTATACGATCACGGTCACCAGGGCACCGTCCTCCGTTGCAGCACTTTCGGGGCTTTCTATCAGCAGCGGGACGCTGTCCCCCGCGTTCGCTACCGCAACCACGGGCTATACGGCTAGCGTCGCCAATGCGGTGTCCAGTCTCACGGTCACCCCGACGGTGACAGACAACACGGCAACGGTTACCGTCAACGGCACAACCGTTTCCTCCGGGTCTGCTTCGGGGCCCATCGCCCTCAGCGTTGGGTCGAATACCATCACAGTCGTTGTCACCGCCCAGGATGGCGTCACCACGGATACTTATACGATTGCTGTCACCCGGGCGCCGTCTTCCGTCGCTACCCTTTCCGGTCTTACCCTTAGCAGCGGTACCCTGGCACCGGCTTTTGCTACCGGGACCATCAGCTACACGGCTGGCGTCGCCAACGGGGTCACCAGCATCACAGTCACCCCGACGGTGACCGACAACACGGCATCGGTTACTGTCAACGGCTCGACCGTTTCCTCCGGGTCTGCTTCGGGCCCCATTGCGTTGAGCGTTGGGTCGAATACCATTACGGTCGTTGTCACCGCCCAAGATGGCATTACGACAGACACTTATACAATCACGGTCACCAGGGCGCCGTCCTCCGTCGCCACACTTTCCGGTCTTAGCTTCAGCAGCGGCACCCTCGCACCGACGTTCGCCACCGGGACGACCAGCTATACCGCCAGCGTCGCCAATGGGATCACCAGCGTTGCCGTCACACCGACCGTGACCGACAATACGGCAACGGTTACTGTTAACGGCTCGACTGTTTCCTCCGGGTCCGCTTCAGGCCCCATCGCATTGAATGTCGGGGCTAATACCATCACGGTCGTTGTCACTGCCCAGGATGGCGTTACGACGGATACTTATACGATTTCTGTCACCCGGGCGGCCTCTTCCGTGGCTACACTTTCTGGCCTTAGCCTCAGCAGCGGTACCCTGGCACCCACGTTTGCCACCGGAACCACCAGCTATACTGCCGGCGTTGGTAATGGCGTCACCAGCGTCACGGTCACCCCAACGGTAACCGACAACACGGCGACGGTTACCGTCAACGGCACCTCTGTTTCCTCCGGGACGGCCTCCGGTCCCATCGCCCTGAGCGTTGGATCTAATACCATCACCGTCATCGTCACTGCCCAGGATGGCACCACTACGGATACGTACACGATCACGGTCACCAGGGCGCCGTCCTCTGTTGCTACCCTTTCCGGCCTTGCCCTCAGCAGCGGCACCCTAGCACCGGTGTTCGCCACAGGAACCACCAGCTATACCGCTAACGTCGGTAACGTGGTCACCAGCATCACAGTCACCCCGACGGTGACCGACAATACTGCATCGGTGACGGTGAATGGCTCTTCTGTTTCGTCTGGCACGGCCTCCGGCCCCATTGCCCTGAACGTTGGGTCTAATACCATCACCGTCGTTGTCACCGCCCAAGACGGTGTCACTACGGATACTTATGCAATCACTGTTACCCGGGCACCGTCCTCCGTCGCCACGCTTTCCGGTCTTAGCCTCAGCAGCGGCACCCTCGCGCCGACGTTCGCCACCGGGACGACCAGCTATACCGCCAGCGTCGCCAATGGGATCACCGGCGTTACCGTCACACCGACCGTCACCGACAACACGGCAACGGTTACCGTTAACGGCTCGACCGTTTCCTCCGGGTCCGCTTCAGGCCCCATCGCGTTGAACGTTGGGGCGAATACCATCACCGTTGTTGTCACCGCGCAGGATGGCGTTACGACGGACACTTATACGATCACGGTCACCCGGGCGCCATCCTCCGTTGCTACACTGTCCGGCCTTATCCTCAGCAACGGGACACTGTCCCCCTCGTTCGCCACCGGGACGACCGGCTATACGGCTAGCGTCGCCAATACCGTCACCAGTCTGACCGTCACCCCGACGGTCACCGATAACACCGCATCGGTGACGGTGAATGGTTTATCCGTGGCTTCTGGCACGGCCTCCGGTCCCATTGCACTGAACGTTGGGTCTAATACCATCACCGTCGTTGTCACCGCCCAAGACGGTGTCACTACGGATACTTATACGATCACTGTTACCCGGGCACCGTCCTCCGTCGCCACGCTTTCCGGTCTTAGCCTCAGCAGCGGCACCCTCGCGCCGACGTTTGCCACCGGGACGACCGGCTATGCCGCCAGCGTCGCAAACGGGATCACCAACGTTACCGTCACCCCGATTGTCACCGACAACACGGCTACGGTAACCGTCAATGGTTCGGCAGTTTCCTCCGGGTCTGCCTCGGGACCCGTTGCCCTAAACGTTGGATCGAATACCATTACCGTCGTTGTCACCGCCCAAGACGGCGTCACCACGGATACTTATACGATCGCTGTCACCCGGGCACCGTCCGCCATCGCTACACTTTCCGGCCTTACCCTCAGCAGC
Source organism: Dinghuibacter silviterrae (assembly GCF_004366355.1). NCBI lineage: Bacteria > Pseudomonadati > Bacteroidota > Chitinophagia > Chitinophagales > Chitinophagaceae > Dinghuibacter > Dinghuibacter silviterrae. The sequence goes on along the minus strand of NZ_SODV01000001.1, from coordinate 3,665,309 downwards.
GGGACACTGTCCCCCTCGTTCGCCACCGGGACGACCAGCTATACGGCTAGCGTCGCCAATACCGTCACCAGTCTGACCGTCACCCCGATGGTCACCGACAACACCGCATCCGTTACGGTGAATGGTTTATCCGTGGCTTCTGGCACGGCCTCCGGGCCCATCGCCCTGAGCGTTGGATCGAATATTATCACTGTTGTCATTACCGCCCAAGACGGCGTCACCACGGATACTTATACAATTACTGTAACCAGGGCGCCGTCTTCGGTCGCCACCCTTTCCGGGCTTAGCCTCAGCAGCCGCACCCTGACACCGTCATTCGGAACAGGGACCACCAGCTATACCGCCAGCGTTGGCAATGGGGTCACCAGCATCACCGTCACCCCAACGGTGACTGACAACACCGCGTCGGTGACGGTAAACGGCACGGCGGTTTCTTCCGGGTCTGCCTCCGGACCCATCGCGCTGAATGTCGGATCGAATACCATCAACGTCGTTATCACCGCCCAAGATGGCGTCACCACGGATAGTTATACGATCGCAGTTACACGGGCGCCGTCTTCCGTCGCTACCCTTTCCGGTCTTAGCCTTAGCAGCGGCGCCCTGGCACCGACGTTCGCTACTGGTACCACCAGCTATACCGCCAGCGTTGGCAATAGCGTCACCAGTGTTTCCGTCACTCCGACGGTGACCGACAACACGGCTACGGTGACCGTCAACGGAACTACGGTTTCCTCCGGCTCTACTTCGGGACCCATCGCGCTGAATGTCGGATCGAATACCATCACCGTCGTTGTCACTGCCCAGGATGGCGTCACCACGGATACTTATACGATCGCAGTTACACGGGCGCCGTCTTCCGTCGCTAACCTTTCCGGTCTTAGCCTTAGCAGCGGCGCCCTGGCACCAACGTTCGCTACAGGTACCACCAGCTATACCGCCAGCGTCGGCAATAGCGTCACTAGTGTTTCCGTCACTCCGACGGTGACCGACAACACGGCTACGGTGACCATCAACGGAACTACGGTTTCCTCCGGCTCTGCTTCGGGACCCATCGCCCTGAACGTCGGTTCGAATACCATCACCGTCGTTGTCACTGCCCAAGATGGCGTTACGACTGATACTTATACGATCACGGTCACCAGGGCGCCGTCTTCCGTTGCCACACTGGCAAACCTCGCCCTTAGCAGCGGCTCCCTGGCACCAACGTTTGCAACTGGAACGACCAGCTATACCGCCAGCGTCGGCAATGGGGCCACCAGCATCACCGTCACTCCGACGGTGACCGACAACACGGCATCGGTGACGGTGAACGGCACGGCGGTTTCCTCCGGGTCTGCCTCCGGACCCATCGCCCTGAACGTCGGATCAAATACCATCACTGTCGTTGTCACTGCACAGGATGGCGTTACGACAGATACTTATACAATTACTGTAACCAGGGCACCGTCATCCGTTGCCACGCTGGCAAACCTCGCCCTCAACAGTGGAACACTGGCCCCATCATTCGTAACAGGAACGACCAGCTACACAGCCAGCGTAGGTAATGCAACGACCGGCATCACCGTTACACCAACGGTAAACGACAACACCGCATCGGTGACGGTGAACGGCACGGCGGTTTCTTCCGGGTCTGCCTCCGGGCCCATCGCGCTGAACGTCGGATCGAATACCATCACCGTCGTTGTCACTGCTCAAGATGGCGTCACCACGGATACCTATACTATTACTGTAACCAGGGCGCCGTCTTCCGTCGCCACACTTGCAAACCTCGCCATCAGCAACGGTACCCTGGCACCGTCATTCGGAACCGGAACTACCAGCTATACCGCCAGCGTCGGCAATGGGGTCACCAGCCTCACGGTCACCCCAACGGTGACCGACAACACCGCGTCGGTGACGGTGAACGGCACGGCGGTTTCTTCCGGGTCTGCCTCCGGACCCATCGCGCTGAATGTCGGATCGAATACCATCACCGTCGTTGTTTCCGCCCAGGACGGCGTCACCACGGATACTTATACGATTGCTGTCACCCGGGCGCCGTCTTCCGTCGCCACACTGGCAAACCTCGCCATCAGCAGCGGCACCCCGGCACCGACGTTCACCACCGGAACAACCAGCTATACAGCTAGCGTAAGTAACGCAACAACCAGCATTACCGTTACACCGACGGTCACCGACAACACCGCATCGGTGACGGTGAATGGAACAACCGTGACGTCGGGATCAGCTTCCGGCCCCATTGCCCTGAGCGTCGGATCGAATGCCATCACCATTGTTGTCACCGCACAGGATGGCGTTACGACAGATACTTATACGATCACGGTCACCAGGGCGCCATCTTCGGTTGCCACACTGGCAAACCTCGCCCTTAGCAGCGGCTCCCTGGCACCGACGTTCGCCACCGGAACGACCACCTATACGGCTAGCGTAAGTAACGCAACAACCAGCATCACCGTCACCCCGACAGCAACGGACAACACAGCAACCATAAAGGTTAATGGGACAGCCGTAACATCGGGATCAGCCTCGGGCCCCATTGCCCTGAGCGTCGGCTGGAACACCATCACCGTCGTTGTCACCGCCCAGGACGGCGTCACAACAGATACCTATACAATCACGGTGACAAGGTCGCCGTCTCCCGTCGCCACACTGGCAAACCTCGCCCTCAGCAGTGGCGCCCTGACGCCCTCGTTCGCAACGGGTACGACCAGCTACACAGTGGGCGTAACCAATGCAACAACCAGCATCACCATCACCCCAACAGTAACAGACAACACAGCAACCATAAAGGTCAACGGGACAGCCGTAACATCGGGGTCAGCCTCGGGCCCCATTGCCCTGAACGTCGGCTCGAACACTATCACCGTCGTTGTCACCGCCCAGGACGGCGTCACCACAGATACTTATACGATCACGGTCACCAGGGCGCCGTCTTCCGTCGCCACACTGGCAAACCTTGCCCTTAGCAGTGGCGCCCTGACGCCCTCATTCGCAACGGGCACGACCAGCTACACAGTGGGCGTAACCAATGCAACAACCAGCATCACCATCACCCCGACAGTAACAGACAACACAGCAACCATAAAAGTTAATGGGACAGCCGTAATATCGGGTTCAGCCGAGGGGCCCATTGCCCTGAACGTCGGCTTGAACACCATCACCGTCGTTGTCACCGCCCAGGACGGCGTTACGACAGACACTTATACGATCACGGTCACCAGGGCGCCATCTTCGGTTGCCACGCTGGCAAACCTCGCTATCAGCAGTGGTCCCTTGACACCCTCATTTGCCACCGGGACGACCAGCTACACAGCCAGCGTAGGTAATGCAACGGCCAGCATCACCGTCACCCCGACAGCAGCGGACAACACAGCAACCATAAAGGTGAATGGGACAGCCGTAACATCGGGGTCAGCCGCAGGGCCCATCACCCTGAACGTCGGCTCAAATACCATCACCGTCGCTGTCACCGCACAGGATGGTGTCACCACGGACACCTATACGCTGACGGTTACAAGAGCGTCGATGGCTGCTCAAACCATTACGTTTAGTCCGTTACAGGCGGTCACCTATGGGCATCCGGATGTCGCCATCGATGCGACGGCGACTTCGGGGTTACCCGTGACGTTTACGTCGCAGGATAATTCGATTGCTACCGTATCGGAAAACGCCAGCGGTCAGTGGATGGTCCATATTGTATCCGCAGGTCAGGTGACCATTACCGCTTCCCAGGGTGGAGACGCCTCTTACCTGCCGGCCGGTGAGGTCAACCAGGTGTTGCAAATCAACAAGGCCGATCAATCGATCGCCTTCCCGGCACTGCCGTCGAGCGTGACGACGGGTACCCCTATTATGCTAACAGCCGCCGCAAGCTCGGGGCTGCCGGTTACCTATACCGTTTCAGACCCGACGCTGGCGACGATCATAGGGAACCAACTGGAATTCACCGGTACGGGGTCCGTCACCGTCGCCGCTAAACAGTCGGGGGACAACGATTACAACGCGGCCACCCCTGTCTCCTTTACCATTACGTCGTACAGCGGGGCCGGGTTCCAGTCACACATCGGGGCATTCCCCAATCCGGCACACGGAACGCTGCACATCCGCTTCAGCTCCGACTACCTGATCGTGAAGTACATCATGTTCTCGGTCAGCGGCTGGGTTGTCCGTGGGGAGACTGACGTGACTAACAACAGCAACGATATACCGGTCGACATATCCAATCTTGCACCGGGGTATTACCTGCTACGAGTGGTCTGTATCCGGAACAATGAATTGGTTTACCCGGTATTCAAAGTGTTGGTGCAATAAAGACATAATGTAATGTTGTCTTTTTATCAGGCGTTTTTCATCTGTTCGATGGCGCCCCACCCCTCGGGGGTGATCCCCATAATTTCGGTAGCCACCCCCATCGTCTGACTGGTGTCGAAAAACGCCATCCGCGCGATGGGGTGGTCTACTTCGCTGATAACCGCATAGCCGTCTTCGCGCAGTTGGCCGGTGACGCGCGGGACCACCCATCCGATTTGGGCCAGTTCAAGACCGGCGATCGTGTTTATCATTGAACAAAGTTAAACGGGCGGACAAACTAAGTCCGGGGCATTCGCGACAATGTGCGGGCTTTTAACACTCAATAAAAGAACTGTTCCTTGACAACTTGCCCCTCCTTCACATGAAAAACCCCAATTTCCTCCAGTACCATGGGTGGCTGCCCCTTGAACGTCACCTCCTGTTTCAGGGTGACGCTGAAAAATTCACCCGCGACGATCGGCTCGCTACAGGCATAACTGTGTAGTGTTTCTATCCCGGACCGGCGTGCAATCCCCTTCGCCTTGACGGCCTCCCGGCCGTGGGTCAGGACGGGCATCCCCATCTGTGCTGCTTTTTCGGGTTCCTGGCAAACGACGTCTTCGTGATAGAGGGTGTCCTGGATCTCGATAAATTTCCGTTGTGTCATCAGCTCCTGGTAACGGGCCGCTAGTTCCTGGGTTGTCATGGTCTTTTTTTTATGGGACCAAGGTAAAAGGGGTGAGTGACAGCCCTATGTCAGCAGATATTGGCCAAATGCAGCAGTTATATAATGCCGCCTTTTAACTTCCTGATTTCTAGTAGTTTTAGAAAAATCTATAGCCCATGATACGAATGCTACTCTCCTTTGTTTTTTTCCTTACTACCCTCTCGGCCTTTGCCAGCGGCGAAACGATCACCGCGGTTAACCTGCCATCGGCTACCAATCCTTGTGGCCAGGATTACTTTCAACTGACCTCCTTTACCCCGCCGGCCGGCGCCAATTTTCAAAAGTCAATGTGGTATGGCAGTGGCGTTTATCAGGCGACCTCTACCGATGTCACCCAGGCGGTGCGCATAACCTGCAACGCCAACGACGGCAACTGGACATTTACCGTATACTGCATCGTCTATTACGATAACGGCACGACGGCAAAATCAAATACCATTAATGTGCCGCTGGCCGCCATAGCCATGAATACCATTACTCAGAACACGCCTGCGCTCCTGAACTGTACTTCGCCGGTCACTTTTAATACGACCTTTACGTCCCAGTTATACGTCCCTACGCCCGCTGACGTCTCCTCCTATACCTGGAATGTTCCCAGCAATTGGACCGTTACTTCCGGCAACGGGGCCGGTGGTACCACGAACCCCACCGCAACGGTTACTCCGGATGCAACTACGGCCGGAAATGTGTCGGTCACGACAACACTGTACTGCGGCTATACCTTTACATCAACCGTCCTGGCGGTCTCCAGGCCTACGCAGGCCCCCACCTTCGGTTCCACCCCAACGGCTATCTGTAATAACTCCGCGAATACCTTTACCATCAATGCGCCCTGCGGAGCAACCAGCTATAACTGGAGCCTGTCGGGAAACGCAGCCGCGACTTTCCAGGCAAGCGGGTCACAGAGCCTGTCCACCCCGGCAACGTCCGTTGTCGTATCAGCCGGTACAGTGGGTAGTGGTTCTACCGTAACCGTGTCCGTAGCATCCGTCTATCCAAACGGCGCGACCAGCAGCCCGGTGTCCGTAGCCATCACTACAGGTACCAAGGGTCCTTTCCTGAACAATCTCGTCGATGGAGAAAAATTGACGGGCCCCGGTCCTTTTAGTTGGACCATGAGACCGCTCACGGCGGAACCGATCATCGCCTATAACTGGATCGTGGAACCCGTAGCCACGATCAGCGGCAAAACCACCAACACCGTCACTTTTACCACGCCTCACCTTAATTCCAACCAAACCGGCGACGTATACATCACGCCGGAATACGAAACGGCTTGCGGCGGCTGGGTGGACGGGCCTCAATACTATTTCGTGGACCAGGGCTCGGGTGCTGGCGGGTTCGGGGCCCAGACAGCGAAGGTGACGCTGATGGCCCACTCAGGCATGAGGGAAGTGGCGATTATCGCGGACAAACAGGAGGGCGAAGCCAGCACGAGTACGATCAAAACCGCCAATGTTTTCAATACAGCCGGTCAACTGATGAAGAAGGCCACATTCGGCGGCACGAATGCCACTGAATACCTGGATATCCATGACCTGCCGGATGGTATTTATTTTGTTCAGATCATGACCAGCAAAGGGAGCTCCACGCAAAAGTTTGTCGTCATTCGCTAAGTGTATAATAAGCCCATGTAGCCCGGCGCGTTTGCGTCGGGCTTTTTTATTCCCCGGGCCCGACGTAATGCGAAATACATCCGACCGGCCTCCGGTCCCTGCTCATACGTTACCTTGAAATGAATCCTTGGATAGCTGCCTTGAAGGGTAAGCGTCTGGCTATGTTTTATCTTGCGCTCGCTCATACTTCTGAATTTACCGAAAATAAATCGTTTCTTCACAGCATAAATTATATGACCACAACCACCTTATTCGCGAGTTTCGACAGGTACCTTCCCCTCGACGAGGCGGAAAAAGCGGACGTAGCGAACCGGGTCGTCGAACGGAAAATCAAACGGAGGCAGTTCATCCTGCAGGAAGACGACGTATGCAAGCATTACACCTTTGTCGCAGAAGGATGCTTTAGGGTATTCCATGTAGACAAGAAGGGCGTAGAGCACAACCTCCAGTTTGCGGCGGAGAATGAATGGATCATGATCATCGACAGTTTTTTTAACCAAAAGAAAAGCAGCGTATATATAGAAGCCATAGAGCCCTCGGTCATTTTTCAACTGAGCCGGCCGGACCTCATCCACCTGTTCAGGACCTATCCAAAGTTCGACCGGAATTTCAGGGTGATCGTGGAAACCCGTTTTGCCGAACTGGAAAACCGGCTGTTACAAACCATAAGCGCCACCGCCGAAGAACGCTACCTGGCCTTTTTGGGGCAATACCCCGCCCTGTCGCAAAGACTGCCGAATACGCACATCGCCTCTTACTTAGGCATCACGCCGGAATTCCTCAGCAGGATCCGCAAGGAGCTTTCCAGGAAGGCTTAAACCAGGTTAAGGCTGTTTCTTAAACCAGCTTATACCACGGCGCCTGACGTTCGCGATAGCTTTGCGGGTATGGAAGACATACAACAAAGAAGGGAGGACTTCGATCGGAAGCCGCGCCCTTATGACTACGAGCCGACGGTATCCATTGCACCGGCCACCATCAACGGGGTATCCTGCTACTGGTTTACACCCGAGGATCCGGATCAGGGCAAGACGATCATTTACCTTCATGGTGGCGGCTTCGCCATGGGGTCTATCCGATCCCACGACAAGTTTGTCAGTCACCTGGCCAAAAAGCTGCAAGCCAGGACGCTCTTCATCGAGTACGCGCTGGCACCGGAAAAGCCGTGGCCCGCGGGTATTCAGGACATACTAAGCGTTTACGGGGAGGTCGATCTGCCGTACCTCATCGGAGACAGCGCGGGCGCCAGCCTGATCGTCCAGGTCATTGGCGAACTGCTCAAAAGGGACCTACCGCTGCCAAAGGCAGCCGTGCTGATTTCTCCCTGGATCAGGTTGGCTTGCGACTACCCCTCTTATGAAGCAAACGCCGCCATCGATCCAGTCCTGACCAGGGACCTGTTACAAATGCTTGCGCGCGCCTATGCGGGCGATGGAACGCTGGACCTGGCGAGCCCGGAAAATGTACGGCCGGCACGGTTCCCCCCGGTGCTCATCATGGCCGGTTCGAATGAAATATTGCTGGATGACAGCAGGCATTTCTATGAATACATAAAGGACATACAGCCGGTGTCGAGGTTGACGATTTATGAGGATCAGGTCCATGTATGGCTGCGTAAGGATGTTTATAGTACGGCAGGCCGCCGGGCTTTTGAAGAAATCGCCGGGTTTATTCGCCTTTTTTCACCGCATCCAGCAAATCCCTGTCTTTTTTTGTAAACGGCGCGCTGTCGGACGCCTTGAATGTGCTGGGGAAAATTTTTATCGCTTCGGTGGGTTTGACGTTGTCCGTGGCGGTGGGTGCGCCATTGGGGAAGGCGACGTCGATGCTGATCTCGTTGCCGACGTGGGTATTGTTGCCATCGGCGTCCTTTCGTACCGAGGCGCTCCATTTAACGTTGACGGGTTTCGCCTGGGTCGCCACGGAGCTCAGCTCGAATATGGCCCGTTCGTAAGGGATCATGTGCGTGTTGGCATCCGCGGTACCCGCCACGAGGTTTTCCGGCCGGTTGGGGCCGCCCAGGCGGCTACCCTGTATGTGCAACCACTCCCAATCTGTTGCATTCGCTTCGTCCGCGCTAAACCGCTTTACGTAGTCTTTCGCGGAAAAGTTGCTCATAGCCGCCTTCTGCCCCGCGTCCCGGCTCCCCCTGGTGGCGCGGTATACATATTTCTTCTCCCGTACCTTTGGTGCCGCAATCGGTCTGGCCGGTAAGGCTGCCCCCGCCGATGCATTACTCAAGCTGCCGCCTGTAGTCCGCTCATCGACGCCCAGATCCGCCAGCAATTCTATAAGGGCCATTGTATGCGCTTCAATCAGCGACTCCTCAACATAAACATACGTGTCGCTTACGCGCTCCTTTGCATAAGGTAATTTTGCCAACGTATAGGCCAACCCTGCTTTTTTAAGGTCGTCCTTTCCCTCCGGGAGCACCCTTACCTGGGGGTATTTCGCCTCCAATGCCTCCTTTTGTCCATCAACCCCTGAAAGAATAAACAAATCACCCGTCGTTACCTTGAAACGGAATTCGATGGATCCGTATCCTCCCCCGTCGTCTTCCGCCACACCGCCCAGCAATACACTCCCGACAAGGTCGTTTTTTGTTTTTTCCTTTTGTCCCGGGACAAAACGTTCGGCATTGTTTGCAAGCTCATCCACCTTCTTCGGCCCGGTTTCATTCTCGTCCCAAAGTAGCAGATCCTCCTGCAATATCTGCAACAGGTTTTTGGGGCTTGCGGTTGTTTTCAGCAACGCTTCTTTCGCTTCCCCCTGTTCTACGGACTCTACATGCGCGAACAAAAAGATATTCTTAGCTGCGTCACCGCCAAGGCCGGTAAAATAATTTTTCGGGACGCTGGCTACCTTAAAGAAAAGCTGCGGCTTGTTGTTGGCGGCGTCCTCCCCCTTGATATAGAGGCCTTGAAGATATTCGGTATCCAAATCCTCTCCATCCTCCTTGGCTTTGTTCCTAACAGCGATGATCCGTTCCTCGCTAAGCTTAGCGAATTTCGCCTGTATGGGAAGGGGTCCACCGTTTGATGCCGGCGTATTTGCAGCCGCGCGGCTGGCCGTCTGTGTAGGGGATGTATGGGAATGCGCTGGTATCATCGCGGGAGGTTGCATCCTAAGATAAGCTTTTTTTCAATAACAAATGGATAACAGGTTGCTTAACAACCAGCTAACCGCGCAGCTTTTCGTTTCGATGTAGTATTGTGTGGTATTTAAAATCACAATGCTATGATCACGATCGCAACCGTATTCGGCGCCTTTTGTCTCCTGTCGGCAGGCTTTCAGTACGCCTTCTTCACCCTGCGCCTCCAGCCGTCTGCTATTGAAATAGTCCCGGAAGAGAAAAAGTCATTTAATTAAACGACCGCCTGAAAGCCATGGGCGAAAGGCTGGTCTGGGCTTTAAAGAGCTTGCTGAACGACTGCAAGTGTTCAAACCCCAGCTCATAAGCAATTTCGCTGACGGACAAATGGGTGGTGGTTAACTTCTCCTTGGCGAGTTCCATCAGTTTATCGTGCAGGTGCTGTTGCGTACTTCGGCCGGTCAGCAATTTAAGAAGACTGGTTAGGTAACCCGGAGATATATGCAGCGCTTCGGCGATATACGCCACGCTGGGCAGGCCCTCTGTCGCCAAAGCACCGCTCCTGAAATAAGCCGACATCAGGTCTTCCAAACGACCCAGCACTTCGTGGTTGGCCACTTTGCGGGTAATAAACTGTCGCTGGTAGAACCGGTCGGCATAAGTGAGCAGCAATTCCAACTGGGCAACCATCACGCTTTGGGTAAACCGGTCGATATTCGTGCGGTATTCCTGCGCCATCGATTGTACGATGCCGGTGATCATAATTTCTTCTTTTTCCGAGAGATAAAGCGCTTCGTTAACGGTGTAGTCAAAGAATTCATATTGCCTGATGGACCTGGCCAGCGGTGTATTCCACAAAAAGTCAGGGTGCAGTTGGATCACCCAGCCCGTCGGTCTTTGCGTAATGCCTTGATCGACCTCAAAGCCAAAAACCTGCCCCGGCGCCATGAAGAAAAGAACCCCTTCATCAAAATCGCTGGTCTGCTGCCCATATTTAAAGATAACCTGGGGCGCTCTTTTCAACGAGATGCTGTAAAAATCAAAGATGATATTAACCTCTCCGTCCATAAACGGGGGCGTGATGTCCGCGAAGTCGATGACGCTCACCAACGGGTGCTCCGGCTTGGGCAGTTGCCATAGCCGGTGGTACTCCGTGATGGTTTTGATCCTATAGAGCTGCTTTGCGGGCATACAACAAGTTACGCTTTTGGAGTATGATACGCCACCGCAAATTCTTTGGCAAAATCGGCCAGCTTTACACGTCCCCACTTCGGTTGACTGCGGTGAAAGTTTTGAAGCGGTATCCCTTTGTGTATGAGCGTTTGCATCTCCACCAATGACGCCGCCAGTTTGTCCGGCATCTTAGCCATTTTCAGACCTTGCAACATCTCCTTGTCGGAAATCAATACCCATTTCAGCCAGGGTTTGCCAATGGCCGTGCCGATAATCCGGGCCGCTTCGTTGCAGGTCATTTCCTCGCTGCCGACATACCGGATCTTCTTTGGATCGGTGTTCGTCAGCAATTCTTCAGCGGCGGCGTCAGCGATGTCTTTGGGGGATACAAAAACAGTGCGGTCGTCACCACCATAGTTACCCATCAGGAGGCCCGTTTTACCGGTCAGCAACGCCCCGAGACCGGAATAGCGAAGCGTCAGAAATTTCCCGATCCATCCTTTGCCCCGGATCAGGTCCATCGACATATAAAAGTTGCTGTAAAAGGCAGCAGGCCGCAGGATGCAGACCGAGACGCCGTTCAATTGATCAAAGATCTTCTCTGCATTCCCCTCGCTGAGCAGGTCAGCAGCCCAGCCGCTAAGGACCACCGCCCGTGGTACACCGGTGCCTTTGATGGCCTGGACATAACTATCCGCCATCCGGCGCATATACCCATCCTGGTCGGTCTCGGCAAAGCTCATGGGGATCATGGCGTATACCGCGTCGGCACCTGTAAACGCCCTGGCCAAAAAACCGGTATCCCCAATGGAGCCGATCGCGGCGGTGGCGCCGATGGCTTCAATGGCGGTCTTTTTGGAGGGGTCGCTGCTGATAACTTTGACAGTATGTCCTTGCCTGACAAGGAGCTCCGTCAGGGGTTTGCTGATGTTCCCAAGGGAACCGGTGATCGTCATTTTCATTGGACAAAGATCACCCTGCCCGGGGAGGGAGATTTAGCCGGATCGGCTTTTGACTTAGCCGTTTTCCAAAATCCTTTTGCGATGCTGCTGCCCCCATCTGTTCATCGCGTTTAACACTTCCGAAAGCGTTTCGCTGTAGGGCGTCAGGGCGTATTCCACGGTCACCGGCCGGGTGTCGCACACCGTGCGGCTTACAAGGCCGTTCATTTCCAACTCGTGTAATTCCTTCGACAGGATGCGCGGTGAAATTTCCGCCTCCCTTGACAGCTCCTTGAACCGCCGCTTACCCCCTCTCAGGATAGACAGCAGCACCAGCTTCCACTTGCCACCCACCACGTCAAGCGTGTCCTGTATGGCCATTTTGGTTTTGCCGCAGGTTTCCTCGTCCAGCGTACAGGCATATTTCTTTTTCATAACGGTATCCTTTTTGTAACCGGTATCCTATATGTAACAGATTACAAAAGTATACCAACCCGTGATAACTTTGCCCTTTATTTTTAAATCACTCGACTATGTCAGGTAAAACAACAAAAACAATCGGCTGGATCTTAACCATCGTATTGGCGCTCTTTTTTGGATTGACGGGCATGATGAAGATCATGGAAAACAGCAAAATCATTGAACAAACGGCGGCCATTGGCATTGACGCCGGCACCGCCCGGATATTGGGATTGATCGAGATCCTGTCCCTTGTCCTTTTTGTGGTACCACGCACCGGTATTGTGGGCGCCCTCCTGCTCATGGCGTATATGGGGGGTGTTATCGCTACTGCCCTCCAACACCATCAACCCATGGTCATGTTTATCTTTGTAGAGGCCTTGATTTGGGTGGGCGCAGTACTTCGTTTCCCGGAATTGGGGCAAAGGTTAAAAGGTGCGCAATGATCCTGACACTCGACAGCGAAAAAGGGCCGCAGTTGTCCATTGCCGGCGGCCACTATAGAATACTCATCAGCGGCGATGACACCGGGGGTGCATACGCCGTGATCGAAATGCAGGTCCCTCCCGGCGGGGGCCCGCTGCCGCACGCCCATCCCGATATGCAGGAAATGTTCTATGTCGCCGAAGGCGAAATAACGTTTAAAACAGTGGGGCGGAAATTCCAGGCATCGAAGGGCGCCTTTATCAACATACCTTTCGGGGGCGACATCCACGCCTTCAAGAACACCTCGGAGCAGCCCGCAAAGCTCGTATGTACGGTCATCCCGGCAGGCCTTGAAAAAATGTTTAAAGAAGTCAGCGAAGCGACACCTGCCGAGGCCAGGGCGATCAGCGAGCGCTATGGAAGCAAGGTCTACCCCGCCGACTTTCTTGATTAATTAAACGACCGCCTGAATTCCAAAGGCGAAAGGTTTGTTTTCGTCTTGAACAGTTTACTAAACGACTGCGAGTGCTCAAAACCCAGGGTGTACGCCACTTCACTGACCGACAAACTGGTGGTGGACAGTTTCTCCTTGGCCTTGTCAATGAGTTTATCGTGGATGTATTGCTGCGCATTCTGCCCGATCAATGACCGGAGCATGTCGCTTAAATAACTGGGGGAGAGGTGTAGGTGATCGGCCAGGAACTGCACCGTGGGCAATCCTTTGTTGAGAGATTTTTCGTTGTTGAAGTAATCGTCCAAAAGGTCATCGAGCTTTTGCAACATATCGTTGCTCACCGCTTTCCGGGTGGTAAACTGCCGTTTGTAAAACCGGTTGGCATAGCTCAGCAACAGCTCGATCTGGGAAATCACGATGTCCTGGCTGAAATCATCGATCCGGCTGTTCAACTCGTCTTCGATCATTCCGAAAATGGATATGATTTTTTCCTTTTCACTTTCAGAAAGATGCAACGCTTCGTTGGTGGTATAGGAAAAGAAGCCATATTGCTTTATTTCTTTGGCCAGGGGATACCCCAGGAAGAAATCCGGGTGTATGAGCAGCGTATACAACGAACAGTGGACCGTACTGTTGCGGTCTTCCCCATCGCCGCCGATGATTTGATTGGGCGCCGCAAACAACAAGCCGCCTTCCTCAAAATCATAGTAGCTCTGTCCATATTTTATTCGTCCACCGAGGTTGGGCTTGTACGATATCTTATAGAAAGTGAGCACGTGTGCGTCGGGAAACTGTTTGACATCGACCGGGACTTTACTGCTGTTGAGCAGGGTGATCAAAGGATGCACGGGCTTTGGCAGGCCAAATGCCTGGTGCGCCTCTGATAATGACCGGAATTTATGATGGCTCATAACACTTTTTTTTAGCCTTGCGCCGCGTTGGAGACCGGTTCCCAGGCTTCCCAGGTCGCCAGCCGCTCGGCATAGGCGGAACGCACCCAGGTTAAATTGTGGCTTCCCAGGAAAAGCCGCAGCGGCGGCTGTTCCGCATCTACAATTTTGAAAAGGGCGCCCGGCGTTGCATTCGGGTTGCCTCTTTCCAGGCTTCTCAGGCGGTCAAAAAATTGGGTTTTAAAATCCGTGTAAATATCCAACCCTGCGGCGAATTTCAAGGATTCCTGGCTTCCAAATTCGGTGGCATAGGCACCCGGCTCTATGATCGTCACCTTGATCCCAAAGGGTTTCACTTCTGCGGCCAGGCTTTCATGGATGGCCTCGAACGCCCATTTCGAGGAACAGTAGTAGCCGATCACGGGCATCGTCACATGACCAAGACCGCTCGATACACCCAGGATGTGCCCGCTACCCTGTTTTCGCAGCAAGGGCAACGCCGCCTGAATGACCGAAAGCGTGCCAAAGATATTCGTGTCATACATCGCTTTGACGTCGCCGGCGCTGGCTTCCTCGATCGTCCCGACCAACGAATACCCGGCATTATTAAGAACAATATCGAGCCTTCCAAAGTGGGCGCATGCTGCTTCTACGGCCGATTTTACCTGGTCCGGTTTGGTTACGTCAAGTGCCAGCGTCAGCACGTTTGCGCCATATTTCTCTTTGAGGTCCGCTATATTTTTTACATTGCGCGCCGTGGCCGCCACTTTGTCCCCCCGTTGTAGCGCTGCCTCGGCCCAGACGCGTCCAAATCCGCGGGAAGACCCCGTGATAAACCACACTTTTGAATCTTGTGCCATAATTTTTGACGTTTAATTTTCATCAAAGGTCAAAACTCCCACGCTATCGCCTGTAGTCTAATTGAGGGGATTTGTAGTCTAAATGAGACACGGCAAATAGAGAACAACATTTATATTGCAAAGATAACCCTTCTATGTATGCTCAAAAAGTTCGCTAGCCTGATGACGCTGCTTTTGCCCGCCATTTCTACCTACGCCCAGGCAATATGGTTTAGTCCCAACGCCGGTCCCTCCGATTACATGGCACTGTTCCAGCCCGATGCGCCCTGGCAACAGGTTTCCACCCACATACAAACGTTCTGCTTTTCGTGCAACCAGGTGTTCAATCCTTCCTGGGGAATAAACTTACCGGATATGCTGTCCGATCTGCGCCGCCGCCACATCAGCCTTGAAGTGGGCATGTCGCCCCTGAGCGGCGATGGCCATTGCGGTTTTCACGTGGAAGGGTATAGCAACGCCGCGCAACCGCTGTCGGATGCCCGGCGGTTGAAGGCTGCCGGGGCAGAAGTAAGCTGCTATGCCATGGATGAGCCCTTCTACTACGGGCATGTCTTCACCGGGCAAAATGCCTGTCATGCCTCGATAGAGGACATTGCCAAAGACGTCGCCGCCAAAGTAAAACAGGTACGATCGATATACCCCGGCGTTGGCATTGGAGACGTCGAACCGGTGGGGATACCCTACGGCAACTGGCTGTCCGACCTGGAACAATGGTTTGACGCATTCAACGCTGCTACCGGAAGCCCCCTGGCCTTCTTCCGCGTGGATATGCAATGGGGCGCCAACTGGCAGGGTCAAATGCGGCAACTCGCCGCGCTTCTTCGACGCAAGGGCATTCCCCTGCAAGTGATTTACAACGGAAGCGGGAATGATCGTTCCGACGCGGCCTGGACCGCACAGGCCGCCAAACACTTCCGGGATTACGAAGCCAGCGGCTTACCAAAACCCGACGTGGCCGTTTTTCAATGTTGGACGAAGAATCCGACGCGCATGCTGCCGGAAACGGATCCCAGCACGTTGACGGGGCTTGTGCTCCAATACATCAAGTCAAGGTGATCCCGAAGGCCTTCGCCATCACCACCTGGTTAAAATACTCCGTATACTCCGTTATTTTACCGCCCTGCAACCGGAACGTACCCAGGTAATCATTTTCGTACCGGCCGCCGGCTTTTATGTCGATAGCCCCTTTGAATTGGACAAAAAAGAAATTGGGGTCTTCCGTGGCAAAAATCTGGCGGGGAAAGGTCATCTGCCCGAACTGAGCCGTCAGCCCGCTGTATTGCTTATAAATGCCCTCCGCTCCGTCAAAACTCTTGGGAAAACCCTCCGGTGCATAAGGATTGAGCTGCCGGCCATTGTCGGCAAAAATCGTTTTCAGCCGGTCGAATTGTTGTGTCTCCAGCGCCACGAAGAAACTGTCCACCACTTTCCGGTTGACCCGTTCCGTGGCGACCACCGGTAAGCGGGTGTTTGCGGCCCAGGCGTCCGTGATCTGCCGCGGCGTCAACTGCGCGGGTGTTCCGCCGGCCATAGAGGTATAGTCCAGCAGTACGCTGTCGTCCATGGTGCTTTCTACCAGTGGCCAGTCTCTTTGGTCTGCTCCTGCAAAAAGTTGGGTAAGGGTGTCTTTTGGTGTTTGCATATAGGAATATTAATGTGAAGTTACGGCATCCAGCACCGCCGCAATCGCTTCCACAAGGCCTCTATCCGGCAGCTTTCCCGTGTACTCTTCCGGTACCAGGGCCCGGTACTGTCCGGAATCGTCCCGTTCAAACACCAAGTCCACGCCGTCCACCGGTATAAAAAAACGGTGTCCGTATTGCCAGACCTGTACCCGGGCCTCGAATTCGTGTTCGGCTCCGCGGTATTCCACGGGAATTTGTAGGACGTCCATGGCTTTAAAGTACTATATTTTCCCAAAAATTAGTCCGCATGCGGAGCCTGTTTCTATTGTCC
Source organism: Dinghuibacter silviterrae (assembly GCF_004366355.1). NCBI lineage: Bacteria > Pseudomonadati > Bacteroidota > Chitinophagia > Chitinophagales > Chitinophagaceae > Dinghuibacter > Dinghuibacter silviterrae. Next base: position 3,648,426 of record NZ_SODV01000001.1, on the reverse strand, counting down.
TTGCTTATCCTTGCGGAATACGCCCGGCCACAAACACCGCCGTACGATCCAGCCCGGTTATATTCGAAGGAGGCCTTGAAAAGGGACCTGCGCTTCCTCCAGGCAAACCTGGAAAAAACCCACCCGGGCATTTACCGCTATATCGCCAAACCCACCCTGGACGGGTTCTTTGACAGCCTGGATCATGCGATCACCGGCCCCATGACCGACCAGGCCTTCCTGAGTCTTGTAACGCTTTTGAACAGCAACATCAGGAACGGGCACACGATGTTTTTGCCCGGCGATTCGGCCATGGCTTTTTTTTATCAAAGTGAGCGGCACTTTCCCTTACTGGTCCACTATTCGCGGGGCAAACTGACGGTCGTCGAAAACTATTCGACGGACAGCACGATCCAGCCGGGGATGTCCATCCTGACCATCAACGGAACCAGTGCGTCTTCCATCATGGAGCAACTGCTGTCCAGGCAGGTCAGGGATGGCTATAACGAGACCTACCCGGCATGGATCCTCAACCATTATTTTTCCGCCCAATACAGCTTTGTCGTTGGTCACCCGGATGCCTTCACACTGGAGCTGGAAAACGGTGCCGGCGAACGGACTATAAAACGGATCCCGTCGCTGACAAGGGACAGCGTCCACTACTTCCGGCAAATCCGCTATGCGACCAACAGCGAGCCTATTTTTTTCCAGGTCAAAGAAAATGCCGCGGTGCTGACCATAAAAACGTTTGATCCCGATGTGTTGCAGGATTATAAAAAGGTCTTTGACAGCGTATTTTCCCTGCTCCAACAACACCTTACCCGAAACCTGATCCTGGACCTCCGAGACAACCAGGGTGGAGATTTTCCGCCCGGAAAAGACCTGCTATCCTTTGTAGCGCTACACCCCTGCCGTTTTTTGGTGGACGGGAAGGAGGCCTGCACCATACAACCCAGCGCTATTCATTTTACAGGTAAACTGTTCGTGCTCATCAACGGCGGAAGTTTTTCCAGCACAGCCATCGTTTGTACCTGTCTTAAAAGAGATCGAAGAGCCGTCTTCATCGGGGAAGAGACCGGTGGCAATGCCCATATCATCGCTGGAGACCCGGAGGAGTTTGTCCTGCCACAAACAAAAATAAGGGCGGAAATTCCTACGGTTACATACCGGATCAGTGCGGGTGTCAATGACGGTCATGGTGTACTGCCGGATTATCCGGTCACGACGACCATCGATGATATCATCGCAGGGAGGGATCCGTCAATGGAATTGGCCATGAAGCTTGTTGAAGGAAACCAGTAGCTTTGCGCCTATGATCTTGGAAGTAGCCATTTTACAAGTGAAGCCGGGGCAGGAAAAACAGTTTGAAGCGGATTTTGCCATCGCAGGACAGTATATACGTTCCATCAAAGGCTATGTGGGACACTCACTAAGAAAGTGCCTCGAACAGGAAAGCAAATATCTTCTTTTGGTGGACTGGGAAACCCTGGAAGATCATACGATCGGCTTCAGGCAATCGGCGCAATACCTGGAGTGGAAGAAATTATTGCATCACTACTATGATCCGTTTCCGGTGGTGGAGCATTACGAAATGGTGTGATTACTCCGCATCGCCCCTCCTCAATTTTAGTTGTTTAATATCCTCTATATCTTTAGCTCGTCCCTGAGTCTGTTTATTGGCAATCAGGTCAGCGTAATTAATGAAAGGTATTTCGATATTGCCAACCTTTGAATACTCGCGTTGATGGTAGGAGTCGTAAAATTTTGAAAGACCGGGCAATTCGGGAAGGAAATCAACCGTGAACTTATCATATTCTAATCTGAAAAACGACTTTTTCGGATTTGGCGCGGTCTCAGCCCTGTAGTAAGAAACATCTTGCCCCAATTCTTCTAACGCATCCAATAGTTTAAAGTAGTTTCCATAACTGGAATTGTACCAAAAATCCAGATCATGCTTTTCTGTTACTTTTCCTGAAGTTTGGCGCGACAGCCTATAATAGCCATGTAATGCGACCGCTGTCCCACCGACCAAAAGATATTCTACGGAATGCTTATTGAGTATCTTGCAAACATGCAAAAGATCACCTGCTAAGCTACTTTCCATTGCCTGATTGCTTAGAAGACGGATGGGATGCCTGCCGGCTCTTGTTATGGCGATGGTCAGAAAGAAAGGCCACCAACTCCTTAAATTCCGATTCTTTCGCTGAATCAGACTGGTTTCGGTTCTTATGGACCTTATCGGTCTTCAAATCCTGAAAGCTTGTATAGTAAGTAAGTTTGGCCATATAATTTATCCTACAAATTTAAAAATTAATCTCGTAAGTAGCGATTGTCAAGTATCTCACAACCAAATCAATTGTTAATTTTTCACAATACGACATAAATAATATTCAATCAGTCGTTTAGGAGGCTTTTTATTCCGGATTATATTCCCGAAATTAAAACGCCGCCTAAAACACCGTCAGTATGACCCCTAAACGATTGCTGCTTGCCATAGCCCTGCTTATGGCCGCCTCGCCGTGCTTTTCACAAACCTTTGACAGCACCCGGGTGCTCCCCTCTCCCCTGCCCTCACCTCCTTTCCCCGCGTCCGATTGGCAATATGGGGAACCCTTGATCGGTTTGCCGGAGGATGCGCCCGATGGCCCTTTGCAAAGAGCCCTGGGATTGGCAAACGACCCAAGTAGGATAAAAATCTATGGCTGGGTGGTGCCTGGGTTCAATCTCAGCTCTTCGCGGGAGACCAATGTACCGGTCACGTATAATACCATACCGAATTCAGCCGAACTGGACCAGTTGGTCCTGCGGATAGAAAGGGAACCGAATACGGTCCAGACCCGTCACTTCGACTGGGGTTTCCGGTTGAGCAATGTCTTCGGCCAGGACTACCGGTATACGGTGTCGAAGGGGTGGTTCAGCAAGGGGTATTTCACGTACAATCATCTGTACGGCTACGACCCGGTGGAGACTTATGTCCTTTTGTACTTCCCCAAGGTCTGGAAAGGGATGATCCTCAAAATCGGCCGGTATATTTCTCCCCCGGATATTGAAGCCCAGCTGGCCACCAACAATTATTTGTACACGCACTCAGTCATGTTTACTTATGATGCTTTTACGTTCACCGGCGTGCAGGCGACTGTCAAAGTTTCCAAGAGGATACAATTTATCCTGGGTGTGCATGGCGGCAGTGACGTGGCCGCCTGGGATTCTTCCGCAAGCTGGCATGGCCAGGCGATGTTGCGGTGGGTATCCGCCGATAACAACGACGGCCTCTGGGGTGGAATCAATACCCTTGGTCAGTCCAATTTCAAGAAGGGACACGACAACAAACAGGCGATTGCCCTGACCTGGGGGCACCGTTTCAATAAGACGTTCCATATACAGACCGAGGCCTACTATCAATGGCAGTACAACGGGGCACTGGGCGGGTCGGCCAGCTATGGCCCCGTCAGGTACGGCGCCGGTGGTGGCCCCGGGGCTATTGTCCACGGTATCAACCAGCAAATCGGGTTTGTCAACTTTTCCCAGATGTTGCTCTCATCAAAGAGCTTTCTTTGTTTGCGCAACGACCTGTTTTCAGACGTTCAGGGGCAGCTGTCCGGTTTTGCCACGACCTATTTCAGCCATACGTTTGGGGTAAACTATTTCTTTACGGACTGGCTGCAGATACGGCCGGAGGTGCGGTACGACTGGAACTCCGACCCCAGCTTACGCCCTTATGACGCGACCGGCAACAACCCGAAAACGCACCAATTTCTTTTTTCCATGGATATGATCGTTAGGTATTAAGAAATGATTATTATTTTGTTATCCTTTCTGCGTCCTGAGGCGAAGGAATAAATTCGCGGCCACAAAAACCCAACATGAGACGACATTCCGGCCTTCTGCTGATCTTTATCCTGCTGACGCTTTCCGGCTCCGCCCAGAACGGCGTTTTACAATTCGTCTTTACCTCCGACGTCCATTACGGGATTACCCGGCATCATTTCAGGGGTGCCGACGACGTGCCCTCTACCGTGGTGAACCGCGCGATGATCGCCGCCATCAACCAACTACCGAGTGGCTCTATTCCGGAAGATGGCGGTGTGGGTGCCGGTCAGGCGATTGGGCATATCGACGCTATCCTCATCACGGGGGATATCGCCAACCGGGAAGAAAAGGGTGTACAGTCCGCGGCAACGTCCTGGGGGCAGTTTGAAGCGGACTACGACCACCTCCTCGGGACAAAAGACTGGAACAATAAACCCACACCGATTTTGCTTAGCCCGGGTAACCACGACGTGTCCGATGCCGTTGGCTTTTGGCGTCCCATGACACCCGGCGTCGATGCCAGCTCCATGGCAGGGATCTACAATCGCATGATGAAACCCACCCATCCCCTTACCGCGGCGACGTATAACTATACCACCGATAAGATCCATTTTATCCGCAACATAGGCGGTATCCGTCTGCTCTTCGTGGACTGCTGGCCGGATTCAACGGACCAGGCATGGGCGGAACAGCACCTCAAGGGCGAGGGACCTGTTTTTCTTTTTACACATTCCAATCCCGATGTCGAACCCCGGTTCTTTACCAACCCCAATGGAAACCATGGCGTCGACAGCGTCGATAAGTTCGAGAACCTTTTGCCGGAGCTCTACCAGGACGGCCAGACAGTTGAGGGCGCCACGTTGATCGAGCAAAGAGGGCTCGCCGGTTTCCTGCAACGCCATCCGGAAATAAAGGCGTATTTCCACGGACACAACAACTACACGGAATTCTACCAGTGGCAGGGGCCGGACAAAAATATATCCATACCCTGTTTCCGGGTGGATTCGCCCATGAAGGGGAAGTTCTCCTCGAAAAACGAAACCCTTCTTTCGTTCGAACTGGTCACCATCGATACAAAGGCCAAAACCATGACCGTCCGGGAGTGTTTCTGGAATTCGGTGCCGGGGGATCCTTCGGTGTTGAAGTGGGGGGAGGTAAAGACAATGGGGCTTTAGCTCAATCGACTTTGCGGGAGATGTTGGGGAAAATGGAGTTTAATACGGCGCGGTATTAAGCTCCAGCACCCCGTTCTCCGGCGTCATCCGTAACACCGATCCTTCTGAAAACTTCCCGCGGGTCGCGGATACGCCATACGAAAACCCTTCAAAGGACGCAGTTACCCGGTTCGGCGTCACGCTCGTAAAAGGCAACGCCGCCTTCGGAGAAGCGGCCAGCTCTGCAAACCAGGGCGCTGTACACGAAATGCGTATCCGCCGCTCATCCAGGTCAATGATCATCTTACCCGGCACCGTCGTCAGCGGCCAGACAATGTGCAGATGACCGGGCTCGGGGCTGGTGACGATAGGGTCGCCGCCTTTTAGAGCGACCGTCCCTACCTTAAAGCAAAGACCGGCAAGCACCGACGCGTCGCTCCACAGGTACCCGTCCACAAAGGGCAGCGTATAAAATGCCGCGGCATTCCCTGTCAGCGGTGTATTCAAGTAAGGCGACGGCAATCGCTCGTCGAACAAATGGATGTCGCGAATACGGAGCGTATCCCCAGCCCAAAGCAAGTTTACCCGGTAGTAACGGCTGTCAAACCAGACCGTCTTTTTATCGCTGCCTGGGAGGTCATGCGTGACCGTTACCGAGGTCGCCGGGGTCACCTTATAGTGCGCCTTGAACCAGGCGCCGGACTGGGCCAGCGTTTCCACCCGCAACTGGTGGGCATCCCTCATTAGAGCGATCCGTGGAAACTGCAGCGCAAGCCCTCGCGCCATGGCGGGCCAGGTAAAGGAATTCTCCTGACCGGCCTGAGTATACGCAAAGGCCATGGGCTCACCCCGGACAAATTCCCGGAAGAACCAGTCTACCCAGGTGGAGTCCCCGCCCCCAAAGCGGTATACGGGTTCGAGGGTGACGACACCCTGGCGTTCCGCACCCAGCCCGTTGTCGTACTGTCGAACGGGATCACTCCCCAGCATCCGGAAAATGGGCACGGGGATTTCTTCCGCCTCGTGCTGGGCCGGCATATAGGCGTTGACCTTGCTGGGATAGTAGGCCTGGTTCCAGTAGCCGCCCCAGAGCGTATAACCGTCGGTTCCATACTGGTCCTTGCAGTTGGCGGAGGCGACGATGCCGTAGCGGCGGTACATATACTCCAGCGTATGCTCGTCGATAAACCACGAGGCAACCGATTGGGGGTAATAACCGAAGATCGCCTTGAAGTCGTGCATATAGGTATCGACCAGCCTTTCTCTTTCAAGCGGCGTATAACCGGTGGAAAAACCAATGTTCGCCCTCCAATCCCACGGGTACCGTCCCCGCCAGGTCAACCCGGCCTTTTCCACCAGGGGCTGCGGAATCTCCCACCAGGCACCGATCTCGAAGGTGTCCCGCGGGAGGCTCTTCAGCAATTGTTGATACCGGGGGTCCATCAGCGCGTCGTATTGCAACAGGAACGTGCCCGCCAGGTGGTATTTTTTCATCAGCGCGACCTGTTGGACGACGGTTTGATAAAGCACGTCTTCCGTCACGTTCGGGTCGCGGGGTTCGAGGAGACGGATGAAATTGACGATGTTGACGATGCGCGGCTGGGCCGAAGCCGTAAAGGCCTCCAGACAACAAACTAAAAAGGCAATGCGCATTTTCCAAATATAACATGCGTGAACCAGACAGGCGTCCTGGGCTTTCCTGCCCCGGGAAATCCTTACATTGTATCATGAAAACACAACCAACATGGACGCGACGGGGTTTCCTCACCACCGTCGCAGGGGCGGGTACTGCCATGATGCTGAACCCTTTGGCAGGATGGGCTCTCCAGGAGGTCGACCCCCGGGTAGCGGGGATCGTGGCCTCTACCATCGGCATCGACACGCACAACCATATCGACGTACCCCTCGTTGCGGCGGACGTGCCGGGCCCTCACATCGATCTGGTGGGTGAAATAAAACGGTCGGGGCTATCGTCCATCTGTATGACGTTCGCACTAGACTATCAACACACGGACGGGGCTTATGACCGGTTTATCAATGGGCTGGCTTCCATGGACCAGCAGTTGGCGTTGAACGGTATGACGCGTGCCCTGAACCTGGCCGATCTTCGCGCCGCCCATAAAGAAGGGAAGCCGGTTGTTATCCAATCGGTCGAGGGCGCTCACTTTCTGGACGGGCACCTGGAGCGGGTCGCCGAAGCCTACCACAGGGGCCTCCGGCACTTCGGCCTTCTGCACGACAGCGACGCCTCCGTGCCGCTGGGCGATGTCTATACAAACCCTCCGCGCTGGGGCGGGCTAACGGCCTTTGGGGCAGACGTCATCCGGGAATGTAACCGGTTGGGTATCCTTGTCGACCTGGCCCACGCGAACACGGAAACGACGGCTGCGGCGCTCAAGGTGGCGGCCCACCCGGTGATCATTTCCCACACCGGCCTCGATACCCAATTGGGCCGGAACCCGTCCATGGCGCAGATGATGCGGCCAAGGCTTATTAGCAGGGAGCAGGCAAAAATGGTCGCGGATGCGGGAGGTGTGATCGGTGTGTGGACGCACCTGGCGGACACGCCGCTCGACTACGCGCAAAATATACGGGCGCTGGTGGATGTCATTGGGATAGATCATGTCTGTATCGGAACCGATACGAAGATGACGCCGGGGAACAGGCCCGGGCTGCGGCCCGGAGGCGGACCTGGCCCCGCGCGGCCCGGCGAGCGGACGAACCAGGCCTGGCCGGACCAAAAGTCCGGCTTCTACTACATCATAGTCGACGCGATGTTAAAAGCCGGCTTCACCCCGGATGAGATCGGCAAGGTGGGTGGCGGTAATTTTTGCCGCGTCTTCGATGCAGCCACATCAAGAGGTTAAATAAAAAAGCATCAATAAACCCTCGGAAGGATTCCTAGTCTACTGGGTCATGAAACAGCTCCTTTACCTTGTCGTACTCACACTACTCCCTTTTGGAAAGTTACTGGCCCAAACGCCCGGGGCCGCGCGCAGCACGCCCGGAGCCAAGAGCCGAACGCCCGCGGCCGCTGGTCGAACACCCGGGGCTGCAAGCAGCACGCCCCGCGCCCCGCGCATCTGGATCGTCACCGGCCCCGGTGTGGAGGAAAAAGACAGGGCCCCTGTCTGGAGAGGGATCCGCGTGGACGGGCAAAATATGCTGGTAGAAGGAGCGCCCTGGGAAACGGTGTCCGCACACACGCAAATCGTCAAGTTCGCCCCGGGGGATATCGAAAGGGTAAAAGATTCCGTGCTAAAAAAGACCTTTGCCGACCTGGAGCGCCGCCATATCGCCCTGGCGCTGGAGAGCTCCTTCCTTATAAGGGGTGCCCATTGTGCAGCCACCACGGAAGCGTATGGAAAACCAGGGGCGCTGGAAGGGTTGTTGAAAAAAATACAACGCGACGGGGGCAACCTGCAATACATTGCCATGGACGAACCGTTTACGTTTGGACACTGGTACACAGGGCCAAACGGCACCTGTCACGATTCTGCGGCGGAGATCGCCGGGGAGATCACGGTAACCCTGAAGATGGCCCGCAGTATTTTTCCCAAAGTAAAAGTAGGGGACGTCGAGGTGGTCTCGGCCTCGAAGCCCAGACTGGAGGAGTTGATCCGGTGGATCGATACGTATCGTTCCGTCGTGGGTGAACCGCCGGCCTTTTTTCACGCGGACGTCGAGTGGTCCACCCTGGCCATGCACAACCTGGTGACGCTGGCCGCGCAACTGAAACAAAGAAAAGTACCCTTTGGCATCATCTACAACGGGGATCAGAATGCAGCAACAGATCAGGAATGGACGCAAGCGGCCATCGATCATTTTACCCAGATAGAAACCGCCCTGGGCGTGCATCCGGATGATGCGATCTTTCAGACGTGGGAAAAGCTGCCGAGCCACATGTTGCCGGAAGATCAGCCCGGCGCCTTTATGAATATTCCTTACCAGTATATCCACGCCAGATCGGCCTTGACCCTCACGCGTCAGGGGAATATACTGACCGGACGCCTAACCGACGCGCAGGGCAAATCGGTGTCCCAGGCAGCGGTATATATCGATGCGGTGGACGTAGGCGCACGGATGGGCCTTACCGATAGGGCATTGACGGGCGTGGTCCCCGCGGGTGCCGTTACGGGTGTGGTGGGTCTCCGGGCAAACCTGGAAGGGGCTTGCGCTTGCGACGGAGAAGCGGGTGCGGCGGTGGGCGGCATTACTTACCGGGAACAAGGTACGCCCGCGCCGCAAGTCGTTTCCCCTGTAACGCTGCCGGTGGCAGGGGCGCCCCCGGCCGTCCGGACCCTGGCGATTCGCCCGGATACGACGTGGATGCAAAACCTGAGCCAGGTGACCGTCACGCCTGGTAAGACTTTTCTTTTCCATGCCCCCATCATGGCCACGGCGAGCGCCGAACGCGCTGGTTACGCGACGATCGTTTTCCTGGACAGCGCGCACAGGGGACTGTTAAGAAGGAACCTTTGGTTTTCGCCCTCAAGGCAAAGGCTCGACACCGTCGTCACGGATGCAGACGGGCGGTTCAGGCTGCCGTTGACGGACGCGGCGGTGGATGCCGGGGCAGAAGTAGATGCCACGTATCCGGGCGATAAGACGCTGCGGCCGGCCATGGCGGACTTCACCCTGGCGCCCGCGAACGACGCGCGGCACGCGGGAGACGCGAACGACCCGGAAGACGCGAACGACGCGGGGCCCGCCATGATGCCCGCGCTGACCCCCTTCGACCCGGGAGAACCACCCCTGACCTATTTTTACCCCGGCCGAGACCTGATCGGGTCTCTCCAAAACGACGCGACCTGGAAAAACGCGGCGGAGCACATCCAGGTGATGGCGTTTAGCATGCAGTTTTTGTCCTCGGTATCGGATAGCCTTTTGTTGACCATCGTACAGGTGTTACAAAAAAAGCACATCGGCATTGGGCTGGAAAGTCTTGCCACGAACTGGTTTCACGAGCCGCCGTGCGGGGGCGGGATTGAAGGATATTGCGATCCGGGCGTATCCAACAAGATCGTCGCCAAGCTGTTAAAGGCCGGGGGGACGCTGACCTATATCGGTATGGACGAGCCGTTGTGGTTCGGACACTACTATACCGGCAAAAACGCCTGCCGGAGTTCCCTTCAGGACCTGGCCGGGCGCGTGGCGGTCAACATCAAGGTGTATACGGCGGCCTTTCCGCACGAGGTCATCGGTGACATCGAACCCTTCCCGGCGGTGAGTAACCAGCCCAACTGGCAGGCGGATATGGCCGCCTGGGTAAAGGCCTTCCGTGCGGCAACGGGTACATCGCTCAACTTTTTGCGGCTTGACTTTGACTGGGCAAACCCGGCCATAGCCTCTACCACGGCGATCATGACACTGGCGAGAACGGTAGCTTCTACCGCCAGGGAAAACGGCATGGAGGTCGGCATGATCTACAACGGCGGCGGCAGTGCCAAAACCGACGCCGAGTGGATGGAGCAGGCACGCAACCACATCCGGATCGTGGAAGCGTCCGGGATCCACCCGGAGCAGGTGATTTTTCAGACCTGGAACAAGGTCCCGGTCCATTCGATACCGGATACGGATCCAAATGCGCTCGGCAACCTCGTGGTTTATTACTTTGAGCATATTTGAATTCCCGCCGGAAAAATAGATCGATATTTATCGATACATTTGTGCCCATGAATCGATTTCCATTGTCCGTGCTGGAGCTGGCCATCGTTGGCCAGGGAGGAGACGCCGGGACAGCGATCGCAGGAACGGCAGCGGTCGCCCGGCACGTAGAGTCGCTGGGGTACACGCGCATCTGGATGGCGGAGCACCACAACATGCAACACGTCGCCAGCTCTGCCACCGCGGTGCTGATCGGCCACGTCGCCGGGCAAACGCAACATATCCGGGTGGGTTCAGGGGGCATCATGCTGCCCAACCACGCCCCGCTCGTGGTGGCCGAGCAGTTCGGCACCCTGGAAACCTTATACCCCGGGCGCATCGACCTGGGGCTCGGCCGGGCGCCCGGGACCGACCAGGTTACCGCGATGGCGCTCCGGCGCAACAATATGTCGGCGGCGTATCATTTTGCCGAGGACATCCGGGACCTGCAAACCTATTTTAGCGCCGACAATGCAGACGGCAGGGTACATGCGTTTCCCGGCGAAGGGTTGACCATCCCGATCTGGATACTGGGGTCCAGCACCGACAGCGCCCACCTGGCCGCACAGATGGGGCTGCCCTACGCTTTTGCGGCGCATTTCGCGCCGGCGCAGCTTTGGGCCGCCATCGACATCTACCGGCGGGAGTTCAAGCCGTCCGCACAACTGCAAAAGCCCTACATGATGGCCTGTGTCAACGTCATGGCCGCCGACACCGACGAGGAAGCCGAATGGCTGTCTTCCAGCCTGTACCGGATGTTCCTGGGGATCATCACCAACGAACGCCGGCCGTTGCAACCGCCCGCTGCCCTACCCGATATCCTCAAGGTCCCCGAAGTCTACAACGCCGTCCAGGCCATGACGGCCTGTACCTTTACGGGAAACAAGGAAAGCCTGGGGACAAAGCTGTCCGCTTTTATCAAGGAAAGCCGCGTCGACGAGCTCATGATCAGCAGCCCGATATATGACCAGGAGGCAAAACGGAAGTCTTTTTCTATCTTGCGGGAAGCTATATGAGCGACTACCCCAAGATGTACCTCTACCGCCGGCTCGTCCAGGCCAAGTTGTTTATCGACAGCCACTATGCCGAGGCCATCGACCTGGACCTTATTGCGGATGAGGCGAGCTTTTCCAAGTTTCATTTTATCAAACTTTTCAAAAGCACTTATCGCCGGACGCCCCACCAATACCTGACATTTATACGTATCCAGAAGGCAAAGGCGCTGCTCGACGCCGGCGGCCCGGTGACGGAGGTATGCTACGCCGTTGGGTTTGAAAGCTTGGGTTCCTTTAGTCTTTTGTTCAAGCGCGTCACCGGTCATACCCCCTCCGCCTACCTCGCACAGCAACAGGTCCTCAAGGCCGAAAAGGCGGCCGCCCCCCTCCGGTTCATACCCGGCTGTTTTGCAGAAAGCCGTGGCTGGCTTCCAAAATGACAATTTTCGATAACCCATTTGTGGGCGAAAGGCTTTCCTTTGATAAAAAAAAGGACATGATTTCCAAGTTGACGCACAGCAGCATCATCGTGCTCGACCAGACCAGCGCCCACGACTTCTACGTAAACAAACTCGGATTCACGCCCGTCGTAGACGTGCCCATGCCTCAGGGCGGCCGCTGGCTAACGGTATCGCCCCCCGGCCAACCCGACGTCGAGCTCATCCTGTCACCGGTCGAACAAAATGCCAACACCCCCGAAAAGGTCGCCCTGCTCACCGAATTGGTCAAGACCGGAACTTTTGGTGTGGCGGTGTTTACCTGCGACGACATCTACGCCACCTACGAGGAAATGAAGGCCAAGGGCGTCCACTTTAAAAAAGCCCCCACCAAGGAATTTTATGGCACCGAAGCCATCTTCAAGGACGATTCCGGCAACTGGTTTTCCCTCGCACAACTTCCCAAACCATGAAGACGATCTACGACCCCCAGACATGCGCCGGCGTGATCGCCCGGATCGAAGCCCTTGAACCGGGTACTACCCCGCTTTGGGGTAAAATGACGGCCTACCAGATGGTCAAACACTGCCGGCTTTGGGAAGAAATGTCGCTCGGCCGCACGACCTATCCCCGCGCTTTCATCGGCCGGATTGTCGGCCGTCTTGCCCTCGCCCGTGTCTTATCCGACGACCGGCCCCTGGACCGCAATACACCCACCCTTCCCGCGCTGATCATCCGGGAGGAAGGCGACATCGCCCAGGAAAAGGCGGCGTGGATCGCGTGTCTACGGTCTTATGGGGACAAACCGGGGCCGGGTATCGTGCATCCGTTTTTCGGACGGTTGACGGGGGAGCAGGTGGGGGCTATGGCGTATAAGCACGCGGATCATCATCTGAGGCAGTTCAATTATTGAACCCCACCACCGCCGCATTTGCCAAAATGTTAAAAAAAAAGCCCCGCTTCCGCAGGGGCTTTCCAAGACAAAAAGAGTTTCTTACACCCACTCCCAATACCCGTCAACCCAAAACCACCCGCCGTCCTGGCGTTGGTGCCAGTAACCGCGGACCCAGACCTTGTGGGGGTCGCGCTGGATCCAGTAGCCGGGTTGATAGACGTAGTTGCCGTTTCTCCAGGACCATTCGCCGCCAATCCAGACGTGGTTGGGGGTGGGCTGCGGAGGCTGGCTCATCTGGGGTTCTGGGGGACAGGCACTGACGAAGCATTCGTCGGGGAGGCGCTTCCAGTAACCGGAGACCCAGTACCATTCGCCGTTGGGCCATTGGGCCCAGTGGCCTTTGATAAAGATCTTATTGGGGTCGGGTACGGTCCAGTAACCGGTTTGGTACATGTAGTGGTTCCCTTCCCAGATCCATTCGCCGTTGACCCAGATGGTGTGGTTGTTGGGCCTCGGAGGACGGAGGTACATGGGTTCGGGGATCCATTGGGGTACGCCCATGTGGGGGATCGGTTTCCAGTAACCGGGCTGCCAGTAGGAGCTGCCGTCGGGGTTGTGGATCCACTCCCCTTTTACCCAGATATGGTCTTTTTCTGGAACGGTCCAGTAGCCGGGTTGGCGAACGTAGGTATTCCCCTGGGGAACCCATTCCCCTTCGATCCAGACGTGGTTGGGGCTGGGTGGGGCAGGCCGGACGATAAAGGGTTCGGGGGGGAGGATGGAAATCGAAATGCGGATTTGTGCAAAAGCGGTGTTGAGGAAGGGAGATAATGCAAAAAGGACGAGAAAGAGTCTTTTCATAAAGTTTTTTCAGATTTAGTAGTGGGAAACAAAACTTAGACTAAAGACAATTCCATTCGTTTAATCTCCCTTCCCCGATCACCTCTTAAAAGTACGGAGACCGCATGGCCTTGCTGGCCTCCCTGACGGCTTCTCCGTCAAACAGCTTGACGGTCAGGCTTGCCCCGACGTGTTTGGCTTGTTCGGCGTAAAGACCGGTGGCGAAGTCACGGGCGTTTTCTTCGGAGTCGAACTCGTAGATGCCACCGACGGTGTTTGTTTTCAGGCCGTATAACCAGGTCTTGTTGACGAGGCCTTTGGCGTCTCTGAGTTGTTCGTTTACGCGCCCCCAGAGCTCTTTGGTGAACGACGGGACGGAGGTCTGAAACTCTCCGTACAGGAAAATCTTGCTCATTGTTTCTTGTTTTTCTGTGAACAATGAGACAAAATTGCCCCCCGTGGACGACCAAAATGTTGTCTTAAGACAACGTTTTAAAGCCTGGCCTTTAGTTTACTGAGGGTTGAATTGGTCATGCCGAGGTAGGAAGCGACGGCCCGGCTGGAGATCCTGGTCAGGAGCTTGGGTTCGTGTTCCATCACCCATTTGAGCTTGTCGATGCCCTCCATGCCCAGGAAATTGTAGATGCGCATCTGGGAGTGGATCAGCGCGAATTCGATGAGCCGGTCGTATAGTTTTTTAAACTCCTCGTAACGGGCGGTCAGACCAAAAAAGGCCTCCCGGCCGATCACAAAAATCTCCGCCGGTTCGTAGGCCGCTAAAAAATCGCGGGACGGCTTTTGGGTGATAAAGCTGGTAAAGGCGGTGATCAGGCTGTCTTCCAGTGCAAAAAAACCGGTGATGTCCTGTCCTTTTTTGTCTATTTCGTACAACCGGAGGCATCCGGTACCGACGAAGTACAGGTGTTTGCAGACTTTCCCTTCTTCTTCCAGGAAGTCATTCCGGCGCACGGTGCGGGGGGTAAAAGTGGCGCTGATATCGAGAATGTCGTCCGGGGTCAGCCGGGTGTTTTTTTCCAGAAACGCCTGCAACGGGCTCGTCATTTACCGGGGTTTTGGGGGGCCAAACTTACGAAAAGGCCTGGATACGTGTTCGATAAATAGCGGAGCATCTCGCCGAAACCCGGGAAGTAAATCGTTACCCCCTTAGAATGGACGACATACCGTCCCTCCTCCTGCCGCAATTCCACCGCAATCCGATCGAAGCACACAGCAAGTGTCTCAAAATCATAGGTCATGCAGACCTCCCTGCAAATTACGCTCCAACCTGGCGCACCCCCCGCGAAATCGCCCTCATCTTTGACGGTTTCGCCCTACCCCTCTGGCAAGGCCCAACGTTATTTTGGGCAAAAAAAAGTCCATATATGAAATTGACGCTTACGATTTGCTTGCTGTTGCTGGTGATGGCTCCGCGGGGGAGGGCCCAAACGTTTGTACACCCGGGGGGGCTGCATACGCAGGCGGACCTGGACCGGATGAAGACCGAGGTGGCCGCGGGGGCGCATCCGTGGATCGACGACTGGAACGTACTGATCACGGATCCCCAGGCGCAAAATACGTATACGGCCAAGCCGCTGGCGAACCTGGGGACGAGCCGTCAACAGACGGACCTGGACGCGCACGCGGCTTACCTGAACGCCATTCGTTGGTACATATCGGGAGACACTTCTTTTGCGGCCTGCGCGGTGCGGATCTGTAACGCCTGGGCGGCGACCACGAACCAGGTGCCCACCGGAGACAACATACCGGGGCTGAGCGGGATACCCATCATGGACTTTGCGCTGGCGGCAGAGGTACTTAGGATCTATCCGGGATGGGACGCCGCGCATTTTACGGCGTTCAAAACGATGATGACGACCTATTGGTACCCCGTCTGTCACAACTTCCTGGTGAACCATAACGGGGCCTGTATCGGGAACTATTGGGCGAACTGGGACATCTGCAACCTGGGGGCAATGATCGCGATGGGGGTTCTTTGCGACGATACGGCGATTTATAACGAAGGGGTCAACTACTTTTATAACGGAGCGGGGAACGGGAGCATCATGAACGCGGTGTACACGCTGTATCCGGGGCCGTTGGGTCAGTGGCAGGAAAGCGGGCGGGACCAGGAGCACGCGCAACTGGGCGTGGGCATGATGGGCTATGCGTGCCAGGTGGCCTGGAACCAGGGGCTGGACCTGTTTTCCTATGCGTCGAACCGGCTGATGGCAGGGGCGGAGTATGTGGCGGAGACCAACCTTTGGAATACGGTTCCCTTTACTTTTTACAACAACTGTGTCAACCCGCGCCAGGACTGGGTGGCCGCCAACGGAAGGGGACGCCTGGATGACCGGCCGATCTGGGAGCTGCTCTACAACCACTATGTCGTCCTCCAGGGGCAAAGCGCGGCGGGTGTCCAGTCGATGGCGCAACTGATGCGGCCGGAACACGGAAGCACGGATCACTTTGGCTATGGCACCTTGACGTTTACCCAAACAGGTGCGGCGTCGCCCTACCCGCCCTCTCCCGTGGCAGCTGCGCCCACAGCAGTCACCGCCACGGCACAGGTGTCCCAGGTGACGATCAGTTGGACGGCCCCGCCGGGGAATACGGCACAGGGGTATTTGGTGAAGCGAGCCAAGACCAGCGGGGGGCCCTATACGACGATCTCCACGGTGAACAACAACACATCCCCCTTTTTTACGGACGGGAGCGTCACCAACGGAACGCCCTATTATTACGTGGTGGCGTCGATCAACCAGTCGGGGACGAGCGCCAATTCAAGCGAGGTAAGCGCCACACCTGCGGCAACATCCTCCACCCTGCCATCGGGGTGGGTCAAACAGGACATTGGAACGGTCAGCCCGGCGGGGAGTGCGGGGTATGCGTCGGTGAGCAACAATACCTTCCGCGTCAACGGCTCGGGGACCGGAATCGGCGGTACGGCCGACGGGTTTACGTTTGCCTGTGCAAGCGCGACGGGGAACGTCACGTTTACCGCCCGGCTGTGGGCCGTGGGCGGCACCCTGAGCAGGACGGGGATTATGTTCCGGGAAAGTCTGGCATCAAACGCCCGGATGGTCCTGATGAAGCTGGGCGACACGGGCGGACGGGAGGGCGGCTTCGCGTACCGGTCCGGCACCGGTGGCTCGGCGATCACCGTCGGGGGAAACGACTATACGGTCACGCCTACCTGGTATAAAGTGCAGCGGTCGGGGAACACCTTTACCGGGTATGAATCTTCCGACGGCGCCACCTGGTTTGTGGTGGACTCGGTGTCTATTGCCATGGCGGATACCTTTTACGTGGGGCTGGCGGCTTGCTCCGGCACCACGGGGGTGCTGGACAGCAGCACCTTTGACAATGTCGTTGTTACCGGCGGCGGCGCGACCCCGGCCGCACCGGCCGCGCTCCAGGGAACGGCCGTCAGTGCTTCCCGGATCAACCTGACCTGGTCTTCGGTCGGTGGCGCGTCGAGCTATACGGTACAACGCTCGCTTACCAGTGGCGGGCCCTACGCCGCGGTGGCATCCGGGTTGACCGATACGACCTGGTCTGATACCGGGCTACCCGACAGCACCACCTATTTTTACATCGTCCTTGCTTCCGACGTAATCGGCGCCGGTCCGGCCACCGCGGAGGCCCGGGTGCAAACACTTCCATTGGCGCTGCCCACTGCACCGGCGGGTCTCACGTTTGCTTCGGGGAATAGCCGGATCACCTTAAGCTGGCAGCCGGTGGACGGGGCGACCGGTTATACCATCCAGCGGGGCACCAGCGCCGCCACGCTGGCAACCGTCGGCGCTACGGATACGACTTTTTTAGCGGACACAGGTCTCGTCAACGGCGGAACCTATGTTTACACCGTTAGTGGTGTAAACCGTTTGGGCACGGGCACCGCCACCACCCCCACGGCCTTTACGCTTCCCATCAAATTATCCGGCGCCCTCATCGGCACCCCGGGCTCCTTTGGTAATGTGGCCAAAAACACGGCGGCCGCGGCCATGGACGGTAACCTCGCCACCTATTTCGACGCACCCCAGGGCAGCGGGGATTGGGTGGGCATCGACCTGGGTCTGGATACCAGCGCCACGATCACCCGGGTCAGCTACGTACCGCGCGTCAATTACCCTGGGCGCATGCTGGGTGGTGTTTTCCAGGGCGCCAACCTGCCGGACTTCAGCGATGCGGTCCCCTTGTATACGGTGAGCGTCTCCCCTACCCAGGGCGTGTACAACGACGAGCCGGTAACGGACAGTATCCGGTACCGTTACCTGCGCTATGTGTCTCCCACCAACGGGTACTGCAATGTCGCGGAGATCCAGTTTTGGGGGTACAAAAATATAGATACGCCCACCGCTACGCCTCCGGCACCGGCCGCCCCCAACGTCGCGTCCGCCACAAAGGGCGTCGCATTGAATTGGGCGCCGAATCGCTGGTCAGGCGCCTACCAGGTACAGCGGGCAACCGTCGTGCCCGGGGAAGATACCGTGCCCGGGGCAACCACTGCGCTCGGTACAACCACCGCGTTGAGCTTCACCGACACGACGGCCGTTGCCGGCTCAACGTATTCCTATACCATCAGCGGGATCGATTCCTTTGGCGTGGGCGCGCCCTCCGCGCCCGCCAGTCTTCTGGTGGGTGTCCGGTTGACCGGCACGTTGATCGGGACGCCGGGTTCTTATGGCAACGTGGCCGCGAACACCGCCGCGGCAGCCATGGACGGCAACCTGAATACCTACTTCGACGCCCCCATCGCGGACAGCGCCTGGGTAGGCATCACGCTCGGCGCGGATACCGGCGCCCGGGTGACGCAAATCAGTTTTGCGCCCCGCAGCGGGTTTCCCCAACGGATGACCGGGGGGATTTTCCAGGGGGCCAATAAGTCCGACTTTAGCGACGGGGTGACGCTCTTTACCGTGGACTCGTTGCCCACCGTCGGGGTGTACACCATTGCACAGACCGGGGATACCGGGATATACCACTACCTGCGGTACCTCGCGCCGGATAATGGGTATGGGAATGTGGCGGAAATACAGTTCTGGGGGTTGCCGAAGTTGAACCAGGTGGTAACGCTGGACAGTCTTGCGCGTATGCGCCCCGGGGACTCCGCCACATTGATCGCGACGGCCAGCACGGGTCTGCCGGTGACGGTTACGAGTTCGAACCCGTCGATCGGTTTTATCGCCAATGGCTTCTTCCACGCCGTTACCCCCGGTACCACTGTCATTACCGCCACCCAAAGCGGCAACAACGTCTACAACGCCGCTTCCGCCAGTCAGCCGCTGACCGTCCTCCCCGTCAACCTCCAGGTGCTTTACCGGAATGCTTCCGGGGACACGACCAGCAATACCATCACGCCGTTCCTGCAAATCGTCAGCGCTGATACGGCCGCATACACCTATAGCACCCTGACCGCCCGGTACTGGTTCACCCCGGAAAACTATGCCGGGATCAATACCTGGATCGACTACGCGGCCATAGGCAACAGCCACATACAGGCGGTCTATGTGCCCCTCGCGCAGCCGTACACCAACGCGTTCGGCTATGTACAGTACAGCTTTGATACCACGAGCGGGCTGCTGGCACCCGGTACCACTTCCGGGGAAATCCAGTCGAGGATTGCGGGCGCGGCCTGGCCGGTCATGACCGAGACCAACGACTACTCTTTCAGCAACAGCGCGTCGTATGATACAAACAGCCACATCACGCTGTACCGTAATGGCGTACTGGTGTGGGGTACGGAGCCTGCGCCCGTCGCCCCCGTCGTCTCCTTGCAGCCTTTGTATCAAAACCAGAATTCCAGTCCGAATACCAATACCATCAGCACCTACCTCCAGCTCCAGAACCTGGGGAACGTGCCTGTTTCCTATAGCGACGTGCGCGTGCGGTATTGGTTTACTGAGGACGGGACGGTGCCGCTCAATTATTGGATCGATTACGCGACCATAGGCGTTACCGGGCAGTTCTCGCCGGCCGGCACCTATTTCGAGCTTGCGCCCGATACCGGCACGTTCTATCCCCTCAGCAACACCGGCAACATTCAATACCGGATTGCGAAAAGCGACTGGAGCGTTTTCAACGAAACCAACGACTGGTCCTGGCAGCCGGCGGTACCAACATTTGGAGTCAACAACCACATCACGGTGTATTACAAGGGACAACTGGTCTATGGCGTGGAACCGGATAGCAGCGGGGCCGCTTCTTACAGTGCCGCCTATACGCCAGCGCTACAGCAGACGGTCGTCTATCCCAATCCCGTGACGGGGCGCGTGTTCTTTGTCCAAACCGGAGGTTCGGATACAAAGCTGAACCTGTATGACGAAAAGGGACGTTTGATCCTGACGGAAAAAGTCGAGGCAAACGAAACGATCCGGGTCGACCTACCCGGCCCGCTGGCCGCAGGCATGTACTTCCTGCAACTGAATGACCGGGCACCGGTCAAACTGTTTATCTTTTAATTTATGTATCCAACTTCCTGCTCGCCATCCACGCCACGATCTCCGGATCCCGGTGGTCAAAAAAACAACTCGCCTTCGTATCCAGGGAAGCAATGGCTTCCATATCCACGGGGTCCAGCTGAAAATCGAAGATGTCCATGTTCTCGATCATGCGTTCTATGCGGACCGTTTTGGGGATAGCCACGATCCCCCGCTGGTGCAGCCAGCGCAGGATGACCTGGGCAATGGTCTTGCTGTAACGGGAAGCAATGGAGCGCAACAGCTCGTTTTGGAAAATGTTGTTTTTGCCCTCCGCAAAAGGGCCCCAGGATTCCATCTGGACTTTATACCGGGTCATGAGTTGCTGCGCCTCCTGTTGCTGGTGGAAGGGATGGGTTTCGACCTGGTTGACGGCGGGCACGACCTCGTTGCGCAGGATAAGGTCGAGCAGCCGGTCGGGATAAAAATTGCTGACGCCGATCGCGCGCACCCGGCCGTCTTTATAGAGCTCCTCCATCGCCTTCCAGGAACCAAAGACGTCACCGTAGGGTTGGTGGATCAGGAAGAGGTCAAGATAATCCAGTTGTAACCGCGTCATGCCCCGGTCAAAGGCCCTTTTGGTGGCGTCGTACCCGGTATCCTGCACCCACAGTTTGGTGGTGATAAAAAGATCCTTTCTGGCCACCTCGCTTTTCCGGATGGCCTTTCCCACGGCGGTTTCGTTGCCATAGGACGCCGCCGTATCGATCAGGCGGTAGCCGACGTTGATGGCGTCGTATACGCTTCGCTCGCACTCCTCCAGGTCCTTGACCTGGTAGACGCCAAAACCCAGGACGGGCATTTCGACGCCGTTGTTTAGTACTACGTGTTGCATGCACCTAAGCTACGACAAACGGGCGATTACTGCCCCCGCCTACATACAAAGGATCTTCGGCGGTGGTTTGCGCCATGATCTCCCAGTCGCTGGCTTTTTCGACGACCACGGCGTTGTCCCTCACGATCCGGAACAAAGGGCGGCCAAGACAGGCAGGGGCCTTTAGAACGGTAAGACCGGCGCCGGCCCGCACGCTCCGGACCTGGCTCCCCTGGTGGATTTCCAAAAAGGCTGGTTGCGTCAGCAGCGCGATCATCTCCACCTGGTTTTGAATCATCCCCGTGCCCAGCAGTTTCAAAGGCTTGTCGTCCGGCAGCGGCGGCTTACCGGGTTGGAAAATATCGCGCCGGTGACAGTAGTAGATCGTATCCCGGGTGATCCGGGGTTCCCTGCCGGTTTTGAACCACTGGATATAGTAAGCCGACAGGTCGTAGAAAAGAAACTGGGTACCGCTCGACGGCTCGATTTCCGTGGCTTCGGAATAATCATTCCAGGTGACCACGTGGGCGTATTGCGCCCCTTCCCGGATCGCTTTCATCCAGCTATGCCGGAAAAGGTCGGTATTCGAAGCCTCCCAGAAAATCGAGACTTTGGGCCGCATATCCTGGGGTGCGACCGGCTCCATCCAGATCGCGTCCGGTCCCTTTAGCTGTTGCCAGACCCGGATGGCGGCGTCGCCGTCGACACCCGCCGGGTCGCGGTTACCCCATTCCGACATGCCGTAGCTGACGGGCGCAAAATCCTTGGCGTGCAGCCGCAGGTTGTTAAACACCGGCAACAGTGCAGCCGGTACACCGGCCTTGCGCAACCCATCTAGAACTTCCTGCCAAAACGTGACCGGCTGCTCTTCCGGGGCAAAAGGCGCCAGGAGCAGGCGTCCGTCCTGCAACCGGTAGGCCGCCTTGGATTGTGCGAGTTGGGTGAGCGTCGTCACGAGGTGATCGGGGCCCACCGCCTTTAAAATATCCGTATCCGGTTCGATCAGGATGCTAAACCCCGTTTTGGAAGCCTGCGCCGCGCCCAACAGCGCCGTCACACTGTCCCAATAGCGGCCTTGGTCCAGTTGTTGCAAGTCCACCCCGAAGCCATCAGCCCCCAGGGCCTGCGCCCGCAGGACGTCAATGGCCATGTTCGTACCCTGCCAGTGCGGCCCGTCCAAGGTGCCCGCGCCCAACGGCCGCTCGCGCAGGTAGCCGCCGACGTGCTGAAACTTTCCGTTCTCTCCCTGTCGCTCCATGTACTGACGCCGGTAATAGTCCTGGTCCGTGGGTTTGTTGTCGAAGGATAAAGGAAAAGGGGTGAAGTAGTGCAGGAATACCTTCTTGTCCGTCGACGTTTCCCGTTCAAAGGGCCAAACGGTGTCGGGCGATTCTTTGGCAACGAATGCGCGCGCCACCGCCAGGACTTCATCCCAAGGGTAGGGATCATTCCAAAACGAAGGGATCATCCATGCGGCAACGCCTATACCTATCTTGTAGAGAAATTCTTTCCGGTCCATCTTGCTTTGAAGATACGGACAAATGTCTATCGGACATTCCAATCATCCGACGCTGACGTTTTCCCGTCTACGTTCGTGACCTCGATCTTTTGAAAGCTAAAACTGATTTCTTCCAGGACGTTGCCGTTGGGCAGCAACTTTTCGGGAGAAGCCGTGCCCCCGTATTGGTTGATCTTCACGACCGAGGCATTGGTCAGCTTGATGGTTTGAAAGGCTTTCCCTTCACCCGGCCGGGAGAATTCGATCGTCACCGTTTTGAGCGATTCATTGGAAGAGGCGGCCTGCAAAAGCTGTGGGGAAGAAGCGTCCAGGCGTTTGACGATGACGATAGGGGTATGCTGACGCTTGCCGGTGACCATACCGGTCCCCACGTCCATGGGTTGCGATATACCATAGCTAAAGCCAACGCATTCGATCCGCCCCCCTTTGAAGGTCCCCTGCTTATTGCCCTGGATCGTCACATAAGCGATGACGGGGAGTGTCTGTGCCGTTACGACGGTGGTGGCCAGCAACAGCAAAAGAAAACAGTAGATTTTCCGCATATAGATAAGAAATTAGTGACTCATCGTATCAACACCACCGTCCCCTTAAAGATCCGGATCCCGTTGCCCGTATTCAGCCGCAGCACATAGATGTAAGCGCCCTGCTCCAGGCCCGCGCCGTTCCAGTCATTTGCATAACTGGAGGCGAAATACACCTGTTTGCCCCATCTGTTATACACCGTCAGCGAGGACCCCGGATAGTTGTTGATCCCCGCAATGACAAAAAGGTCGTTTACCCCGTCACCGTTAGGTGTAAACGCTTTGGGGATATAGACCACCCCCTTGGGGAAGACTTCCACTTCGAGGGTATCCGTCGTCGAACAACCCGAAGGCAGGGTCATCGTGATCAGGTATTGCTGTGAAGACGCAAGGGTCGCGACCGGGTCTTCGATCTGGGGATTGGAAAGACCGGTGGGCGGTGTCCACAAATAGATGACGTTGCCAAAGTTCCGGGCATCGAGCTGCGTCGCCACACCGGTTTCGGTCGTAACCACCGGCAGGGTTACCCCGTTTGCCGGCGGCGTCACCACCACGACTTTTGCTATGGAATCCTCACGGGTGGCACAGCCCCCCGGTGTAGCCACCAGGGTAACCGTATACGACCCGGCATTGGGATAGGTAAAAGAAGGCGAGGAGAACGTGCTGGTATTGCCTGCATCGTCGTGCCACCACCAGGTCAGCGGAATGGTCCCCCCGGGTTCGGTCGTGGCATTGGTAAAGGACACTGCCTGACCCGTACACACGGGCGAAACGTCAAGAAAGCCCATAATGGGTTGCGGTATCAGGGTCACGACTTCCGCCGGCGCGCTTGAATCCCTGCACCCCTGGGCGGTGATCGCCGTCACCGTAAAAGATCCCGTCTGGTAGGCGTCGTACGTATCCGTCACCGCCCCGTTGACGGGCTGCCCGTTGTCATACCACTGGTAAGACGGGGCGCCGCTTGCCACCAGGGCCACCGAATCCCCCGGGCAAAGAAGGGTCCCCGAGGGCGCCGTTACCGTGGGCGCCTGTAGGGGGTTCACGGTAAACGTAAAGCCGGCAGGCGCGGCCATGACGCATCCCGCGGGGCGTTGCGCCGTGATCTGGATATTCCCCGTACCCGCATTCCCGGCAGTAAAACCCGGAATGGTTCCGGTGCCCGACGCCGCCAGGCCGATCGCCGGATTGCTGTTGGTCCAGTTAAACACGGTTCCGGTGACATCGCCCGTCAACGGTACCGCATTCGTCATCGCCCCGCTGCACACGGTTTGCGCAGCCCCCGCCGGCAAAAGGACGTCCGGGAGCGGATTCACGACGAGGTCTACGTCCTGTGTATTCGGGCATCCCCCCGCCTGCAACGTATACGCATAGACGGCTGTGACCGGGTTCGCCGTCGTGTTTACCAGTGTCTCGTTTACGTTCCCCGCGCCCAGGTTACCCGGGTTCGAGATCCCCGGCACTGCCGCCCTGCTCCAGTTATAGGTCACGCCCGTGGTCGTGCTTTGGGGTGTATATACAAACGGCGTCCCGCTACAAACAGCCGCGGGCGCCAGCGTGGTCGACAGGTCCGGTGACGGCCGTACCGTAAACGTATACGCCGTGGTGGCGCTACAGCCGTTATTCGTTGCTTTCAACGTGACGGTTGACGTCTCGGGGGCAGGCGCGTAGGTCGTCCCGGTAAACGCAGGAACGTTCCCGCTGCCGGTTGCCGCAAGCCCCGTCACGGGGTCCGAATTGGTCCAGGAATAGGTCGCACCGGCCGGGGTGGCGCTCAGCGTATACCCGTTGACGGTAGCACCGCTGCACACGTTCTGCGCCGCATACGCGCCCGTAAACACCGGGGTGGGATTGACCGTCACGACGATGTTGGAGGAAGCCGTGCCGCACCCATACGGCGACGTTTCCGTCACCTTGACCGTCGAGGATACCGGCGCATTGCTGACATTCGCCGCCGCGGTAAAGGCCGGCAAAAAGGCCCCGTTCCCGCTCGCGGGTGCTCCCGTGGCGCCCCCGGTCGTCGTCCAGGCGAAAGACATCCCTTCCTTTGCGTTGCCGAAGCTGTAGGGCTCCGTGCTTTGTCCCGGGCACAACAAAAGCGTGCCGCCGGCGATACCCGGCGAGAACGTCGGGGGCGTGGCGGCCGGGTAAATATTGACCGTCCGGTACGTCCATGAAGCGGTCAGCCCCCCGCCGGGACT
This sequence comes from Dinghuibacter silviterrae, assembly GCF_004366355.1. Lineage (NCBI taxonomy): Bacteria > Pseudomonadati > Bacteroidota > Chitinophagia > Chitinophagales > Chitinophagaceae > Dinghuibacter > Dinghuibacter silviterrae. The sequence continues at coordinate 3,623,139 of NZ_SODV01000001.1, read as the reverse complement.
GGCCTCCGTTTCTGTGACGAGCCAGGTACCCGGAGTTGTAAACGTGTGCTGCGCTGTCGTCATGTTCAGGCCTTGGTCCGCCCCGCCATCGCTATAATTCCACGTATAGACCTGGTTGGGCGGTACCGTGCTGGTATTGGTAAAGTAAAGGGTAACACCCTGGCAGCCCCGGTCCGTATTGTTCGCGCCCGGTGCCGTCCCGATAAAAAATTCGCTGTTCGGGCCATAGTTATCCCCTGGGGCAAAAAAGCTCTGTGAGGCCGCCTGGGAACACCCCGCTGCATTGGTCACCGTAAGCTGGGAGCCCAACTGGAAATACGGCAACATAAACGTATACTGCGTCTGGTTCGTCGGCGGCGCCTGGTTCTGGGTCACGCCGTTAAAGTCCCACTGGTAGGCCGTTCCCCCCTGGGAGGTATTGGTATAATCGATGGTCCATTCGGTAAAGGCAGGGCTGCCGGTAACGGCCAGCGTAAAGTCCGCAAACGGCAGCGCATTCACCGTCACGTTTCTCGACGCCGACGCCTGGCAACCCGCGCTGCTCGTTGCGACCAGCGTCGCCGTATAGACCCCGGCACCCGTCGTATAAAAATCGCTGGGATTGGTCAGCGTAGACGTGTTCCCGTCCCCAAAGGCCCATTGATAGGTCAATGTACCGCTCCCGATCGACGACGTATTCGTGAATATATACTGCGACCCCGTACAAGGTATCGGATCGCTCACCGTAAACCCCACCGTGGGCGACGGATTGACCACCACCTGTACCGTTTGTGTGTTCGTCACCCCCTGGGAATACAAAGTATACTGATAGGACACTGTAATGGGCAGCGACGTCGTATTGACCAGGGTTTCGTCGATCGCCCCCTCCCCCGTCGCCGCCGGATTCGCAATCCCCGGAACGGCCGCCCGGCTCCACGTATACCCTACCTGCGCACTGCTGCTCGACGGCACATACAAAAACGCGCTCCCGCTACAAACGGGACCCGGGGTAAGGGTGCTGCTGAGTGTGGGGGGCGCCCCGCCCACCGCCGTATGCGGAAGGGCGTAGCCGGACAGAGCCAGGAAAATGTAAGCAAAATGCTTCACCAGGTTAATTTTCGGGGGACCCGGTAAATATATACATATAGACAGACTATTGCAAGCGTAACCTTACGTAGTCCTCCAGCATCCCCTTCCGCTCCAGGTCCACCAGGTGTTCCACCGCCTTGTCCTTCCTGATGCCGCGCCCTACATTGGCGTTGTACACTTTGATCACGCTCCTCAACCCCGCCAGGTTACACGGCACCGGGTCCCTCGTATAGTCGTGCTGCAAAGCATACCGGGTCCAGCCGCTCATAAACACCATCACCAATTCCAGGTTCTTTTTATTATAGGGCATGATCTTGGCATTCAGATCGATGTTGACCGTAGGCGATTGGGTCAGCCATGCGGTCATATATGCTTCCAGCAACTTCCTCCGCTCCGTCTTTTGGCTGACCGGCGTCGTCTCCAGCCAGTCGATGGCTTCGAGGACAAACGTTTCACTTTGTTCAAAGCTCTCCCTCGTGCAGGGGATCGAATCCGGCACGTCAATGTCCTGGGTATACAGGTTCCTGATAAAGGGGCGTGAGGTAAAGAGAGGCAACTGCAGGCGAACAGAGGGCATAGTGGAGGATAATGGTCAACCAAGATAACAATTATCTCCGGATACTCCCTAATTTACATAAACACTCGCCACCGTCGTCCCCGTAATAGACACATTGGTCCACGTAACCGACCCGCTGCTGCTCACCTGCGTGGGCTCGCCGGTGAGCATGTAGGTGCGGCTGACGAGTGGCCCGCTGATCGAAAGGGTCACCGTATACGTGCCGGCGGCGATCTGGCCCATATACGTGTAGCTCGTGGGTGGAAAACCTTCGTCCAGTCCACCGACGATGTTCAGCGTACCCGGCCAATTGATGCCATTGGCGGCGTAAACGTTTACGAGGATTTGTTTGTGCGCAGGTGTCGCGGAAGTCAATAAAAGAACGGCGACCGCGAGGAAGGCGATTTGGTATATCTTTTTCATAGCAGGGTTATTTTGCTCTGTCAAAATAACACTTCTTATTTGCTATACATAGTCAGTTTTACCTTCTCGCCATCGACCTTCAAGACCGTCTCTCCCAGGAAGCGCCTGGTCAACCGGTTAGGAACCCGAAAGCTGGCTTCGAACTGAACCCGACTTTGAATTTCCTCTTTCGACATGCCGTCGCTTTTCATATCCTCCAGCTCTTCCTTCGTATAGATCTCCTCGGACAGCACCTCTTTTTCCTCCGGCAACAGGTCTCCCATATCGTGGTAAATTTCTCCATCGGCGCCGTCTTTCACCCGTATCTTCCGGCCACCGGTGATCAGGGCATAGCCAAAGCCATTGACCGACTCGTTGATGACCAGTGCGGCGATGTCCGAATCCGGAAAGATCGTTGTAAAACGTCTTTCCGTGTCGGTGGTATCCAAGCCAAAAAAGGCATACGGAAGCTTGGGGTGTGCAAAAAGCAGGGACCCGTTGTAAAAACCGGCAAACAGCGTCTTCGCTTTGTTCGCGGCGTATAAGTCCACTTCGGCGGAGGGCTTGTACTCCTGGAGGTCTAGCGCACGAAGGATTTCCGACAGGTCGGTTTGCCGGGGGTTCTTTACGAATACGTAGTATTGATTCCATGCCATGGCATCGATATTAAAAGGTTATTCTGAAACGGACGACGCTATAATGACACCAAAATCCCCATCGGTCTGTTCCCATTGTTGTTCCGGCGCATACCGGCACCCTTGTGCTTTAAAAAAGGCGGCAAAATCATAAAAATTGACGGGCTCCCGGGAGATCGCAAAAAGAAGTTTGTTGCCGGGCAGGATGCCTACCCCGTTCCGGATATTGACATTCGGCGATCCCTGAAGACGTGTCCAGGGGTCAACGACATAGCTGGCGATGGCGGGCGACACCTGCAAGCGGGCCCCCGTCAGCAAGGGGACGACAAGAAGGATCCAGGTCCATCGCGCGCTCATGAGTGTTTCAATGGCGACGCATGCCTGATCCTGGTGAGCGTCTCCCGTGACACCCCCAGGAAGGAGGCCACCATGTGCAGGGGCACCCGTTGGAAGATGTCGGGGTAGGTCTTGATGAAATCCTCGTATTTGGCCTCGGACGTATAGCTGATGTTCATGAGGTTGCGGTGGACGAGCTGGTCCATGACGCCCGCCATGAGGCTGTTGGTATAGGCCTGGAGGGCGGGGATGGTGTCCATGAGCTCGCGCATGTCTTTCCGGGCCCAGAGGAGGAGTTCCGAATCTTCCAGCGCGTCGATGTTGTATTTGGCGGGGGTGCCTTTGTGGTAGCTTTCGTGGTCGGCAATCCAGGTGTTTTCGGCGGCAAAACGAAGGATGTGCTCGGTGCCGTCGTCGGCTAAGAAGAAGGCCCTTAACAGGCCCTTGGTCACAAATACTTTGTGTTGGCCGATCTCCCCTTCCTGGAGCAGCACCTGCCGGCGGCGCAATTTTTTGAAGGTGGCGCGCGCCTCTAATTGCCTGAGTTCGTTGGTCGTCAGGCGACCTTTCATGTGCTTTGCAAAAACGTCGAACATATAGGAAAATTAATAAAAAAAAGCGTAGTAAACCGACGATCCCTGTCGTATAGCGGTGGCGACGGAGGCTGATGCAAATTATGGCTATGTTGTAGCCACATCAACATCCATTCCCATGAAAAAGACGCTGCACTACATGCTGACCGGCGCCACGGGCCTTTTGGGCCGGAACCTCCTGTTCGAGATCATCAAACAACACCTGGACGACCTGACACGGATCAAGATCTTTGTGTTGGGCAGGGCTGGTCTCGCCCAGCGGATCTTCGAGATCATAGGGACGGACGGCATGAACTATTTGTCCCTGGACAAAGGCGAACAAAAGGGCCTTTTGGACGCGCTCGGCGCGGTCATCCATTGTCTCCATTTCGACCTGGAGAGCTATATCGGCGCGGACGAACAGTGGTTGCAGCAACAGGGGGTGGACTTCTTTTTCCATGTGGCCGCGCACACGGACTTCCGCAGTTCGGAAGCTGTGAAAAAGAAGCTTTGGTCGGTCAACGTGGACGGGACGCACAAGGTGCTGGACCTGGCCCGGCGGATACGGGTGGCGCACTTTATTTATACAGGTTCGGCGTATGCCTGCGGTGACACCACCGGCAGGATCGAGCCGGACTATATCAACTTCGACCAGTCTTTCAGAAACCCTTACGAACTGTCAAAGCTGGAGGCGGAGGTTTCGGTGCGGCGGTTTACGCGGCGCCATGGCATCAAAGCGACCTTCTTCAGGCCCTCGACGATCTGCGGCCGTCTGATCGAAAAGGAAATCGGGGCGGTTTCTAAGTTCGATGTGTTTTATGCGTGGATGTTTTTTTTCCTCCGGTGCAAGGAACGGATGTACAAGGAAAACGACCTTGACAAAACCGCCTTTATGCCCTGCCGGGTCGCCTATAACCCCGAGAGCGGTCTGAACATTGTACCGGCCGATTATGCGGCAAAGGCCATGTACCGGCTGACGCTGCACCCAACCGGCACCGATAGTTTCCACCTGGTCAATACGGGCGAAACCAAACACGACTGCTATATTCCCGCGATGACAACCGCCATCGGTATGGAGGGCATGCAACACGTGGCAGAACCGCCCCTGATGGAGCTCAACGAGTTGGAAACGATGTATTACAAAACGGTGGGGGCTATCTTCACGCCTTACATCACGTCGGCGCCCATGGAGTTTGCGGTACCCGGCGCGGGGGAGCCAACTGCCCCTGCGGTCGACGCCGGGAACTTCGATAAACTCCTCGCGTATGCCCTGGATAACCGGCATGGCGTAACAAAAAATTAAACTACATCAAATAGTTTAAATGCTTTATCTTACCGCCTAAACCATTTTTTTCTTTAAAATCAAAATCCACAATGAAAAAGGTTCTGTTTTTCTTCTCCATCCTTATGATGGCATCCGTGATCTCCTTTGCCCAGGTACGCATCGACATCGACGTGATCGTTGGGAACAGGCCCCCGGCCCCTAACGAAAGACAGCTCATGCGCGCCGAAGAAGCCAAGCACCCGAACATCGCCAAGGCCATGCACGACATCGAAAATTCGATGAAGGCCCTGCACGACGCCCCGGATGACTTCGGCGGGAAAAAGGCACAGGCAGAAGCCGACCTGAAGCAGGCGTACATTTCCCTGAGGAAGGCACTGTATTTCCGTCTTTACCAGGACACCCACTAGTCCCGAACGAACGATCTTGCGATAAACTCACTTCAGATGCCCGCCGAAAACGCGGGCATCTTTTTTCCCCCATAAAACACCTCCTTATGACCCTTAAAAAAGAAGACATTCAACAGGAAGTATTCGACCTGTATGATGATTACGCGCACAACCGGATCAACCGGCGCGATTTCATGGAAAAGCTCTCGGTGTATGCGGTGGGGAGCCTCACCGTGCCCACCCTGATGAGCTTTCTGATGCCGGACTACCAAAACACCCTCCAGGTGAAGGCGGACGATCCCCGTCTGCATTCGGTCTACGTGATGTACAATTCCCCCAAGGGCGGCGGCCAGATCAAGGCCCTGTTGTCCAAGCCGGTCGACGCGGGCAAAAAGCTGGGCGGTATCGTCGTCGTCCACGAAAACCGGGGGTTGAACCCCTATATCGAAGACGTCGCCCGGCGGGCGGCGCTGGCGGGGTTTGTGACCATCGCCCCCGACGCGCTGACGCCCCTGGGTGGCTACCCCGGCGATGACGACAAGGGCCGCGAGTTACAGGCCAAACGCGACAGGAATGAAATGCTGGAGGATTTTATCGCCGCCTACGACTACCTGAAGCACCAGCCGGACTGCAACGGCAAGGTGGGCGTCGTGGGTTTTTGCTTTGGCGGATGGATTGCCAACATGATGGCGGTCCGGCTCCCCGACCTGGCGGCCGCCGTACCTTTTTACGGCCCCCAGCCCCCGGCGGACCTCGTCTCCCAGATCAAGGCCCCGCTCCAGCTCCACTACGGCGAGCTGGATACCCGTGTTAATGAAGGCTGGCCCGCTTACGACAGCGCGCTCAAGGCGAACAACATCGCGCATACGGCCTACTTTTACCCGGGAGCGAACCATGGGTTTCACAACGATACCACGCCCCGGTATGATAAGGCCGCGGCGGAGCTGGCGTGGAAGCGGACCGTCGAGTTCTTCCATCAGTACCTAGACTGACGCGGGCTCCTTCGGGTTGGGCGCGCCCTTGCCTGTGGCGATCAGATCGCGCAGGCTTTTGCTGATATACCCCGTCCACGCATTCTGGCAAACCTCGAAGCATTCGTAAGCCGGTACCAGGCCCTCGTGCGTAAAGCGGATAAGGGTCTTGCCGCCCTCATCGGACAGATCAAAGATCACCCGGGTTCCGATCCATTCGCTTTTGTCCTCCACGAAATTAAAGTCGTTGTCCGTGACCAGCCAGACGACCCTTTTGCCGGGTACGAGCTCCGTCAACTCCATGGTGCAGCGGTGGACGTCTTTGTAGTGGTAGTGGAACACGTCCCCTACTTTGTCCGTACGGCCTTCGATCTCTTCCGACCACCAGCCACGCATATTTTGGATGGCCCTGAGGGTTTCGTCCGTACGTTGATCGACGACAATAGATGTGGTAAAGTTCATGGCATTATTCATTTTATGAAGGCAAAATTACTGTCCCTTTCGCGGACCCGTGGGGGGTAAAGCAGACATTCCGACGGGGGGATTTGGACGCCCCCGAATACCTACCTTTGCCAAAACCGGTCGCCATGAAACACCTTACGATCGTCGTCCCCGACGGACAAAACAACATCAGCAGCATTACGGGCTCCTACGAAATATGGAGCAGGGCCAATTTGTTTTGGAAGGAAAAGACAGGGAAAAACCTTTTTAAGATAGAGGTGGCGGGTATGTCGAAGGAAGTGGAATACGAAGACGGTTTGTTTGCCGTACGGCCGCACACCCAGATCACCGCTATCGCAAAGACCGACCTTGTCCTCATCCCCTCGCTCAACCACAACTACCGGACGGCGGTTAAGGGTAACCAGGCGCTGATCGACTGGATCGCCGGCCAATACAAAAATGGAGCAGAGATCGCCAGCGTTTGTACCGGTACTTTCCTATTGGCGTCCGCGGGTTTGCTGGAGGGAAAAACCTGCTCGACCCATTGGAGCGTCGCGGAGCACTTCCGGAGCATGTTCCCGGGGATCGACCTGCAAACGGACAGGCTGATCACGGACGAAAACGGGATCTATACCAACGGTGGCGCGTACTCTTTCCTTAACCTGTTGCTGTACCTGATCGAAAAGAAATACGACCGCCCCACGGCGATCTATTGCGCCAAGGTCTTCCAGATCGAAATGGACCGCCACAGCCAGTCGGCCTTTATCATCTTCAAAGGGCAAAAACAACACGGCGACGAAATGATCCGGGAAGCCCAGGCCCTTATCGAAAACAACGTGCACGAGCGCGTCTCCATCGAGCACCTGTCTTCCCGGTTTGCCATCGGCCGCCGCAATTTCGACCGACGGTTTATCAAGGCCACCGGGAATACGCCCCTGGAATACACCCAAAGGGTCAAGATCGAGGCGGCCAAAAAGGCCTTCGAAACCAGCCGCAAGACCATCAACGAGGTGATGTATGACGTGGGCTATTCGGATGTAAAGGCCTTTCGCGATGTGTTCCGGAAGGTCACCGGGATGTCGCCGCTGGAATACAGGAGCAAGTACAATGCTTCCGGCGCTACACCTACTCCCCTGCCCGCAGGGCGTCCCTGACCTGCCCAGCCAGCGTCGTCGCCCGCTCGTAATCCTCCAGCAGCTCCTTCCGGTTGCTGACCCTCAGCAGGACATTGTTGCGAAACCCGATGTCCTTTGCCAATGCCGCCAGTTGCCGGGGAGGCATCCCGGCGCCCGCCCCGGTGCCCAGCGGGAACGCGTGGAGGAAATAAGGCGCGGAGATGACAATGGTGGCCTGGCGCTCTGCGTCCTGCACTTCCCTGATGTTTTGCACAAGGCTGTAATAGGCAAACAAAAGGTTTTTCAACCGTATGTCCTTTATCAGGTGGAGGTTCCCGGAGCTTTTCAGGTCCGAGAAGGTGGGGTCGCTGGAAATAAAATCCGGCCGCCCCAGCACCATCTGGAGGTTGGTGTCGAGCCGCCCGGGGGAAAGCGGCGCCTTTTCCGGATCGTCCGCGAACGCGAGCAGCTCGTTGCCCCGGTCGATGAGGGCCCGGGTGTTGCCGGTGGTGTATTGCAGCGTTTGAAGATCCGTCGCGATGTCTGTCTGGAGGTTCTTGTTGTAGATGGAGGCCAGCCGTTCTTCCCTGCTGACGTCCCTCCACTCTTCCAGGGCAAGGGTAATAGTGATGCCCAGGATGATCACGAGGACTTCGATCAGGTAAGCCGGCCACATCTCTCCGATCAACGTAAGGACTCTTGACTTCTTTCCGGATTTGATATGCTCTTCCATAAGTCGTAACCAGGACATGATGAATGGGTTTTTACCAGGCAGGCTCCGCCTTCCCCGTCTCGATAAAGCTGCGCAGGCTTTTTTGTATAAAACCCGTCCAGGCGCCGGAACAATCGCCATAGCATTCGAACGCGGGAACGAGGCCCGCATGGGTAAAACGGACTTCGGTCTGGCCGTCCTTTGGCGTGATGTCAAAAGTGATGGTGGTGCCGTTCCATTCGGTTTTGTCTTTAAAGGAATTCAACCGGCTGTCGGTGGTCTGCCAGACGATTTTCCGGCCGGGGATCATTTCTACGAGCTTGTGTTTGCTGTAGTGGAGGTCCCCGTAACGGTAGATGAATTCATCGCCAAGAGCGAAGGTGCCGCCTTCGATCTCACCCGTCCACCAGTCGCGGACGTGGTTGATGGCGTCGTACACCGCATTGGTGTCTTTAGTATTCACCAAGATGGTGGTGGTAAAATTTTTAGCGTCCATATACTTACTAAATTTTTTAGCAATACATTTGTTCTATGGAACTGCCTGTGCTTTTGCTACCCGTGTTTCCCGGCACGATACCCACCGGGTTCCCCTCCCCTGCCGAGGACTATATGGAGGAGCGGATCAACCTCAATGACCTCGTCAGCCACCCGGATTCGACCTTTGTCGTCCGGAGCCAGGGGTACAGTATGATCAATGCTTTTATTCCGCCGAACGCCATGTTGCTGGTGGATAAATCCATCACGCCCAAAAACAACGACATCGTGGTGGCCAGCGTCAACGGCGACTTCACGATTAAGTACCTGAAAGTAAACGACCACAAACAAAAACTGGTGCCGGCGAACAGCAAATATAAAGAAATCGAGATCGTGGAAGGGATGGATTTCCGGATCTGGGGCGTCGTCACGCACGTTATTTCCGACCCCAAAAACCTCAAGGATGTATGCTAGCGTTGGTGGACTGTAATTCGTTTTATTGCTCTTGCGAGCGGGTCTTTGATCCCTCCCTCCATCACCGGCCGGTCGTGGTGTTGTCGAACAACGACGGTTGTGTGATTGCGCGGAGCCAGGAAGCAAAGGATCTGGGGATCGAGATGGGGGCGCCCGGTTTTCAACTGAAAAACCCGGAGGTCGTGGTGTTTAGCTCGAACTATGCGTTGTATGGGGATATGAGCCGGAGGGTCATGGCGACGTTGTCTACGTTTTGCCCGCGCATGGAGGTGTACAGCATAGACGAGGCGTTCCTGGATTTTCATCATTTTCCTTACCATAACCTGGAGCAAACGGGATGCGAGATCCGGCGCAGCGTGCTCCGCAACCAGGGCATCCCCGTGAGCGTCGGTATCGCCCCCACCAAGACCCTTGCAAAGATGGCCAACCGCTACGCCAAAAAGCTTAAAAAGGGCGTCCACGTCGTGACCGGCGACGACGCGCGGATCGCCCTTTTAAAAGCCACCGAGGTCAGCCAGGTCTGGGGGATCGGCCCGCAGCACACCAAGACGCTCACGCGATACCATATCCGCAGCGCGTATGACCTGGCGCAGGTCCCCGAGGAGTGGATGCGCAAGCACCTGACGGTGGTGGGTCAGCGGATGCTGGCGGAGCTCAATGGGCGGCAGGCGATCGCCTGGGAGGGCACAGAGGGGCCGCACGCCGGAGGGACCGCAGCTGCGTCGCGCAAGAAAAACATCTGCACCGCCCGCGGCTTCGGCCGCCCCCTCACCCGCAAGGAAGACATCTCGGAAGCGCTGGCCAGCTACACCGCGAGCGTCGGGGAAAAGCTGCGCCGGCAGCACAGCAGCGCCACCCGGCTCCAGGTGTTTCTCCGGACCAACGCCCACCGGCCGGAGGACCAGCAGTACTACCAGTCCATCACCCTGGAATTGCCGGTGGCGACGAACCACAGCGGGCGCCTGATTGCCCATGCCCTCGGCGCCCTGGACATCCTTTACCGTCCGGGGTATGCGTACAGCAAGTGCGGGGTCGCCGTGCTGGACCTGGTGCCCGATTCCCAGGTCCAGCACAGCCTTTTTGCGGACGCGGAAAGCCCGCGGCATCGGAAGGCCATGCAGGCCATGGACCAGCTCAACCGCGCCCTGGGGAAGGACCTGGTCCGCCTGGGGGCGCAGGGGTTCGACCGGAAGTTCCGGTTGCGCCAGGCCCACCTGTCCCGCCGGTTTACCACCCGGTTGGATGAAATCCTAACCATTCGCCATTAGCCATGCTCAATCCCTTTACAAGACTGGACGCACGGTTGCTGCAACGCCTGCTGGAGACGCACCACTACTGGTTCGTGCGGCAGTCGTACCCGCGGGGGAAGGATCCCTTCCAGGAGGGGTTGAAGGCGGCGCTCCTGCTCACCCATTACGACAACATCAACCAGGCGCAGATCCACTTCCAGGCGATCGCGACCGACCCTTATGCGTTTCTTTACGAGACGCCCAAACCGGAGCACCTCGCCCGGTTGCATACCGCGGCGGGCGGTGTCCGGGGCTACCCGGTCTTTGTGCCGATCCTTCGGGTGCCCTGGGACCCGGGCCCCGGCGTCGAACACCAGATCCGGCGGTATGTCTCGCAAAAACTGACCTGGGATCCCCGCCGCGGGGACGAAATCCGGAGCAACCTTTTCGTCCAGTTCGGGGAGATTTTTATTACCTTACGCTACCACGCGCATGAGATAAAAATTCCTTTTGCGGACATCGAAAGAATGTAGCCATGTGTTACGATATCTCCTTCACCTCCACCATAGAAACCCTGCAGGACTATTTCCCCGACCTCGTGTATGACGAACAGCTGGAACTGGATTACGACAGCATGGTCCACGCCATGGGGAACTTTGTCTACCCTGATTGGCCGATCATCTATGTCCCGAAGGACGAGACCCGGCCGCACCTCCGGCGCATGAGCTGGGCCGTGATCGAATATTATGCGGGCAAAAAGCTGGAGAAAAACCCGGACGTCAAGGCGTTTTACAAGGACCTTTCCAAACGGCGGAACAACTTCCTGAACGCACGGAGCGAGCGGATCCTGGACGACAAGAAGTCGTATTGGTACCAGATCCGGAACCGGCGCTGTCTGATCCCCGTCACCGGGATCTACGAACACCGCAAGATCACGGGCTGGCCAAACATGGTCCCCTACCTTATCTGGCCGAAAACGCAAAAAACATTCTTCCTGCCCGGTTTGTATTCGGTGGCCCGGCTCCCGGACCCCGACACGGGCGAGGTCGTGGACGTCTGGACCTTTACGCTGATCACCCGCAAGGCCAACGATGGGATGGAGAACATCCACAACCACGGGGACAACAAATACCGGATGCCGCTGTTTCTGCCTTTCGACAAGTCGAAGCGCTGGCTGGACGCCGACCTGACAGAAGAAGAATACCGGGCCATCCTCGATACGGAGATACCCTTCAGCGACCTCGACTACCGGACGGTCTTTACCATCCGCGGCCGGAAACCGCGACCCGACGGGCTGCGCAAAGACGCCGCGTGGGCCTGGGGGGAACCTCCCCTGGGGGAAGGGAACCCGGTGGAAGACGACTAAGCCGGTCTCAGCGGCAACACGACGGTCACCGTCGTCCCCTTGCCGTACGCGCTTTCAATGGCGATGTCGCCCCCGAGCTGACCGATAAAATCCCGGATAAAACGATACCCCAGAAAGTGGCCGCCGCTGGAGCTGATCTTGGGCGCCGCGTCGCCGGACACCAGCTCCGTGTCTCCGGACACCAGCGCCGTCAGCACCTCCGGTGACATGCCCTTCCCCGTGTCGGCGACCCGGATGCGCACATCGGTCCCGGACACGGACGCGTGTACGCGGACGCTCCCCCTGGCCGTATACTTAACAGCATTGTCCACGATGTTCCGGAGCACGATGGCGAGCAGGTGGGGGTCGGTCCACAGCGTCAGCGTGGGATCGATGTCCTGTCCAAGGACGATCCCTTTCTGTACAGCGGCCGCCTGGTGGAAATCCAGGATCTGTGCCACAAAGGGCTGGAGCGTGACGCGCTCCAGCATGAGCGAAAAACCCGTTTGCTGGCTGTGGTACCATACCAGGAAGTCCGAGGTAAACTGGACCACGTTCCGGCTGGAGGTCTGGAGCTCCCCGAGGATATAAGTCAGGTCGCCACCCCCCGCGCGCTGGTATTGACGGTAGAGCGTTTTAATCAGCAGGTCCTGGGCGTGGAGGGGCGACCGCAGGTCGTGCATGATAACAGAGATCAGGTTGTTTTTGATCAGCGTGCTCCGTTCCAGGTCAAAGGTCCGCTCGGCGACCTTGCGTTGCAACCGGAGGTTTTGCAACCGCCAGAACCGGTACCGCATGTACAGGATGACGATAAAAAGGACCACGAGCACCACCACCCAGACCAGGGGCTCGTCATACCAGTGCGGCAAGACGCGGAACACCACGTGGACCTTGTCAAACCGGTACCCGTTCCACTTCCGGATGGAAAGGGTGTACGCCCCGTAGGGGAGCTTGTTGATGACGATCGAACCGTCGCTGCTCACCGGGAACCAGGTATCCCCCACCAGGCGGTACTCCTCGTGCAGGTTTTCCGGCGCCCCATAAAACGGGGTCGACACCTGCACGACGATCCGGTTGAAGTCGGCGCCGATCTTATTATTTTTCCTACAATCCAGTGCCACCGAATCCACCGTCATGCCGTCGACGAGCAAAGGCCCTCCGGCCATTTCCGCGCGGCAGCTGTCCGGGGTAAACCCCACGATCCCGTTCATCGACGGGAAAAAGGCGTGACCGGCGCCGTCCTCTACCACCGCGGGCTGACAGCCGCCGTTGAATTCGTTGGTCCGGAAGCCGCACGACTTGTCGAAATAATACATCAGCGGCCGGTAACCCACCCCACAGGCGGCGCTGTCCAATTCCGCCTTCCGGATCCGGAAAAGACCGTGGTTCGTGCTGATCCAGAAATACCCCTCGTGGTCTTCCAGGAAAGCATGGGCCGCCTCCAGGTAGTGCTCCGGGTCCAGCGGAAGGGCGCGGAAAAGCCCTTTCCAGTATTTATAATACCCCTGCCCATACGTACCGACCCACAGGCTCCCGTCCCGCGCCTTATAGATACAACGGGCGTCGACCTTAGGCAGGACGTTTTCCAGGGTGCCCGCTTCCTTGTCGAATGCATAAAGACCATTGGTCGTGCCGATCCATAGTACCGTCGGCGATATGTCCGCGATGATCTCGATATGATGCGCTTCAAATGCGCGCTTCAGCACAAAACGCAACCCGTTTTGGCCCATGACCAGCAGGCTGTGCCGGGTCGCTATCCACGAACCGGTCATGGACACCACGCAGTCGTCCAGCTTCATCGTATCCGGCTCGGTTTCCCGGCGGGTATGCAGGTCATAGCGGTACAAGTGTTTGCCCCTGGTATACCAGAGCGCGCCGTCCGGCGACTTGTAAAAGCAACTCCAGTTTGGCAAATCCGGTGCCGTGGACGGACGGCTTTCCCCAGGCCCCAGGATCCCCCTGCTGGTAAAAAATCCCCGGCCCGGCAGCCATTGAAAGGCTTCAAAGATGTTGTTGTTCGCGTCGGAGGTGGTGAACGCATAGGTATGGAACTGGTGCCGGGTGACGACCCAAAGACCGGCGTTCAACGTCCCGATAAAAAGCCTTTCCTCGGTGCTGTCGTACTGGAGCGTATACTCCGCCATGTTTTGCAGGAAAGAAAGGTTCCGGAATAAGCGCTTTGCAGTCAACCGGCCTCCCGCGATCCGCAAATCGTATATATCGTTGTTGCGCCTGACGATGGAGCGGCCGCCTTTAATGTTGATAAAAAAGCGGGCATCGGGCCAGTCTTCGGTCCCGCGGAAAACGGCTTTGGCCAAGGAGTCCGCGGTGAGCGGGACCGGCCGGCCATTTTGAAAACCATTGGCGGCCCCGTCCGGCCGCACCAGTACGAACAGGTCCCCGATCACGCATGCGCGGGCGTTTGCAACTGCCGGCAATAACGTTATGGCGCCGGTCTGATTATTGAGGTAAAAATAATCGTGCCCCTGCGCCACCACCGCCTCGTGTTCGTTGATGATCCATTTTGGATGACCGCGCGCCAAAGAGACGGGCATCCCGGCGAAATCAAAAACACCGGTGGAATGGTCGTTCACCACCGTTCTTTTCAGCCGAGCCCCCGTGGTATCTTTCCGGATGACATAGTCCCGCGTCACTTCGTAAAGGACCGAATCCCCAAACGTCGATGGAATAAGGATCCGGTGGTCCTTTGTTTCAAAAAGAACGGTGACCCGGTTGCTTTTCAACACCGGCGTATTCGACGTATTGTACACCCGGAAATGCTGCCCGTCAAAACGCGCCAGACCGTACTGGGTGGCAATCCACAGGTACCGGTTCCTGTCCAGCAACAAGTCGTTGACGCTGTTCTCGGGCAAGCCGTTTTCGCTGTTGTACTGAACGACGTTGTAATCCAGGTCCTGCCCGCGGGCTTCCTGGAGACACAATAAAATGATAAGGCTCAGCGCCCATTTCGGCATACGGATATTTACCTCAATACTTTAAAAGCATGCACCCAGTCGTTCTTCAGGAATCCCGGGATGCACCACAACATACACAAGGGTTCGATGGCGCGGGCCGCCGCCGCGACCCCCATGTCCTCGGTCTCCCAGCCAAAACGGGTGACGATGTCCGCCACCGTTTGCCTCGCCGCCGGATCGTTGCCACAGATAAACATGGAGGGCGGCCCCCCGGCAAACGCCGGTCTGTACATCGAATAGTTCCCGACACTGTTAAAGGCTTTCACCAGGCGGGCCTCCGGCAACAACCGCTGCGTCCGTTCCATCAACGAATCGTCCAGGGTCGTAATAAATTTCAGGACCCCGTCCACCGGTGCTTCCGGCGCAGTGGGATTGGTCACGTCGATGACGACTTTGCCTTTGAAGTTCGGCGCACCCGCCAGCGCCACCACCTGTTCCACCGCCCACCCGGGACAGGCCAGCACCAGCAGATCTCCGAAGGCCGCCGTCTCTGCAAAAGTCCCGGTCAACCCGCCGGGATGCGCCTCCCTCCATTCAACGAGTTCTTCCTTCTCCGTATTGCGGGAACCGAGCATGACCTCGAACCCTTCCGCCAGAAAACCACGGCCAAGGGCTTGCCCCACTTCGGCCGATCCCAGGATTCCTACTTTCATAGATATAGCGTTTTGGCATTAAAAATAGAGCTAAATTGGCCCGTTATGAAAAACATCGTTTTCTCCATGCTTTTATCGTGTATTTCGTACACGTCGTTTGCGCAACTGCTCGCGCTCTCCAAAAATGACCATACCCTGGCCATCGTGGACCCCGTCTCGCTAAAGGTCCTCGCCAAAGTACCGGTGGGTGCCGATCCGCACGAGGTGATCGCTTCCTCTGACGGCCGGACGGCGTATGTCTCCATCTATGGGGGTGGCAGTCTTCACGAAATCGATGTCATCGACCTGGCCGCGCAAAAGGCTTTGCCTCCCATCGATACAAAACCTTTTTTCGGGCCGCATGGGCTCGACTTCGCAGACGGCAAGTTGTGGTTTACGGCCGAGGGCTCGAAGTGCGTGGTCCGGCTTGACCCCGCGACCGGGGCGTTTGACTGGGCCATGGGGACGGGGCAGGATAGGACGCATATGGTGGCTGTCGCGCCCGGCGCGAAGACGATATATACCACGAATGTGTCTTCGGGGACGGTCAGCGTCCTGGAGGAAACGCTGATGCAGGGACCCGGCGGGCCGCCTCCGAACGGCGGCGGCGGCGCACCGCGCCACACCTGGACCCAAACCCTCATCCCCGTCTCCCGGGGCTGCGAAGGCTTCGACGTGACGGGCCAACAGTTATGGACCGCGTCCGCCGAAGACGGCAAGATCTATATCATCGACCTGGCGACCCGTAAGGTCACAGCCACCATCGATGCCCATGTTCAAGGCGCCAACCGGTTACAGTTTACCCCCGACGGCACCCGCGCCCTGATCACCAGCCTCAGGAACGGAGACCTTGTCGTGTATGACGTGGCCACCCACAAGGACATTAAACATATCCCTATAGGCCACGGCGCCGCCGGGATCCTGGTGTCTCCCGACGGTGCACGGGCGTTTATTGGGTGTACGCCGGATAACTATCTCGCGGTCGTCGACCTGAAGACCCTGGCGGTCACCGGCCATATCGATGTCGGCGGCGGGCCGGATGGGCTTGCCTGGGTCAATCACTAATCTTACCATTGCGGCGTCGCCTTCACGTGGACTTCGTTGTTCTTGCTATGCAATTCACCGGAGCTGATGGCCTCCAGTTTTTTATATGCGTCTAACAAATCCGGATCGGGTGAATTGGGCAACGCGATTTGCTTTGTTACACCATCGGCCTGTCTAACGGTGATGAACACCGTTTTCTCCTTACTAAAGTCATAACCGGGTGAATCATTCTTCTTATTGATCGCATCCTGCTTTTTCAGAAGCAGATTCCCCCATGCCTTGATCAGGTCCTGGTAATCCTGCGGGTAATCAATGGGCGGTTCCCCGGTCACCAGGTAGTTGGCAAGGTTACCCAGCAATTCCCGGTTGAGCTTGTTATCAGCGGGATCGTTTCTGAATTTGCTGGGGAAGCCCTTCGACTCGATCGCATTGGTGACCAATACTTCCGCCTGGGCGACAGCAATCAGGCTTCCCGAAGCCTTTTGAAACAAATCCATATGACCCCAGATCTTGATGAGCTTATTGGTCTCCTTGAAAATGGATATGGCCAGCCCTATACCATCTCCTACGCCGTCTACCTTTTCCCTTTGTTCGCTCCATTCTCTCCATTGGCTTTTCGGGTCACTGGGATTATTTTCCGCTTTTGCACCCGGGGGGTCTTCCAACTCGTTTTCCTCTTCTACATCAAATGCTTTTTCGATGTACTCCTGGTCGTCTATATTGTCTTTGCCCAGTTGCGGTTGAAAGACTTTCCAGGTGAATTTCTCGTTGGCAAGGGAAAAATTATGATCGAATAGGTACATGGGTTGTGCCCCCCCGTACCTTTTGGCATCCCAGAAGAATTCCAGACCATCCAGGTCCACCCCTTGTATGGGCCGGTTGCTGGCGAACTGGTAAGGCGACAGGTCTGGGAACTGGGCCGCCATCGGGTCTCCGCTGAGGAAACGCCCCACCCTCGGGTCATAGATCCGCATACCATAGTCCTGCTGGTCCCCTTCACCCTTGACGTCATTGTCGTTCTCCTTGCCGTTAAAACCATACCGGTAAAGACCCGTGCCGGTCAAGGCCATATTCCGGCCGGGCATCAGGCTGCCGAAGGGATAATAGTCCTGGGCATTGATGACCAGCGGCTGATAGTAGGCCACGGTGCTGCCATCGGGCCCCGGCACGGCCAGCTTCCGGTCGGAGACCGTGACGAGGACGTTCCCCAGTTGGTTGGACAATTCAAAGCGTTTATTCCCCCTTATAAAGCTAAAGACGGTACCCGTCCCCAGCTTACTGCCGAGGTACTGGCTCGTACCCGTGCCCCCGGCGGGATTGTCGATGACACCCAGGCGGCGGCGGCCATACATATATTGCTCCTGCCGCGCCATACCGTTGCCGCTGTACACGGCCAGTACCTCACCCATGGCGTCGGTGACGTACCAGGTATTGGTGCCAAGGGAACTCTTGCCGATCCGGTGGAGTGCGGCATCGTATTGATAACTGATCGTCCCCGTGGTCTTCTGGATCGTGGCTATTTTGCCATAGACCGTCCAGGTGATTGCGTTGATCTGGGACTGGCGGTCGCTGGTCAAATCGCCTATGGCGTCATAGCCGTAGTTGAGCGGAACCTGGTTGTCTATATCATTGGGATAATTGCCCGCCGGGACGGAATCATGGATATGGTCCAGGCGATTCGTCCCGGGTGTATAGGCATAGACCAGGCTATCCATCCCCAGCGTATTGCCATACCCATTGCGGAAGTACCGGAGGATATTGCCGTTGGCGTCATACGCGACGCGCTCCTTGTATTCGCCCGTACCGGTCAGCCCATTGTCCCAAAGGTTGGTCCCCGTACCGGGGGCACTACCCGTCGATACGTCCATGGCCGTGATCCGGTTCAGCTGGTCATAGGTATAGGCATACATCCTGGCGCTGTTAAAGGCACCGATATTTAGGGCACTGCTGCTGATGTTCCCGTTATACAACGGTTTGTAAGCAGCGCCCAGGGCCTGTTTCCAGCCGTTGAACACGGCAGTGTTTGTAATGGATGCATAATCTCCGTCAAAGTAGTTCATGCTTAACCCGAACGCATCCTGGCCGACATACCGGGTCGCCTGGTTGGTACCGGCGCCGTCCGCGCCCATATCGGCGGCGGGATTCAGGCTGGTGCTGTTGATCCCTTTGAGCCATCCCTGGAGGGTGAAGGCGACGTCTACCCCCTGCACCTGGTTTTCGCCCAACAGGTAGCGGGCAACCTGTCCGTGTTTGTAATAGCTGTAGTTGGCCTCGTGTTCGATCGTGACCGAGTCCGACGAGGTGAACACATCCGTCACGCGGTTCCCGGCATCGTACAGGTTGAACTGCATATAGGCGTCCGGTTTACCGACCTGGTAAAGAACCGCATCGATACGCCCGCAGATAAGGTCGTATTGGTAATCGACCCGTTTGTACCGCTGACCGCTGGCGGGCATGGGCCCCGTCGTTCCGTAGTCTTGGAGGACGCTTTTTATATTGCCGTCGATGTCGTAACTATAGTAGGTCGTATACAAGGGCTGTACGCCGCTTTGGCCCGGGGCCATGGTTTTATACGATACCCGGTTGCGCAGCGTTGACGGATCCTGGGTCAGCCACGGACCGATCGAAGACGGTCCCGCCTGGTCGTATACGGTGGTCGTCACCATATACCGGTTGGCGGTGTTGTTCGCCAGCCACCGTTGTAACGACACGGGTGTCTGGGTTACGGTGGCCGCCACGGCCCCGGACGCGTTGTTGATTTGCCCGGTTTCGATCTTCCGGTCAAGAGCGTCGTAAATATTATAACTATAATTGTTCCCTTCCACGCGTTGTTTGGCATTTTGATTCAACACGCCCCGTTGTTCCCGGTCGTACCAAAAGGCGGCGGTTCCTTCGTCCGGCGTCTGGCTGGTGGTCATTTTGTTGACCGTGTTGTACCGGTACTGGGTGATGAGTGTATGGGCGGGCGTCAGCGCCTGGCCGTTGGCCCTTGCCAGGTCCACCTGTTTGAGCCAGGTGGGGTCATAGTTCCGCGCCACCCCGGCAGGCGGTACCGTTTTGACCAAGTTACCGGCCTGGTCGTAGTAATACAAGGTATACTGGTATTCGTCGATGGATTGCGTAGCGGTAAAGCTTTCTTTTTGGGTAGCCCGGAGGCAAAGCCCGATATAAGCGTTCTGGAAGCTGCCTTGTACGGAGTCCGAGTAATAGTTATAGACATTCATGGCCCGGCTGGTCGCCCAGTTGGTGCTATCCGCACAAGGGGACGGCGCCGTTGGCGGCATATACGGGATAGGAGGTGTCGGGTCGGGGCAAAGGGTTGTCGTCGTATTGGTGATGGCGCCCGCGCAGGCGGCCGACTCGGGGAAGTAGCTGGAGAACAGCACCGCGGAGGTAGACGCGTCGAGCACTTTTACCCAACTGGCCAGCAGGCCGTGGCTGTTGGACTGAAGCCCCATCCCGTTGACGTATCCCCCGCTCACACGGACCGTCGTTTGGGAGATCAGCCAGGTCGTATCGGCCGGATCTTTTGCCCACACTGCGCCCATATAGGTGTTGTTGCCGGTCTCGATAACAGGGTTGACCACATCCGTCGGGGAAGCGGGTTTTATCCGCCACTGCATCACGACGACGCTGTCCTGGACGGGGATGTTATCGACCTTGTCCACCAGGACATAGTCACCGGCCACGGAGCTGGAAGGGCCCTGGAAGGCACTCCCGGTAAAGAACTGGGCAGCAGGCTGGAGGTTGTCGATCGCCGCATTGTACAAGTCTGCGTCTACATAAAGCCCGGTGCCCGGGTTGTATACCGTCCATTGCAAAGAAGCGCATTGCGCGGGTGACGGGGACATCAGGCCGCAAGTGTCGATGAACGCCAGGTAAGCATCGTACGTCTTGGAAAAACCAAGCTTGTTGTTCATATACGCGGTGAAGAGCTGGTTCTTCTGGACCTGCAGGCTGTCGGTGAAATCGCTGGAGGGATTGATGTCCGGGTAGGCCACGTGGAAGGAATCCACCCACTTCTGGAAGGCCGCGCAATTGACACACGAGGACGTATAACCGCATTGCAGGGCCGGTGGTATGCTGATCGGGTGGGCCAGGTAGACACAGGAGATCTGCCCGCTGCACAAGGACCGGAGCGAATCCAAAGTACCCTCCGATATAGACACGCCCAGGTTCTTTTGAACATAGTCGCTAAAGGAGGTATAAAAAGAAGACAACGCCTGATACGAAGAATAGAGCGACGTCACCCGCGAACACTGGCAGGAGTCTGGTTTTGCGTATATCAGAACGTTCTGTTGGGAACTGGGGGCACTGTAGCTTTGAGGATATAGGATCAACTCCCCGTTACAGGCCACAGTGCTGATGGCGTCGCTGTGGGTTTGGTTGTATTGGTGTACATAATAGGCGATGACGTCGTCGAAGCTCTGGAAATTATTGGTGGTACCGGGCGCGATCGAACTGGCGCCGTTCGGGTGGTTGGCGTCGGTCCCCTTTTGGCATACCGTCACAAGGGCGTTGATGATGGCAGCCGAGTCCGGCAGGAGTTTTGCCGTTGTACAGGAGGCAAGCTGGCTCCACCAGACGCTGGCATAGGCGGCACAACTGTTCGCCGATCCGCTGATCTGCGCGGCAATCGCCGCCTTGCTTTTGGCCAACCCGGCCTGGGTGGTGTCGGTAGAATTGATGCCCAGGCTGTCGCTGATGATCGTGGAGGTATTTGTCTCAAATTCGGACGTATGGACACCGGTCTGGAAGTCGGTCTCCAACGTGCCCGGCATCGGGTACAACGCCAATATCAAAGACTGGATGATCTGCTGCTTCCTGGTCTCGTAGAGACTCATAAAGGACTTCCAGGCCATATCCGCACTCCCTTTACAGGAAGAGGTGTCCGAAAAGGGGAAATATTTATTGGACAAGGCACAGGCTTTGTCGTTCGGGTTGCAAAAACCGGTCCCGGACGCCAGACCCCAGATCGAAGCCGTGTCCACCCTGGGCCGGAAATAATACCGCTGCATGTTCGCGTTCATATTGGAAAGCTGGGGCTTGTCCCGGATAAAGAAGCTGTCCACGATGGGCGGGTGGGCGTTGATCGGGAACGACATGTCGCTGAAGAGGTGTACAAAGCCCGGATTGCCCGTAGGGTTCAGGTATCCTTTCGCATAGGCGGCGCTAAAGGTCGTCGTACCGCTGAAGTCGTTGTCCCAGTCATAGCTGGCCCGGCTGACGGTTCTGATGAGGTATTGCAGGCGGGCGTATTCGGGGTGACACTTTAGCAACGCGTTCGCCCAGGAAGGTTTAAAGTTGTCGACGAATTGTGCCCTTGTCAGGTTGTTCGGCAAGGTCGCCACCCCATTGATATAGACGTGGTCCAACTGACCGTTCTCATCCAGGTAATGAATCGTGTCCTCCTGATAAAACTGCGCTATGCGGAACCTGAAAGGGGGCACCCTGATCAATACAGTACGGAATATCGACCACGCATCGATCTTGGTGGAATCGGCGTATTGTCCGAAGGGCGGGGTCATATCCTGCTGCATATCGCTGGTGACCTCGTCGATGTGGTTGGCCGTTTTCGGACAAAGCAGGTTGCAATTGGCGACCTGGCGGTTATATTCCGTCTGGATGGTCGATTCCATGGCGGCGGTAATGGTCATGCCGGTCCAGCCGTTTTGGGCGATGAAGGACGCCCGGAAACTGGCATAGGTGCCCAGGGCGGCCAGACAGGATCCGCAATCGGTATTGCCGCAACCCGGGTGGGTCACCTTGAAGCTGTCGATATACGCGTTCACAAAGCTGGTCAGCGACCGGCAGAGGTTATTTTGAAGGAAAAGCGTATCCGCGTAATAATTGAGGGTGGCCTGGTTGATGCTAAGCCTTTTGGTGACCATATAGCTGCCCTCCGGCAGGGATACCGTGAAGCTGACCGGGGTGGCCGCAGAGATGCCCTGACGGCTGTATACAAAAGGTTGGCCACCCGTCTTTTGGTTCTTACAATCATCGGTAACGGTGATCACGAGGTCGTACAAACAGGGATAGTTCACCGGTTGTCCGTTGCAATTTTTCAGTGTCAGGACGGACGGCGGCAACGTATAATTGAAGACGACATTGTCGGCCTGGGTCAGCATCAGGCTTTTGGAGGACTCGGTGGTCAGGTCCCGGACAATATTGTTCGTGCTGTCCGTCATCGTCTTTGTCAGTACACTGTCTTTCCGGTTCGGCAGGTTGTCCAGCTTGATGCTGTCCGGGACATTACCCGCCAGCGCCGTCGCCACCGTATGGCCATGTATGTCGATATAGGTGATCATGTATTGCCCGTTGGCATCCCGGATCAGGTTTTTCAAATAGTGGCTGGCATAACCGGCTTCGGTCCCGAAAAGCCCATCCAGCTCTGTCTGGTCGGGGTTACCGAAATAATACAGGGATTCGTGCCCGCTCCCCAATTGATGATGGGGTCCTAACCCGCCCTGGGCCGCCAAACGGCCTGTATTGTCGTCGAGGTATTTGGTCTCCGAAAAAGGATACCCCTGGGCATCGGGTATCCATTGGTTATAGGCGTTCGCCCGTTCGGGGTTATTGGGCGAATAATACATAGCGGCACCGCTTTGCATACTGCTCATACTATCCGCATGGGCATTGCAGGTATACACCGACAGCGGCCGGTCGTAGTGGCTTTTGTCGTACTCCCCATTATTGACATTATTAAACTGGGGGGTATATTCGATCAGCGTATTGATGGTTGGCGCATCCATTACTTTGATCTGGATCCGGCCCTGGTAGTCGTAGAAATTCTCGGAGACGATCGTGGTCTGGGTCGTATTGTCTTTTGCCACGGCTTGCCGCTCCCTGAAAGATCCGTCGAAATAGCGCACCTTGGACAGTTTCCTGCCACCTTCCGCAAAACTCGTCGTGGACTGCCAGTTCAGGTTGGTCTGGTGACCGGAAAACCCAAAGGTATTGTAGGCCTTCCAGTCCGATTCCATGCGGGGACCGCTGGGCAGGGTTTCCACCGACCGGACCCTCATAAAAAGGATACCCTGCTTCTCGAAAATAAGGGGGATCGCGTAGCCGGTCGACGTGTCTGCAAGATTAACCCGGGTCGCGTTGTTGGTAAATATATTCTGGTAAAATGTCTGCGTTCCCGGCTGTCCGTAACGGCCGCTGAGGTATGCAGAGGAGTCGATATACGTCCATTCCAGGTCATAGCCTGTTACACCGGGAACAGCGGCCCAATGTACCGGTAATTCGTCGGGTATGGAACCAACCGCAGTGGCCGGTTGTGTTATATTCAACTGCGTTACTGCAGAATTGCTACAGTCAAACTTATAGTAGTTCCGGTACTGTACGGTGTTGTCTACCTCCAGGAGTGGGAGGACGGAAGCGTCGGCCCCGGTGATCCCGATCACTTTGACCTTCACCTGGTAGCCGTTGTAAAAAACGAGGCTGTTGGATACCGGGTAAGTGGCGGCCCGGGCTGTGTCATAGTGTATGGTAAGCGTCAGGGTATTGCCAACAGAGTCATAAGTTTTGCCATCCTTCCCGGTGAAATACACTTTATACGTAAGCACTGCCGTAAACGGTTTTGAAATAACAAACGGCAGCGCCTCGTTCAACCGGAAGGTGACGATATTTTTGATAAAGGCCGAGTCAATCAAACTCGTCTTGTTGACATAGTCGGCGATGTATTCCGCGTCCGAAGCCACGGCCGTGTCCCCCACCTGGGGGCCGCCGGTGATCGGGGCCGTCTGGGCCTGCATGCCCGGGAACTGGAAATTCACCTGGGCCCGGGTGGCCAGAAAGGCCATCAACGCTATGCACAGTAAGAATGACTTGATCTTCATAACTCCGTTAATTGATGCTTACAGGGAAGTTGGCTGTCTGTATGAAACGGTAACCAGAAAAGGCCGGCTGTGCCTGTGCCTTTCCATCCATACCGACTTTGATATAGGTCCGTACGTTGAGGGAGGCTGTGTCCAGGGGCGCCCTGCTGTAGGCAGAAAAGCGCATGGTCACCAACGCCGGTCCCGAAGGCGATGCAGGCATGACATAGGTCATGCTTTTAGGGATATGCGTGGAAGGGTCATAGACAAGGGTGCAGTTGTAGTGCCGGGTGGAATCCGGGAAGCGGATCGTGATCGCGCCCTTGGTCAGTGAAATGTCGGCCTTTGCCAACACAGCGGTATCCAGGCTGCCGAAAAACATATCCTTGCCGGCGGACGCACCAGGTATGTAGGGCCCGGCCATCAGCACATGGTCGTCATGATAGGCGACGACCACCGTGCTGTCGTCCTGAAGGGTCTCGGTATGCCCTATCCGCGTAAAACGGGTACTCCCCCAAAGCCGGTAAACACCGGTCAGGGAATCCAGCGTATGCGATGGATCGGACGCCAGTGCGTAAGTATAGTCCACATTGCAGCTGACAAAGGCCCCGGGTTCGGGCCGGAAACGGTCCCCCACCAGGCTGATCTCTTTGAGGGCCTTGGTTTGGGCCGCATCCTGGGCCGCCGCACTGCAGGCAGATGCCATGAAAAAGGCTATGAGAATGAATCTGGTCATGGTAAATGAAGGGTTAATACTGCCAGTCACCTTGTTGTTTCTTGTCGACCGTATAGGTGGCACCCGTACGGATCAGGGAATTGTCCGACAAACCGGAGATCGTAAACGTCAGCGTAGGGTTCGTAAAGGTCTCGGGGTACATCCGGTAGGCGGTGTTCGTCGTGGTGACCACACCCGCGCCGTTGATGGTCTCAGTGGCGCCCCGGACATAGTACAGGTTGGGATACTTGATGTCCTGGTTGACGACACACTCCCCGATGACATAGGCATCGTTTTGCGTATCCTCCGTTACCGTCAGCGTGTAGATCGTCTGACCCGCCAGGGACCCCGTGATCACCGTACCGGCGTTGGTCCCGCCCGGAACGGTAGTCTCGAACCAGATCACCGAAGAAATGTTGCGGGCGTAGTCCGGGTTGCTGACGTAGGTCGCGTTCCAGTTGGTGAGGGTATAGGTAAGGGTACTGTCCGTTTGACTATAATCCCGGGTATAGATCTTGAACACCCGGTTCGTCTGGGTAAGGTCGTGTCGTATCCCCAGGGAATCCGTGATGTAAAACCCCACCCCATCATACTCGACGGCTCCTTTCACGGGCGTCGTCGTGATCGGACCGGCGGTCATCACGATCGGCGGCGCAGTGGTCGTCCCGGCGATGGCCTGGTTTCCGGCGGTAAGGACGCTGGCCAGTGTGGGTGTTATGGTGGGCGCGCTCGCCGCGTGGATGTGCAGCGTATCCGCCCCGACCAGGTAGGTAGTGTCGTCGATCCGGGTCAGCCCCCGTTTGAACTGGGTACGGCCCGCACCGGTATTGAACAGGAACCCCGGAATGGTATCGGTGCTGTTTTCCAGCCGCAATTCCCCCGTTCCCGTATTGCTATGGATGTGTACGCTGTCGCCGACGATCTGGGTCTGTACCTGCGCGGTGGCGGACAACCCAACAAGGGCAAGAGCCATGATAAAAAAACCTGTTTTCATATGTATGGTCTTAAAGTGAATGGTTTATGGAATATCCTTGACAAGGGCACTCCTCGTTTCCTTGATGGTTTTTATACCCTGTTCCGTTTCTTTCTTTACCCGTATGAGCGTGCCGTCGTCATTGTATTCGAAAAAGGTCGCATAGTTGTTTTCATCCAGCTGCGCCATCAGCCGCAGCGAAGCGTCGTCATACACATAACTCTTCATTTCCCCGTTGAAGGGCTGTATACGGAGGTCGTCAAAGTATACGGTTCCCGTATACCCGTCAAACGTGTAGTTCGACAGGACGACACGCATAAAGACGGATCCGGCGGGAACGGTCACCACATCCTCTATCCGTTGCCACCCGTCGATGATATTCCCGGAGGGGTATACAATCACAGGGTTGTAGTTATTCACAGGGTTTCCGTTGACGTCCGAGAAATACACGGCAAGGGAACCATGGGTATAGGTCTTACAATGGCAGTCTTGTTGCTCCTTGACCCAGGTGCTGACCAGGAGCTGGGAGCCGACGGACGGCGACAATTCCTTGTACAAAACGTTTTGGGCGGTTACTCCATTCGTATCTATACAAGGCGTCAGCGTGGTATGAATCATCCGCTGGGCCGCCGCTACCGAAGTATACAAGTAGAAGGTCGGAATGGCACTGAAAGGACCCGAAGGGCTGCTCCCCATATAGAGATGGGCCAGCCCACCCTGCTGTCCGGCCTCGTGTTCGATCCGGATCCGGTATATCTTGCTGCGGCGGAAGTTGTAAGGACCCGCGTATACAAAGGCGCCGGCGTTAGATCCGTCGTATTGTGTAGGATCGTTGGCGTAGAGGTTGAAGACCAGCGAATCATTGATCCACATTTTGAACGAATTGGTCACCGACACCCGGAAATAAACGTTCAACAAATCGGCCGGTGTCATCAGGGCACCCTGCCAGACCACCCGGTAGTATGTCCTGTACGTCTTGTTCCCAATGGTCGTGATCGGGTTTCTGGAACGGCTGTCGTAGTCGACGTTGCCGCCCCCCGGAAAAGCCTGGGAAGGCCCGTTGCTGTAGTTGTAATTATCCAGGCCATAGTTGTCTCCGTAGTAGGGCGCTATGGAACTGTAATTATAAAACGTATCGGCCAAACCGAAGCCAAAGGTGGTGATCCGGTACATCGGAAGGATCGTCGTATCCAGCTTCATCGTGAGCATACCCGCGGAATCGGGATCGGCGGTGACGGAACAGGTGGCCGTAGCGGCGTGCCCGGGCCCGATGAACATGCTGTATTTCCCGGTATGGGCTTCCGCCGACGTAATGTTGGTGGCGGCGCTGTCTATGACCAGGTGGCGCGGGATGATGCAACGGTTACAGGACTGGGCCGCGCCAAAATTATAGTCCTCGAAGCCGTCGTAGGCTGCCTGCTTATAGGCGGCATTTTGTATCACGGCCAGCGGAAGGCTTTGGTTAAAGCCATACTGTACCGCATTATAGATCCCGAGCGCGTTCCGGCTTTCCTGTTGCAAACCCCGCTTGTTAAACAAGGTGGTTTCCACGGACCATATCCACTTGACCGTATCCGTGGCCGGCGACATCTTGGCGCTGGTAAAGCTCCAATACGGCAGATAGTTGATCATGGTGCCGTCGTTCCGGATATCCGTGTGCTGGCTAAAATCCGTTTGTTTCCGGTTGTCGACATACGTATAAGCCTTTTGCGTCCTCCAGTTACCCAAAATGCCAAACCGGTAGGGATTGACCGTCGTGTCCGTGATATTGGAGAGACAGGTATCCAGGCTGCTCGTCTTTATACAGTAGGTGGTGTCGCAAACGGTCTGCTGCGTTGTTCCCGGCTCACAGTAGAGATAGGTGACCTTGATGTAAGGCCCCACAGGGCAGGAGGCTTGCGGATTTTTTGTCAGACCGCAATAGCCTGTGCCTCCGGGCCCGGTATATCCACCGGGTTCGTTATAGGCCTGACAGGGAGATGGTGGTGGCGGCGGCGGCGGTGGGGGGGGGAACGGACGACGCGGCGGGGGCACCCGGCGGGGCGGAATAACCGCGTTGGTGGTTACGGCAGACACGGCAGGGGTTGCGGACGCGGCGGCAGCCGACCCCCCTCCCCCCAATGTGCTCAAACATTGATCCGATGCCCAGAAGCAAAGCCGGTCGAAATGATCCGTTTGCCCGGTGACGGGCCCGAGCCGCAATACGGTCGGCCCACCGGTGGCGATCATCTGCTGCAGCAGGGTGGTGACATCCACCTCGTATGAATTTTCTTTGAGCGTCTTATCCAGGGAAACGGTATTGGCCACCCCGTAGTCGATGACGTCCTGCAGTTGCAGTTCGGGCCAGTTTGCGGTGGAAGCGAAGTTCAGGCTATTGATACGCGTGTCTGTAACCCGTGCCAGTTCGAAATTGTGTGCCGCATAGTGGTCAAGATAGTGCGGGTTGGTGGCGTTGTGGTTCTTTTGACCGATGGATACCGAGTTGAGGCCCGTCGTTTCCGTGTGGTCGGCCAGGTGCGGACGCAGGAACATCCAGGCCTTGGTAATCACGGCTCCGGGCGGAATATAATTCACATCACCCGGTGATTGCGGGGAAGTGGGGATCGAGAGTCTCAGCCAGCTGTACAGGTCGATTTCGCGCGCCTTACCGGAGCCCCCGTTGTCCATATGCGCTGCTTCGAAATAGGGCCTGTCGGGGTACGTATACCGGTGCCGGCCACCATAAAATTCATTGGATATGGTCAATTCCGGATCCAGGGTAGCAGGGAAAATATAGGCGGTCCTCAGGTTGGGCGTCCGGGTCGTTACCTGGGTGGACAAGACAAACTTGGCGTCCTGCACTTTCCAGAAGTCGCTAAACGTCTGGGCCGTTGTATTGATGATCCGGGTCTGGTCATCAAATACCAACTGCCATTGCCCATTGACAACCCGAACGGGGGAGGCAAGAGACTGGATGTCCCCGACCTTATCCCCGAGCAGGTTCCGTTTCCCTGAGCGTAATATTTGTATGGTCAGGGGATTGGTGGGGTTGGAAATACCGGTAAAGAAGTTCCCGAACTGGTCCATGAAATAGATCCCCGTAAGCCCCTTGTTGTTTTGGATCTTGGAAGCCGAAATAGCCCAAAGTTTATACGTATTGGGCGTGCCGCTCCAAAGAGACGCGGCACAGATACCCTCCCCGGTACAGGGATTGATCGCCGACTGCACCCCGGTTTTATTGTACGCGTTGGTGACGATGACTTCGTCTCCACTTTCAAAAAAGTGTTCGATGTTGGGATAATTGGGGGCCTGAATTTTGCCGGCCCTGAAGGTCACATTGCTAAAGACTGCTCCGATATTTTTATAGGCGGGCTCCATGCCGCTGTAGGCCCAGTGTGCCGGGTAGTGGAAGTCATATACAGGGTCGTTGAACTCGTTTTGGGTGCTGCTCAGAACTACGTCCCCGGTCTCTCCGTCATACACAAGATTCTGGGTGGTCACCAGGCTTCCCTTGTTATAGTTCAAGACCTTGTCCAGGATGCCGTACCGTTGCACCAGCTTCATGGTCGCCGCCGATCGGTACCTGTCCGCCTCCCACTGGGGAAACGGCCACACCATCGTGATGTCCAGGGGGATGATGCCCAACACAAAAGCGTCGGTATTGAATTCCAGGTCGATCCCCTTGGTCTGTGTATTTTCCTCCCGGAGGTCGACCATCACCTCTATGTCCTTACCGATCTGTGCCGACGGGTTAATATGCCCGCTGGCAGCATCGACCACCGCTACCTCGTTGTTGAGGTGTTTGAACACGGCGCTGTCGTTGTCTGTCTTGTAATAGTATTGCGTATAGCTTACGGGGTTATAGGGATCGTTCTCGGGGAAGGAAGAAACCGACTTGGGTTTCCCGTTCATGTCGTTGATCTCCACCTTGAATCCCTGGGTCTGGGCCAGGTAACTCTTGGCGTCAATTTTAAAGAGGTTGGACAAAAAGGACGGTTTGAACTGCCGCTGATCCAGCGGTGTCTGTTCGACCAGGGTAGGAAAGTCGTACGTCGTATAGAACTGGGACTCCTGGTACCCGCCGGCCGAGGCGACCTGGCCATGGATCGTATGGATCCGGACCTTGCTGTACCCTACCTCGGCGCCCGGGAAATAGCCTTCCCCCAGCGGGTTTTCCGTGTACATATTGTTGGACGGCGCCAGCGGAGATACCTGGGTCGTGTATTCGATCGGCGTACGGAAGGGATTTTCCTCATTGCCGATCGAGGGTTCCCACGCGGCTACCCCGCTGCTGATGGTCGTCGGTACGCCATTGATCGTCGCGGTGGTGGTATAGCTGTACTCCTGTCCATAAGAGGCGTCTTGCTGACCGGTCATCCGGTGGAAATTGTCCCAGATGGTGATCCTTTTTACGCGGAGCCCGCCCCCGAACTTCCGGTATTCGGCATTGTCCAGGCGCACAAAGGATTTGCTAAGATCGGTCAGACAGGCGCTGCTCACCAGGCGTGTCCGCGTGGCGAAATTGGTGATCAGCTCGGAAAAGTTCACGATATAGCCTATCAAAGCCTTGCCCAGGGCGATAGGGTCAAAGGCCCCGTCAAGGTCAGAGCCCGGGTATGCCTTGGAAGGCAGGTTCAGGCGCAGGGCCTGGATGGCGGCTTTCGCCAGCGGGCTGACATAGGCCAATCCGCCTTCCGCACTCTTCATGTGCACCCAGATCATGTGCGGATCGGAGGGATTTACGCCGTAATCATCGTATTGCGCATACACGGCGACATGCTCAAAACCGCCCCCGTATACATCGGACGGCATCTTTACGCGATACGTGAAGTAAATCTCGCTGATCCCCTGCAGGTATTTGTTATAGACGTCGGTCCGGTTTTGAACCGCATTGGGGACGTGTATGAATACGTATCCATAGTCCTGGATGATGCCGTTGAAAAGATGTCCGTCCCCGGTAAAGCTCGACGAGGGCGCAAACCCCGCGATCGACATCATTTCCGTGGCGCGTTTATTTTGTACATAAGCATAGTCGTCGGCCTCATAGTCGATCTTAAGACCACCGGTGCTGGGCAATTTGATCGAATCGAGGGTCCAGGCCCCGACGGCATTGGCCGCCTGGGTGCTATCCCAGTTATTCACGCTGTCCTGCAATGCATAGGGATAGTCCATATTCGAAAGACCTCCCGGGTTGGACGACGCTTGCTTGTAGTTGCCCCAGCGGTCGTAGGCGCTGTTGTCGTAGCGGGGGTTGTTGGGGTGGTAGTGGAAAACATAAGGATTCTGGTGCCCCTTGTCGTTCCCGTTGTAACTAAACCAGATCGAGTCCAGCGTCAGCTTCCCCTGTCCGTTGAGGGAGCCGGGAGCCCCGGGACATAACGTATAGGAGTAAACGAAGTGGACGGTTTTTACCGGTGTCGGGGTGATCCCTTTGACCAGGTAATTCATATAGTCCGCCTTCGTATACAGGTCGATCTGCTTCAGGTAACGCAGGCCGTGGCCGGGGTCGAGCCCCCCGTTTTCATCGATGACGCCATACCCGTCCTGCCGTACCTCGTTCTTGGCCGGATCGTTGAGGGTAAACGTGGCGACCATCGTTTTGGTAACGATCGAATTCATGTACCAGATCTCTTTAGTCCCGTAGACGTAGCTCCCCTTGTCATCAGAGTAGTCTGTCTTGAGCCCTTCCTGGTAAGTAGCGGAATCCCGGGAATAGGGGGTGCGCCAGCGATAGGGGTTATCGACCCCATACAGTTTGGTATAATTGAATTTCACCGCATCGCCCTGGTCGTCGTCGGTGATTCCATCCCCCGTTCTGTCTACATAATCGGGGGATACAAGACCCGTGATCAGGAAGGTACTGGCATAAGGTTTTATCGTTTCACGGCTGTAGAAATGGTCTTTACCCTGCTGGTTGCTGGTATGGTTGTCTCCGATCGGCTGGTAATTCACCAGGTTGCCCGAAGACCCGCTTTTGTTCACGGAGAAGCTGACCTCTTCCTGGTCCAGGTTGTACACAGGCAGGCCATAGACATAGCGTTTGCCGTCCGTATTCAGCACGGTTATTTCGGAGAAATGATGCGCCTTCCGGAAAAAGTTCACCCGGCTTTCGGAAGTGACCCCCGTAGGGATCCCGCAATTGGCCAGGGGGAATTGGTTCAGGGGATAGCTGTGGATGGTATTGTCCAGCCCGTAGGTCGAAGCGTTGCCGGCGTTCAGGAAGCTGATCACCTGCGATCTTTTGTCCCGGGAGGTCTTTGTCACGGACGTGGTCACCGGTATAGCCGGCCCGCTGGCGATGTCATTGACATACCCTTGCATCATCGTGGTCAGCGTTGGGTCGTCACTGTTCGTCATGACGGGTAACAGGACCTTTGTATCGCCCAGTTTGTCGTAGTAAGATTGCGCGTTGATGGCCTTCTCGGACGGGTTCTTGAAATAGACGTTTTCGTACGTACTGTCGGCCTGGGTAAACCCGTTTTGGGCGGCCAGCAGGTTGTTGTCCGTCCATGCGCCCGAGGTCGTGGTCGTGTAGCTAAAACGGGCGTCGATCCCACCGTGAAAGACATCCCCCGCGCCCAGGTCGATGGACCCGCCCGCCGAAGCTGCCTTGGAATGCATGACCGGGTCACGGACATAGCCTATATCACCGCGGTAAGGCCGGAACATCCCTCCCGTTCCTTCCCCGCTGATGGAGTAGAGGTCGTAGGTGTAATTGGGGATGGCCAGGTTCGGCGTCTGGGGATTGGCGCAGTAGGCGGGCAAATTGGCTTGCCGGTTAAAGTCCAGCATGCTCCCCGGATCGGCCAAACCGTTTTGAAGATACATATACCCGTGGGCGGCCACGTTCGCCACCGTATCCGGCCGGTCGATGGCCTGGCTGGAAAAATAGCCCGCA
Organism: Dinghuibacter silviterrae; assembly: GCF_004366355.1. Lineage (NCBI taxonomy): Bacteria > Pseudomonadati > Bacteroidota > Chitinophagia > Chitinophagales > Chitinophagaceae > Dinghuibacter > Dinghuibacter silviterrae. The sequence continues at coordinate 3,590,102 of NZ_SODV01000001.1, read as the reverse complement.
ATGGATCCCAGGGGATGGAGGCCATCCACCTCGCCCCCCAGCTTCACGGAAAAGTTAAACTGGTAGCTGGTGTAAGGTAAGTTGATCGTAGGGGTGTACGACTGATGGGCAAAACTAATGCTCCCGTTAAACCCTGACGGGTCATGCCGTTGGTCCGCGGTTTGGGCAAGGTTCAACCGGGACCCGCTGGTCGAAATGTTCAGGTCCTTTAAACCGGTTCGCGTGCTAAAACTGGCGCCCACCGAAAACCCGTTGTTGACCCCTTCCACGAGGTTTTCCATACGCGTCCTGTTCAGGAAAAACGAAGGTTCTATGGAAAAGCCGTTCTGCGAATTGTTGTTCAGGTTGATGCCGACACCGGCGTCAAGCCCCCCTTGGGCGGCCTTACCGGACGTTAGCGAAATATTGATGCCGCCCCCGGTTTCAAAACCGATGCCCCGGTAGTTGTTGTAGAACAGACCGGCGTTCAGGCTCACACTGGCGGGCAGTCCGAAGAACTCCGGGCTGGCGCCCAAATTGACACCCGCGGTCCAGTTCGTCCGGACCGACTGTGTTTTGATCACGGTATCCCCGTCGAAATCATCAGGTATGCCCCTCATGTTCCGGTTGATCGCCCCCGGGTTGATGTTCCAGCCCAGGCCGACCCAACTGGCCTCCTGGTCCATGGAAATCCCGCTCCGGTAGTGGATGTTCACCGGGTATCCGTCCAGGTCGAGCAACGGGATATTGTAGGTAAAGTCCCCGGAGAACAGGTCGACCATGTTGTCGGTATTGACGGACTGGAAGGTTTGCTGTTCGGGCTGGCCGGGGCCGGGGCCGCGTTTCGCGGCGGCGCGGGCTGCGGGAGCCGCATTTGGCACGGGCTCGGCGTTTGCCGGGACGAGCATTTGCACCTGCGGCGCCCCTGCGCCGACGGCGTTGCGGACAGCCAACCCAGCGCCGGGCACGACACCCGCGCTCCGCGCACCGCGCGGCCCCCGGTTCACCGGGATCATCGCAATTGCAGCGCCCCCATACTCCAACACCGTGAGCGCGATCAGCAGCGCAGCTATTTCCTTTGAATATTTCTGGATACGGACGGTTATCATGACGGATATTGAGTTATTTATTGAAGCGGTTCGTAGGTAAACCGCAGGTCCCAATTTTCTTTTCTGCCGTTGACCATTTCGAGGACGTAGCCGCTCCCGGGTGTCAACGCGCGGACGTTACTCAGGTCGAGGTCTATAAAGTTCACGCCCCTTTTCAGGACGATGTTTTTTGTATACAGTACCTGGCCCCTGTCCGCATATATGTTGGCGGCCAGAAGAGAATCGTTGGCTTCATTATCGTAGGAAAATTTCATTTTCTGCCGGACGACAAAATGATTGGGTGCAGGTCCTCTTTGCAGGTGCGGATAGGATGCCCAGTCCAGCACGACCGACAGCGTGTCCTTTCTCAGGCTAAAACTCCAGGGGTCCGTGGTGGATGAATAGGTATTGTCGTTTTGGGCAACGACCTGCCAGGCGTAGGTCTTCCCCGGTTGCAGGGAAGTATAGGTGGACGGATACGTCATCGCCACATCCCGGATGCCGACCTGTACCAGCAGGGGAGCGTTCCGTTGAAGGGCCTCCGTAGCGGTCTGACCGGGTTTTACTTCCGCAACGATCAGCTTGTAGTTGAGGTTGCTGAACATATTGGCCGGGGCGGGCGGGATCCAGCTGAATACGGGATTGGCCGTCGTGACCTCGGACTTGTCCGCGGGGTATGCCAGCCGGAGGGGGCTAAAGGGTTCGACCGCCAGCGGGAGACAATCCTGCGCCAGCATAAAGGATCCTTTGGGCGTGCCTTCAAACAGGGTGTAGCAAACGATAAAACGACCGATGGGCAAAAGACCGGCCGAAGCGCCCTGGCTGCCGTAGGAGGCAGAGAGGTAGTCGTATTGCACCGCGCCCATGTCTTTTACGCTGAGCTGGCTGGCGCCCCGGGCAAGGTACACCGGGCTCGTGACCGCGGTAAAGATTTTCCGGCCGGTGCCTTCTTCCTGGAATGTCAGTTGAATCGTGGCCCCGGTGATCGCATCCCCGTTGTTGAGCACCATGATGTTCCACAGCTGGTTTTGCTGGATCAGCCCCTGGGAAGGCAGTTGGGGCTGCATGGTCAGTTGGGCCCTGACCGCCGGAGGGGCGGAAAGGGCAACCATCAAGACCATCATCCAACATTGTAAACGCTTATTCATTTGCCAATACTTTTAAAATGTTTTTGTGTACGTCGCCCGCCCCCAGTCGTTTTGGAACAGCCGCCCGCTGGGGCTGGGCAGATACCCCCGTTCGTAGGACAGCGCGAGCCTGCCGAGGCGCTTCATCTGCCAGCTGACATTGCCGTTGTAGCCTAAGGGTTCGGGCGTCCCGTTCAGGCTGTTGTATTTGATGCCGCCTCCCGCCGATATGACCGGGCTGATCCGCCACTGCACACCGGGGCCCGCGGACAACAGGGTGTAGCCCGGGCTTTTGGTAAGGGTGGCCGATCCACTCAGCGTCAGGTTGTGTAAGAGGATGGTTTGATTAAAAAACCAGCTTTGGGCGTCGTAGAACAAGAAGCCGGCCTGGTTGCTGCTGTTGAAATACCGGGTATATACCAGCGAAGAAGTCATGAGCAGGCTGCGCAATTTGTAGGCGTAGGTAGCGGAGCCCATCAGGGTATAAAACCGGTTTTCCACCAGTTGGCCATTGACGCTGGTGAGTTGGGAACAGGGCAGGAATCCCGCTGTAAAGACGGGCAGCTTTGGTAACCTCAGCGATGCCTGGAGGGAATAAAAGACCGATTTGCTGTCGTAATTGTTGACAACAAAAGGGGTCGAATAGTCGTCGCGCTTGACGGACGCGTTCACCACCACCCTTTTCCTCCAAAAATATTGATCCACCCTGGCCTGCCAGGTGCTGGTATTTGCATTATTGTTAAAGAGGTTGAAACACTGGAAGTATACCCCCATCCGGTTGTACATCCCGTAGATATGGGTGTCGGACCAGGGGATATAACTGAAAAATTGAAGGGAATAGGCCTCGTTGGCGCGATCTCCAAAGCTTAACATCTTACCCGATGCGGCGCCGGTGGCGATGTACTGGGGGTAAGACGACTTTGCCACCTCGGCGGTAACGTACGTATTCCTGTCAATCGGAAAGCGTCCTTCCAGGGTGATTCCCGTGAGGTGGTTGACGTCGGGCGCGCCGCTCGTGTTCACATACGAGGTCTGTTTGGTACCCGTGTATACGGTGAAGTAAAGGTGTTTGTGTTCCGGTTCGCCCACACCGAACCGACCAAGGATTACATATTGGTTGGGCGAAGACGTTCCCGTCAGGAAGTCCAGGTAGCGGAAGTCGATTTTCCCCGCGGCAAAGGCAGCATAGTAGTGGCGGCAGTATTCCACGTTCACCCCCAGAACGCTGATGTTTTTGGCGGACAGTTCGGTATAGTTCACACTGCTCCTGCCGATGGAGGCCTGGCGGATGCCCAGCAGCCAGCTGCCGCCACCTTTGGAGCTATCGGGGTACATCTTTTTCAAGCCATTCAGGTCGCCCGCGTTCGACAATTTGTCTACTGAGTCCTTGCGGGCCTGGAGGGCGTTCCGGGAGCTGTCGAACTGGTGTTGAAGGGAGTCCTGGGATTTGAGGGATTTTTGCCATGCGGAGAGCTTGCCATCATATTCCTGGATGAAGGCGATAGCATTTTGCACGGCGCTGGTGTCCGGACTGTTCAGCTTCGACGTATCCTGGAGGCCCGGCTTTGGCACCGCGGGCGCTGACAGCGCCTGCGCGACGGAAGCCGACGGCATGTTGGGTGTCATCCCGCGCAATTGCGCCAGCGCGCCATTCGCTGCGGAATCCCCTTGCAGGGAATCCTGTTTCAACACGTTGGCGCTGCTGATCAGTTGCTGCACCTGTTTGTCCGAATTCAACCAACCGTACAGCGACTGGTTGCTGTTGTACCGGCTGACCGAAGAGGCGTACAAAAGGCTGTCCTTTTGCTCGTCCCCCCGGATCCGCCCCAGGATCCGGTTCTCTTCCTGGTTGAGCAGGGAAGACCCGTAGGTCCGACGGTCGAACTGGACGTTGGCGTCTATGTAATTGTTGATGTAGGGTATGTTCGTCTGGAAAACCCCTGCATGAAAAAGAACGGGGTATTTGTCCAGGAGGGTCGTGCTGACGTTGGCGGTCACCTGGTGCTGTACGAAGCTGCTGCCCGGGTAAGACGTGTCCGGGGAGGAATGAAGCGAGTAATCGTAGGTAAAATCCCCGTGTGGATAACGATGTAGTGTTTTTGTTTTCATGGCGATCACGGTGACAGGTGGATTTTTTTCCGGCTCGATCGGTGAATAATGCGTGGGGTAGCTGTCCATGGTACAGATCGACGTCTTGCAGGAACCGCGGCTATAGGACAGGACAAAGACCGTTGCCGAGTCCGGCGGTCCCACCGTGTCCCTGACCAGGATGGTCGTGTCCCTTGCCCAGCGAAAATCCCCTCCCAGCGCTCCAACGCAGTGGAGGCAACACAACAAGACAATGGATAGCCATTTTCGCATAGGGGAGGTTAAGCAGTCCGAAAGGGCACGGGGAGGCCACCCGGTTCCCGGGCAAGCATGCGCCGCCCGTTGCCTGGCCGGTCACCTGGTCAAAGGTTCGGAAAATCGATCTTCGCGTCCCGGCTATGGGAAACGATGGGTGGTGTGTCTTGGGAAAACCCCGTCAGGGGCAGGGGGAGAAAGATTTGGGAGGAAAGCAAAGGTCTGTTTCATAATCGTACGGGTTTCAAATGGTAGTTCAATATATAAACTTTTTTTTACAAAACAACATTAATTATATAAAAATTAGGTCCCCTATTAAGGTGAGCTGACTACATTATGCCTTATGAAATATAAAACGATGCTTAGCTTACCGGTCATACTTCTGTTGACCGCCCATTGTGCCAAACATTCAACAGCCAACCAGGCCGGTAATGGCGCCCTCTCCGTTTCCGGACCGGGAGACGTGGTGGGCAAAGTCACCGTCGGCTACCAGGCCTGGTTTGCCGCCCCCGGCGACGGCTCCCCCTGGAACGGCTGGTGGCACTGGCCGGGTTCGGTGGATCCCAACTATAAGGCCTGGCCGGATATGCGCCAGTATACAAATGGATACCCCTCTGTCTATAGTCCATTGAACGATGGTCAGCCCTCCACCCTTTTCTCCGACTGGGACCAATCCACCATCAACACCCAGTTCCTATGGATGCAGCAAAACGGTCTTGACGGTGCCGCCCTCCAGCGGTTCAACCCCAACAGCCCCGAAGGACCTATCCGGGACGGGATCACGGCCAAGGTCCAAACGGCCGCGCAAACTTACGGGCGTAAGTTTTACATCATGTATGACGTGACCGGGTGGACCAATATGGAAACGGAGATCAAAACCGACTGGACCGGCAAGATGAGCGCCTATACTTCCTCCAGCGCCTACGCCCACCAGAATGGAAAACCCGTCGTTTGTATCTGGGGTTTCGGGTTCAACGATGCCAACCACAATTTTACGGCGGCCGCCTGCCAGGACGTGATCAATTTTTTCAAGGGACAAGGCTGTTATGTGATCGGGGGCGTCCCCCGGGAATGGAGGACGGGTACGGGCGGCTCCCGGTCCGGGTTCCTCTCAGTCTATCATTCTTTCAATATGCTTTCGCCCTGGCTCATCGGCGCCATTGGCAGTGTTTCGGACGCAGACAACGTATACAATACGTTCATGGTGCCCGATGAAGCCGATTGCGTCAGCAACGGCATTGACTACCAGCCTTGCGTCCTCCCGGGGGACCTTTCGATGCACCAGCGGGTGCATGGAGACCTCCTTTGGCGGAACTTCTATAATACAACCAGGGCCGGGGCGCAAGGTCTCTATATTTCCATGTTCGACGAATTCGGAGAAGGCAACCAGATCGTCGCTACGGCCGAAACCACCGCTGCCGTCCCCTCCGGCACCAATATCCTCGGTCTGAACGAAGACGGCACCGCCTGTTCGGCCGACTATTACATGCGCGTCAGCGGGGACGGCGCCAAAATGTTCCGCAAACAAATCGCGCTGACCGCCACACGGCCCACGCCGCCGGTGCTGACGCCCCCCACGAGCCTGACGCCCCACGCGCTCGCAGGCGCCTCCATCCAGGTCAACTGGTCGGCGGTGACGGACGCCCCCTGCTATAACCTCAAGCGCTCCACTACGAACGGCGGCCCCTACACCACCGTGGCCGCCGGTGTTACGGGAAGCGGGTATACCGATACCGGGCTGACACCGGGTACCACGTATTACTATGTCGTCACCTCCGGGCATATCAATGGAGGAGAGAGTGTGAATAGTGGGCAGGTGAGCGCGGTGGCGGGGCCATAGTGGTGCGATCCGGCAGCGGCTCAATCGTCGTGGAGCACCTACCCAGAGGGTATTTTCATCGCCCCAAATTGGCGTCAAGCTATACATTGACAATACCCCCTAATGTCAAGCTATAAGTTGATGCCAATTTAAGGCGCTGAAAAACCTTCCCGGTGGGGCTGGACAACCAGGCAATGGTCATCAATGCCCCATCAAGGTTAAAATCCGGTCTGCAACATTTTGATCATATTCCCCAGCAGCCTCCCGGCCACAGGATCGGTCACCGCCTTCTCATACAGCACTTCCGAAAGGATCGCGCCTCCTTTATCCCGGATCAGGACGACCGGAAAACCCCTCAACGTTTCCAGTTTCGCTTCACGTTGCGCTATGTCGCCTTGCAGGTAACCGTGTACGCGCGTATAAGAAAGCGGCGCCTCAAGCCCCGCCCCGCGGTTGATCTGGAAGGCCCCTGCACAGACGGAGGGCGATTCCCGCAGGTTGTCGTTAAAATACCGGAGGTCCAGGGGTTCCAGACCGTCGAACAGGGGAGACTCCGGTATATCCATGTTCATGATCTCGCCTTTGCTATCCAATACCCCCTTTATGTAACGCGGATATAACGAAGCCGCCAGGCTACCCGGGTTCAGCACGAGCACCCGGCCTCCCCCGGATACGAACGCCCTTATGCGCGCCGGGTCATCACCCGGGTTCAGCCCGGCAAGCATCAGGGGGCCGGACGAAGACAAGGCGTCGGTCAGGGTCGTGTATCGATGGTAAGGAATACCAAGCGTATCCAAAACCCCGGACAACCGGCCGCTATAATCGAGGATGGACACCGGCGCCGGGGACTTCGATCCGGCTGTTCCCGCGGCCCAGGACCGACCGCCCAATACGATCGCATAATCGTTGGAGGACAACACTCGCCCGTCCCGGACGATTTTGAGCACCAGTCGCGCGTCCACGCGCCCGCTGACGGTCGGAAGGGTGACCTCCGGCGAGAGCCACCGGCGCCCGTAGTAGGGCACGGACCCGAGGGACTCGGACCCGGAGGCGAGCACCCGCGGTTCGCCGCCGGAAGCCGGCCCGGCAACGCTTTCGATGCTCCACTGCAAAGTCGAAGGCTCAGCAAGCACACGATCATCCTGATCATTCACCACACACACCCTGACGGGCAACCGCGCCCCGCCATAAAAGTGCCTCCCCCAAAGCTCCCCCGACACCAGCAGGGGCTGCATCGCTTTTTGCATCGCGTAATACACGGGGTATGGCTGGATGCTGTCGGCGGAATAGACATTCCGGAACCAGGTGATGGCTGCGAAGTGGAGGGTGCCGGACGCCAGGCTGTCGGTGCGCCGGAAGGCTTCGGCGAGCTCTTTGGTGATAAAGGCGTGCGTGGTTAAAAACAGGGAGGGGTCCGCATAGTCATAGGCGTACTTGCCGACCAGCGCCTGGGGCGTCTGGTGGACAAAGGTGTAGAAACGCACGGGGTGGCCGGTTTCGTTGTTGGAGTAGCCGGTGGACATTTCCTGGCTGATCAGGGGTCTGCCCTCATTTTTATACCTGGCCTGGAACTCGCCCTTGAACTGGTCAAAGATGGAGTTGTCGTACCAGTTGGGGTACATGTGGATGTCGTCCACATCGCCGTCGTCAACCTCCTTGAAAAAGCCGGCGCCGAAACGTTTGCCGCGATGGTAGTTGGAATCGAAGACGACCGGTCGTGTCGGATCGATTTGACGCATGCGTTTGACCACCGCGGAAATGATCCGCATCTTCAGCTTCGCGCGCTCGATGTCGGGGTCGTTGTCGTAGAACTTCATTTCATTGTTGACGGTCCACAGCAACAGGGAGGGGTGGTTGCGGTATTTGTGCAACAAGTCGAGGAACTCCCGCGCCCAAAGATCGATCAATGTCTGGGAGGGCATGGTGCTTTCGATCATCAGCCAGGGCCAGGTGCCTTCGTAGCTTACGCCCAGCCCTACCCTATCGGCGGCCTCCAGCCAGGTTTCGGTAAAGGGGACGGTATGGGTCCTCGTTGCGTTGAGGTGGGCGTCGTGCATCAACTGGCAAAACCGGTCTGCCAGCCGGCCATCGTTGGGCCCCAGGGGCATCGCGGTTTGGTTGGCGCCCCTTAGCCAGTACCGGTGGCCGTTGAGGTAGAAAAATCCATCACGCGCCTCGAAGGTCCGGAACCCGGAACACACGGTGACCGTGTCCGAACCGGTGGAAAAACGGAAGTTGTACAACTGGGGGTCCTCCGGGGACCAGAGCCGGGGGTGTAGCCCCTCGACGGCATACCGCAGGGTGACGGAATCCCACGCTTTGATCGTTTGGTTAGGGACCGACAACCCGGTATAAAGGGAATCAATCGCCGTCCGCAGGGCAAAAGTTTTATCCTTGGGTCCATCATTGCGGACCGTCACCTCCATATCCGCTCCCGTCAACCCCGGTTTGATAAACACATCCGAAATATGCAGGGGGTCCGTGATGGTAAGCTTTACGGGCTGCCAGATCCCCGCGGGATCGTCGACAAAAAAACCGTGCGCAAGGTCCTTGATCATCCGCTGCGTTACTTCCACCGTGACGGCCACATCCGCCACCTTATCCGCATCCTTTATGTCCTGTACATATTCCTTGAGGACCTTTACCGTCACAAGGTTTTTACCGGGATGGAGCAAACTGGATACGTCGAGGGTAAAGTTCCCGAACATGCCGATATGGCTGCCGGCTGCCTGTCCGTTCACCCAGACCTCTGCGACCTTTGATACGGCGTCGAAAGACAATTCGATATGCTTGCCGGCAACACTCTTCGGCAGCTCGATCCACTGCCGGTACCAGCCGATGTCGGTCCGTTTATAGTCGAAGGTATAGGCTTCGCACCGGTCAATCTCCTGCTGATAATATTTGTCCGAGGCGCCTTTGCTGTCGTCTTTGTATTTCTCCCCGTGCAGCCATACGCGGCTGGGGTTCCAGAAGTCCGGGACGTGAAGCACGTGCCAGCCCTGGTCGGAGCGGGTCACCGAAGTGGCCTCTTCGGCGTCGGGCAGCTCGTACCCCGGCTCGAACAACCAGTTCCCGTCCAGCGAGACCTCCGTGCGGCCAGCCCCAATAGAAGAGACCCGCACGGGCTGGAAAGCGGCCCGCTCCAGGCGGCGCCGTTTGGCCGCGGAAGCCTCCCCTTCGCGTACCCGCCCCGGCATAGCCGTCAACGGCTGCACCTCCAGGCCCGCATACTCCGTAGGAATATAGCTTCCCCCCAGGGTCACCTGCCCATTGGGACAAAGCCCCGTGTTCGGATCCCGGACGTCGATGCGCGGCAGGGTCTCGTCCCCGAGAAAAATCCGGATGCGGTCACCCAGCACCTGGACCCGGAACCGGTACCAGGTCCCCGGTGTCACCGGGAACTCCAGCGGCCGTAGCGCCAGGTAGTCGTCGGTCCCCATAAACCCAAGGCGTTCCAGGTAGAGCGCGTTAAAGCGCCCACCCTTTAGCCCGAAGACGTAGCGATCGTCCCTGTTCCGGGCGCGGAACCCGGCGCAAATATGGACGGCACCGGCGGGCACCACGGAGCCCACGCCGGATGCCCGAAAGCTAAACTGATAATCCCTCCAGGCAGTATCCCCAAAACAAGCATACGCATCCTTTGTCCGCAACACTCCGTCGGTAACGGTACAAAGCCCCCGACCAATAACAGAACGCACGTCCATCTGCTGGGCCGCAAGAGACAAAGGCAACAAGCACACCCATAAAACCAGTCTATACATCATTACTTCGTTTTAAATTCCTGCCGCACAATATCCAAGTAGGACTCCCCATAGGGCTTTACGCCGTGCGTATTCGTTGTATCCGGCTCCAGTTGCATATCATACTGCCACTGATTCCAGGAATCGATCAATACCATCCTGATCCCGCCGGGGATGGTATCGGCATTCATCTTGGCCACGTTGCAAAGCTGGCGGAACAGCGCGCCGCTGTCGGTCCGGGGATAGACGGGGTTGGTGCTGGAGGGGGTGGTGATGGTCGGGTCGCAGGCGGGGCTGATGTCGGGGATATAATTGATCCCGCCCATGCTGTCGCGGAAGTAGGCCCTGGAGTATTCCCAGTTTTGGTCCATGGCCTGGGGCAGCACGTACCAGCGGTCCCAGGAGGTCAGGCCGGCGTTTCCGCTGAGGCTGTTGTGATAGATGGCGTCGACGCAGCCCTCGAAACGGTCGATGTACCGGGCGGGGGGCGACCAGGGATCCTGCATACCGACGAGGTACATCGCGAAGCCCAAAGCAGACAAGTGATTCCGGATGGAATCGTAGATCGCAATATTGTTGTTGGAATACATATTTTCGGCGGCCTCAATGTACAAGAGCGTTTTGCCGTTCACCTTCATGTAGTTCGGGTTGTTCATAAACGCCGAAGCGGCCCTAACAAAATCCGCTAAAAAATTAGCCAGCGCCGTGGGCTGACTTTCCAGGGGTTTGGTGTTGCTGATGCCCAGCGCACCGGCGTTCAAATTATAAGCAAGCGCGAACTTCATAGACGAATTGACGTTCACAAAGGTCTGCACCAGCGTGGAATCATGATGCCAGTTGGCCGTGTCCTTGGTAGGCGACCGGTAGGCAAACAGGAAGTAGTCGATACCCGCCCGTTGTGCCTGCGCGATGTGCGTGGTCATGATCGCAGGAGACACCGGCATGTTGTAAGGCCCGACGACGGGCACGCGCTTCACCGCCGGGTTGAAAGTCGTGTTGTTGTAATAAAACGCACCAACAGTATAGTCTTTGGTAACAAAGATCTGTGGAATGGTATACGCGAGGATGCTGCTGCTGGGCGACGGCCCCTCGTTGTTCTTCAGGAACGGCCACTTCTTACAGGAAAGCGCCAGCAAAGCCAGGAATAACAAAAGATATTTGTACATAAGTTTAAGGATGATAGGTGGAAAGGAGGGTGTAAGAAAACTTGGCGCTCAATGCGGCCGCCTTCAAAGACTCGAAAGTTGGCCCATACCACTTCTGAAGAAACCGTACATCATACCCGGTTGGCGCAAACGTATTCCAGTCCTGCACCACATTGGGCTTGGAAAAATTCAACTGTATATCCGGGTTGTATTCGTTGTTGACAATCAGGGAGGCATTCGAAGGATTCAGCGCGAGGTCGGCCACGCCCTGGTTGTACCCTTGCGGATTCAAAGCCGACTCGTTGCTGGGATAGGAACCGCGGCCCGGCACGTCCATCCAAAGCGTATGCGACGTGTAGCTGGCGTTCCCACCCGGGTTGAGCTCCGGTGGAAAAGTAAAAAACCGCGTCCGTCTTTGCAGACACCAGGCGTCAAAGGATTGGTCGGGGAAATAGTTCATCCATTCCTGGGCCCAGATCTGGTGGAGGATGTCGGGGATGTTGGCATTGGTCAGGTCGAGCAGGTCCCAGTAGGCGTTGTTGTTGACGGTGCCCCATTGTACGCCGGGTTGCGCCATGTAGGTGGCGAGCTGGTTGGACGACAGGCCCCAGTAGGCAAAATTGGCGGCGATCCCGTTCTGGTAGTACTGCTGGGGGGTGGACGCGCCTCCAAAGCCCAGTTGGGCGGCCTCGGCTTTCAAAAAGTTACACTCCGCGTAAGAGAGCATGATGAGCGGCCGCACGGGGTTGTTGATCACGGCATCGGATACCAGCGAATAGGCGGTGTCGTTGATACCGGACAGGGGATTGGTCTGGCCCGTCAGGGAGGAACTCCAGTTGGGGAGAAGGCTGGTATACGTGGCGGACAGCGGCTTTCCGAGGAAAGGAACGCCATAGGTGACGATCCGCATGGAGTCGTCAAAAATGCTGGGGAGCGTATCCGTCACCTGGAAGCGGGCCGTATGCGAGGTCACCGAGTCGAAGTAAACCGGCATGCGGGGATCGCTGTAGGAACGCATGAACACGCTCATAAACTCCGACATCCTGGGGGGAATGTTGTGGCCCGTGGAAGAATACGGGTAGTAGCTGTTGGAATTGATAAAGAACAGCCAGTACGGGTTCTGGTTGTTGGTAACGTTCTCGTACGCCATCTTCGCGGTCTCCGCCTCGGACTGGATCAAGCTGGATTCATTCGTCATACAGTCACGGATATTGGCAACGGCGGCGGCGTTCAGATTTTTCATACAACGCAACGCGATTTTCAGCCGGAGGGTATTGGCAAAGTGCACCCAACTGGTCAGGTTGCCGTTGTACACCACGTCGTAGCTGAGCTTGTCGCCCGTGGGCACGATCCGGGTCGTGGCGTCCTTCAGGCTGTCGAGGATATAGGAATAAGTAGAATCCTCGCTGTCAAAAGCAATGGTGTTGAGATAGTTGAGGTTATTGGCCTGGCGGACGGGAATGGGTCCGAACTGCCCGACAAGGATGGAAAAAGTATACCACTTCAGGATGCGGGCGATCTGTACGCGGTTGTTGTACAGGGAGTCGCTTCCATAGGTGGTGATCGTTTGGTCCAGGTTTTCCAGGACGTTGTTGTAGGCGGTCTTCCAAAGACCGGCGTCGGTAACGTCGTAGCGGGAACCCACCCAGATGAGGTTGCCGATATCCCAGTACTTGGTATAGTTGTAGGTGGACATCTGGATGTTGAGGGACCGGACCGCGGCCTCGATGGTGGCTTCGGGGGCCACGACAGTGAATTTGTTGGGGTCCTGGTTGAGGGTGGTGAAGTTCTTGGTGCAGGCGCACAGCACCAGCAGACCTATATAGACAAATACTTTTCGCATCACTAGAAGTTTAATTTTAAGTCAAAGCCATACTGGGCGGTGGGAAAGGAATCGCCGGCGTCGATCCCCTGGGCATTGCCGGAGGAATTGGCGGCTTCCGGGTCGATCCCCTGGGGCACTTTTTTGTAGATCGTCAGCAGGTTGCGGCCGACAAAGGCCATGCGGATGCCGCGGACCGGCCAGCGCGCGATCCATTGCTGGGGGATGGTATAGCCGAGTACCAGTTCCCCGACCTTGACGTCGGTGGCGTCGAAGGTGATCGCCGGTGTGTTGTTCAACACCATGTCGGACTCGTAGGTGGTCGGGTTCATCCAGACGGTGCTTTTGGCCCCCACCTCGTAACGGCCGTTTTTATCCAGGATGGGATTGCCCTTGCTATCTACCTTGATCAGGTAGGCGTTGTGGTACTGGACACCTTTGACACGGCCCGAGTCTGCGTAGCGGGTGACCGTCGACCCGACGGTCTGCCCGATGCCTTGTTGCTCGTTGCCGTTTTCCCCGAGGATGATGGAGCTGAACAGCCACTGATCACGTCCGATCAGGCTGGCCTGGGTCACCCCCGCAAAGTTGGCCCGTCCGTAAGAGGCGGAATAGATCTTGCCGCCCCACTTTATATCGAACAGGATGGAGAAGTCGAAACCGGCATACGAGACCGACGTACCCACGGAGCCGATCCAGTCGGGGTGGTAATTGCCCAGGTAGGTATTGGGCTGTACCACGGTCCGGCCGTTGGCCTGCACGAGCGTGGTATCCCCGATCATGTAGGGGGCGTTGCCCTGCATATACCCATAGGGTTGCCCTACTACGGCATTCACGTGCACCCCGAGGTTTGAGCCGAGCTGGTAGGTATTTACCCCCGGCGCCAGGGCGACGACCTTGTTGCGGTTCATCGACCAGTTGGCCAGCGCGGTCCAGAGGAACCGCCGGCGCCGGAGGATCGTACCGGACGCGGACAGCTCTATGCCCTTGTTGGTGATCTGGCCCGCGTTGACGATCTGCGCGCTAAAACCCGTTTCCGGGGCCGTCTGGGCGGTGATGATCTGGTTGAATGCCTTGGTGCTGTAGACCGTTCCGCTAAAAGTGAGTTTGTCGTGGAAAACGGTCACGTCCACCCCCGCCTCCCGGGACCGTGTTTGTTCCGGTTTGAGGTTGGGGTTGTTGAGCTGGTTGTTCGAGGTATAATAGATGTACGGATTCCCAAGGAAAAGTCCCCCATACGTATAAGGGGTGATGAGCGCCTGGGCGGGAGCGGAGTTGCCCACCTGTGCCCAGGACGCGCGGAGCTTGCCGTAGCTGAGCAGGTCATGGTTGCGGATGAAGTCGCTAAAGATAAAGCTGGCGCTCACCGAGGGGTAAAAGAAGGAGCAGTTGTTGACCGGCAGCGTGGACGACCAGTCGTTCCGTCCCGTGACATCGAGGAAAAGAAAGTCTTTATACCCCACCGTGGCGTTTCCGAATATCGACTGCGTATTGGTGCGGGATTCCGCTTCCGATACCGTCGGGACGGCATTGCTGTTGCTGATGGAGGGCATGTTGTGCACCAGCAGGCTGTTGACCGCCTGGGTCCTGGCCAGGCTGCTGTTGGTCACGATCTCCGCCCCCGCGTTGGCAGTGAGGGTCCAGGTGGGGTTGAACCGTTTGTTGAACATCAGCATCGCGGAGTAGTCGCCGTTGAGCGAGTGTTGCTCCAGGTCGCTGTAGGACCCTTGCGGTGTTTGCAGCCCCCCCAGTTCCCGGTACTGCCAGGAGCTTAGGAAGTTCATATCCGTGGCGCCCTGCAGCCGGAGGCTTAGCATGGAATTGATCCGGCTCGTGGCGGTGATCCCGCCGATCAGGCGGTTGTGGGTGTCCTGGTTTTTGTCCTCGTACAGCGACCAGTAAATGTTTTCGATGCTGTTGACGCTACCCAGCGCGTAGGAGTTGCCGGTGGCCGGGTTGACCCAGGGGCTGAGGGCGCTCAGGTTAAAGCTGCGGGGCATGTATACATACGCCGACATCGGGCTGGCCGGGTCCAGGTTCCGGACCGTCCGGTCGTGGGTGGTCTGGTTGGTGAACAGGATCCAACTGTCCAGGGTCAGCCAGTTGATCTTGCGGGTCACGCTCAGGCTGACGTTATTGCGGCGGATCTGGTTTTGTTCGGGGAGGACATCGTTGCTGTAGACATTGGTATAGGACAACCGGAAAGATCCGTTCGCATCCCCCTTGCTGACCCCGATGTTCGAGGTGTTGGTGACGCTTGTCTTATACAGCGATTCGATGTTCCCGGGCTGGGGCGAATACCCCCCGGCGATGGGCTGGCCCGCAAAGTTGAGGTAGGGCTGCCCCAGCATCGGCATCCCCCAGGTGCTCCCGCTGGAACCCATTTTGACGGCGCCCGTCCCTGGAACGATGTAGTTCGCATTGGGTACGAGCAAACCGTTGGCGCCTTCGCCGTATTCGTTTTGATACGCAGGGAATTCGCTGATGGAATTCCACATCGTGTTTTGGTTCACGGTGATCCCCAGGTTCTTGTCCCCGATCTTACCCTTTTTGGTGGTCACCAGGATCGCCCCGTTGGCGGCCCTCGACCCATACAGGGCCGCAGCATTGGGCCCCTTGAGCACCTCGATGGAGGCGATGTCGTCCGGGTTCAGGTCCTCGGCCCCGTTGCCGTAGTCGAGGTTGTCTCCCCGGGTATCCCCCATGTCGTTCTGGATAGGAACGCCGTCGACGACCCACAAGGGCTGGTTGTTGCCGGTGATGGAATTTTCGCCCCGGATCACGACCCGGGTGGACGATCCGGGCTGCCCGGTCGTCGTCACCTGTAAACCCGCCACTTTCCCGGCGAGTCCGTTGGTGATGTTGACATCCCGGGCCTCCGTCAGCCGGTCAGCATCAACCGACTGCTGGGAATAGCCGATCGCCTTCTGTCGTTTGGTCAACCCCAGGGCGGACACGACGATCACGTCCTTGAGGTCCTTGGACGAGGGCGACAGGCTGAGGTGCAGGTCCGTTTGACCCCGGAGGGCGATTTCGGTTGACCCATAGCCAATAAAAGAGAACTGAAGAACGTCCGCCTGGGGATCGTCCACATTGATCATAAAGCGTCCATCGGACTTTGTCAGCGTGGACACTTTTTTGCCCTTGAGAACGACCGTTACCCCTTCCATGGGCTCGTTCTTTTCATTAAGAACGGTTCCCCGGATCGGGACTTTTTGGGCCTGGGCAAAAGAAAGGAAGGCGAGGCAGGAAAGCCAAACAAGCAATCTTTTCACGTCGTTAGTTTTAGAGACCTGAAACTAGCGCGGGAGGCATAATAATCGAATAATGATTAATTAATTGTGGCCCATTAAGACAAAATTTTTCAAAAATTATTAATATGGCTGTATGAATCTGGCCAAGCACACATTATACTTACTGCTTATATTAGTTGCGCAACGAGGGGAAGGACAGGGTTTAGGCTTTTATAACAACGACAACGAACAGGACCGGCGGACGAATCTAAACGTCACGGCGGAGAAACCCCTCATTTTTCCCCACAATACAGAACTGACCTTCGACCTTTCGTACCTCCCGGGTTACCAGAACTCTTTTGGCTATGTGCTCCGGCTCGTCCGGAACAATACCCAGAACATCGACCTCCTTTTTGACAAGGTCAACTTCCCGGAAGGACACTTCCGGGCGGTCGTGGGGGACAAACCGCCGTTTGCTTCTTTTATCCTCGACAGCAACCGGATGTTCGAAGCCTGGAACACCATCCGCCTGTCGATCGACTTTACACACGACCGTTTGCTGTTGTACGTCGGCAAGGCGTGTTATATCCAACCGGGCATGCACCTGTCCCCCACCGATAGTTTCCGGATCTCCTTTGGCGCGTGTACGGTACCCCAGTTCAAAACCGGCGACGTGCCCCCGATGAAGATCCGGAATGTCCAAATCACCTCCGAGGGCAGGTTGCTGTACCACTGGCCGCTGGACGAGGACAAGGGGGGGACGGCCGCCGAAACCGAAAGAGGCCTGACCGGTCTTGTGCAAAACCCGTTGTGGATCAAAAGCACCCATAGCCAGTGGCGGCTCATCGACAGCCTGGTGATCGACGGCGCGGCGAGCTGTGCCTTTGATGCCCGGCACAGCCTTTTGTACCTGGTCGGCCGGGACTCCGTGACCGTCTACGCCCTTCCCGGCGGCAGGGTCCAGACCATCCCCTACGAGACCAGGCAATACCTGCTGGCGGGTAACCAGTCCCTGTACGATCCCTTTGTGCACCAACTGTATAACCTCTATCCCGACCAGCAACTCGTCTCCGCCTTTGACTTCAACACCCGCCGCTGGGACAAAGCCTATCTGCCCGGGGACATCAACTATTGGCACGTCAACAAGTTTGCTTCCGCCCTGGATACCTCCATCTACGTGCTCAACGGGTACGGTCACATGAAGTACAAAAACACGGTCTTCCGTTACCATATCCCCACCCGTACCTGGGAACGCATTGATACAAAGGGAGACACGCTGACGCCCCGCTACCTGGCCGCCGCCGGTGCCACCGCCGAGGGGGATACCCTTTATGTGCTCGGCGGACGGGGGAGCTCCAGCGGGGAGCAGATCATGAATGCCCGTAACCTGTATGACCTGTTGCGTTTTGACGTGCGGACCCGGACCTTTGAGAGGCGTTTTGCCCTGGCCCCGGGGGAGCAGGATTTTGCGTTTGCCAACTCCCTGGTGATCGACGAACACGACCGTTCCTATTATGGCCTCCTGTATAACAACCAGGAATTCCACTCCCACCTGCAACTGATCAAAGGGTCGCTGGACATGCCCCTGTACACCGCACTGGCGGGCCAGATCCCCTATCCCTTCCACGACATACATTCCTTCACCGACCTGTATTATAGCCCCGTGACCCGGCAGTTTGTGGCGGTCATCTTTTTCGAGGACAGCTCGTCCACCGGTCCCTCGCATACCAGTGCCCGTATTTATTCTTTGGATGCGCCGGCCGAACCGGCCACCGTGGCTATGGCGGAAGCACCCGCCGGGAGAAGCGTCTTCTGGTATTTCCTGTTGCCCGTCGGCCTCGTGGGGCTTTTCCTGCTCCTGCGGCCGGCAAAAAAACGCGTCCATGCGGCACCGTCTGTGTCGACGGCAGTGGCCCCCCACCCTTCCGCCTCGATCTTTTTGTTTGGCGACCTCCAGGTGTTCGACGCAGAGGGAACAGACCTGACCAAACAATTCTCGCCCCTGCTCAAACAATTGTTTTTGCTGATCCTTCTCTACTCCATCAAAAACGAACACGGCATCGGTTCCGAAAAACTGGACGAAATCCTTTGGTTTGACAAAACGGAGAAAAGCGCGCGCAACAACCGGTCGGTCAATATCGGAAAGCTAAAGGCCCTCCTGGACCGCATCGGCGGCTGTGACCTGTCGAAGGAAACGGGCTACTGGAAGATCACCCTCGATCCGGGTAAAGTTTATGTCGACTACCTCAGGTTCCACACGCTCCACAAAAACGAAGCAAGCGCGCTGGTGGCCATCATCAAAAGGGGCAGCCTGCTCACGGGCGTGGAATATCCCTGGCTCGACGCCTTTAAATCCGACGTATCCAACCGCGTCATCGACACCCTGCTGCATTTTGTAAAACACGGCAACCCCGACCCCGACTTTCTGCTGGAGATCACCGATAGTATTTTCTTTTTCGATCCCGTCAATGAGGACGCCATGATCCTCAAGTGCAAAACGCTGGTGCAATTGGGAAAACATTCCCTTGCCAAGCAGGCGTACACTTCTTTTGTCAAAGAGTACCAACAATTGTACGGGGAAAATTTCAAAAAAGATTTCCAAAGCATATTGAACGCATCCTCTTTTTAGCATAGTTTTTGCACCGCCAAGGCCGCGCATTTCCGCGCCTGGCGCTGTACACGCCGTAGAGCTTCCATGACACACCGATTGCTTTTTCAATGACTCGCTCCATGAAGGAGTAGAGGTTAAAATCCATTTGATATGAAAAAACTGTTACACGCTCTGTTGTTAGTTCCCTTTTTATGTCACGGTCAAGGCGACCAGACCATTATCAAAGTCCCCATCGACGCCAACGGCGACACCTTCAACGCCATCCTCCATCTGCCCAACGACTATACGTCAACGGGTACGGCGTATCCGCTGATGATGTTTTTTCATGGCGCCGGGGAAGGCGGCGCCAATCCCGCTTCTATTTATACCAGTTCCACCGCGGGCGGCCCGGCCTATTTCATCGCTCAGGGTACATTCCCTTCCAGCTTTGTCAATCCAAAGGACGGGCAATCGTATAAGTACATCGTGGTGTCCCCCCAGGCGAACCCCGAAGGGGTACAGGGGTCGACCACCGGTCAGGAGGCCGACTACATCCTTACCTATCTCTACGCACACTACCGGATCGACACCACCCGCGTGTATTTCACAGGCCTTTCCGACGGCGGGGAGACTTGCCTGGAGTACCTTGGCGGTACGATGTCCAACGGAGGTAATTTCCTGTCGTTCCACCACACCCACCACGTCGCGGCCATCATCCCCATGTCGGAAAACGGCATTATCACCCTCATGCCCGAGGCCGCGGATACGATCGTGGCCGACGGCATCGGCGGCTGGGCCTTTGGCTCCACCGACGAACAGGGCCTAAATACGCTCAGGCTGGCCCAGACCTGTAACCAGCTCAAACCGGGATCGATGATCTCGACCTCTTATGTGGGCGGGCACTGCTGCTGGGGACAGTTCTATAATCCCACCTTTTCGCAAAACGGGATGAGCATCTACCAGTGGGCGCTTCAATATAAGACGCAGGTCGCTACACCCACCGCCGCCGTGGGCAGCCCCATACCGGGGACGATCCAGGCCTCCACCTACGACACCGCGTCCGCCGGTGTCAAGACGCAAGCCACCACGGATTCCGCCGGTGGCCTGAATGTCGGTTGGATCAACACGGGAAGCTGGATGGACTATGCCGTAGACGTCGCCGCCGCCGGCACGTACAAGGCCAGCTTCCGCGTCGCCGCATTATATAAAGGCGCGGCCTTCCAGGTCAGAAATGCCGGCGGTACCGTACTCGGCACCGTGACCGTCCCCATGACCAGCGGTTTCCAGGTATGGACGACCGTCAGTACCTACCTGACCCTGCCCGCCGGTTCCCAGACGCTGCAACTCTTTTCCACCGGCACGACCAATTGGAACATCCATTGGATGGAATTTACCGACACTTCTTCCTCCCTCGCCCTTGCGGTCACACCGGTGCTGGATACCGCCAGCGGTGTTGTCGTATATCCCAACCCTGTCCGGAGTTCGTTTACCCTCGGGGTGACCAACGCGCATACGGGGAGCATGACGATTGAGCTGATCGACCTTTACGGGGCGGTCCGTAGGCAGCTTGTCGTACAGAAGAACTGGCCGTCGCAGACAGTTAATATCGATGCGACGGGGCTTTCAGCTGGGGTGTACATCTGTCGGGTGCGCATCGGGGCGTGGAGCGCGGTTAAAAAGCTGGTTAAAGAATAGCGCCGCTTTGGGGCGCCCGGCGCCGCGGCCTTTGGGGGGGATGTCACGATCCCCCCCTTTTTTTGTCCCAAATAGGTATTTGCAACATCACAGTTGCGTATTATATTTGCAACCATAAAGTAGCAGATTATGACATGGGTAACCCGGAGGGATCCGTTTCAGGCGATCGCCGATCCGACGCGAAGAGCGATCCTGGGCATGTTGCTCAAAGAGGCCAAGACGCCCAACGAGCTGGCGGAACATTTTGATTGCAGCCGGCAGGCCGTGTCGAAACACATCGGTGTGCTGGTCGAGTGCGGGCTCGTGACCCAGCGGCCCTCGGGGCGGGTGATCTACTATCACCTCGACACCGGGAAGATGCGGGAAGTGGATGCCTGGCTGGAACCCTTCCGGAAACTGTGGAGCGACCGTTTTACCCAGTTGGATGATGTCTTAAAAAACCTATAAATATGATTAGCACACTCGAAACAAAGATTGCCAAAGATCCTACCGGCAAAAAATTGATCGTGACCAGGGATTTCAACGCCCCCCTGGCGCGCGTCTGGCACGCATGGACCGATAGCCAGCAGCTCGACAAATGGTGGGCGCCAAAGCCCTGGAAGGCGGAAACAAAAACCATGGACTTCAAACCGGGCGGTCACTGGTTGTACGCCATGGTCAGCCCCGAGGGCGAAAAACACTGGTGCATGGTGGCGTTCCAGGCCATCGAACCCCAAAAGAGCTTTTCCGTATTGAACGGCTTCTGCGACGAGCAGGGTCAGCTGAATCCGGCCATGCCCCGGATGCACTGGTTTACCGAATTCAAGGCCGCGGGCGACAGTACCGCCATACGCGTGGAGATCGGTTTCGACAGCGAAGCGGACCTCCAACGGATCGTCGAAATGGGCTTTGAGCAAGGGTTTAAGATGGGTCTCGGGAACCTTGATGAATTACTGGGCTAACGTCCCCTTTCGTAGCACGGTAGTTCAGCCCCGCGGTAGTGCCGCAGGTGGCGTCGACGGTCACTCCCGTGATCGCGGCCGCCAGGTCCGACGCCAGGAAAACCGCCGTGTTCGCGATGTCCGCCATCGTGGGCAGTCTTTTAACCATAGCGTCTGCATACATGGTTCGGAGAATATCCGCCATGGCTTCAGGGTATCGCTCGATCGCGTCGGCAAAGACCTTCGAATCGGGCGATCCCCCGGAGCGGATGCACACCGCGCGCACCCCATAAGGTCCCAGCTCCGCCGCCAGGTTCCTCGACAGGCTCTCCACCGCGCTGCACGCGGGTCCGAAGCCACCCGTATTCGGATAACCGATGCCCCCGGGGGTGGCGGTGAGGAATAAAAGGACACCACTCCCCTGCCGGATCATGCAATACCCGGCGGCCTTGGCCGTGATCAACCGGGTTTGCATGGTGCGGGTGACGACGGAAAGGATATCCTCCGTCGCGATCTCCAGCATGGGTTTGTTTTGTACGACGTCTATGCCGACGGCGTTAAAGGAGATGTCTACGCGGCCGATCTTTTTCAGGTGGGCGGTCACGGCGGATTCGTCGAAGGCGTCGAGCTGGTCGGCCTCGGCCCCTCGTATCGCGGGCATGGTCTCCAAACGTCGACCCGTCAGGTATACTTTCGCACCCGCCTCCGCAAAGGCCCTGGCCACGGCCCCACCCAGGGAACCGCCGGCGCCGTAGATCACGGCATTTTTGTTGTGGAGCAGCATACCCCAATATACGTCACAGCCCCAATCTTTGCCAGACCTGTCAAAGTTTCGTATATCCGGCAGCTATAGCCGCGTCGATCCGCGCCTTCTGCCGGAGATGATGCCGCAGGTGCATCTCCGCAAACTGCAACCACTCCAGGGCGCTGAAGTAGCCCAATCCCGGGTGCCGGGTTTTCCCGGACGGGCGCGTGAAATCGAGCCGGTTCACCTCTTCCCGGATCGCTAAAAGCGCTTGCCGCGGATGCTCCGGCTGAGGAAGGACCTTGCCGGTGGCAGGACCTTCTATAAGCACATCCGGGAAGCCGCCCCGCGCGAACATCCGTTGACCGTCCTCGTGCATAGCGCCCTGCTGGTCCGTGACCAGCGCGGCTTTCATCTGCGTGACAAAGAAGCCCGTATCATCGATGAGGTGCGTATATACCTGACCGATAGACCATGATCCGGGCGCCGGTGCATACACCAGCATCCCGGGGGTATAGTGATCGAGTGCTTCGATCCACTGTGAGATGGTGTCGTTAAAAGCTTTTATGAGGTGGGTTGGCATGCGTATCCAAACAAACAACGCTCTTTGATGATGGACGCGACCTCCGCGGGGACGAATTCCTCCCATCCCTCGGTCCCCTGTTTGATCATCTGCAGGACCTTGTCGGTATTGACCTGGAGGTTGCTTTCCTTGTAGTGGTGTATGTCCTCGATCTTGTTGTTGGCGATCAGGTAGCGGTACAGGTCCACGAGATGGGAAGGCGGGTTAAACCGGAGGCAATTGTAGATCACGCCGTTCCGCAACGTGGGATAGATAAAGAGTTTGACCTTCCGGCTGAAGAGGGTGGCAAAGGATTCCAGGATACCGCCCGGCAGGTCCTTATAGTGTTCTTCGGAAAAGATGTATTCCAGGTTGGGGAAACCCATGACCACGCCCATCTGGAGCTTGGTGATCTTCGAGAGATAGGCCACCAGCTTGTAATATTCGTGGAAGTTGGAGATCAACACCGTTTGCCCCAGGGCGCAAAGGATATCCACCCGGTCGAGAAAGTCTTTTTCGTCGATGTCCGCGTTTTCGTCGGCGCCCTTTTCCTTCAATGCCTGTAGGGTCAGCTCGGCGACAACGACCGTATTTTCCTTGTCCACACCGGGCTCCTGCATAAACTGGTGGACGCCCGTGTTGAGCATGTCCATGTGCACGTTGATGACCGGGCGGAAACGGCCGCGGATCACGACGATGTTCTTTTTGTACAGGACCTCGGAGGGCTGCATGTTTTTACCGTCCGGTCCGAAAAGGGCCGCGTCCGAGAAACCGTATTTGACCAGGTGCAGGCTCATCAGCCGGTTGTCCACCTTGTGGAAATCAGGCCCCTCGAACCGGATCATGTCGATCTGGAGCGAGTCCCTGGACAAATTGTCCATCAGCGACAAAAGAAAAATATCGGGTTGGGTATGGTAGTAAAAACAAGCATAGATCAGGTTTACCCCAAGCACACCCACCGCGTTTTGCTGTAAAACATTGTCGTTGTCTAATAATTTCACGTGAAGGACCACGTCGTTAAACTGTCCGCCTGGTGTCAGCTGAAAACGGACACCCATCCACCCATGTCCTTCGTTTGTTTTGTGGTAATTCAGCGCCGACATGGTGTCGGAAAAAGCAAAAAACGTCGTGCTGTCCCCCCTGTTTTCCGCCAGGCGCTCGATCAGAAGACCATATTCTTTTTCCAGCATGGCCGTCAGCCGCGCCTCGCTCACGTACCGGCGTCCTTTCGGGGCACCATAGATGACGTCGGAAAAGGTCATGTCGTACGCCGACATGGTCTTGGCGATGGTCCCCGAGGACGCGCCCGCCTTAAAAAAATAAGCCGCTACGTCCTGACCGGCGCCGATCTCGGCAAAGGAACCGTATATCAGGGGGTCGAGGTTGATGGCAAGCGCTTTTTGTTTGGTTCCTAGGTCTTTGTTGTGGAATACGCTGGTGGATTCTGCCATGGTCTCGTAGATAGTCGCCTCAAAGGTAAGCATTAAAGATCATCGCTCCGCGAAGATACGGGGAAAGCCCGCCGGATCACGACGGGCATTTTCCATGGCTATACTAATTGCGCATACACGCGGTCGAAAAGGGCGCTTCCCATGCTCAGCCGTTGCACGCCCAACCTTCTTAGGGTATCCTGGTCTGGCAGGCCCGGGACGGACATGACGTTCAGGGGCAAAGGGGTTGCAAAGACCGCCGCCGTTATGTCCGCTTCTTCCGTGATACAGGGCAGGAAAATGCCGTCGGCTGCCGCGTAGGCTTTTAAGCGTTTTTCTGTGTCCTTCCGTTTGTTATCGACGTTCAGGAGGTAGGTGTCGCAACGGACGTTTATAAAAAGCTCCGGGGTCTTTATCCGTTCGATGGTGCGCGCAAACGACGCTGGGTCTTTGAGCACCCGCCGGCCGTCTTTAAAAGTCGAGTCTTCGATATTGATCCCCTGCACGCCCAGGCCGGCCAGCACGAGCACATTGTCCAAGATTTTTTCGTCCGTCGCCCCATAGCCCATTTCTATATCTACGGACAAGGGGATGCGGAGCACCGACAGTATCCGGCGGATCACAAAAAGATAGTCTTCCCACGGCATGTTTTCCCCGTCCTCGTACCCGAGGCTATGGGCAACCGCTGCGCTCGACGTCGCGACGGCGGGAAATCCTTTGCCCTGGCATATCGCGGCGCTCCGCGCGTTCCAAACGTTGGGCAACACCAGGAGGTGGCCCGGGCGGTGAAGGTCTTTGAAGTGTGTCATGAGGCAAAGCTACGCGGCGCGCGCCGCGCGAAATTGTATAAAACGGAACACGCCGCGCGAGGCGCGGCCGCCGCCGCATGGGGCACCTCCGCGCGTGCCCGCGGCGCACCGCCACCGTGTGGCCCCGGCTAATTTTGCGCCAGCGCCTGCCCCACCGGGTACGCCTCCGGCGAATACGCGGACGGCGTGATCCCGGCAAACTGCTTAAAGTCGCGGATAAAATGGGCCTGGTCGAAATACCCGCATTCATACGCAATCGACGTAAGCGACGACGGGTCCCTGGTGATGTGTTGAAGACTCTGCTGAAAGCGGTTGATCTTGTGATAGAGTTTCGGGTTGACACCCGTATACCGTAAAAAAAGCTTTTGCAGGTATCGCGAAGAAATATGGTGGCGGCGGGCAATGGTTTCCATACGGTCCGGCTCGTTCATGTCGTGGACCATGCTTTCGATCATGCCGATATGGTGAAGCCGCACCCCTGCCTCCAGCCTTGTCCAAAGGAAGTCCTCGATCAAGGCGATCCTGTCTGTTAATCGTGCCGTCTCCAGGAGCCGCTGGTGCAGCCTGGCGACCGGCGCTCCCAGCAGTGCCCGTAGGTCGGAGACCCGGTCGTTGAACACCGAGACCTCGTCCTGTAAGATATACGCCGCCGTATGCGCAAAGAACCGGATCCCCAGCATCTTGTTGGCGCCCACCGAGCGCACCGCCAGGGGTTGGGTCAGTTTGCCCCAGAGTTCCACCGCGGGCGTTGTCTCGGAAGCTGCCTGCCAGATCCCCTCTCCCATGTTAAAGATGATCTCCATCGGCCCTCCGGGGAATACCGTATCCTCCAGCGTACCCGTCCCTTCCGATTCAAAGGTATAGTAACACTGCACGTACGGCCTCAGCCGTTCACCCGGTATGATTTCGGTATAGGTCATGGGCGGAGTTTCCAGCGCTGAAGGTCCCCCTCCTGAAAGGGCTGCAGAACAACTGCGGTACCCGAGGCCGTGAGGTAAAGGTCGGTTCCTTTCAGCCGGATCCAGCACTGCCCGCCTTCCGCTTCGATCAGTTCGTATTGCTGGGCGTCGCTCCCATCCTGGGGTTTCATCTCCAGGGCCTCACCCGCCTTCTTCCTGCCGCGGGCCGGTTGCAGCGTATTGCCCGAAGCGGTCTCCTTTAGGGTATAGCCACCCCCGTCCAGGGGTTGGACGTTCCAATGCGTGGTCGTCGCTTTGTCAAGGACGATTTTTTGGGCAGCCCCCATACCCAAAAAGCTGCCGGTATGGAGGTTCAAAAGGGCGTAATTCCCTTTTACCTGGAGAGAAGTCTGCGACCAGGCAAAGGTCTGCAACGATAACAGCGGGGCCAACAGGATGACGGTTTTCACGATCGTCGGTTTTACAACACCAAGATAGCAAAAAAGCGGCACCCTTTACAATATCCGCTTTAACACCGGCAGCCGCCTCAGCGCCAGCGAACTCAGCGCAAAAGTCACCAGGATGCTCAGCAGCGTCAGGCAAAGAAACATCACCAGCAAAGGCCACCCGGCCGGGCTCATCCACCGGCTCAGTGCAATCAGGACCGGCGCATGAAAAACGTAGACGGCAAAAGCATTTTTGGAAAAAAACTGCGCCACCGGCCCTTGCCCGTCCCACCGCTCCCTGAATAAAGTCACCAGGTACAACGAGATGGACACGCCCATCGTCGTTTCCCAAAAGGCCATGGCCAGGCTTTGCCAGTGCGCCCCACCCGCATACACATGAAAGTCCGTTCCGCCGGCCACGATCAGCAGCGGCCAAACAACGATGAGCCCCACCAGCGCGACCCGTCCCCAAAACTTGCCGTCCCGCACCGGGATGCGGCTCAGCCAATCCCCCCGGTACGCCAGGGTTCCCGCCGCAAAGAAGAATATATACTGGGAAAAATAACAGAATTGCAGGTTGTAGAACGACGTCCCGTTCGGCCAGGGAAAGCGCACCAGGAAGGTGCAGACGGCGATCAGGGCGATGAAGAGCCAGACGCGCGGGCGCGTGGGGGTGCCCGGGACGGCCACTGCCCGCCCGCGCACCGCGCGGATCCCCGCGTAGGCCACGCAGAAGAGCAGCAGCGCCTCGCAAAACCAAAGCGGCCCCGTCCCCCCCAGCCAGCGGCCGTGCGTCAGGTAGCGCCCGTACCAGGAAAAGAAGCCGTCCGGGAAGATGCGCTCCCCATGAAACAGGGTGATGCAAAAGACCGCCACCGGTTGGAGGACGAACATATAGAGCAGCAACGGCAGCCCCAGCCGGAACGCCCGGTCCCGGAGAAACCGCCCCGGCCCCTTTTTGTCATACGCTGCAGGCACAAAGAACCCTGCTAAAAAAAACAGGAATCCCATAAAAAAGGACTGAAGCGTCACCTGGTAGGTGGCGAAAATCCCGGTTTCCACCGCGCCCACCGGCCGGTCTTCCATGTAGTACCAACTGCCCAGGTGGCTGTACGTGACCGCGGCATGCATGCTGACGACGAGCAGGATCATGACCCAGCGGAGGTTGTCGATGTAGAAGTAACGTGCTTTCATGCCCCGAACCTACAACCCGTTTTCCCCGCCGTCGCATTGCTTTGACGTGTGGAAACATTTTGGTGACCAAATGAAAAAACGCCTTATTTTCCCCCTATGAAAATGCCCTATCTGTGTATAGCCATGATCGTCGTTGCCACCGCCTGCGCGTCCGCATCGGAGAAAACCGCGCCGGCGCCGGCACCGGCCGCCAAAGATTCGACGGCGGCTATCGACAGCAACGATGTTTTTTCCGACCCTCGTATCCAGGCGATGCCCGCCTTCGGGTACAAAATGATCAAAGCCGCGATCGACACGATCAATGACACTATACACGAGGAGGAGTCCACCGGTCTGAACGACTCCGCCTATAACGCCCTCACCCTCGATCAAAAGTTTGCCTACAACCTGATGCATCCCGAGTTTTACGCCCAAAACTGCTCCATCATGCCGGAGCATACAGATTCGGTGAACAAGGATACGAAGGAAGGGGAGCACATTTATGCCTATTTACCCCAATATTTCGACCTGCTGGAGTGGAGCGACCGCCAGGAGGAATTTTTCAAAGACAACAAGGACTCGGTGGCCGTATTGATCAGGAACATCATCGCCCGTCAAAACCGGGTGAGCAACGACCTGAAATGGGTAATCGATGAGGCAAACATCACCAGCCTGATCCCCACCCTCATGGACACCTATAAACAGCAACCGGGCCCCAAGGATCACTATATTCTTACGTTGCTCATGCGGCTGATGGAACAAAACAAATACCCCGAATTTATGCAATCCGCCTCCTATAAAAAGCTCTTTGCAAATGGCGCCAACACGGGCTCGGCCTATCTCGCCTATAACCAGGCGAACGAGGACCTTATTTTTCAAAGAGCCACGCGCTTTTACAATTCATCCAAATGATAAAACGCTTCTACCTCGGCATCATTCTGATGGCCTCCTGCGCTTCTCCCCCGGAGATGAAAACACCGACGCGGCAGGTACCTCCGGACTTCGATACCGTCGAGGCCAACGCAGACAACGCCTCCGGCGGCCTCGACGCCCCCAACTTCGGGCTGATGAAAATCAAGGCCATGATCGACACCATCCGGGTCAGGGATGATACCGCCATGATGGATGTGGATGTCGCCGTACTGAACGCCAGGGTCTACGCCGGTCTTACACTGGATGAAAAATTCGCGTACAACCTCCTCCACCCGGAATGGTATGGGCAGACGTGCGATGCGCTTCCGGATCATAAGGACCTGGAGCATCGCATCTTTGCCATGCTTCCACATCCCTCCGACACTGTAAACATCGTCTTTAGCGAACGGCAGAACGACTTTTTCGATCATAACCGGGACTCCGTTATCGTATTGCTCCAGCAGGTCATCACCCGGCAAAACGAAGTGACCACGGATGTAAAGTCAGTGATCTATGAGATCAACGCAACCGAACTGATCCCCACATTGATCTATACCTATCATCAAAAACAACCTCCCCGGGATCACTATATCCTCACGTTGTTGATGATGCTGATGGAAAAAAACGAATACCCGGGGTTCATGCAATCCATCTCCCATAAAAAACTCTATGGGTCCGATGCCAACAAGTATGCAGCCTACCTCGTCTATAACCAGGCGAACGAAGACCTTATTTTCCAGAGGGCAATGAATTTTTACAATGGGCTTCCCAAGAAGTAAATGGCTGCTGGTCACGTTCGTTGCAACCGCCGTTTCGGCGCAAGCGCAGCGCTTCGTCCTTGTCCCCGCCGGCCGCTACCAGGTCGGCAAAGAAGGCAGCCTCCGCAACCCCTTGCGGACCGTCACCATCGACAGTTTCCGCATCGCCATATACGAAACGACGAACCGCGCGTTCGCGGCCTTTGTAAAGGCCACGGGTTACGTCACCGACGCCGAAAAGCACCACAACGCCATGGTTTTCCGGCCGGGGCTGGCGGAATTCCGCTGGATACAGGACAGCACGGCCTGCTGGCGCTGGCCCAACGGCCGCAGCCGGGGCGGGATCGACCACAAGATGAATCATCCTGTGACCAGCATCAGTTTCCGGGACGTACAAGCGTATTGCGCGTGGGCACACGTCCGCCTGCCCACCCTCGAAGAGTGGGAGATCGCGTGCCGGGCGGGCACGACCACCGACTACTTCTTTGGAAGCGACGATCGGAAGATCGGCGAATACGCCAACGTCTGGCATGGGCACGACCACCTCAAGGCGGATTATACGGACGGGTACATGTACACGTCCCCGGTTGGGCGCTTCAAACCCAATCCCTGGGGGTTGTACGATATGTACGGGAACGTCTTTGAATTCTGCACGGGCAAGTTGTCGCCCAAAGAGTCCAACAGCCTCGCCCACGCCCGCGGCGGTTCGTGGTGGTGCAGTGCAGCCTCGTGTCACTCCTTCAATTCGTACGACATCGGCCAGGTCAATGTGCACGCGTCTTTTAGCAATCAGGGGTTCCGCGTGGTGCGCCAGTAGCGGTCCCAGGATCCCGGAGAGCTCGGCGTAACTCAATCCATCCTCCTGCCGGCTATCCACGGCAGGCATGATCCGGTCGTCCAGGACATCCACGTCGAGGTGTATCCAAAAACCATCGAGGGCCTTCGCCATTTGTAGAAAACCGGACACGCAGGAGACGATCCCGGTTTCCCGCAAGCGGCGGAGGTCGGTGTAGCGGATGCCCGATCCCTGTATGGCGGCCACATAGGCGGGGTCGTATTCCCGATCAGGATGCTGCAATCTCCGCCCAGGACGAGGGGAAAGGCGCCTTCGTACAGGATGTTTTCCAGGAGTGTCGCCTGGGCCTCGGCAAAACATGATAAGTTTGCTACAGGCGTGCTGCCGCTGGCGTAAAAGGGTGGTAAATGCCAGCGGCGCTTTGTAATTTAATCAAAACCGATTGCTTATGCCTATTAACTATGTGACCACGCTGGCACTGGCTTTCGCCAGCCTGACGCTCCAGGCGCAACCCGTCACGACGCCCCGCCCCAGCCCCGCGGCGTCCGTCACCCAAACCATCGGGATCTCCAAAGTCACCGTCGACTACTCCCGCCCCTCGGTCAAAGGCCGGGCGATCTGGGGTGGCCTGGTCCCCTATGGTTGGAACAAACAAGGTTTTGGCGCGGGGAACGACGCCCCCTGGCGGGCGGGCGCCAACGAAAACACCGTCCTGCACCTGACGCACGCGGCCACCGTTGAGGGGCAGGCGGTGCCCGCGGGTGACTATGGCCTTTTTTTTACCATCAATCAGGACCAGACGGGCGAAGTCATCCTCTCGAAAGACTACCGTTCCTGGGGAAGCTTCTGGTATGATCCCGCCAAGGACCAGATGCGGGCAAAGATCAACCTGCGCGCCATCCCGATGACGGAAATGCTCACCTATGACTTCCAGGACATCACCAAGACCTCGGCCGAGCTTGTGCTTAACTGGGAAAAAGTACAGTTCCCCGTGAAGATCGAGTTTGCCGTGGACGACATCGTGATGGCCAATGCGGCGGCCGAGCTCAAAGGCCCCACCGGTTTTGGCTGGCAGGGCTACGCCAGTGCGGCGGCGTATGCGCTGGCGAACAAAATCGCCCTTGACCAGGCGCTCACCTGGGTCAACCAGGCGGTCGCCATCGAACCCAATTTTACCGACCTCAATACAAAAGCGGGTGTGCTCAGGGCCATGGGCAAAACCCCCGATGCGGACGCAGCGATGCAGGACGCCCTCAAGCTCGGGAGCGAAAACGAACTCAACAACTACGGCTACCAGTTGCTCCAACAAAACCAGCAGGACCGGGCGATCGAGGTCTTTGTCCTCAATACCCAGCGCCATCCCACCAGCGCCAATGTCTTTGACAGCCTGGGCGAGGCGTATGCGCTAAAGGGCGACATGAAGAACGCCATCCTGAACTTTAAAAAGTCGCTGAGCATGAATCCGCCGGCGGCGACGAAGGCGAATTCGGAGAAGTATCTTAAACAGTTGGGGGCCATGTAGCCAGCGGTGCAGTTTGCGGCACGTACCCCGCCCGGAAGGCATTGACAGTCGACGCCGGCGTCAGCACAATGACCTCAAAAACGGACGGAAGCCCCACGGCCTCGCCGTATCCAAACGGCGACCAGGGAAAAAGACGCCCACCAGAGAGCAAAAACGGCTGCTCGTGAAAAAGAATGAACGTCCCGTCCGGCAACGAGGCAAGCGGCTCGGTGTGCAACACCTTAAAGCCGCGCTTGTCGATCCGCTCGGCATGAAGCACCGCGTCGATGGAAGCGATGGACGTGCGGGCGTCGAAACCATAGCCGGGATTGCCGGCCATCCAACAGGCTTTAAACCGCTCGTAGTCCGGGCGCCGGCACTCAAAGCAGGGCCGGTGGCCCGCGGAGAATGCGGTGGCTTCATCAAGGAAAAACAGCTCCGTATACCGGCGGGGGGTCATGACTTCGCGGTGCCGGTCCTTGAACTGGAGGAGGCAAATGAGCCACGCCTTCAGGCGGAAGGGGCGCTCGATGTGGCGATGGTCATCGTGTATCAGACCGCGGTTGCCCATCCAGGCGCCGCGGGCGGGCGTGGTGATAATACTGCCCAGGGGGTCGACGCGGTTTTGAAGCATGCACTAAAGTACTAATTTTGACAAATGCGTTTTTGGCCCCTTTTGTTTTTGAGTCTCCGTCTGGCGGCGGACCCTACTGTGCCGGTGCAACACCTCGGGATCGAAAGGGGGTTGTCGAACAACTCGGTGCGGTGCATTTTCCAGGACCACCTGGGTTTCATGTGGTTTGGGACGTATGACGGTTTGAGCCGGTATGACGGGTACGAATTCACGGTGTTCCGTAACAAGTTGAACGACGGGGGTTCCCTTCCTTACAATTATATCTATGCCATCGACGAGGACCCGCAGGGGAACATCTGGGTCGGCACGGGCCAGGGGATCGGTATCTACAACCCCGCCACGGGGAAGTTCAGCACCGCGGCCTATTACGCCTATAAGAGCCGCGAGCGCTGGCTGGTCAATTTCAATGTAACGGCGCTGAAGATCGATAAAACGGGGGACGTCTTTATCGGGACCAATGGCTGGGGCCTGCACGTGCGGCGGGCGGGCGAGGACGCGGCGCACCAGTTGCCGTTTGCGGAACGGACCGGCTATTATGTTCCGTCGATCGTCATCGACCCGGCGGAGCGCGTGTGGGTATTTGTCCAGGGAGCAGGGCTTTGCCGGTATGAAAAGGGCGCGCTGCAACTCGTGAGCGCCGGTTTGAAGTCGGTCAATTGCATGACGGCGGACGAAGACGGAAACCTGTGGATGGGGACGCTGAACGGCGTATACCGGTACACGATCGCTACCGGCGCGATCGAACACGTGAATGTACAGATGAGCTCGACCAACGTCTGTTGCGTGGCGATGGACCACGAGCGCAAATTGTGGATCGGCACCGAGGGCGGCGGCATGGACATCCTCGACACCCGTACGAATACCATGGAGTTCCTCTTGCCGGGCGAAGGGAAGTATAACCTGACGAGCGAGTCGGTGTACGCGATTTACCAGGATAAGGAGTCGCGGTATTGGATCGGCACACTGAAAGGCGGGGTCGACCTGTTGGACGGGCAGCAAAACCGTTTCCGGACGGTGAGCCACGACCCGCTCAACCCGAACAGCCTCATCAATAATTTCGTGTCGGCCTTCTTTGAAGACGGGGACCATCGTTTGTGGATTGGGACCGACGGTGGGGGGATGAGCATTTGGGATAGGGCGAAAAACAAATTCACCAACTACCATCGCGCAAACGGCGGTCTCAGCAACAATTCAATCACCTCTATCTGCGAGGACCGGCAGCACGCGGTCTGGGTGGGTACGTTCGGGGGCGGCGTCAACCGGTTTGACCCTGCCACGGGACGGTGTACGCACTACGCGTGTATCAACGACCAGACGGAGGAGGAAAATAAAAACGTCTGGGTGGTGTATGAGGACCGGGATGGCAACCTTTGGGCGTCGACTTTTGAGAACGGGCGGTTGTACCGGCTCGACCGGGCGAAGAACCGCTTCGTGGTGTTCGACCAGGCCTACAACGACCTGATTTCTCTCAGTGAGGACCGGAAGGGGACGCTATGGGGCGGCAACTCGCGCGAACTTTTCAAGATAGACAAGTCGGGCCGGCAGCACACGACCTACGACATAGGCAAACCCATCCGGGCGTTGTACGAGGACCATAAGGGCCGGTTTTGGCTGGGCACCGAGGGGGGCGGTTTGTTGCTGTTCGACCGGGACTCGGGAAAGGTGGTCACACAATACGCCGACGCCGACGGGCTTTGTAACAATTCGGTGCTGAATATCCTGGAAGACGACCATGGCTTCCTGTGGTTGTCGACCTTTAACGGGTTGTCGCGTTTCGACCCCGGCCATAAAGTCTTTAAGAATTTCTACCAGGGAGACGGGCTGCAAAGCAACCAGTTCCTGTACAGCGCGGCCCTGCGGCTGCAAACGGGGGAGCTCGCCTTCGGGGGGATCAAGGGGTTTAATATTTTCTACCCGGACTCGATCCGGCCAAGGAACTATATGCCCCCGCTCCGGATCACGGGGCTTCGGGTCGACAACCAGCCGTATACAGGTGCGTTACGCATTCCATATAATAAGGCGGTCTTGTCGTTCGACTTTGCCGCCCTGGAATATTCCGCCCCGGCCAATGTCTCTTATGCCTACCTCCTGGAGGGCTGGGACAAAACCTGGAACTATACCCGGAACGTGCGCACGGCCAACTATACCAACCTCAGCGAGGGAAGCTACCGGTTACGGATACGGTCCACCAATGCCGAAGGCGTTTGGAACCCAGAGGAAACCACCCTCGACATCCGGGTCCTGCCGCCTTGGTACCGCAGCGTCTGGGCCTATATCCTGTACGCGTTGCTGGCGGCAACGCTGGTGTATTTTTACCGCCGGTACCGGTTGCGACAGGCGCAGTTGGAAAAGGAAAAGGAGATCAATGAAAAACGCCTTTCTTTTTTTACCAGTATTTCGCACGAGTTCCGGACACCCCTCACGCTGATCATCAACCCGCTCAAGGACATTCTTCACCAGGATAAGGGGGAAAACCAGGAAATCCGGCTGGTGTTCCGGAACGCCCGACGGTTGCTTAGCCTGGTGGATCAGTTGTTGCTTTTCCGTAAGGCAGAAAGCGGCGCGGACCGGCTAAAGATCGGTAAGGTCCACATCCAGGAACTTTGCCGCGAGGTCTACCTCGCCTTCCTGCAAAAGGCCCGGGCGGAACAGATCGACTATACCTTTGACGGGGGCGACACCGACCCGGAGGTCTATGTCGACCGGGAAAAGATGGAGATCGTGTTCTACAACCTGCTTTCCAACGCCTTAAAATATACACCCCCCGGCGGCCGCGTCCACTTCCGGCTTTTTGAAACGGCGGACACCGTCGACATAACGGTCTCGGACACCGGCAAAGGCGTCCCGCCCGGCACCGGCGACAAGCTGTTCGAAAAGTTCTACCAGGCCAGCGGACATGCCACGGGCTTCGGTATCGGGCTTTACCTGGTCAAACAATTTGTCAAGAGCCACGGGGGGAAGGTCTCTTACGAGAGTGCGCCCGGCGCGGGGACTACGTTTGCCGTGAGCCTTCGGAAGGGGAAGCGCCACTTCGGCGCGGAGCCTGTGTTTGAGATGGGCGGCGATAAACCGGTGATCCTGGAGGAGCTCGCCGGGGAAGGCGACCCGGAGGGCGAGGACACTGGACCGTTGGCGGGCGGCTCCCGGCGCGCGGGGCCCGACCCGGCAGGCAGCGGTGGGCGCGCGGGCGCGGGGCAGGCGGCGGGCGAAGCCCCAGCCGGGGCCCTCGGCCCCCGCCCGGTGGGCACCTCCATCCTGATCATCGACGACAACGACTCCATGCGCCAATACGTCGCGCAAATCTTCGCGGACCGGTATACAGTCTACCAGGCCGCGAACGGCGAAGAGGGCCTGGAACTCGCACGCCTTCGCCAGCCCGACATCGTCATCACGGACATCATGATGCAACCGGTGTCGGGGATCGAGCTGTGCAAAACCTTGAAGGACGACCTGGCGCTGGGGCATATCCCGGTGATCCTCCTGACGGGGAGCCCCTCCCAGGAAACGGAGCTCCAGGGGATGGAGGGGGGCGCGGACGACTATGTGACGAAGCCCTTTGATAAGGAGATACTGCTGGCGCGGGTGGCGGGGTTGCTCAAGAACCGGAACAACCTGCAGCGGTACTTTTATAATGAAGTCACGCTGCAGCGGAACAACCTGAAGATTTCGGAGGAGGATAAAGCATTTATCGACCGGTGTATCCGGGTGGTCCAGGACCATATCGACGACGACGACTTTATGATAAAGACCCTGGCCCAGGAAATGGGGATGAGCCATTCGGGTCTCTATAAAAGAATCAAGGCGGTCTCGGGGCAGTCGGTGAACGGCTTTATCCGGTTTATCCGGCTGAGGCGGGTGGCGGAGCTGTTGATCAATACGGACAAAAATGTGAGCGAGGCAGCGCTCGAAGCAGGGTTCAACGACCTGAAGTATTTCAGGGAACAATTCTCCAAACTTTTTGGGATGATGCCCAGTGAGTATGTCAGGAAATTCAGGCCTCCTTTTTCCAAGAACCTGAACTTCAATAGGTAATCATAAAGCCCCTCTAGGGGGGTAATCTCATTTTACCAGTTTACCCCCCTTATTTGATGAAATAGAGCGCCCCCTTTTACTGGGGGCGCTTCTAATTTTATCCCTATTGATTGCCAAAATACCGCTATATGAAACTACTGCTTATCGTTTCGCGGACGCGCGGCGTCCGATGGCACCTCTTGCTGCTATTTTTACTCCTAATCTTATCGGCTACAGCCCAGGAACGCCTGACCGTACACGGCACGGTCAGGGGCCGGAATGACAGTCCCCTGCAGGGAGCGACGGTGCGGGTCGCCGGTACCCAGCTTGCCAGGGTCACCGACAGCCTGGGTGAATTCTCCCTGGCGGTCGACCCGGGGGCGCTCCTGCAAATTTCCTATGTGGGGTACACCGCCGTCGTGGTCAAGGTAAAAGGACCGGGGGTGTATAACATCGCCCTAAAGGAAAAACCCGACACCAACGAGGTCGTGATCATCGGTTACGGAAAGCAAAAGCTTCCGACGGTAACCGGGGCCGTGAGTTCGATCGCGGGGCACGAACTGGTCCAGACACCGGTGTCGAACATCAGCAACATGCTGGTGGGCCGGACGTCGGGGATCAGCGCCGTACAGGCGAGCGGTGAACCGGGTCAGAACGCGGCCACGATCCGCATCCGCGGGATCGCTACCCTGAACGGCCAGGACCCGCTGATCGTCATCGACGGGATCCAGCAACCGGCGGAACAGCCTTATGTGATCCTGAACGCGATGGACGCAAACGAAATCGAGAGCATCAGCATCCTCAAGGACGCGTCGGCCACGGCGGTCTACGGGATCCGGGGGGCGAACGGGGTCGTCATCATCACGACCAAAAGGGGACGTCAAAACAAACCCCAGTTCAGCGTCTCGGCGAACCAGGGTTTTACCCACGCCACCTCGCTTTTCCAGACGCTCGACTCCTATCACTTCGCGCTGCTGAGGAACGAGGCGATCGCCAATGCCCAGGCGGCGGGGGACCAGTCGTTCAACGCGCTGATCTTCACCCAGGATCAATTATGGAAGTTCCAAAACAACCGGGACTATACGCCCGACGAGGTGAACGCCATGACGTTCCTGACACCGGCGCAAAAAACGGCGCTGATGAACAGCCCGGCCTTGTATTATACAAGCCACAACTATTACCAGGACCAGTTCGGGGCGACGGGTTTGCAGGGACAATACAATATGAACGTCTCGGGCGGGACCAGCAAGGTCCGGTATTTTACGTCCCTTGGCTACTTCCAGCAAAACGGGATCCTGTCCAACGCCACGTATGGCGGTGCGGACAACAACCCGACCTTCCAGCGGTATAACTTCCGGTCCAACTTCGACATCGACGTGGCACGGAATTTCCTGCTGAGCGTCAATATCGGCGGGCAGTCTTCGATCAACAAGGTGCCGGGCACCGACGCCAATCCCGGCGATATAGGGAACCGTTACCAGGCGATCATCCAGAATATCCTGGAGAACAGCCCCTTTAGCGGACCGGGGATCGTGGACGGAAAACTCGTGACCGGGTTCCTGGGCACACCGGGCGCGTCCACCAATCCCATCGGTTTGCAGGGCGGTACCGGGTACACGCCCCTGGCGCAATTGCTGACCGGCGGGAGCGCCACCGTGTACACGACGACCCTTAATACAGCCTTTACGCTCAAACACACGATGAACTACCTGGCGAAGGGGTTGGACGCGCACTTTACCGTGGCGTACGACGACTCTTACAACAAGGGCTTCGTGCGCATCAACAGCATCCCAACCTACAGCGCGATGCGCGATCCTTCGAACCCGGCCAATATTCTTTACGTGGGCGGTCAGTTGAGCCCCACGACGACCTATGATAATCAAGGCAACGGCGCCTGGCGGAAGATCTACCTGGAGGCCGCGATCAATTACAACCATACTTTTGGCGACCATACCGTGTCGGGCCTTGTGTTGGGGAACGCCCAGCGGTATACGGCCAACGGCCAGGCCGACAACACGCCCTCCGGGCTGATGGGGCTGGTCGGCCGCGTGACCTACAATTACAAGGAGCGTTACCTGATCGAGGGCGACCTTGGAATAAACGGGACCGAAAACTTTGCCCCGGCCAACCGGTTTGGGTATTTCCCAGCGGTGTCCGCGGGCTGGATCGCCTCGAAGGAATCCTGGTTCCCGAAAACCGACGTCCTGACCTGGTTGAAATTCCGGGGTTCGTACGGGGAAGTCGGGAACGACCAGATCGGCGGACGCCGGTACCTCTACCTACCGAATACCTGGACCACGGGTGCGTCGGGCTATTTCTTCGGGAACAGCAACGGGAGCGCCAACAACCCTTACTACTCCGGCGCCTCGGAATCCACCATCGGGAACCCGAACGTGACCTGGGAAAGGGCTAAAAAGACCAACTATTCCGCGGACCTGAAGTTTGACAAAAACAAGCTATCCCTCACCGGCTCTATCTTTCAAGAGCGCCGCGTAGACATTCTCGTCACCTCCGGTATCATCCCCGCCAACTACGGGGTAAGCTCCAGCGCCGCGCCGCCCATCAACTCCGGCCGCGTGACCAACAAAGGCTTCGAGCTGGAAGCGGGTTGGGAAGACCAGATCGGTAAGGTATCCTATTTTATCAAGGGGAACTACTCGTATGCCCGGAACAAGATCGATTATATGGCGGAGGCCCCCTACCCTTATCCCTGGATGGACCAGACGGGTTATGCGATCGGTCAATACAAGGGGCTGCTGACGGACGGGTTTTACAACACCCCGGAACAACTGGCCAACCGCCCATACAACAAATTCGGCAACCAGGCCCGCTTAGGCGACCTGCGGTTTAAGGATGTCAACGGGGACGGTGTGATCGACGACCAGGACGAAGTGCCCATCGGTTACCCGAACATCCCGGAAATTGCCTATAACCTGTCGGTGGGTTTCTCCTTCAAAGGATTTGACGTATCGGCCTTGTTTATCGGCACCGCCAAGGGTTCCTTCCCGCAGTACGGATATATCCTGAGTACCCCCTTTGCCAAAAACGTGGGCGAGGTACTCCAAAGCGCGTATGACGGTCACTGGACGGAACAGAAATACCAGTCGGGTCAGAAGATTTCCTACCCGGAGATTTCCCTGAGCGGGGGCGGTCCGAACAACGCGGTCCTGAGTGACTTCTGGCTGAAGTCAAACGACTTCAGACGGCTGAAGAACATGGAGGTCGGGTATACCTTTTCCAGGAGCACGTCTTTACTCAAACGCACGAACATCAAGGGCGTTCGGGTATACGCCAACGGGAACAACCTGGCGACCTGGGGTTCCCACCTGATCAAGGGGATCGACCCGGAGATGGCCGACACCGGCAAGAACTATATGGGTTATCTCTACCCGCTCACCAAGACCTACAACATCGGCGTGAATGTTCAATTTTAACATCATGAGACCATTCAAACTTATCATAGCGCTCGTGCTTTTTTGTAGCTGCGAGAAGAATTTCCTCCAAATGCCCATTTCCAATACCACCACCGTGGACTCGGTTTTTTCCACCACGGTCAAGGCGGAAGGGGCGATTGCCAACGCTTATTATGACTGTCTGTCCCAGGGCATTCCCTACACCAACTTCTGGAACGCCATGGTCCAGGAAAACCTGGACGGCGGCATGAACTACGGCTGGGCCTGGACGATCTCCGAGGGGATCGTGCTCAATGGGCTGGCCGCCGCCAACACCTCCGAGGACATGGACGGTTATTCGCAAAACTTTGTGTACATCCGCCAGGCCTGGCTGGTCAAGGAGAACATCGACGAGGTCAAAGACATGTCCGCTGCCGACAAGGCAACGGTCAAAGGAGAGATGCTGGGCCTGCTCGCCTACCGGTATGAACAAATGATGATCATGTACGGGGGCGTACCCATCATCGACCACGCGCTTTTACCCACGGACTCGCTGACGATCGGCCGGGCGCCCTTGCAGCGCGTCCTGGACTCCGTCGTGTCCTGGTGTGACCAGGCGATCCCCGTCCTCCCCTCCGTTTGGCCCACCCAATGGACGGGCAGGCTGACAAAAACGGCGGCCATGGCGATCAAGGCCAAAGCATTGTTGTACGCCGCGCGTCCCTTGTTTAACTCGGCAACGCCCTACCTTGACATGGGCGGCAACAACAACCTCATCTGTTTTGGCGCGGCCGATCCTACACGCTGGCAAACAGCTCTGACCGCCAGCGAAGCGGAGATCACCGAGGCCACGGGCGCCGGCGGTTTGCAGGTCATCAACACGGGCAATCCCCTGGACGACTATGGCACCGCCACCGGCGTGCCCAGCAACCCGGAAGTGATCCTCGCCTGGAAAAACATCGACAACGTCCTTTTTGACGGCGGCAACTGGGCCAACCTCCCGATGAACGCCTTTTACAACGACCGGGTGTGGGAAGCGCAGGGCAACGTGCTGACCACGAACATGCTGGAGAATTATTACAAGGCCGACGGCACCAACCAGACCTGGCCTTCGCTGGGTACGGTGACTGCCTTTACCGACTATACCACCCGCATGAACCAGATGGAACCCCGCTTCCAGGTAACCTTTCAGCCCTGGGAACAGGACTCGAAAGCCAACCCCGGGGACGTCAACTGGACAAACGCCGCCACCTTTGGCGGACAGGGTTTTGGTTGCGCACGCGTCGTCAAGTTTTACTATAAGGCGAGCGGCCGTGCCTGGTTCGAGTTCCCCATTTTCCGCCTGGCATCGGCCTACCTGAGCTCCGCGGAAGCCTATAACGAACTGGGGCAGTCTGCCAACGCGCTGTCACGACTGAACGTCATCCACGAGCGCGCGGGCTTGCCCGCCGTTACTACGACGAACCAGGACTCGCTCCGGACCATCATCCAGCGCGAATGGCAGGTGGAATTCTATGACGAACAATACCGCCTCCACGACATCAAGTTCTGGAAGTTACCCAATATCGGCAACGGCATCATCGGCGGTCCGATCCGCACCTTTGCCTTTAACAACGGCGGGTCCGTCACGGAAACGGGGAACAAAAACTACAACGACAATGTCTTGTATACCGCCTTCTGGGCGCCCAAACAATATTTGAATCCCTTCCCCACCAGCGAGATCAACAAGGGGTATTTGATACAAAACCCCGGCTACTAACTTCAAATTTCTACGCAATGAAAAAACTAATGATATGCTGCCTGGTGCTGGGATGGGGGTCGCTCAGGGCACAGGACACTACGGTGGTTCTGACCGGCCCCGCCAACCCGGCCACTATATCGGGCGCGACACTGGCCAAAATACCGGTGCCCAACCTGACCAATACCCTCTATGGTCTCCAGGGCCTGATGGTCCAGCAAACCTCCGGCCAGCCGGGCTACGACGCGGCCAACCTGTACATCCGCGGCGTCGGGACCTACGACAACGCAGGGCTGATCCTCTATGTGGACGGGTTCCAGACAACCCCGACGTATTTCCAATACCTCTCCCCCTCCGAAATCGAAAGCGTCACGGTCCTCAAGGACCCGGTATCGCTGGCGACGTTTGGGATGAAGGGCGCTAACGGCGTACTGTGGGTGACGACGCGACGCGGACACATCCACAAACCGAAGATCGAGGTCAATGTCGTAAGCGGGCTGCAACAGGCCACCAAGATCGACAAACCCTACGGGTCTTATGACTATGCGCGTTTGTACAACGAAGCGGTGAGCAACGACGCCTACAACCTCAACGGCCACCAGTTCGTGTGGACGCCTTTTTACAGCAACACCCAGCTCCAGGCCTATAAAAACGGCACAGGGGCGAACGTGGACTGGTACAACGAAGTGTTGAAGAAAAACGGGTTGTATTCCGACGCCAACCTCTTTTTCTCCGGCGGGGATACGACCACCCGGTACGGGTTTCTTTTTGACTACATGCAACAGGGCGGCTTGTACGACG
This sequence comes from Dinghuibacter silviterrae, assembly GCF_004366355.1. Classification (NCBI taxonomy): domain Bacteria; kingdom Pseudomonadati; phylum Bacteroidota; class Chitinophagia; order Chitinophagales; family Chitinophagaceae; genus Dinghuibacter; species Dinghuibacter silviterrae. Next base: position 3,547,994 of record NZ_SODV01000001.1, on the reverse strand, counting down.
TACACAACACCGCCAGCACCTCCAACGCGTTTATCCAACGCTACACGGCCCGTTCCAACCTCGACTTCAACTTCTTCAAGATCTTTGAAGCCTCGGTGGACCTGGGCGGCCGGATCGAGGACCGGCGTTACCCGAACTACAACGGGCCGCAGCTCTGGCAGGACATGTCGACGTATCCTTCCAACATCTACCCCGTCAAGGATTCGACGGGCAACTGGTCGGGGACGACGGTCTATAGGAACAACCCCGTGGCTTCGCTCTACGGGCTGGGCTGGGTCTCTACCCACGACCGTACCCTTCAGGCCAATTTTAATTTAAAGGAAAAATTGGACTTTATCACCCCCGGGTTATACTTGAATGAGGCCGTGTCGTTTAATACCTGGACCCGCACGTCGGCATCCCGGACGGCCACTTATGCCCGTTTTTACGAGGGTACCCAGACCACCACGGACAAAACAACGGACCTGATCTCCAACGGCACCGGCGCCACCGATCAATACGACTGGAAACAGGCGAAGATCACCGCGGGGTATGACCGGAAGTTCGGTCTGAACGCGGTTTCCGGTGCGTTGAACTATTATGCGGGCAATTACATCACCGACTATGGCCTGAACCTAAACGGCCTGAATACGGGGAACAATATTTATTATCACTTTGAAAATGCAGGCGGGCGCTTTAATTATACGTATAATGACCGGTATGTGTTGGACCTGGGCTTTGGACTGAGCGGTTCCGACAATTATGCACCCGGTCACCGCTGGGCCTTTTACCCGGCCGCCGGTTTGGGATGGGTCGCCTCCAACGAAGACTTCCTCCGGAACAACCGCGCGATTTCCTTTCTGAAATTCCGCTTCTCCGCGGGCGCTTCGGGGAACGACCAGACCAATACCGGCCGGTACCTGTACCAGCAGTATTATGTGTCCAGCGGTATCTTTTATACCGGGACCTCGCTGACGGGCAGCACCGGTGTCGTGCCCTCCTACGCCGCGAACCCCGACATCCATGCGGAGAAGAGCATGAAGTACGACGCGGGGCTGGATGCCACGCTGTTCAATCACCTCTCGCTGGTCGCCGACTTCTTCCGGGACCACCGCACCGGGATCATTACACAGGAGAACAACCTGATGGCGACGTATGGGGCGAGCCTTCCCTATGCGAATATCGGGATCGTGAACAACCAAGGGTTTGAGCTTAGCCTGAACTATACCAGCAAAGTCGGTCGTGTCGGATACGGCCTGGGTGCCATGGCCGTCTACGCGCGCAACAAGATCGTATACGAAGCGGAAATCCCGCCGGTCAATGCTTTTAGCCGCGCGACCGGCCAGGCTGTGGGCGCCGTCATCGGCCTGAAGGCCCAGGGACTTTACCAGCAGACCGACTTCAACGCCGACGGTTCGCTCAAGACCGGGTTACCGACACCCGCCTTTGGCGCCGTACAACCGGGTGACATCAAATACGCCGACCTGGATAACAACGGCATCGTCAACCAGAACGACGTCACCAAGATCGGGAATCCCGCCGTTCCGACCCTGCAGTATACGTTCAACGCCCGGGTCGATTACAAAGGCGTCGAGTTAAGCGCCCTTTTCCAGGGGATGTCGGGTAATGACGTGAACCTGCTGACGGCGGCCTATTACCAGACAGTAGCTTTCGTCGGCAACATCAACGTTTACCCCATCGCCGGGAACGCCTGGGCCTACTACCCCAGCCAGGGCATCGACACCAGGGCGACGGCGACCTACCCGCGGCTCACGACCCAGGCCAACCCGAACAACTACCAGACCTCCAGTTTCTGGATGAAAAAGGGCAGTTTCCTCCGGCTGCGGAACGTAGAACTAGGCTATACGCTCCCGGCCTCGGCGCTCAAGGCCCTGCACGCCGAAAAATTGCGCATCTACGTGAATGCCCTCAACCCGCTGATGTGGTCGTACCTGAGCAAACACTACGGCATGGACCCGGAGACGCCCTCCGGCTATCCCGAACTCAAATCCTATAACGCGGGTATCGCCCTAACCTTTTAAAACGATGGCTATGTCAAAACGTACGATTATACTGCTGTTGGGTGTGGCGCTCTCCGGTTGCTCTAAGAATTTCCTGGATACAAAAGCGGACACGTCCCAGACGCAGCAAACGTTGAACTCCAACTATTCTACTTTATTCTCTTATGCGGCGGCACCCTATACCTACCTCCGCAACGAGTTTACGATCATCGACAACAATATCTTCGCTCCCGTCACGGACGAAGCGGTGCAAACCCTGGCCAACGCGACGGTGGTGGATTTTAACACCGGCATCTGGAACGCCAGCTATAACCCCGACAACTACTACGCGAGTTATTATGCGGGGATCCGGGCCGCCAATTTTTTCATCGAACAGTCGCCCAACTACCGGGCGATCCTTGCGATGAACCGGGACACGGTATCGGCTACCGGCCAGGTCAGCTATACCCAGGACACCCTCAACATGGGGTGGTACCGGGCCGAGGCGCATGTTTTACGCGCTTATTTTTATTTCGAGCTGTCCAAACGCTACGGAGGCGTGCCCCTGGTGACCCACACCCTGTCCCTGACCGACAACACGGACATCGCCCGTTCGTCCTACGATACGATCGTGCAATTCTGCGTGTCGGAAATCAACAACTACAAGGACAGCCTCCAGGTCAATTGGAAGACGTCCTCCTTTACCAGCAACGACGGCCGGTTCAGCCTCGGCTCCGCACTGGCGCTGAAGGCACGCATCCTGCTTTTTGCCGCGAGCCCGCTGCACAACCCCACGGGGGATGTCACCAAGTGGCAGGCGGCCGCTTCGGCCCTGAATGACGTCATTGTCTTTGCCCAGGGCGCCGGCGGGTATGCCCTGGACGGAAACTACCGGAACTACTTCTTACAAAACAATACGCTCACCAGCAAGGAAACGATCTGGGCGATTCGCTACACGGCGAACAATACGATGGAATCGGAAAACTACCCCATCGGAACACCTGGAGGAAACAGCGGCGTAACCCCGACCGACGACCTGGTATCGGCTTATGAATATACTGGCCCTGCCATAACCGGTCACCCCTACGCCAACCGGGATCCCCGCCTGTATTACAGCATCGTGACCAACGATACCGCCTGGAATTCCCGGACGATCGACGAATCCGCCGGGGGTACCGATGATATGTCCAAAACCAACGCCAGCAAAACCGGGTATTACCTTAAAAAATTCCTGAACGACAACATGAACCTCGTACAGGGCGGTACACAGGTGCACCACTGGCCGGTCTTCCGGTATGGGGAAGTCCTGCTCGAATACGCGGAAGCGATGAACGAGGCATACGGGCCCGATAACGCTGGCGCCTATACGCTTACCGCCCGCCAGGCCCTGAATATGGTCCGCGCACGGGCCGGCGTAAATATGCCTCCCGTCACCGTGACCGATGCGACCTCCTTCCGGACCGCCGTCAAACACGAACGCCGGATCGAGCTCGCCTTCGAGGACTACCGCTACTGGGACCTGCTTCGCTGGAACGACGCCGCTTCGGTACTGGCACTGCCGGTACACGGGGTCACCGTAACAAAAGACGGTTCCGGGAATTTCTCCTACAGCCAGGTCGAAGTCCAAGCCAGGGTTTTCGATGCGTCCAAGATGTATTATTATCCTTTTCCTCAAACGGAAGTCATCAAATCACAAGGTGTTTTGGTGCAAAATCCGGGTTGGTAAAACTATTTACGTATGCGACACTATCTCTTCTGCTTGCTGTGCTTATGGGTCATTTCCTGCAGGAAAGACGATTCCAAGCAACCATTCGGGTTTTCAAAAATCTATATGCCCCAGGCCATCCTCCAGTCCGGGGGGGTGAACAACCAATACGCCGTGCCCTCGGGTACGGATTCCTCCACCTACAACTATGCCATCGACTCCGGGCGCCTGAACATATTTTTAGGCGCCAGCCTGTCCGGCCCGTCCACGGGGCCGTATACCGTTGCCGTGCAGGTGGACAATGATACCATTGCCAAGCTGTTTGCCGCGGGTGCGTTTGACACTTCAGTGTACAAGCTGATGCCGGCGGCCATGTATACACTGCCTTCCCAGCTCACGGTGGCCTCGGGCGCACGCGCCGGGAGCTTTAACCTTTCGCTCGACATTCCTTCGCTAAAGGCTTCCGCCTTCGTCGGCAAGTATCTGCTGCTCGCCGTACGCATCGCCAATCCGACGCAATATTCGTTGGATACTTCGCTCAGCGAGACCATTGTTGTCGTCAATGTGAACAGCCTCGTCATCGGGCCCGCCGTAAATGTCACGAGCCAGTACATCCTCAACCCCGGCAATCCCTTCGTCGCAAGCGCCATGAGCGGTTCACGCTGGGGCAGCCTGGAGGACTGGACCACCAACCCCGCGGCCACCAGCCACAACGGGCAAGGCGGTTTTTCGATCGACGGGGACGGCCCGACCATGGACCTGGAGTCCGGCTGGGGTTCCCCTCAGATCTACAACGGCAAGATCTGGCAAACTATCCAGCTCCCGGCCGGAACGTACGGCTTCGATCCCTCCGGCGGCAACTGGAAATGGCAAGGCACCCTCGATCCGACCTATGTCGTGGTGGCTCCCGGGTTAGATACCCTGCCCGATTATAGCAACGTCTCGCAGGTCCCTTACCAACTTATCGTCAACAATCCGCAACCATACGTTACTTTTCAACTGACCGCGCCCAGCAAAGTATCCGTAGGGATCGTTATGAACTACATAAAGTCCGGCCAGGGTTTCAAATCCACCCAGGTCACTTTGTACAATTACCCTAAACATCTGTAGTGTTGAAACACCTCCTTCTGTCCCTGATCGGCTTTGTTCCTTCGATGATCTTTGCCCAACGAAAGGCTTATTATGTGGATGCCCTTTGGGGGGATGACCGTCTTTCCGGCACGTCCCCCGCAGCCGCCTGGAGAACCCTTGAAAAAGCCAATGCACACGTCTTCCTTCCCGGGGAGACGTTGCTGCTACGGGCCGGGCGGCGGTTTGAGGGGCAGTTGGTGGTGCACGATGTGACCGGGGTTTCCGTCGGCCGCTACGGCGTCGGAGACAAGCCGCGGATCGAAGGCGGCGGACGCTTTTCTTCCGCCGTGTTTGTGTCTAATTCGTCATCTGTCGTTTTGAGCGACCTCGATGTATCGAATTACGGCGGTTCGCGCGCACCCCACCGCTTTGGAGTAGAGGTGTCCCTTAGTTCCTTCGGCGTCGCCCGCGACATCCGCCTGTTGCACCTCGATGTGCACGACGTCAATGGTAGTTTGGTAAAAAAAGAAGGCGGCGGCGCGGGCATCTCCTGCGATGCCGGTACAGGCTCCTGTTTTGACAGCCTGCTCATCGAACACTGTACCGTCCGCCGCTGCGAGCGCAACGGCATCATTCTCGGCGGGTCCTCCAACCGAACGGCCTGGTTTCCCAGCACCCACGTGCGGATCGCATATAACCTGATCGAAGAAGTCCCGGGCGACGGCATCGTCCCCATCGGTTGCGATGGCGCCCTGGTCGAACACAACATCATGCGCGGTTCCACCCGGCTTCTGCCCGACGGGGAATCCGCCGCCGGCATCTGGCCCTGGAGCTGCGACAACACCGTCATACAGTACAACGAGGTCAGCGGACACAAGGCGCCCTGGGATGGCCAGGGCTTCGACGCCGACTGGAACTGCAGGAATACCATTATTCAATACAACTATAGCCATGACAACGAAGGTGGTTTCCTGCTGGTCTGTAACGACGGTAGCGCCAGCTCCGGCTGGAGCGCCGGTAACCGGGGGACGATCGTGCGGTACAACGTGAGCGTCAACGACGGGTTGCGCACTACCGGTGTGCACGCCGGGTTTTCTCCGTTGGTCCACTTCGCGGGGCCAACCTCCGGGGCTTGTGTGTACAATAATGTGTTCTATGTGCCCCGCAGGGGCGCCGCGGGTCCGGCTCAAGGTACCGCGGGTTCGGCTCAGGGCGCCGCGGGCGCCCGGCCCGACAGCACCTTGGTCGCCTTCAGCGATTGGCACGGCTACGCTGACAGCACGTTTTTCCGCTATAACGATTTTGTTGTGGATTCCGGCGTGGGGAAGTTTTCGCTGGGGCGGGCTACGAATGTGGTCTTTGAGCATAACCTCTATCACGGAGTGTTTGTTGACCGGCCGGCCGATGCGGGCGCGATCTTAAGCGCTCCCGGGTTCCGCGCGCCGGTGGGACCGGGCGTCGAGGGGCTTTCCGCCATGGAGGGGTTCAGGTTGCGGGCGGATGCGGCGCACCCGGAGGTGGGGGCGTTTCCGCGAGGGGTGGCCGCGGCCGGCGCGCCCCGCGCAGCCACCGCGATCACGGGCCGCCACCACTTCGCCCTCGGCGACTCCACCTTCCTGCTGGACGGCAAACCCTTCCAGATGATCTCCGGCGAGATGCACTACACCCGCGTCCCCCGCGAAGCCTGGAGGGCCCGGATGCGCGCCGCAAAAGCCATGGGTCTGAACACCATCGGCACGTATGTCTTCTGGAACGCGCAGGAACCCGAAAAGGGACACTTCGATTTCAGCGGGAACAACGACATCGCCGCCTACGTCCGTATGGCGCGGGAAGAAGGCCTTTGGGTCGTCCTGCGCCCCAGCCCGTACGTGTGCGCCGAATGGGAATTCGGTGGATACCCTTATTGGTTACAAAAAGAAAAGGGCCTCGTCGTCCGTAGTACCAACCAGCGTTACTTGGAAGAATATAGAAAGTACATCATGGCCATCGGCCGCCAGCTAGCCCCCCTCCAGGTCAACCACGGCGGAAACATCCTGATGGTCCAGATCGAAAACGAATACGGGTCGTACGGCTCGGACAAGGCCTACCTCGACACCAACCGCCGGCTTTTCCGCGAGGCGGGTTTCGACGGGTTGTTGTACACCTGCGATCCCGCTCCGGATGTGGAAAAAGGGCACCTCTCCCCCCTCCTGCCCGCGGTCAACGGCATGGACGACACCACCCGTGTAAAGGCATTGATCCGCGCCAACCACGACGGCAAGGGACCCTATTATATCGCCGAATGGTACCCCGCGTGGTTTGACTGGTGGGGCGCCTCCCACCATACGGTGCCCGCCGCGGACTACGCCCCGTCTCTGGACGCCGTCCTGTCCGCGGGAATCTCGATCAACATGTACATGTTCCACGGGGGGACCACCCGGGGCTTTATGAACGGCGCCAACTACAAAGGCTCCACACCCTATCAGCCCGAAACGAGCAGCTATGACTATGACGCGCCCCTGGACGAGGCCGGGAATCCCACCGCAAAGTATATGGCTTTCCGGTCGGTGATTCAACGGCATGTTTCTTCGCCGCTGCCGCCCGTTCCGGCGATCAAACCCGCGGTAGCATTGCCGGTGGTCCGGCTGACGGCGCGCGAAAGTCTTTTTGCACACCTGCCGGCCCCGGTGATCCACCAAACGCCCCTGACATTCGAAGACCTGAACCAGGCTTATGGATTCGTACTCTATAGGACCATCCTTCCGGGAACCGCGACCGGACTTCTGACGGTCGGGGGGCTCCGGGACTATGCGCTCGTCTTCCTCAACGGCCGGCGGATCGGTACGCTCGACCGTCGCCTGGACCAGGACAGCCTGCTCATCGCCGCTCAGGCGGCCGATACCCTGGACATCCTGGTAGAGAACCTGGGACGGATCAACTTTGGACCGTACCTTTTGCAAAATGAAAAGGGCATCACCGGGCGGGTGACGCTGGATGGAAGCGAGTTGCGGGGGTGGCGGATGTATAGGCTGCCGTTCGACCACGCGCCCAACGTGTCCGCGGCCAGCATCGTGCCCGCAGCGTCACTGCCCGCACCTGGCGCACCCGCAGCGGCGCCGGTCGAAGCGGCGCCGGTCGCGAACCGCGCTGCGCCGGCCTTAAACGGCGACGCCCCCGTGCTGAGCGCGGGCACCTTTCACCTGGAAAAGCCCGCGGACACCTACCTCGACATGAGCGCCTGGGGCAAAGGTTGTGTATGGATCAACGGCCACCACCTCGGCCGTTACTGGTACGTCGGTCCCCAGCAAACGCTGTATATACCCGCGGAATGGTTGCGCAAGGGCGACAACAAGGTCGTCGTGTTCGACGAAACCGGCGTGGCGCTGCCCGAGCTGGCAACCGTGGATCATCCCATCCTGGATCACCTGACCGACGACAGCTTTACCCCGGGCAAAACCTGGACCGACGATAAGGGCGACGTCATCAACGCGCACGGCGGGGGCATCCTTTTCGACAAAGGAACCTACTACTGGTTTGGCGAAAAAAGGGGCGGCCACCAGTCCCAGGGCGTAAACGTGTATTCCTCCAAAGACCTTTACCACTGGGCATTCGAAGGACTCGCCGTGGCGGTCTCCCCCGATACCGCCAGCGACATCGCCCGCGGTTGCATTATGGAACGCCCCAAGGTTTTATACAATGCCCAAACCCGTCAATACGTGATGTGGTTCCACCTCGAACTCCGGGACAAAGGCTACGCCGCCGCCCGGGCCGCCGTGGCCGTCAGCGACAAGGTCACCGGTCCCTACCATTATGTCCACAGCTTCCGCCCCAACGGTAATATGTCCAGGGACATGACGCTGTTCACGGATGACGACGGCTCGGCCTACGAGGTGTATTCCTCCCGCGAGAACTACGATATGCGGATCGCAAGGCTGTCGGAGGACTACCTCTCGGTCACCCCGGCAGACAGCCTGATCGCCCGCGACCATCAGGAGGCGCCCGCCCTTTTCAAGCGGAACGGCACCTACTACCTGATCACCAGCGCCTGCACCGGCTGGGCCCCCAACAAGGCCAGCCTGTATACCGCCACCTCCATCTTTGGTCCCTGGACACGACAGGGCAACCCGATGCGGGGCGTGGACGCCGACCGGACCTTCGAGGGACAGTCCACGTATGTCCTGCCCGTCAACGGTAGTTATATTTTTATCGCGGACCGTTGGAACCCAAAGGACTTAAAAGACAGCCGGTATCTCTGGTTGCCAGTAGAGTGGAAGGACGATGGGCCGACGATTCCGTGGACTAGCGAGTGGCGTTTAGAGCCTTAATTATGGCATCGTCCGTCAACGTGCCATCAGAAAAAAATAGGATAACACCGGTCTCTCTATCGAGCAAGTACGTCTTTGGAATCCCCTTGACATTAAATTTCAAAAGGAGGCTGTCATTGCTCATACAGTGAAACCCGTATGTATGTCCATATTTTAAAGAAGCTTTGCCCTCTGTTTCCTTGGCCTTATCTTCGGAAACAAATATGAATTCCAAGACATCAGCCGGGTATTTACTCCTGATATGATTAAACTGGGGTATTTCCTGCACACATGGCTGGCACCAACTGGCCCAAAAGTTCAAAAGAATGTACCTGCTTTTTATTTTTCGCAGGTCGACCATGTTGCCATGGACATCTTCCTGAACAAATGCAGGCGCCTTTTTACCCACGGATAGCGTATTGTAGTAGAACAATTCCCGGATACTGCTGTCTTCAGGCGAATGCGCATAGGTTGCCGCCAGGTACTTATTGTAAAAATTCCACAAAGAGTCCATGGATATTCCTTCCATCGGCCCATACCGTACGATATCATCTTTAAAGACAATAAGTGATAGATGTACATCGGGGTTTTCCGAGACAAAAAGAAGTTTTTTGGCCCTATAGGCGTTCCAAAACGGCCTTATCCCTTCTCCAATAGCCGCATTGTTCGCCTTGACAAAGGCATCCCTTTCTGTTTCCGTAAACTGCAATAAAGCGGCCCGTCCAACACTATCGACATCGAGCACGTCCGTGTCTGCATTTTGGGGTTCGGATCTGGCGCTGACGGTCAAAAGTGCGAAACAGGCGGCGAGTAGTGTCTTCATTCCATAAATATATTCGGAAGGATTGCTACTATAAGCCAATAGTTTGCTAAAATCGCTGAGTTTGGGCGCGTCGCGGCGAAGGAACTTGGGCCCATGAGCAACACTTTTTCACGACGCGGCTGGCTGGCGCTCGCCGCCGGCGCGACCGCGGGGTTGGCCGCCGACCCGGCGAACGGCGCGACCGCAAATGGCGCCGGCTCGCCGGCCGCTCTGGCCGCGGGCCACGGCGGCGGCGATGCGGCAGCGGGCCACGGCACCGCCGCCCCGGCCCCCGACCTCGGCCCCATTCGCGGCGCCGGCGCCTCAGACAACGCCCTCGGCGCCCGCCTCTACAACATCCGCGACTTCGGCGCCAAAGGCGACGGGACGTCGCTGGATACAAAAGCCTTACAGGCCGCCATCGACGCGTGCACGCGAGACCTGGGCGGCACCGTCCTGGTGCCCGCCGGCCGTTTCGTTATCGGGACCGTCGAACTGAAGAGTAACGTTACCCTGCACCTGGCCGCTCAGGCCACGCTGGTGGGGAGCGCCGATGGAACGCAATACCGGGCGGCGGAAGCGATACCGCTGAGCGGGGACACGACACTGAACGACGGGAACGTCGGGTTGATCTTTGCGGTGGGCGCCGACAATATCACTATAGAGGGCAAAGGGACGATCGACGGGCAGGGCGCGCAATTCAGGAGCCCGGCCCGGGGGCTGCCCTCGCCGGCGGGGCGGACGGGGAACGACCGTCCGTATCACCTCCTTTTCCATAAATGTAACAACCTGACCGTGCGGGACATCTACCTGTACAAATGCGCGTATCATTCGATCAGGGTTATCCAATCGGAACACATCAAAATGGGGGGGCTGCGCATCTACAGCAAAGTGATCCACAACAACGACGGGTTTCATTTTATCAGTTGCCGGTATGTGCACCTGAGCAACTGCGACGTGCAGTGTCAGGACGATGCGTGCGCGCTTTTTGGGTCGTGTCAATACATCACGGTGACGAATTGTAGCTTTAGCACCCGATGGTCGGTGTTCCGTTTCGGGGGTGGGGAAGCGCGGAACATCACGGTGTCGAACTGTCTGATCTACGAGGCGTATGGCTGTCCCATCAAGATGCGCGGCGGGCAGGGGTCCCGTTTTGAGGACATCCGTTTCTCGGACATCGTGATGCGGGACGTGACCGGGCCCATTTCCATAGGGCTCCAGGGGGAGGGCGTGGTGCGGAATATTTCGTTTTCGGGGATACACGCCACCGTTGTCAAACCGGTTCAATTGCGGGAGGCGGAGTTTACCAGCGGGTACCGGCCAGGGGAAGTATTTTCCTGCATGGTGTTGAACGGTGTGGGGGAGGCGTACTTAGAGAACATTTCGTTTGAAGACGTGCACGTGCACTATCCGGGCGGGGGAACGGAGGAACAGGCTGCCGTGCGCGCGGTACCGGCCATCGCGCGGGAGTATTTCGAGATCGGGGTTCCCCCGGCTTATGGGTTGTACGTACGAAACGTCAAGGGCCTAACGCTGTCGAATATACGCCTGACGGTGGACAACCCGGAACTTCGGCCGGCGCTGATTATGGATCACGTGACGGATGCGGCGGTTAACGGGTTGAGCGCCCAGGGAGACGAAAACGTGGAATCGCTGATACGGATTATCGATTCCAGCGACGTGTTGCTGACGGCGACCCGCGTGTTGTCGAAAGTGCCCGTGTTCCTGCGGCTGGAAGGCCCGGCTTGTGCCAATATCAAGGTGGACGGCGGCGACCAAACGAAGGCGACGAAGTTAACGGCCTTTGAAGCAGGTGCTCTAGTGCAGCCGGTGCAACAATAGAAAAACCGCCCCTATGTCCCAAAGCGCGTGAAAAACAATGGCCGCTTTGATGTTCCGGTACCGTTCGTAGTACAAGGCCAGCACCAGGCCGATCACAAAGGTGCCCGCGACCTGGGTGACCGTTCCGTATTGGATATGCGCGAGGCTGAAAAAAATGGACGTCACCAGGACGGCCACCCAGCGGCGCCCCGTGAGGATGTCCAGGCGCGGAAGGAGGTAGCCCCTAAACGTCAGTTCTTCGGTGACACCGGCGATCACGGCGGAGTAAAAAATAAGCCAGTGGTGTGCCTTGAGTATCCCCAGCATCCGGGTCATCCGTGGCCCCAGCCCCTCATGGAAGTGGGTCGCCCTGAAAAGCAGGCTTTCCACGAAAACGCCCACCAGCACTGCGCCAAAGAGCCCCAGGATCGACAAGACGTAACCACCCGCCGTCAATCGCTCTTCTTTCCAAAGCAGGAGGGGTTGTTTTTCCACGCTACGGGCGTGCCACCAAACGACGAGGGCCCACACGCAAAAAAGGCTGCGGGCGACGGCCGTGAAGGCGACCGGGTTGCGCAAGCCGAGCCCGCGGAGGAAGGCGCTGCCGCAAAGGCACAACAGGGCCAGCAAACCAAGGGTCAGGAGGACGCCGCCCAGCATGGGGCGCTTCATGCGCCGGATGTTTGATCCGCCACGAACGGCACCGCATCACCTTCGGAGAACACCACATACACCCTTCTCCACGGCTCATCATTAACGAGCCGCCACTCGTGCCCGCTGCCGCGCACATCCGTCGCGATCAGCACCTCACCGGGGTGGACCAAAAACGTCTCCCCGGTATGGGTGGTAAACGACAGTACCCCCGCGAGGGTGATGACATACTGCGTAAAAGGCGCATTGTGCCAATCCAGCGTTGAGTGCGCGGGCGTTTCCTTAAACATAACGGAGGTCGCCGCCGTGAGCGAGCCATCGGGGATATGCCCCGCCGTTACATGGGAGTGCCCGTCGGGGCCGGTATATAAGAGGTAGGCGCGTATCATGCGTGTTCGAGGTTGAGGACGGCCGCGGTGTCGGCCCGGACCTTGGTACACAGCGCGGCGTCGTCGATCAGGGAGTGGCCGTAGGACGGGATCATTTCTTTGACCCTGGGTCCCCAGCCGTCTTTGAGGCGGGGGCCAAAACACCGCTCCAACACCTGGCATATAATCGCCACGGCGGTGGAGGCGCCGGGGGACGCGCCCAGCATGGCCACCAGCGAATGATCACCGGCGGAGACGAGCTCGGTTCCGAACTGGAGGATGCCGCCGTGTTCGGGGTCCTTTTTGATGATCTGGACGCGTTGACCGGCGACTTCTATCCGCCAGTCTTCGGCGCGTGCCTGGGGGAAAAATTCCCTGAGCGCCTCCAGGCGTTCGTCCATCGATTCGAGGACCTGGCCGATAAGGTATTTTTCCAGGGCATAATTGTCCCTGCCCACTGCGAGCATGGGCAAAATATTGTCCAGGTCGATGGACCCGAAGAGGTCGAGGTAGGACCCGTGTTTGAGAAACTTTGTCGAAAAACCGGCAAAGGGGCCGAAAAGCACCGAGGTCTTGCCTTCGATCCTGCGCGTATCGAGGTGGGGAACCGACATGGGTGGCGAACCCACCGCGGCTTTGCCGTATACTTTGGCGTTGTGCCGGGCAGCGATGTCGGGGTTGTCGCAACGAAGCCAGACCCCGCTGACCGGGAAGCCCGCGTAGCCTTTGGCTTCGGGGATACCGGATTTCTGGAGCAGGTGGAGCGAACCGCCCCCGGCGCCGATAAAGACAAAGTCCGCCTTGACGTCGCTGTGGTGGCCGGTTTTTTCGTCCCGGACTTTGGCGACCCAGTGGTCACCCTGGCGCCGGAGGTCCTGTACCCGGCTCCCGTAGTGTACGTCGAAACCGTCGAGAAGTATTTTGGTCAGGGCGCCGTAGTCCACATCCGTCCCAGTCCGCATCCGCGTGGCCGCCACGACGTCACCTGGTTCACGGCCTTCCATCACGAGGGGGAACCAGTCCTGGAGCTGTTGTTTGTCATCTGCGTATTCCATGCCCTTGTACAAGTGGTGCCCGGAAAGTGCTTCGAAGCGCTTTTTTAAATAGGCCATATTGTCCGCACCCCGTACGAAGCTGCAATGGGGCACGGGGTGGATAAACGCCTGCGGATCGGCGATGCGTCCTTTTTTGACGAGATAAGACCAGAACTGCCGCGAAAGATCGAACTGGGTATTGATCTCCAGCGCATGCGCAATGTCGATCCCGCCGGCGGCATTCTCGGGGGTATAGTTGAGCTCGCAAAGCGCGGCATGGCCCGTCCCTGCATTATTCCAGGCGTTGGAGCTTTCTTCTGCGGGTTTGTCGAGGACTTCGTGGATGTGGATGGAAATCGATGGGTCAAGTTCTTTGAGCAGGGTCGCAAGGGTGGCGCTCATGATACCGGCGCCGATGAGAAGGACCTCAGGGTGTTTGGGAGGCATATATTAGAATTTCGTTTCGTCGAAAACACAGGTCGGCCGATAGTCGGGTGTTTTCGCCGTCAAGGTAACATTTTTTAGGGTAACACCGTTCGCGTGTCGGACATAGAGGCCCCAGGCGGGCAGCTCGCCGAACATGGAGAATTCGGGGTAGTCGGAGGGGTTTTCCGGCACAGGTCCGGCGTTCACCAGCCGCGTCCCGCCGCCGGGATATGTGACGGCGATATCCTCCAACACGACGTCTTCCACCGGATGCCCCGGAAGCCCCACAATGGAGGAAGGAAATATATTGTGCTCAAAAGGAACAGGCGGCCCCTCCATAGGATACCCCGCATCGGGTTTGCCCGCCGGCACCTCCACGCTGACATGGGCGATCCGCAGACGCCGGACAATGCTATAGACGGAGTCCCTGTTGCGGTGTCCCAGCCGGATAAAAATGGCGTTCCCCGTGTTTGTTGCGTGTATATCGTGGACATCCACGTCCTCCATACGCCCGCCGTCCACGCATTCCAGGGCAACGGCCGACCGGTAGGTATCGTACACCCGCACGTCGCTGATGGTGATGTGATGGAACCCGCCCCTGGCGGCCGTTCCCAGCTTTATTGCGCTGGCGCTGGACCGCACGGTGCAATGGTTTACGACGATGTTGTCACAGGAGTCGTTCCGGTCCTCCGACTTCAGACAAATCCCGTCGTCATCCGCGTCAAAAAAACTATTGGTCAGCCGCACGTTCTTGCAGTCCACCAGGTCGATACCGTCGTTGTTCCAAAAGGTGTTGCTTTCGACGCGGATGCTGTCGATGGTCACGTCGGAACAGCTTTTGTACTCTTCCACCCAATCCAATGCGTGCTTCAGGGTAATCCCCTTGACCGTGACCCCGGTACAGCGCAGAAACCCGATGATCTTTGGCCGGTTTTCTTCCGAGGGCCGCACCTGGTGCCAGGGATTGGGGGTTTGCCATTCCGCGTCCTGCATCGTCCCCGCCTTCAATTTATCGTACAGGTCTTTAAGCAAGGCTTCTCCTTGTCCGTCGATGGTGCCGGTGCCCACAATCCCAATATCGTGCTGTCCCTCTGCCATGAGGAGCGGCATCGCGTTTTGAGGACCATAATCCAATCGATTGGTGCTACCGAGCAGGACGGCGTCGGATGCAAGGGATAACGTGACGTTGGAGCGAAGCGTCAATACCCCCGTGACGAACTGCCCCTTGGGGATCAACACCATCCCCCCTGAAACGCTTGCCTTATCGATGGCCTTCTGGATCGCTTTTGTATTGATGGTCTTCCCGTCGGCCTTGGCGCCGAACGAACGAATGTCATACGTTTTTTGCTGGGCATTCGCGGTAACCGCCACCAGCAAGAGCCATAAAAATCCCGTTTGTCGCATAGGCCTAAAGGTTGCTTATTTTTTCAACAATAAAACCGGAAATTTGCGCAAACGGTTTCGTCCTTGTCTACCATAGCCAGCACCGCGGGTCTTTTGCAACAACTGTCCCAGCACCCCACCCTTCCCATGCTGGTTACGTCTTCGCATGCGCCCATGCAACCGCCGTCCGGCGTGGCTTTGGGCGCTCCCCGACGGCTGAGTGCCTATATGCTTTTTGTGATGATCGAGGGCAACACGACCCACCAGGTCGATCTTCGGCCGGTGTCCTTGAGCACCGGTCACGCGATGTTTATACAACCCCATGCGGCAAGGAAGGTTTTGAGGAGCTGGCCCGCACCGGCGGCCAGTGGCAGGTAACACCCACCCGGGCCCCAGAAATCGCGCTGATCCGTTATGATAAAGGCATCGTCGTACTGACGGGAACGGAGAAAGTGGAAGACTACAGGGTCACCTGCTGAGCCCTTTTCTCGGGCATACCCTGGCCTTCGGTGAGGAGCTTGAGAAGACTGGTCTTGACATAAAAGTCCCAACCCTTTTGGCAATTGTCGAAACATTCCACCTCGGGCACAAGACCGACGTGGGTCATTCGTATGCCGCCGGGGATGATGTCCCATACAAGTGTCGTGTGTTGCCATTCGTGTGCGTCGCTGACGAAGTCTAAAAAACTATCGACAACCTCCCAGGTCACTTTTTGATCCGGGATCCATTCGATCAGCTTCATGGTCACGAAGGTCTTTCCAAAACGAATGGTGAAGACGCTGTCCAACCCGCGGGTGTCGCCCGTAAGGTTGCCCGTCCACCATTCGTTGACCCGGCAAACGGCGTCGAATAATTCGGCGGGTGTTTTGTCCACTTTGATCGTGGCGGAATAATGGTTCATACAGCTTGTTTTTGTAAAAATTCAGGTAACGCGGTGTTGAGAAGAAAGGCCCAGCCGCTTTCGACATTCTTCGCCTTCCGTACCTCGGCGGAAAAGCTTTCCAACCCCTCGTGCGTCAACCGCAACCGGGTGTTCTCCCCTTCGGGGAAAAGTTCGTAAGTGACAAGCGACAGCCCTTCCTCGCCTTCATACCGCCAGGTATAGGCGAGCTTTTTGCCAGGGACTACTTCGGTGACCTCGCAGAGGTGGACATTGGGTTTGGTCTCGCAGGTGCCCGCAAAAGAAAAGGCAAAGCCCACCTCCGCCCTGAACTCAGGGATCTGGAAATACCACTGACGCAGGAGGTCCACCCTGGTGATCGCCTGCCATACGTCGGTGACAGGGGAGTCGTAGATTCTTTCGATAGTCATTTTTTCATTTCTTTAAGGACATTACCTAATAGGTCGAGACGATTGTCCCACATCTTCCGGAAAGGTTCCACCCATTCCGCTACCTCGACGAGTTTCTCCGGCTGGATGGTGCACCAGCGCTCCCGCCCCTGGGGCTCGACCTTTAACAGCCCACATTCGTGCAGGATCTTGATGTGTAGCGATATCGCCTGCCGGCTCATCTCGAACTGTTCCGCGATCGAGTTCAGGTTCTGGGGCTTTGCCGCCACCATTCCGATGATCGTACGCCGTGTGGGGTCGGCGATGGCCTGAAATACGTCCCTTCTCATTTCCATAATTCGCAAGTAAGTACTTGCACAAAGATATGAGCAAGGATTTGCTTGCGCAAGCTTTTTTGCAAAAATTATTTTAAAGTATCTTGCTACCCTATGCTTTTCCTTCTGATCAAAGGCACCCGTACCGTGCCTATCGGCGTCGAAGAACAATTTATGTTTTGCTCTAATTGCCGGAGCCACAGTGTCCACGACATTATGGTCAGCAGTCGCTATTTCCATGTATACAATATCCCCGTCATGCCTTTGGACAAACACGCCACGGTATTTTGCCACACGTGTGGGTCCCAGCGGGGTTTTGAGATGGACAAAGACATAAAGTCGCGTTTCAAGCACCCATGGAATACCTATCTCCTGGCCGCCATCGTCGTCATTTTTATAGCGCTCGTGGTGCTCTCCAAGCTATGGTAGCTTTGAACGGGTTCAAAAAGGCCACCGGCATGGATATGCCGGGTAACACATACACATGCCGGTGGAAAGATGGAAAAGAAGGATAACCCTAAAACAGCTGCTCATTAGGCGGCCGTATCCCCAGCAAACGAATGTAAATGGTCGTCTGGCCACGATGGTGGGTCTGGTGCTCAAACGCCTTTTCGAGCAGGGCGAAGCGCGTGGCTTCGAAGGTCCGGAGCTTTACCTTGGCGCCGAGGGTGGAGGGATCGAGCGCTTGCAGCTCGTTGATCACAAAGTCATAGCTGGCGTTGACATAATACTGGACGGAGTCGGCGCTTTGCGCGCTGGAACGTTCTTCCGCGCCAAACACGGCGGCCTGGGGTTTCTCACCCAGGGCGGTCGAGACGAGGAAATAGTTGGCGCTGGCCAGGTGGAGCATCTGCTGCGCATAGCTGCGGGTGCTGTCGACCGCCTTGAAGGAATACTTGTCGGCGGGCATGGCGGACAGGTACTTGTCCGTATAGGACTTGGCCCGGTTCCAGTCGGCGATAAACTGGGTTTTCACGTCATCGCCGCTCAGGCTTTGTGCGGAGGCGGTCAAAGAAACAGAAGACAGACATAGCAAGGCAATTAGATATCTCATATAAGTGATTTGCCCGCTAAGGTAGAAAATTATCTTCCGAAAACATTGGTCGTGGCATCGGGGCTGGTGGGGTATTCCGTCATGGTGAGCGTATCGTTCGGTTCGCCCAAAGTAGTGATGATCTGGGTCTCGGGACGCAGGATGACTATACTCTCCGGGGGCAGGAGCAATTGGCCGGAGGTGTTGCTCAGTTTCAGGAGGTCGCCGCCCAGGCTCGTAGCGCTAAGCCCAAAAGAGCTAAGTCCAAAGGAGCCCCGGAGGACCACCTGGCCGTTATACAGGACCTGATAGCTGCCGTCCGTTTCCAGATTCAGCACCGTAGTGTCGCCAGGAGTGGCGAAAGTTTCCGTAGGACCTGTAACCGAACGGACCCACGTCCATTTTCCACAGTAGGCGGGATCGGGAGAAGCGGCATATTTTTTACAAGCGGCCAGGACCAGGCAACAAAGGAGGAGTCGTTTCATACCCCGTTGACAACCGGGCAACAGGAACCGTTGCACTACCCCGTATACCGCCTGGCGTATTTCCTTTTATACTCCATGGGCGACAACCCCGTGATACGCTTGAAGATCGTCCGGAAGGCCTTGGGGTCGCGGTAACCGGACTCGTCCATGATCAGGGGCAGGTCGCGTTCGTTTCTTTCGATGGCCTTTTTGGCGGATTCGATACGGACGCGCTGGAGGTATTCAAAGGGGGTGTTGTTGGTGGCGGCTTTGAAACGGCGGATAAAATTACGCTTCCCCATGTGGACGTTGCCCGCCAGGAGGTCGATGGAGAGCTCGTCCTGGTAGTGTTTTTCCAGATAGGCCTGGGCCTGGAGGATGGCGGTGTCCCCGTGTTGGTGCTGGCCGGTAAACACGGCAAAGTGGGCGGGACTCCCGCGGTCGAGCTCGATGGCGTACATCTTGCTGATCCAAAGCGCGGCTTCGCGTCCGCAAAACTTTTCGATGAGGTAAAGGACCAGTTTTAGGGAGGAAAAAGCGCCCCCGCTGGTATAAACGCCATCCTGGTCGGTGATCACCCGGTCGGAAGTTGTCCGGATGGCGGGATAACGCCGTTGCATGTCTTCCAGGACGGCCCAGTGGGAAGCGACGGTCTTGCCGTCCAGCAAACCGGCCTCCGCGAGGAAATAGCTTCCGGCGCAAAGACTCGCGATTTCGGCACCGGTCCCGTGTATGGTTTTTAGCCAGCGGATCGAGGCGGGGTAGCGGCTCAGGACACTCAGGTCGTCTACCATAAAAGAAGGTACGATGACCAGGCCGGGCCGGGTGGCTGTGGAAAAAGATTTAAACGCCAGGGGTGCGAACGCAGGGGGACACTCCCCTACCAGCTCGACGGCAAAGGCGGGTTCTTTGCCCGTCATCTGCTGGTAGCGGTTGGCGCCGGCCAGGAGGTCGAGCACGCCGGTCACCGAAGAAGGGACGACGGCGTCAAAGATGAGTAACGATACAGCAAGCATAGGTTTTTATTGTAATTCCTCATCGATTTTCTTCGTAAGGTCGGTACACGTCGCGATACAGGTATCATAGCTCCGGTTCACATTGCCGGTAATAAAGCTCTTCCCCGCGGCGACCAGGAAGCGCATCTCTGACAGCCGAAGCATCCCTTCCCCATCCTCAATCGCCGTGCCAGCCTGGTTCAGGATGGCGTGCTGCCGGACAAAGCTGCTCACGTTCATCACGTATTCGTAATAATAGCGGTTTAGGTTTTCGACGCGTTTGATCTGGTTCTCGTGCAGGCTGATCACTTCGTCCAGCAGCGCCTTGTTGCGAATGATCCCAAACTTGCCGCTCCCCTTCAAACCCTCGTAACGGCTGACGTTGGGATCGAGGTCCGTGGTGTTGAAAAAAGCCCCCCCGTAGGCAATCAGGCTGTCTTGATCGAGGGGCATTCCTTTCCCCACGCGGATAAAGTAGTCGAACTGAACCACGGCGTTTTTGTAAAAGTCACGGCCGGTCCTGGCATTGTCCATGTCGGTCTGGATGTCCTGTCTCAGCCCCTGGAGGAACTCCCGTTCCTCTTTTTGTTCATGCAAGCTGTCGCTCCAATTGTGGAACCAGATGGATATGGTCACGGCAAAAACAATGATCAGGACCTCGATCAGGATTTCCCTGAGCTTAACCAGCCAGGGCGTGTGGGGGTTCTTTGCGTTTTTGTAGGCGACCTCCAAGTGTTTGACGATTTCGTTTTCCGACATAATGAACAGACAATATACTCAAATTTGATTAGTTTGGCGCTCATGAGCGACGACACCCTGTCCGGCTACCGGGACACCCTGCAAAAGGACATCACCGACAAGGAAAAGGAATACCACACGACCATCACCTACATTTCGGCGGGGGCACTGGCCTTTTTCCTGACGCTCAACGACAAGTTCTTTAAGATCCAGAGCGCCCACGGGGAATGGCTGATGTTTGCCTCCCTGGGATGTTTGCTTTTGTCGATCATCCTGTACGTCCCCGCCAACATGGTGGACATTTCCACCGACAGGACATTGATGGACGAGGTGGACCGTCAGATCGGCGAGGACATGGACGACGACGACGCCTTATTAAAGATTTGGCGGAAATCGATGCGGTGGTCCCAACTGATCTACACCGCCCGGTTGATCGCTATGGTGGTGGGGGTTGTCCTGGAGGCGATTTTTGTTTCCTGCAACCTGTCCTAAAAAATTCAACTCCATGACCATCAATGGTTTCTTCTCCGGCCAGAGCGTTGAAAAAGACCCGCAACCTGACCGTCCCGGGCAGCGGCCAGATCGTCACCCAGCTCGCACAGGCCGGCCTGGTGGACGAATACCAATTCATGATCAACCCGGTCGCCATCGGCGCCGGCTCGACCTCAAGCTGGTGGCGAGCCGGGTGTTCAATACCGGGAGTGTGCTGCTGACCTATCAGCCATACTGAGGATCCAGGAACTTCTTATACTCCGGGTGTCTTTTGAGATACACGGACACATAGGGGCAATAGTTCATCACGGGCTGTTTGTGGGTTTCGGCATACGCGAAAGCCGCTTTGACAAGGGCTTCCGCGATGCCTCTCCCCTCCAGGGTTTTCGGTACAAAGGTGTGCATGAAGGCGATGTCGCCTTTATAAAACCGGTAAACTAAGTAAGCCTTTTCGCCATCGGCCGTGATTTCAAATTGTTTTTCGTGTTCGTTGTTGACGACGGTGTAAGTGTCCATCCCACAAAGTTACGATTTCAACACCTTCACTTCCACACGCCGGTTCTCCTGGTGCTGCTCATCCGTACAGGGCACGTCGTTCTTACACCCGTTCACCAGCCGGGTTTCCCCGTAGCCATGAGCCGTCATGCGGCTATAGGCAATCCCGTGTTTGTACAGGTAATAGCGGGCGGACCGGGCGCGACGGATGGACAGCGCCATGTTGTAGGCGTCGTTGCCGCGGCTGTCGGTATGCGCAGACAGGTCGATGCTGATGTTGGGGAACTGCTTCATATAGGCAACGACGCGGTCGAGTTCGGCGGCGGCGTCTGCCCGGATGGTGGCTTTGTCAAGGTCGAAGTAGACGTTATGGAGGACGAACACGTCTCCTTTCGTGGGCGCCTTCAGGAGGTACATTTCCAGGGTCACGGTGTCGGTGGTCCCGCCCTCGGTGCTCACCACGACTTCGCCGGTGGAATAGCTTTCCTTAAAGGCGCTGTCGATATAGCGGGAGCCGGGCGCAATCACGCGGTAGACAACGCCCGTCTTGCCGGTTATGGTGGGCCGCTTATCGCCGGTCACTTTGACCTGGGCGCCCGCCAGGGGTTCACCTGTGAGTTTGTCGAAGACGCGGGTGCGTAGGATGAGGTGGCGGACGCCGGGGGCGGGCGACGGTGCGGCGGCATCGACCGGATCGGGCGCGGCGGCGACGGCCGGGTCGGGCGCAACAGCGGCGGATTTCTCGGGCCGAGGCGCACCGCCAGGGGCATCACCCGGCTCGGAGCCGCCGGAGTCCCCAGGCGCGGGGGCCATTTTTTTAACAGGCGTCCGCGCAGCGATAACGACCTCCTCAGGCACGTTCACAACGAGCGCCACATGCGCCGGCTCCCCGCCAGGCGCATCCTCTGTATACGTCAAATCCGCCCCTGAACGCACCGGAAAAATCAACTTCAACACGTCAAACTCGTAGATATCATCACTCCCACTCCCCCCGGGCCTGTCCGAAGACACATACCCCGACGAGGTCCCCCGCATCGTAAAGTAAAAATCATCCCCGGAAGAATTCAGCGGGTACCCGAGGTTGCGGACATCCGACCAGGAAGACAAAGAGCCCGTCGCCCTAAAGACATCGAACCCACCCATCCCCACATGCCCCTTACTGGCGAAATAAAGCGTGCCGTCGGGCCCGATATAGGGAAAGGCGTCTTCTTCCGCGGTGTTCACCGCCGGCCCGCAGTTGACCGGCACGGACCAGGAGCCGTCTGCCTGGCGGAGACAATACCAGATGTCGGATTTGCCATACCCACCGGGCATGTCGCTGGCAAAGTACAGGACCGGTCCTGAAATGGCCGCCTGGCCAATAGAGTACAACGCGCTATTGTTGTAAGCAAAAGGATGCGCCATACCCCAACCACCGCTACTGTCTTTCGCCGTCCACCAGAGCTCCAGCCGGCGGATGTTGATGGTCACCGTCTTCAACCCCTGTTTGTACTGGATCTTGTCCCCGGGATCTTTGAGCGCGGCGGTATTGGTGACGCTAAACCAGGCGGTGTCGCCGGTGCGGTCAAAGGTAACGGCGCCGTCGTGGTAGCGCTCGTTGTTGACCACCGGGGAGAAGCCGCTCACCCCACCGCTGTCGAGCACATAGACCTTTTGGTAGGGACCACCGGTGGGGAACCCGCCGAGCGCGGCAAAAAAACCTGCGTTGCGGGAGTTGTCCGTAGTGCGGCCGCTGTCGGAGGTAAACACCACCGACCGCCCATACGCGACCGCTCCCCAGTCTGAACCTGAGGTGTTGACTGCAGCAAGGTTGGACACCGAATAGGCCGCGGGGGCGGTCATCCAGACGAGCGCCGAATCACAACCGTCGACGCGGTCGCGGATCCGGTTATAAAGACTATCGGGTACGTGACGGTAGGCGACCTTGGCGTCCGCGTATTGGCCAAGGCTTTTGAGGGCATCTCCATAGCCAACCCAGTCTTCCGCGCGCACCGGGGCCTGGTCGGTGATGCGTTTGTACCAGCGGGCGGCGTCCTTATAATCGTTTAGCACGCGGTAACAGTGGGCCAGCCGGGAGGGAATATCCACCGGTAACTTGTAAAAACGTAAGGAGTGATAATGCTCCACCTTTTCATAAAGCCGTGCCGCCAGGCTGTACTCTTCGGCGTCATAAGCTTTATCGGCCATGGCGAGGGACAGGTTTTCCTGGGCCTGAACGCCCCCCGCCAGGAGAGCAAATAGAACGATATAAGCAATGGTTTTCATCGGGGATCGGATTAAAAGTAGCGCGGGGTCGCCATGTACTGGCCGAACCGCTTTGTTTTAAACGTGATGCCAAGGGACAATTCGTGGGAGCCACTCTGGTAGTTCGACAGGCCGCTCGTAGTAAAGTCGTAGGAGTATCCTATCCTGAACTGCGGATTGATATAAAATTCGGCCATGAGGCTGGCGGCGTCGGAGGCCTGGAGGTTTTGCTGGAGGTTGCTTTTGTCCCAGAATTTCATACTCGTGCGATAGGAGCCGCCGACCCAGAGGATTTCGTCAAACAGGAAAAAGACGTTGAAATCGGAGTTGGTCGGTCCCTTAAAGTCTTCCTTGATCATGATGGACGGTTTGAACTTGACCTCGTCGGACAGGTCGAGCATGCCCCCGGCGGTGAGGTACATCGTCGTTCCCTCCAGCAGGGAGGAGTAGGCGGAACCGTTGGCGTAGTAGATCCGGCGGCCGCCGTTGATCGAAAACAGGTTCAGGATGGATCCCCCTGCATAAAACCGCTTGGTATAATAGAACACGCCAAAGTGGGCGTCGGGCACGAACTTGGTGCGGACGGTCGTACCGGTGATCAGGGGGTCACCGGGGTCTTCGTACTGGAAGGTGGACCCGTTGAGGGAATACTGGGACAGCAACCCGGCAATCCCCAGGCACAACCGGTGGGGGTCATCGGGTTGGTCCCCGGCCAGCGGGATCCGGTAGGAGTACGAACCGGTCAGGGAATAGTTTTGCTGGGGCCCCAGTTGGTCGTAGAGGAGCTGGCCGCCGAGCCCCATGCGGTCGTCGGATACGTTGGTCAGGGCATCAAAGCTCACCACGGCTGTTTTGGGGGCGCCGGTAAAGCCGGTCCACTGGTCCCTGAAGGTAGTGTTCAGATAGGGATCGCCTTTGTAGCCGGCATAGGCAGGGTTAATGGTCAGGCCGTCAAAGACGTACTGGCTGAACTGTACGCTTTGCTGGGCGTGGGCGGCCTGCAGCAGGCAAGTGGTCGTTACACAGAGGGCAAAGAAATGGTTTCTCATTAGCGGATGATTTCTACCCAACCCTTGTAGGTTTGTTTACCCGCGGGGATGTTGGCGGTTAAGACATAGTAATAGGTGCCTGCATTCAAGCCACTGCCGTCCCAGGTGTTGCGGTAGTCTTCGGACTGGTATACCTGGCTGCCCCAGCGGTTGTAGATGCGCAAGGAAGAGCCGGGATAGTTTTCCAGGCCGAGGACGACGAAGAGGTCGTTCTTGCCATCCCCGTTGGGCGTGATCACGTTGGGGATGAAAAGATTGCCCGCAAACACAAAGGTGGCCGTGCTGTGGTTGTTGGTCGTGTCGGGGTCCAGGGTAGCAGACGTCACAAAGCCGGTATTGGATATGGTGCCAAAGCTCTTGAGTGAAATGTCGAAGGTAAAGGTCTCGGTCGTTCCGGCCGGCAGGTCGCTGAGGGTCCACTGGATGGAATTGCTGACCGCACTGTAGAGCGGGTTGCCGCCACCGCCGAAATTAACGGGGGTTCCCAGCCCGGACGGGAGGGTGTCGGCCACCACCACGTTCTGGGCGTCCTTCGGCCCGTTATTGGTCACCGTTAGCGTGTAGGTGACGGGGCTTTGTACGCTATACGGACCGGGGCTCACCGTTTTGGTGATGGCCAGGTCCGCCTGGGGCAGACAGGGGTTGGTGATCACCGTCGTGGTGCTGGCGTCAGATGTACAGTTAAATGAATTCTCCGAGGTGACGGTATAGCTACCGGCGGTGGTGGCGGTATACGTATCGCCGGTGGCGCCGCTGATGGCGGTGCCGTTCTCGTACCATTGATAGGTGCCGGCCCCCGTGGGGGTCGCCGTGAGCAGCAGCGTCTGGCCCGGGCAAATCCCCAGGGTGCCGGACGCGGTGATGACCGGGGTCACGGGCGTCGGGTTGACGGTGACGTTGATCGAAGCGCTGGGCGCGGAGCTACAGCCATTGGCGTCGCCGATCGTCACCGCATACGTCCCGGTAGCGGTGGCGGTATAGATATTGCTCGTTGCGCCGGTGATCGCCGTAGAGCCCTGGTACCATTGATAAGACGTGGCCCCGGAGGAATTGGCCGTGAGGTCCACGCTGGCCCCCTGGCAAAAGGTGGTAGCGCTGCCCGCGACGGTCAGTGACGTGGCGGGTGTGGGATCCACGTTCACGGTGATCCCGGCGCTGGCCGTGGAGGTACACCCGTTGCCGTCGGTCACGGCGATCGTATAAGAACCGGAGACCTTGGCGGTATCCGTGGTGGTCGTGGCTTTGGGGATGGCCGTGCCGTTAAGCAGCCATTGATACGTTACGGTCCCGGTCGCCGTGGCGGTGAGGATGACGCTGTCCCCCTGGCAAAAAGTCGTGGCACCGCCCGTGGCGATGGTGGGTGCCGGGGGATCGGGGTTCACCGTCACGGATACCGAAGCACTAGGCAAAGAGGTACATCCGTTACCGTCGGTCAGGGTAACGGTATAGGTCCCGGTGGCCGTCCCTGCATAGCTTGCGCCGGTGGCCCCGGTGATGTCGGCCCCGTTGAGCATCCATTGGTAGTCGCTGGCGGCAGGCGTGGCCGTTAGTACGACGCTGTTCCCGGCGCAAAAGGTGGTCGGACCGCCCGCGCTGACAGAGGGCGCGGCAGGCAGCGGGTTGACCGTGACGGTGGTGGGTGCGCTGGCAGCGGAGGTACAGCCGTTGGCATTGGTTACCGTAACGGTGTAGCTGCCCGAGGCCAGTACGGTATCGGCGTCCGTGGTTTCTCCGGCCATCGCCGTCCCGCCAAGGAACCACTGATAGCCGGTGGCCCCGGAGGCGTTGACCGTCAGGATCACGCTGTCCCCGACACAGATACCCGTGCTCCCACCCGCGGTCACCGTCGGGGTGGCAGGGACCGGGTTGACGGTGACCGTCACCGGGCTGGTGGTGACGGAGGAACAGGGGTTGGAGAGCAGGACCGTATAGGTACCGGAGGCGGTCGCCGTATACGCAGAGGCCGTTGCACCCGTAATGGCCACCCCGTTGAGGGACCATTGGAACGAGGACACGCCGATGGTCGATGCCTGCAGGACAACGCTTCCCCCGGCACAAAAGGTCGTCGGGCCGCCCGCTGCCACGCTGGTGTTGATGGGCGCGAGCTGCGGATAGACCGTGACGGTCGTGGGCGCGCTCGTCGAGGTACATCCATACGAATTGGCCACCGTCACGGTATAGCTGCCCGAGGAATCGGTGGTAAAGGTCTGCGCGGTGGTCCCGGCTATGATGGTATCGTTGTTCGACCACTGGTAGGCAGTGGCCCCCGCCGCGCTGGCGGTCAGCGTTACGCTGCCACCCGCACAAAACGTGGTCGCTCCGCCCGCGCTCACCGAGGGTGTGGCGGGGACGGGGTTGACCGTAACGATCGCGGGGCCACTGGTGGCCGAAGAACAAGGATTGGAAATATTAACCGTATAAGAACCGGTGGCCGTGGCGATATAGGAGGCCGAGATGGCGCCGGCGATGGGGTTACCGTTCAGGTACCACTGGTAGTTGGTGACACCCGATTCGGTCACCGACAGGGTCACGTTGCCGCCGGCGCAAAAGGTCGTCGACCCGGTGTTGCTGATCACCGGTGCGGTCAGGGGCGGGTACGCGATGACCGTGGTAATCGCGCTCGGCATGGAGCTACAGCCCAGGCTGTTGACCGCCGTGACCGTATAGTCTCCCCCGGCGGTGGCGGTATATGTCTGGCTGGTGGCACCGGTGATGGCGACGCCGTCAAAAAACCACTGGTACGCCGTGGCGCCGGCGGGGTTGGCCGTCAGGACCACGCTCCCGGGCGCGCAAAAGGTGAGCGGACCACCCGCCGAAATCGTCGGAGAAGTGGGGGCCGGGTTGACCGTAACCGTGATCGCGGTGCTTGTATAGGCGGTGGCGGAACAGGGGTTCGAGACCGTCACGGTATAATTCCCCGCCGCCGTGGCAAAATAACTGGAAGTGATCGCCCCCGTGATGGCGTTGCCGTTGAGGTACCATTGGTAACTGGCGACGTCGCTGGTATTGGACGTCAGGTTGACCCCGTTCCCTTCGCAAAAAGTCGTCGGTCCGCCGGCATTGATCACGGCGCCGGTCAGGGGCGTATACACGGTTACCGCGGTACCGGAGCTCACGGTGGAAGGACAACCGTTGGTATAACTGACGGTATAGTTCCCGGTTGCACTGGCCGTATAACTCACACCGGTCGCGCCGGAAATCGGCGTGCCGTTAACAAACCACTGGTAGGACGTCGCCCCCGTGGCCGAGGCCGACAAGACAACGCTTCCCGGGCTACAAAAGCCCAGGGGCCCGCCCGCACTGATGGCGGGGGCCGGCGGGGGCGCGTTGACGGTGACCATGACGGCCCCGCTGGTCGCGGAGGTACAACCGTTGCTGGTCTGGTAGGTCACCGTATAATTGCCCGAAGCGTTGGCCGTATAGCTGGCGCTGGTGGCGCCGGTAATGGCCGTGCCATCGTCAAACCACTGGAAGGCGGTGGCGCCGGTCGCGCTGGCAGTCAGGGTGACACTGCCACCCGCGCAAAAGGTCGTGGGGCCCCCGGCGGTGACCGTCGGGGCTATGGGGACGGGTTCGACGGTCACGCTGGTCGCATTGCTGGCCGCGGAGTTACAACCATTCGCGTCGGTGATCGTCACCGTATAGTTCCCGGAGGTACCGGCGCTATAGGTCGAGGTCGTGGCGCCCGTGATCGCGGTTCCGCCCAGGTACCATTGATAGGAGGCCGCACCCGACCCGTTGGCGGTCAGGACGACGCTTTCCCCCGCGCAAAGCGGCGTATTGCCCCCCGCCGTGATCGTCGGCGTGGTGGGGGTTGGATTGATCGACACCTTGATGGGGGCACTCACGGGGGACGCACAAGCGCCGCTGCCGACGATGGACACCGTATAAGACCCGGACGCCGATGCGGTATACGTGGAGCTGGTGCCCCCCGAAATCGCCGACCCGTTCAGGTACCATTGATAGGAAGTAGCCCCCGCGGCGTTGGCCGTCAGGACGACGCTGCCCCCCGCACAAAAGGTCGTGGCCCCGCCCGCCGTGATGGTCGGTGCCGCAGGGTTCGGGTTGATCGTTACGGTGGTGGCCGCACTCGCCGGCGAGCTACAACCGCTGGCATTCGCCACGACGACCGTATACTTCCCCGCCGCGCTCGCGGTATAGTTGTTGGCGGTCGCGCCCGTGATCGCCGTTCCGTTCAGGTACCACTGGTAGGTACTTGCGCCCGTGGCGTTGGCCGTCAGGATCACGCTTCCTGCCCCGCAAAAGGTCGTCGTTCCGCTGGCGGTAATCGTGGGCGCTGCCGGGGCTGCGAGGATCGTCACCGTCGTGGTGGCGCTGGCCGCGGAGGCGCAACCCTGGCTGTTGGTGACCTGGACCGTATAGCTGCCCGCGGCGTTCGCGTTATAACTGCTCGCCGTTGCACCCGAGATCGCCGCGCCGTTCATGGACCACTGGTAGCCCGTCGCCCCCGAGGCATTCGCCGTCAGGCTGACGCTTCCACCCGAGCAAAAGGTCGTGCTGCTCCCCGCCGTGACCGTCGGGGTCACCGGGTTGGGGTTGACGGTGACGGTCGTCGACGCACTCGCCGTCGACGTACCGCTTGCATTCGTCGCGGTCACCGTGTAGTTCCCACCCGTCGTCGCGGTATAGTTGTTGGCCGTCGCGCCCGTGATCGCGGTTCCATTCAGGTACCACTGAAACGACGTAGCGCCGGTAGACGTCGCCGTTAGCACGACGCTGCCACCCTGACAAAAAGTAGTTGTTGTAGCGGAACTGACCGTAGGCGTCGGGGGAACACCCGCCCTTACCGCGGCAGACATGCATAAGCAGAGGATAAAAAGAGGTAAACGGAAGAAGCTTGAACTTCCCATCAACTTTTGCATAGGACTGGATTACAGCATAAATTTAAACATTTTTCCTAGCTTTCTCCAGTTTTTTGTTAATCAATTGCAAATGGCGTCAAAAAAATTTGTAGAAAAAGGGCCACAGCAGCGGGTTATCCTGGTCACCGGCGCCTCCTCCGGTATTGGTAAGGAATCCGTTAAATGGCTTCTCCGCCGCGGTCACGTCGTCTATGGAGCCGCCCGGCGCCTGGACGCCATGGAGGACATAAAAGCCCTGGGGGCGCGGGTTTTATACATGGACCTCACCCAGGACACCACGCTCGCCGAAGGCGTCCGGACCATTCTTTCGGAAACCGGACGGATCGACGTCCTGGTTAACAACGCCGGCTACGGGTCCACCGGGGCCCTCGAAGACGTCCCCCTGGACGAGGCCAGAAACCAGTTTGCCGTCAACGTCTTTGGTCTGAGCCGCCTCACCCAGCTCGTCCTGCCCTCCATGCGTGCGCAAGGCGGGGGCACCATCATCAACATGTCCTCCGTCGGCGGACGCATGGCGACCCCGCTGGCCGGTTGGTACAACGCCACCAAATATTCGGTCGAAGCCCTGAGCGACGCCCTCCGCGTCGAGGTCCGCCGCTTCGGGATCAAGGTCGTCCTCATCGAACCCGGGGGCATCCGCACTGGCTGGACCGCCGAGGCGGCGGCGCACGCGCAGCGGGTGTCCGGCGCCACCGTCTACGGGGGGATGGTCAAGCGCTTGCTTCGGACTTTTCAGGATTTCGATGCCAAGCTCTCCCACCCTGCCGTGATCGCGCGGCTCGTCGATAAAGCCGTGGCGGCCCGCCGGCCGCGTCTCCGCTATGTCGCGGGATTTATGGGGCGGCCGACGCTTTGGCTGAAGCGCTGGGTGCCGGCGCGGTGGATCGACGCGTTTTTGGCGTGGCAGTTCAACAAATGAGCGGCGGCGCCGCGGCGGCGCCGCGGCAAAACGGCGGTGGCGGCCCGGCAAAACGGCGGCGGCGGCGCGGCCAGCGCGCCCGGGCGGGCGCGCCCCTACCTGTTCAGATCGCTGCTAAAGCTATCGCGGAACATCTTCCACCCCTTCGGCGTCTTTTTCCAAAGCACGAGGAATTTGCCATGGTCGAAAAGCAGATGGTGCGCATCATAAGATTTCCACAAACCCTCTTCCGTGACGTATTCCTTCCCGTCTCCATAGACGGCCGTGGTGATAAA
The DNA here is from genome assembly GCF_004366355.1 of Dinghuibacter silviterrae. NCBI lineage: Bacteria > Pseudomonadati > Bacteroidota > Chitinophagia > Chitinophagales > Chitinophagaceae > Dinghuibacter > Dinghuibacter silviterrae. The sequence continues at coordinate 3,517,280 of NZ_SODV01000001.1, read as the reverse complement.
CTGCCCGTCCCGGAGACCGATCTTGTCGTAGGCAATCCGGAAAAAGCCGGCGGCGCCTTCGTGACCGTCTAGCGCGGGCGAGCCCGGCGCCATGATCCGGCAGTCATCGGCGTAGCGGTCGATAAAAATGGAAGAATCGTTCCGGGCAAAGGAGTGAAAGTAGATGGCGTTGCTGGCGGCAATGGCTTGTTTGGCTTCATCGAGGCTCTGGGCGGCAGCGCTAACGGCAACGAATAGGGCCGCGAGGGCGAGGGCGTGTTTCATCTTTTTTTGACAAAGCTACCGTCGCTCTGAAAGGGGAAATTGTACAAAACGGAACTACGACATCCTTATTTTTCCCCATAACTTATTCAACACCACCTGTTCAATCACCTGCTCGCGATAATTGCGGCTGATCGGCACCCGGTGCTCCCCGATGAAGATCTCATTCCCCTCGATGGCGTCGATCTTCAAAATCGACACGATGTAGGACTTGTGGACGCGGATAAAGGCCTGGGCGTCGAGGTTTTCTTCGAGGTTTTTCAGGTACAGGAGGGTGATGTACTTGCCCTTGGTGGTGTAGATGGTGACGTAGTTTTGCATGCCCTCGACATAGAGGATGTCGTCAAAGAGGATCTTTTCGTATTTGGTGCCGCACTTGATGAAAAAATGGTCGTCGGCCTTGAGCGGCGGGGCGGACCGGTGGACAAGCTGGTGGTATTCGCGGGCCTTGTGGACGGATTTGAAAAAACGGTCGAAGGTGATGGGTTTGAGGAGGTAGTCGAGGGCGTTGAGTTGGAAACCGTCCAACGCATACGTAGGAAAAGCCGTGGTGATGATCACCATCGGCGGTTTTTGGACGATCTTGAGGAAGTCGATGCCGTTCATCTTTGGCGTCTGGATGTCGAGGAAAACGAGGTCGATGGGGTGTTTGTCCAGGAGGGCCATGAGCTCGACGGGATTCTCGCAGGTGGCGATGAGGTTGAGGAAGTCGACCTCCCGGACGTAGTCGGCGATGCCTTCGCGCGCCAGGGGTTCATCGTCTATAATGACACAGTTGATCATGCGATGAGGTTTTGGAGTTGGAGCTGCAGCCGGACGTCGAAGCGGCTGTCGCTGGAATGGATAAAGAGGTCGTAGGCGCCGGGGTAAAGAAGGTCCAGGCGCCGGCGGACGTTGGCCAGACCGATCCCCCCGTAGTGGATGACCTCGCTTCGGTTATCCGCCGCCGTGCTGTTGGACACAAAAAAGTCGAGCTTGTCCCCGGCCAGGTCGAGCCCGATCTTTATCCAGTTCGGGCTGCCGGTGGTGCGGGAAACGTGTTTGAAGGCGTTTTCCACAAAGGTGATCAGGACGAAAGGGGCAATGGAATGTTTAAGACCGGACAGACGGTGGATGTCAAGGTCGACACTGACGTTGCTGTTTTGGCGGAGCTTTTCCAGTTCCACGAAGTTTTCTAAGTAAGCGAGCTCGCGGGTGAGCAGGATCTCCCTGTCGTTGCATTCATAAAGCTGGTAGCGCAAAAGCTCGGAGAACTTAGCCAGGGAGTCCGAAGCCATCGTGGGGTTTTTGTGGATGAGGAAAAAGATGGAGTTGATCGTGTTGAACAAAAAGTGGGGGTTGAACTGGTTCCTCAGGAACTTGAGCTCGGTTTCGAGCTTTTCGCGCTCCAGCTCCTGCTGGTGCTGACGCGTCTTGAACCAGACCCTGGCCAGGTGGATGGTCATCCCCAGGGTCAGGGCGGCCGTTACGGACGGCAGTGGATTGGCGAGCAGCAGGGACCAAAAGGTGGCGTCGTTCCCCCAAAGCTCCCTCATCGCCCTGCCCTGGACCCAGGCGGTAATATAGTAACCCGGGGTGATCAGCAGGGCGGTAAGGGGCACCAGCAACACAACCGACAGGATGTAGGGCACTACTTTGTTGCGTTCCAGAAGCCTTGGCATCAGGAAATACAGGTTGAAACAAACGGCCGCGATTTCCCATATCCAATAAAACGACACCTTGATAAAGTAAATCGAGAACACGCCCCTTGTTGCGTTGGCAAAGCCGCTGTTGACCACCCACCACATGTAGCCATAGAAACACCAAAAAGGGATATGGTAGAGCTTGTATCGGAGGAATACGCTTTTCACCCTTCTAAGATACGAAACGCGCGCGGGATGGCACCCCCGATTGACCAAATGCACCTGGGGGTATACAAGATGCAATTGTGCCGTTGGTCAATTATATCCGCCCGCTGAGCAACCACATTTTATCGGGCGGGAGCGCATGATTTTCTTTAGGGTATGAAGATCCTTCTCCTCCTCTGCCTGTTTCAACACACCGACACCGTTAGGTTATCGGAGGTTGTTGTCAAGGCCACCAAACCCGTCTACCAGCAGGGCCCGTACGGCACCATCGTGAACGTGGGGAACGACCCGCTCAGCCAGGGGAGCTCTGCGTTGCAGGCGTTGGAACGCGCCCCCGGCATCACCATCGACCACCGCTACAACAGCGTTATGCTCAACGGCAAAACCGGGGTAACGGTGTTGATCAATGGTAAAGTCACGCACATGTCCCCTACCCAGCTGATGAACTTCCTAAGTTCGTTAAACGCCGACGACATCGAACGGATCGACATCATGACCACGCCCCCCGCCAACTTCGACGCGGAGGGCAGCGCGGGAATCGTGAACATTATTTTGAAGAAAAATAAGAAAAAGGGCACGCACGGTTCCCTCTCCCTGTCGGGCGGATACGGCGAGTGGCCAAAAGCCTCGGGCAGCCTTCGGGTGGAGCACAACACGGGAAAGGTCAACCTGTCCGCCTCCTATTCCTACAACTATGACCATAATCAGACCCTGCTGGAGGCCGGGGGCAATGAAATCATCCCCGAGTGGAACGGGCTGACCACCTTTGTGTATAACAGCAACGCCCAGTCGATCGGGCAAGGGCAAACAGCAAGGGTGGGCGTGGATGTCCAACTGACCCCCCGGACGACCGCTGGGCTCAGGCTGTCTTATGACGTCTGGCAGAGCCGTTCCCACAGCGTCAACCGCGTATTGTATGACTTCCTGCCCGACTCGGTGTTCAATTTCGACGGCACCATCGACGGGGCCATCCTCTGGAAAAACCCGTCGGCGTCCTTTACCCTGGAGCGGTCGCTGCGCAAGGGGGCAAAGCTCAACCTGGACATAGATTACGACGACTATATCACCACCGGTAATTCTTCGGTGACCAGTACTTTTCTGGACCAACACGGTAACCCTTATGCGCCCGGGGATACGACGTTTGCGCCGGTGCAACGTGGATATACCGGAGCCACCCAACACGTGGGCTCGGCGAAAATCGATTATAGCGGTCCCCTGGGCCGGTGCGTGCAGTTGGAGGCAGGCGTAAAAGGCGACTACTCCCATAGCCTCAGCAATGCCGGCCTGCTTAGCCTGGTCAACGGTGCCTGGATAAACCGGAGCGGCACCACCACCAACAATTTCCTGGTAACGGAGGGCATCGCCGCTGCATACGCTTCTTTTCACATCAGGTTCGATACCCTGACGACGCTGATCGCCGGGGCCAGGTATGAGTACTCCCGCACCATCGCTACGGATACCCTCCACCGTATACTCAACGGCTTGTTCCCCGATATATTCCTGACCCGGAAGGTCGGGGACGACCGGGCCGTGGTGCTTTCCTACACAAAGCGCATCAGCCGGCCTTCCTACGACGACCTTGAGTCCAGTATCTGGTACAACGACCCCATATCGGTCTTTACGGGCAATCCCCTCTTACGCCCCACGATCACGCACAACCTGAAGCTGAGCTATACCAGCCACGGATATGCGTTGTCCGTGCTGGCCAGCCGGGACAACTATCCCATCGCCCGCTATACCGCCACCGCCCGCGCCGGCAGCGACCTTGTCTACATCGCCCCCGTCAACCTGGACTACCTGGAGGCCGTGCTGTTGCAGGCCGTGCTCCCCTTAAAACCCCTGCCCTGGTGGGACATCAACGCCAGCGCGTCCGGGGGCTGGACGCAATACCACGCCTCGTACAACCCTATTCCTTATGAAAAAAGCTTCCTGTCCGGTTCGTTGAACGTAACGTCCGTGGTCCGGTTTCCCCGGCACTACCTCGTGCAGGTGTCCGGTACCTATAACACGCAAAGCTTCTACGGGGCCTCCGAAAACAAAGGGGCCGCCACGCTCAGCGCCGTGGTCAAAAAGGAGATGGGCACGCGGAGCAGTCTTTTGTTTTCGCTGACGGACATAACGCGGGTGCAATACCAAGGCTATATCGGCAGCGTGACCCGCGATCCTTTTTCGACACAGGTGTACGTGACATTCCGGCCGGAGGGCTGGTGGCGGCCGGTGGCGAAGATTAGTTACGTGCGCGCGTTTGGGTCTTAGCGGCAGGCGCCGTTGCTGACATAAATAATATAACCCGAGTACGTCGTCGTGAAATCAAAGGTCGCGGAAGTAACGGATGCCCCAGGGTAGCTGGAAATACACCCCCCTTCATACGTCAGGGTGTTGTTCCAGAAGTCCAGGGTGCTCACGGCAGTCGACACGGAGATCGTCACGCTGTAGGTACTGGTGTAAGGGGAGGGCCCCGCATCGCCTACCGCGGTATTGGCGGGGATGGTCTTCTGGTGGGACGCCAGCAACGTGTGGCTCGAACTGTAGTAGTCCAAAGTAACGGTCTCCGTGCCCGAGGTTTCATTGTCAACGGTCACGGAATACCCGGGGATCCGCGCGAACGAGGTCAGCGCGAGGACGACGGGTAGCAGCAGGAGGATAATGATTGGCTTTTTCATATCCTTCAATATAAGTCAAATCGTCCGGATTCCCAAGCGAAGGGACATTAAAGCTGTATCCGGTAAAGAATATCCGGGAAGAACCCGATCTGATAGACCGAGCTGAGGTTCCCCGTCGCGTGATTATACTGCTCCACGAAAATATTCTTGTGGTTGGTCACATTCTGCAAATCCAGGTAAAAAGTCTGGCTGAAATGCCGGTGTCCGCTGTTAAGCCGGATCCCGAATTTGGTGTCGAGCCGGAAATAACCGGAGAGGCGCTCGGAGTCGTAGGCAAGGGTGTCGAGGACCTCGAAGCCTTTGGCGCGGGACTGGGCGACGTTGACGGGGGTGGTGTAGCGGCCGCCTACGGTGGACAGACGGGCGTCGACGGTGAAGGCGTTGCCGTGTTTGCCCAGGGGCCATTCGCGGCCGCCGAGGAGGTTGACCACGGTTTTGTAGTCGAAGGCGGTGTTCCGGCTGACGCCGTCGCTGCCTTTATACCGGGAGTCGAAAAGGGAAGTCGTCAACAAAAGGTAGTAGCCGTGGCTCATAAATTTTTCCAGGGTGAGCTCGACGCCTTTGTTGGTACCGGAGCCCTTGTTCACGAGTCCAACCAAGGGGGGAAAAGTAAAGTCTGCCCCGGCATTGAGCAGGGAAAAACCGCTGGAGCTTTTTTCCACGGGGACGTCAAAAAGGTATTGGTAATAGGCTTCCGCCTTGACCCTCCAGTCGGCCCCCAAACGGCGTTCATAACCCAGGATGACATGGTGGGCGCGGGTAAACCCAAGACTCCGGTTGCCGGGGTCGCGGGCGCCGGTTTGGATGTCGATGGTTTGAAAATAGACGGGCGTGGGCTGGAGCTGGCTGTGGAGGCCATAGCTGAGCGTAAGGGTCTGGCGCGCCGGCAGACGGTAGGCCCACGACACCCGGGGTTCTATCGCGGTGTTGCTGTTGAGCGAATACCATTGTCCGTGCAGACCGCCGGTAAACGTGAGGTCTTCCGACAAACGGTAACGGACCTCTGCAAAGGCCTGGCCCAAAAAGGTGGTGCCCCTGTAGCTGTTGACGGTGTCAAAGGGCGCGGCCGGCGGCAGACCGGTTTTGTCAAGGACGAGCATTTTCAAACCGAGGACGTCTCCGGAAACGCCGGCCCGGTAGGAAAACCGGCTATTGTATTTCTCATTGACAAAAGACGAAAACCGGAAGGTGTTGGTGGTGTCCCCGGAGTGGACCTCCCACCAGCGGTCCTTATAGGGCGGCACCGGGTCGGGGTATTGGTATTGGTCGTAAAGGTCAAGGGTATGCGCGTAAGACAGCACGGTCTTTATATAGGCGCGTTGACCAAGATCGAGGGTGTGGCGGATGCCAAAAAAGGAGAAGTTGCTTTTGTCGTATGCGTCCTGGTCGGTCTGACTGTAAAAGTCGGTGGAGTCGAGCTTGCTGCCGATCAGGTCGATGCGGCTGAGCCCGCCCATTCCGAAAAAGGAAAACCGGCCCAGGCGGCCCTTGCCGGTGGTGATGTGGAAGACCCAGTCCTGGTAGTGGGGCACGGCCTGGGTGCCGATATTGATCCCCAGCGACTGGGCGATCTCTGCAAAAGAATACCGGTAACTGGCAAGGTAGGCGGCCCCGTTATCCTTGTGGTTGAGAGGGCCTTCCACCGTGGCTTCCAAACCGCTGAAGAGGTTGAGTTGGAACGTCTCTTCGTGCCGGCTGCTGTTCCCGCCCCGAAGCTCTATGTCAAAAACCGCGGCGAGGGCATTCCCGTATTCGGGGGCAAAGGCCCCCGTCAAAAAATCGGACGTTTTGAGGGCATTGGTATTGAGGGCGCTCACGGCCCCGCCTGTGGTCCCCAGCGTGGAAAAGTGGTTGGGATTGGGAGACGCGATGCCGTTGATGCGCCAAAGCACCCCGGTGGGCGAATTCCCCCGCACGACGATGTCGTTCCGTCCGTCGTTGTCCGCCACCACACCCGCGTAGTTGCTGACCAGCTTGGACGGATCGTTGCGGCCGCCCGCAAAACGCGTGACGTCTTCCATGTTAAAGGACGTCGTGCTGCCTGCGGCGAATTCGTTGAGGGGCGCACCCTTTTTGGGGGAGGCTTTCACCGTTACATCGAGCGTGATATACTTTTGTTCGAGGCCCAGGTCGAGGATCACTTCCTTGCCGGAGGTGACAAGGACCTCGGGGATCAGGGCGGGCTGGTAGCCCGCGTAACTATAGGCCAATTGCTGACGGCCCAGGGGGACGTTTTTAAGCGTGTACCGGCCAAGGGAGTCTGTTATGGTCGTCAGACCTGCGGCCTGTACCGTCACCCCCGCCAACGGTTTTTCGGAGGTCTTGTCGGTCACCACACCTTTTATGGTCTGGGTTTGTGCGGACGCACAGAAAACCGCCAGCAGCAGCACTGAAGTAAAAATGGATCGCATGGCTATTTTTGCCGTAAAGTTGCCTCCGCGTCGTTCCCGGGGCAACCCAATTGACGTGAGCTGTCGAAAAGACGGAGTGAACTGCGGGCAGAAAGCGTATTTTTAGGTATGCGTTGGCAACACCCCAAGATAGGTTTTGACGACCGCCTGGTCACCGTGCTGGGAGTGATTGTCATGGCCTTTTTGATCCCCATCGTGTTCCTGGGGATGGGGTTCCGCCAGGCCCCCTACTATACATGGGAGTGTTTCTGGATGAGTTTGGTGTGCACCGCCATGATCTGGGTGGGCGTCCGTTATATCATGATCTGGTCACGGCTCCGGTATCCCGGTTTTGAGCAAACCCGCCGGCGGCTTTGGGTCCAGGCCGGCCTGATGCTGGTCTTTACGCTCACGGTCAACAACCTGCTGGACGTCGTGCTCGACTGGATTTGTCATCGTTTTTTCCCCGGAGACATACAACCCGGCGTGGACTACAACACCCGGTCCAACTTTGCCGCCCTTTTTTGTACCCTCGCCGCCGTCGCCATATATGAAAGCATCTATTTTATGGCGGAGTTGCGTAAATCGATCGAGGCCCAGGAGGGGTTGAAACGCGAGAGCCTTCAGGCCCAGCTCAGCGCGCTGAAAACCCAGGTCAATCCCCACTTTCTTTTCAACAACCTCAATACCCTTTGCGCCATCATCCCCGAGGAACCCGAACAAGCCGTCGCCTTTGTACAACAACTGTCCCGGGTCTACCGCCACATCCTGGAGGTAAAGGATGAGCCCAGCATCCTCCTCAGCAAGGAGCTCGACGTACTCAAGGCCTACGCCTTTCTGCTAAAAACGCGTTTCGGGGGAAACCTCGACATCTCCATACAGGTCCGGGAAGAAAAGCTCGGCGAGCGCGTCGTCCCCCTCTCCCTCCAGATCCTCATGGAAAACGCCATCAAACACAACATCGTCTCCGCCGCCAAACCCCTCCACATCCGCGTCTTTTCCGAGGAAGGCCGGCTCGTCGTCAGCAACACCCTTCAAAAAAAACAGCAGGTCTCCGAATCCACCGGCATCGGTCTGGCCAATATCCGTAACCGTTACCGGCTCCTCAGCGACCAGGAAGTCGAGGTCCACGAAGAACCCGCCCAATTTACCGTCTATATCCCCCTGATATGCGCGTCGTGATCATCGAAGACGAGGCCCCCGCCGCCCAGCGGCTCATCCGGATGCTCCAGGCCCTCCCCGGTTCCTGCTCCGTCGTCCAATGGCTCGACAGCGTCGAGGAATCCGTGCGCTATTTGTCCGCCGCTCCCGAGATCGATCTTTTGTTTATGGACATACAGCTCGCCGACGGCGTGAGTTTTTCCATATTCGACCAGGTACAGGTAGACACCCCCGTTATCTTCACCACCGCTTTTGATCAATATACCCTGAAGGCGTTTAAGGTCAACAGCGTCGATTACCTGCTGAAACCCATCGACGAGCAGGAGCTCCGGCTAGCCCTGGAGAAATTCCGCCGCCTTTCTTCTCCGGTGTCCTCCGGTCACTTCCGCGAGCGGCTGCTCATTAAAAGAGGACGGCAGCTCCACTACCTGCGCACTTTGGATACCGCCTATTGCTACGCCGACGGCAAGATCTGCTACGGCATCGACTTTCAAAAAAACAGTTATATCCTGGAACATACCCTTTCTGAACTGGAGACGCTGCTCTCCCCTCAACGCTTTTTCCGCGCCAACCGGCACCTCCTCGTCAATATCGACGCCGTGCGGAAAATCCACACCTGGCTGGGTGGACGCCTGAAACTGGAACTCCACCCACCCGTCCCCGGTACCGACGGCGTCGTCAGCCGCGAACGGGTCGGCCGTTTTAAAGACTGGTTAGGATCATGAACAAAAAAACAACGGGTTTTGCGCTCGCGCTCTCCGCGGGCATCCTTTGGGGGGTGTCCGGGACTTGCGCGCAATTTCTTTTTCAGCACCGGGGGGTGACCACCGAGTGGCTCGTCACCGTTCGTCTTCTCGGCGCGGGGGTGCTGCTGCTCGGGCGCGCGGCCGCAGGCGGCGGCCGGGGCGGCGAGGCCATTGAGACCGCCGGGGCCTTGGCGGGCGCTGGGCCCTCGGCGGGCGCCCGCGCGACGGTGGCCGCCGGAGCCTCCATTTGGGACATCTGGCGCCGGGACGCGGTCGCCCTTTTGCTGTTTAGCATTTTCGGGGTGGTGGCCGTCCAGTACACCTACTTCGCGGCGATCCGCGCGTCCAATGTCGCTACCGCGACCGTGCTCCAGTACCTGGGGCCGCCGATGATCGCGGCGTATTTTGCCGTCCTGCACCGGCGGTGGCCAAGGCCCTACGAGTATGGCGCGCTGGCGTGTGCATTGGCGGGTACGTTCCTGCTGGTGACCCACGGCAGCTTTCATTCCTTGTCCATCTCCCCCGTCGCGCTTTTTTGGGGGCTGGCCTCCGCGGTCGCCATGGTTTTCTATACCATACAACCCACGGGGCTCCTGGCGCGGTACAAGGCGTCCATTGTGATCGGCTGGGCCATGGTGGTGGGGGGCGTCTTTTTCAGCTTCGTGTCTCCCCCCTGGCACGTGCCCGGATCCTGGGATGCCCCGGCGTGGGGCTGTTTGGGCGTGATCGTCTTGCTGGGCACCCTGGCCGCCTTTTACAGCTACCTGACCGCGGTCCAGTGGATCGGCGCCCAAAGCGCCAGCCTTCTCGTCTGCGCTGAGCCGGTGGCCGCGGCCGCCCTCGCCGTGGGGTGGTTGCACGTGCCTCTTTTTGCCGCCGACTGGGCGGGGATGGGGTGCATCCTCGGGACGATTTTGCTCCTTACCCTGGGGGATAAGGCGAAGGAGCTGCCGCACGCGGAGCCGATCTGAGCGGCGCGGGCGCGGCCGGCGCGACGTGGGCGACCGACGTGGGCGACGCGGTGCGGGCGGCGATCCCGCACTACTGCGCGTTCAGAAATTCCTCGATCACCGGCAGCGCCGGCGCAGCATCGCCGCTCATAACCTCCCCTATATAGGCCCCGTGCCCCCCGGGAAATATCGCGAGGCGCGCGTGCGGCAGTCGGCGATACATCTCCACCGCGTGTTCGGGAGTGATCACATCCTTGTCACCCATCATGATCAGCGCCGGCGCCTGTATCGAGGCGATGACGCTGTCCGGGATGTCCTTAAAGTGCTCCATCCGTTGCCGGTCCTGTTCGAACATCGTCTGCAAGGCGCTGGAGTCGGGACGGATCTTCAGGAACGCTTCCTGGTACACCTTCGGCATCTGGTCGAGGGTCGCGTGGGCAAAACCCGCCCAAAACGCAGGGGGCGATCCCCCTCTTTTGTACATCGAGGAGGCGATGACCAGCCTGCGAACAAGCTCCGGGTGACGGATCGCGATTTGAAAGGCGGTCGTGCCCCCGTTGCTAAAGCCGAAAATATCCGCCTTGCCGATGTGCAGGCGTTGGAGCAAGGCGGCCACGTCGTCCGCGTCCTGTTCGAACGTGGTCGGCCGTCCGTCGCGGTTGTCGCTGTGGCCGTGCGCCTGGAGCTCCACGGCGATGACCTCGTGGTCCTTTGTCAGCGCGGGCAGGATCCTGCCAAAGGAGGTCTGGATCGTTGACCCGCCCCCGTGGATCAAGACCAGCGGCTGGCCGGCACCGTGGATTTCATAATACATGTGCAGGCCGTTGACCGTTGCAAATGATCCGGTTTGCGCAAAAAGAAAGGCGAGGAGGAATATCATACTCTCACGCTTTTAAGATACGCAGCGAGTTTATCGGCATTTTGCTTTTGCCCTTCGTCCGCTTTGAAGGTTTTGACTGTCCGGATAAACTCTTCTTCCGATTCGAAAAGCATGTCCCAGGTCAGGTGCGTCTTGTCGCCCAGTGCCTCGAATTCGACGGTGGCCACAAACCTGGGCGCGGAGTCGTGTTCGTACACGAGTTTTTTCAGCGGGACGACTTCTTTGAAAACACTTTTGTTTTTGTAATCCGTACCGTCCGGTCCGTGTAACACGAGTTCCCAGTCGCCGCCCTTCTTCACCTCCATGGTCTGGATGGTACACGTGAACCCGTTGGGTCCCCACCACTGGCAGATGTGTTCGGGCTTTGTCCAAACTTCCCAGAGGAGTTCCACGGGGGCGTCAAACGTCCGGGTAAGCGTCATGCCCCGGTTACTTTTTGTGTGCTCCATATCGTTCTTTTTTTAGTTTTTCCACGTAGGCTTCCATCGCGTCCAGCTTATTCTCCCAGTGCTGCCGGTACTGGTCGATCCACACCGACACCTCCCCCAGGCTGTCCAGCTTTGCTTCGCAGATCCGGTCCCTCCCCTGCTGCGTCACTTTTATCAAACCGCAATCCTTCAGGATCTTCAGGTGCAGCGAAATCGCCTGCTGGCTCAGGTCAAACTGCTCTGTGATCGTCTTCATATTGCAGGGTTCCTTCGCCACGATGCCGATGATCGCGCGCCGTGTCGGGTCTGCAATGGCCTGGTATACGTCCCGTCGGGCTATCATAATGTACAAGTAAGTGCTTGTAAAATTATGTACAAGTATTTACTTGTGCAAATTTATTTTTGGCGAACATCCAGATTATCGCGCGCCACCGGCTGGGCTTTAAGGGCGGCGATCCCGTCTGACAGGACGGAGGTTTTTAGCGTAGTACACGTCGGCGGGATTGTGATGGCCCAGGTAGACGCGTTCCAGGAGGTGGTAGAGGACGGGATCGTAGGCCTTGAGTTCATCGGGGGTCTGGACCCGGGTATCGCCGTCGTAGAATTCGATGTTGGACCAGAACCACCATTGGGTACCCTCAGCCCAGTATTCGGCCACGGTGTTGATGGCGTACTGCCCTTTGTAGAGGCCCCTGGCCTTGGCGGTGTCGTAGGCGACGTGGATCTCGCGGTAAAGCGTGGTGTCGCACACACGTAGAGCGTTCATGATGTTGTGGCTGAATTCATGGACGAGGATGTTTTCGCCGTAGTAACGGGTGCCGGGATAGCCCAGGAGGTTTTCCTCGGCGCAAGAGGTAACGGTGCCGCCCATCCCACGGGCTCGCCGGTTCCAGTATTCACGATCGGTCATGCTGGCGATGCCACCGGGTTTGTCGTAGTTGTCGCGTTCGCCGGGGGTCAGACGGGGGTCGTCGCGGGTGGGCTTTTTCCAGGACCGGCGCTCGGGGAGGTCGGTCTCCATTTCGCTTTGTGCCATGACGAGGACGCGGGCTTTGTGCTGGATCAGGGTAGCGCGCACATCAGGGCGCTTCACGAGCATGTAGTTGACGATGTCTCTCGCGACTATCAGCGCCGTGTCAGGCGCCTTTTCGGAGGATACGATGGGGATGCCGCCGGCGTCGGTATATTTTTTATAAAAAGTATCCAGGCCGAGGGAATCCGGTGGAGCGCCGAGGTGTTGGGCGGACAGGCGGGCGGTTATGGTGAGCAGGACGATCAGGAGGGGGAATCTCATGGAGCTAATCTCCGCTTTTTCCGGGGAATTGACCGTATCTTGTTTGTATGCCCCTCCCCGAGATCATGTCCCAACTGGAGGCGCTTTCAGACGAAAGCACCCGGAAAATCATGCTGAAACACGGGATCAGAGAACCCCTGTTTGGCGTAAAGATGGAGCACCTGAAAAACCTCGCCAAAAAGCTCAAAAGAAACCACGACCTGTCGCTGGCCCTTTTTGCGACAGGGAATGCGGACGCCATGTACCTGGCGGGGCTGGTGGCGGAACCGGCGAAGATGACGGAGGCGGAGCTGCGTACGTGGGTCAGCCAGGCGTTGTCGCACAGCATCAGCGAATATACGGTGCCGGGTATCGCAGCGGCGGGGCCGCACGGCGCGACCCTGGCGATGGAATGGATCGATGCCCCCGAGGAACACATCGCGGCGGGCGGGTACGTCCCGGAACTGACCGAAGAAGCGATCGCGGTGGCGAGGTCTATAGGGGTGGTATATGTTGATATGGGCGACACCGCCTGCAAGGTGCCCGAAGCCGAAGGCTACATCCGAAAAATGTTGAAGCGAAAATAAATTTGCGTAACCGGATGGTTTTATTTTATATTTGAGTAACCAAATGGTTACAATTATGCAAACAGCGTCAATAGCAGGCAGGGAGCCTGTGGTGGTAGAACGTGCTTTTGCCACGACCAAAGACAGGGTCTGGAGGGCCCTGACCGAGCTGGACCAGATGAGGGTCTGGTATTTTCCTCAAATAAAAGACTTTCGGGCGGAGGTGGGTTTTGAAACGGAGTTTACCCTCTCGCACAAAGGAAAGGATTACATACACCAATGGCGGGTAACGGAGGTCGTCCCGGGTCGAAAAATCAGCTACGAGTGGGCCTTCGGGGGTTACCCCGGCACCTCGCTGCTGACCATCGAGCTATTCGAGCAGATGGGCGCGACCTGGTTGCGGCTGACACACACGGGGATCGAGACCTTCCGGGGTGACCTTTTCCCCGATCTTTCGCGCGAAAACTTTGTCGAAGGCTGGACCAGTTTTATTGGCACCTCTCTTAGAAACTACCTGGAGGTCTAACGTTGGGTGATGGTCCGCTCCCATCACAGGGACTTTTTTGCGCCTTATATTCGCGTCAAGTTATAGCTTGACAATAAAGGCTAAAGTAAACGTATAACTTGACGCGAATATAAGGCGCAAAAAAAGCTACCCCTACCTCGACAACATCCTGGCATATCTGCCCACATCTGCCGCCCCTAAGATGGGGCTCCCTTGCGTAAGGTGGTCGACTAATTGCCGCGCAAAAAAGGGCGCAAGCGAACACCCCTTGGTCCCCATACCTCCGAGGATGCCTATCTGCGGGTGTACGGGGTGCAACCCGACAAAAGGTTTTTGCTCGACGGTGGTGGGGCGGATAGATGCTACATGATCGACGACGTCGAAGGGCACGCGGAGCCACTCGCGAAGTGCCTTTTCGGTTCGCGTGCGGAAAGCGGCAGTGGGCAGGGCGTCTGGGTAATTCCATTCATAAGAGGCGCCGGCCCAAAAGCGGCCGCCGCCGAGGGGAACGAGGTTTTGGCCCATTTTAAAAACCGCCTCGCCAGGTAGATCGGGGATCTCCAGGAGGAGGGCTTCTCCCTTGCTGGGGGAAAATGGCAGGATGCCAAACCAGGATGCGGACGTACCCGTCATTCCATCGCAAAAAACCAGGTGCCGGGCGCGGATGTCTCCATAGCGCACGCCGGTGGGTTCGAGTGTTTCGTGCGTAAACGGCGCTTCCAGAAGAAGCCCGCGCATGCGGAGGTCGGCCCGGACATCGTCCAATAGGGACGAAAGGTCGACGAGGGCGCAGGGGCGGATGATGCCGTAGCCGAAGCTATAGTTAAAAAAGGGCGACCAGTCGCGTTCGTCGGAGGGGAGGGCTAAAAAAGGGGAGGCCGCCACGCGCTCCATAAACACCACCCGTGCATCGGGCCCCGGGAAGAAGGACACCATCTCCGTCTCGCGGATATAAGACCGCCCCAGGATATCGGCGTAAGCCACCCGCGCATGCGCAAGAAGCTCGGGCGCCATCCACGTGGTCACCACGCGCTTCCCGGTCACGGGATTGATGAGCCCGGAAGCCACACGGGAAGCGGAGGAAGGGCGGGCGTCGTCGAGGACGATGTAAGAGAGACCGGCGCGACGGGCTTCGAGGCTAAGGAAAGTGCCGGCAATGCCTTGGCCGATGATAAGAAGGTCGACATCCATACTATTGGTTCCGGGGGTTTTTCCATCCCTGCCCGAGACGCTCTACGGTGCCGGCTATGCGCGCGGCGCGGGTCTCGGGGCGTTTGGCGGTCACGATCCATTCGAGGTATTCGCGCCGGTGGGAAAAGGCGAGGGAATCGAAATAGGCGCGGGCATCGGGGGCTTTCCGGAAGGCCTTTTCAAGGTCTTCGGGGAGGCGTGTCGTCCGGGCGGCGCGGTCGGCGTATTCGTCGACGGGATTGACAGCCGGCTTGGACGGTTTAGGTTTAGACGGCGAAGATTGCAGACGGATGCTGAAGGCCGACCAGGTATCGTCAAACGAAATCAGCGTAATCCACTGTATGTTTTTGTGCGATAGGAGCCCTTCCCATCCTTTGTCGCGGGTGAGGTCGGTTTGGATGCCGGAGGACCCTTTGGGGTAATAGATCCAGCAGAGGACGTCGTCTTTCAGGAGTCCAAGCACCTCGTCGAGTCCGGCTTCCATTTGCGCTTTGTTGCGGACGAACCAGTGGATCTGTGCGTAGTCCTTGGTGTGGTTGGAGACCTTGACGCCGGCGGGCAGGGGCGCGAGGGCGTCCGCAAAGCCGTCGGGGGCGTGTAGGGTGCGCAGCGTCATCCCTTCGGTGATGCGTAGCTTCTGTGCGACAGACTGGGGCATGGCCAATATTTGTGCAAAAAAAAGTGTATTTTTTGCGATATGCAAGAACTATTCTCGGTACTGGGATGGGTCGGCGGCGGGGTATTCGTGTTCTATTGTATAGGACAGGTGGTGGCCCGCAGGACGGTTTGGGTAAGTAAACGTTGGGAGAACGGCCCGGCTACGGGGGATCTTTGTTATTACCTCCCGACGGCAAGTCTTTTGCTCCGGATCACGGCAAAGATCCTGGTGACGCGGTCGGCGGCGGACAACAAAGTACTGGACGCGTCTTTGCTGGAAGTGGAGGTGGATCCTTGCGTAAACCTGGAACCGGATGAGGAATACCTTTATGTATTGCATTACCGGCCGTTTCCGTTTTCAAATGACGTGATGCGGTGGTCGGTCAACCCGGCGGGTCTTTTGGAAAGTGTCTCGTCGACGACGGAGGACCGGATCAGCCAGATCGTGACGGAGCTGGGCGGCCAGGACACCGCGCCCCAGGGCGTGCTGGCAGCGGCCGCGCCTATTGCGCAAGGCCCGATTGCGGCCCCGCGGGATACGGGGGTTTTCGTGGAGACGCAGGAGCACAAGAACGCATTCCTTATACTACCGTCCGAACTTCGTTCGGGCAACTTTAGCCGCACCTGGACGATCCACGCGGAGGGGCCGGCGGATAAGGCGATACAGGTGGATGCGTCGTTCACGGGGCGGCTACCGGAGGGCACCGCCGGTGGGGCGGCGACGGGCAGCGGCGCCAGCGCGGCGGCGGACGGCCCGCCCCCGCTCGTCCGCGGCCTCCTCACCCGCCCGCTCAAACCAAAGGTCCTGGAGCTCGATGCCCCGCGCAGCGGCAAACACCTCCTGAGTGTGGCGATCCTGGTCCCGGACCATACCCGGTGGATGACGGTGCCGGTGCTGCGGTTTCCTTTTGTAAAAAATATGTACGCGCCGAAGTTTACGAGCGGCATCCTGGTGGAAAATGCGATCGATAAGCCGAGCGAGGTGGAGGGCTTCCTATCGATACCGGTAAATGTGCTGAAAGCGATTTTCTCGATACCGGCGCAGTTGTTCTCGTTTACGGTGACGCACCTGCGAAGGGGCAAGTGATTCCATCCGCTAGCCCCGATTTTCCGCCGCCAAAAAGATTTTTTTCGGGCGTCTGGGGGTAAAACCCCTAATTTTACCGTCACAAGTTGGGTGCAAGTAACAAGCCGGGTTAACCGCCGGCAGTGGTATGCTTTTTACCCATTCTTGCGTTTGTTAACAGTATAAAAGCGCAGAGTGACCAAACGCCTAATCCTCCTCATTTTTACAAGCGCGGCAAGCTATGCAGGCTTTGCCCAACAAACCCCTCCCCCGGATACCCCGGTTTTTACGCTGGATCAGTGCATCGCTTATGCGTTGAAGCATGAGCCGACGCTGAACGAAGCGATCCTGAGCCAGGCGGTTCAGCATTCGACGAACGCGATCAGCCTGGCGGGCTGGCTGCCGCAGGTGAATGCGTCGGGGAACCTTCAGCATTATATCCAGCAACCGACGACGTTTGTCTCGAACGGCGCGGGGGGATATACGAAGGAAAAAACGGGTGTGGTGAACACGTTTATCCCTACCCTGTCGGTGACGCAGGCGATCTTTAGCCCGACGTTGTTGTCGGCGGCGAAGATTGCTCCTTTATATAATAAGGCGGCGTTGCAGGTGACGGACAGTACGCAGATCGGGGTGGTGACGAGTGTGAGCAAAGGTTTTTACAACCTGTTGCTGACGCTGGAACAGATCGATGTCTTAAAAGAAGATACGGCTCGGCTGGACAAGAATTTGAGCGATACGTACCATCAGTATATCGGCGGGATCGTGGACGAAACGGATTATGACGAGGCAAAAATCGAGCTGAACAATTCAAAGGCGCAGTTGAAACAGTCGACGGAGAATGTGTTGCCACAGTACGCGGCGCTGAAACAGGTGATGGGTTTTCCGCCGGATTCGCAGTTTAACGTGCGGTTTGACACGGCGCAAATGATGCGGGACGTGGCGTTTGACACGACGCAGGCGTTGCAGTATGACAAACGCATCGAGTTCCAGCAGTTGATGACGGCGAAGAATATCCAGCAGCAACTGACGCGGTATTACCGGACGGCGTGGTTGCCGACGCTGAGTGCGTTTTACGATTACAATTACGAATTCGAGAGCAATACGACGTCGAACTTTTTTGCGCAGTCTTACCCGAACTCGTATATCGGGTTGTCGCTGAGCATCCCGATCTTTACGGGTTTTGCGCGGGCCCAAAGCCTGCACCGGGCGCATTTGCAGGAACAGGAACTGGACTTTGAACAGGTGCGGCTGGTGTCGGAGATTTATTCGGAGTATACGGCGGCGCTGGCGAATTACAAGGGGAACTATTATAACCTGGAGATGATGCAGGAGAATACGGACCTGGCGCGCCGGACGTATAAGATCGTGAGCCTGCAGTATAACCAGGGGGTGGTGGCGTACCTGAACGTGATCACGGCGGAGTCGAACCTGATCTCGTCGGAAATCGGATACCTGAATGCGTTGTTCCAATTGCTGTCGAGTAAGATCGATTTGCAAAAGGCCATGGGCTATATACATTAAAACATTACTATGCAAAAAGTGGTATTGAGCGGAGCCTTGCTGACCAGCCTGGCCCTTCTTAGCTGCAACAGTCAAACAAAGCCCGCGGGGGACAATAGCGTCCCGGTGAACCTGATCACGGTAAAACCGCAGGGCGTTTTGTATTACGACAAGATACCCGCCACGATGGCGGCATTGAGCGCTGTGGACCTGAGGGGCCAGGTGCAGGGGTATGTCACGGGGATCTTCTTTACGGAAGGCCAGCACGTGGCGAAGGGTCAAAAGCTGTATGAGATTGACGAACGTCTGTATACGGCGGCGGTGGACCAGGCGCAGGCGAACCTGAAGGTGGCCCAGGGCAACCAGGTGCAGGCGCAGCAGGACGCGGACCGGTACCAGTACCTGAACACCTATAACGCGGTGGCGAAGCAGACCCTGGACCATGCGGTGATCGCGCTGCAGAATGCCAAGAACCAGACGGCGGCGGCGGAACAGGCGGTGAAAACGGCCGAAACCAATCTGACGTATTCGATCATCCGGGCGCCGTTTGACGGGACGATCGGGTTTAGCCAGGTCAAGCTGGGGAATACGGTGACGGTGGGGACGACGATCCTCAATACGGTGTCCACGGACGACCCGATGGGGGTGGACTTCCTGATCAACGAAGCCCAGTTGGGGCACTTCGAGGACCTGAAGGAACACAAACAGCAAGACATCGATTCGCTGTTTACGATCATATTGCCGGACCACACGGTATACCCGCACGTGGGGCGGATCTCGGTCATCGACCGGGCGGTGGACCCGCAAACGGGGACGATCCGGATCCGCGTGGAATTCCCGAACCCGAAGTTTGCGCTGCGGGCGGGGATGAGCTGCGTGATACGGGTGCACAACCAGGAACTGACGCCGAAGCTGGTGGTGCCGGCGAAGGCGGTGGTGGAGCAAATGGGCGAGTACTTCCTGTATGTGGCGAAGGACACGGTGTATAAGGCGCAGGCCGGCGGCAGCGACACAGCGCACGCGCGTCTCCGCTCCATCCAGGTCAAGGTGACCCTCGGCCAAACCATCGGCCCGAACGTCATCGTCGAATCAGGTATACAGGAAGGCGACAAGATCGTTGTTGACGGGGTCCAGTCTATCCACGACGGGTCACCCATCACGACGGCGAACAAAGCAGCGCCCGCAGCAACGGGCGGTAAGGGGAGATAACTTATGATTGCCAATACGTTTATCAAGCGGCCGGTCACGGCAATCGTGATCTCTATTGTGCTGGTGCTGACAGGATCGATCTGTATCCTCAACCTGCCCATCGACCAGTACCCGGACATTACGCCCCCGGTGGTACAGGTGACGGGTCAGTTTACGGGGGCGGATGCGCAGACCGTGGAACAAACGGTGGCCACGCCCATTGAAGAACAGGTGAACGGCTCGCCGGGCATGGAGTACATGCAAAGCAACAGCACCAACAACGGGCAGATGACGATGAACGTCACGTTTGACATTGGGACAAACATCGACGTGGCGGCGCTGGACGTGCAAAACCGGGTGTCCATCGCACAACCGCTGGTCCCCACGGTGGCGAGCCGGCTGGGGCTGATCGTCCGCGCGGTGAACCCCAGCATGTTGATGATGGTGGCGATTTATTCGCCGCATTTGTCGCACAACATTACTTTTCTGGACAACTATACCAACATCTTCGTCCAGGACGCCCTTTTGCGTGTGCCGGGGGTGGGGACCATCAACCGGTTTACGGACGACTTCAGCATGCGGGTGTGGATGAACCCGCAAAAGATGGCGAGCTACGGCCTCACCGCCCAGGACATCATCAACGCCCTGAACGCCCAGAACGTCCAGGTGGCGGCGGGTTCGGCGGGGGTACCGCCCCAGGCGCCGTCCCAGACGTACGAGATCGGCATCCTGGTAAACGGCCGTTTGAGCAAGGTGTCGGAATTTGAAAACATCATCGTCAAGAATGCGCCCGATACCGGCTCCCTGGTATTCCTGAAAGACGTGGCGCGGGTCGAATTGGGGAAATTTACTTTTGCTTCCAATTCCTTTGTGGACGGGATCAGGGCCAGCTATCTGCAGATCTACCAGGCGCCGGGCAGCAATGCGTTGAAAACGGCGCAAGGGGTGTACAACGAATTGGCGCAGTTGCGGCAGTTTTTCCCGGCGGACGTGGAGTACTCGGTGCCCTTTGAATCGGTGACCGTGGTGAAGGTGTCGATGTCGGACGTGGTCAACACGCTGCTGCTGACGCTCGGGCTGGTGGCGATCGTGGTTTTTCTTTTCCTCCAAAACTTACGGTCCACGATGATCCCGGTCCTGGCGATCCCCGTGTCGATCTTTGGTACTTTTTGCTTCTTTATCCCCCTCGGTTTTACGATCAATACCCTGACGATGTTTGGCTTTGTGCTGGCGATCGGGATCGTGGTGGACGACGCCATCATCGTGGTGGAGGCGGTCCAGCACTATATCGATGAAGAGGGTATGTCGGCGAAGGAGGGGACGTACCGCGCCATGAAGGACATCTCGGCGCCCGTGGTGGCGATCGCGCTGATCTTAGCGGCGGTATTCGTGCCCGTGGGCTTTATCCCCGGGATCGTGGGCCGGTTGTACCAGCAGTTTGCCATCACCATCGCCATTTCGGTGATGATCTCCGCCTTTATCGCCTTATCGCTTACCCCTGCCCTTTGCTCATTGCTCTTAAAACCAACCAAAATCAAAAAAGAGGCCAAGGGGTTGAACAAGCTTTTCTACAAGTTCAACACATGGTTCGACGGGTTGACCCATCGGTATGGGCGGGGGGTGCAAAAAAGCATCCACCACGCCCGCTATATCCTCATCCTGCTGGTGTGTGTGTGCGGAGCGGCCATTTACCTGTTTGAGAAAAAGCCCACGGGTTTTATCCCCTCGGAGGACGACGGGAACCTGTATGTCACGTACCAGTTGCCGCCGGCCTCGTCCACGGCCCAGTCGGTATCCACCATGAACCGGATCATGAAGGTCGTGGAGAGCACGCCCGGGGTGGCGCACTACGCGGCCCTGTCGGGGTTGAACGTGATCAACAACGCGTCCAATTCCAACTGCGGCACCATCTATATCCAGTTGCAACCCTGGGAACAACGGACCACCGACGACGAACGCGTACCGGGGATCATGACGGTGCTGCGCAACCGCATCGCGGACGCGGGGATCAAGGGGGCGAACGTCGAGGTGATACAGCCCTCCCCTATCCCGGGGGTCGGCGCGACCGTCGGGTTTAGCTTCCAGATCGAGCAACGCAATACCCAGGACGACCTGCACGCCTTTGAAAACGTGGTCAACCGGTTTGTCACGGAGGTCAACAAAAACAAGGCGATCACCGGGGCGTATTCGTTTTACTCTTCGCATACGCCCAGCTATAATGTGGACGTCGACCGGGACAAGTGCGAAAAGCTCGGGGTGAACATCAACGACGTGTTTACCACGATACAGGCATTTATGGGCAGCCTGTACATCAACGACTTTACGACCTACAACCGCACTTTCCACGTGGTGGTGCAGGCGGATACGGCTTTCCGGACGATGGTGACGGACATGAACAAGTATTATGTGCGGAACTCCGTGGGGAACATGCTGCCCCTGGGGACGCTGATCACCTATCATCCCACCGAGACGGCGCCCCTGATCTCGCACTTCAACATCTTCCGTTCCGCGGAAATCGACGGCGCGTCCACCCCGGGGTACAGCACCGAGGACGCCATCGCGGCCCTCAAGGCCACGGCGGATACCCTCCTGCCCCAGGGTTATGCGTACGAATTCTCGGGGCTGAGCTACGAGGAAATCAAGGCGGGGTCGATGACCACGTATATCTTCCTTTTCTCCATCACCTTTGTCTTCCTGTTCCTGGCGGCCTTGTACGAAAGCTGGTCGGTGCCCTTCTCGGTCCTGCTGGCGGTGCCCATCGGCGCCTTTGGGGCCATCCTGACCCTGTTTTTCGTCCCCAGCCTCACGGACAACGTCTATGCGCAGATCGGGTTGATCACGCTGATCGGCCTGGCGGCCAAAAACGCCATCCTGATCGTGGAGTTCGCCAAGGTCCGCGTGGACCTGGGGGAAGACGTCATCGAGTCTACCCTGCAGGCCGTGCGGCTGCGGTTACGCCCCATCGTGATGACGTCGCTGGCGTTTATCCTCGGGGTCATGCCGCTGGTCCTGGCCACGGGCGCGGGCGCGGTGGCACGGCGGACCATCGGCTTTACGGTGCTGGGCGGGATGACCGCGGCGTCGACGATCGCGATTTTCGTCGTGCCCGTTTTGTTTGTACTGATCACCAAGGCCTCCTACGGCAAAGAAAAATTGCAATGGCTCAAAGAACACCATGAGGATTTGAAGGAAAAGGCGCGCAGGGTGGAGGCACAGGAAATTGATCCCGCGCTTGAATTTGAGATCCAAAAGGCAAAAGAACTACAATGATCGCCAATACGTTCATCAAAAGGCCGGTAACCGCGATCGTGATCTCCGTCGTGTTGGTGATCACGGGGTTGATCGCCATGCTCAACCTGGCGGTGGACCAGTATCCCGACATCACCCCGCCGAGCGTATCGATCAGCGGGCAGTATACGGGGGCGGACGCCCAGACGGTCGAACAGACCGTGGCCATCCCCATCGAGGAACAGGTCAACGGGTCCCCGGGGATGGAGTATATGCAAAGCACGAGCACCAACTCCGGCGGGGTCAATATTTCGGTGACCTTTAACGTGGGGACCGACGTGCACATCGCGGCCCTGAACGTCCAGAACCGGAAAAACATCGCCACGCCCCTGCTGCCGTCGGTGGTCAGCGCCCTGGGGATGACCGTCCGCGCGCGCAACCCGAGCATGCTGATGATGGTGGCGGTGTACTCCCCCAAGGCGTCGCACAACATTACCTTCTTAGACAACTATACCAGCGTCTTTATAGAAGACGCCCTGCTCCGGGTACCGGGGGTGGGTGACGTACAGGCGCGTACCGACAACTTTAGCATGCGCGTGTGGATGGACCCCAACAAAATGGCCAGCTACAGCCTAACCCCCACGGATGTCGTCAGCGCGCTGAAGAACCAGAGCGAATACCTCGCGGCCGGGTCCGTGGGCGCGCCGCCCCAACCCAACAGCCAGTCGCACGAATACTCCATCCTCGTCAACGGCATGCTCAGCAAACCGGAGCAGTTCGAGAAAGTGGTGGTCAAAAGCAATCCCGATTCCTCCCGGATCGTCTACCTCAAGGACGTCGCGCGGGTCGAGCTGGGAAAGTTCACCTTTTCGAGCAACGCCTTTATGGACGGCCACCGGAGCTCCACCCTGATGGTGTACCAGACCCCGGGCAGCAACGCCCTGGAGACCGCGGACAACGTCTACAAGGCGCTGGATGAGTTGAAAAAGTCTTTTCCTGCGGACGTAGACTATGCCGTACCGTTCGAGAACATCACCATCATTAAGGTGTCCATGCAGGAAGTGTTGGGCACCCTGCTGAAAGCGCTGGCGCTGGTGGCCATCGTGGTGCTGCTTTTCCTTCAAAACTGGCGCTCCTCGCTGATCCCGATCCTGGCCATCCCCGTGTCGATCATGGCGACCTTTATCACCTTTATCCCGCTGGGCTTTACGATCAATACGCTGACGATGTTCGGCTTCGTACTGGCGATCGGGATCGTGGTGGACGACGCCATCATCGTGGTGGAATCGGTTCAGCACTACATCGACCATTTCCACATGTCGGCGAAGGAAGCGACGTACCAGGCCATGAAGGAAATCTCGGCCCCTGTCGTGGCGATCGCGCTTATCCTGGCGGCGGTATTCGTCCCCGTGGGTTTTATACCGGGGATCGTGGGCCGGTTGTACCAGCAGTTCGCCATCACCATTGCCATTTCCGTCATCTTCTCGGCGTTTATCGCGCTGTCGCTGACACCCGCCCTTTGTACCCTTTTGCTCCGGCCTTCGCACCTCCAGACGCAAAAACGCGGGATCGTGCTGAAGTTTTTCGACTGGTTCAATAACGGATTTGACCGGATGACGGGGAGGTATGCGAACGGCGTCCGCCGGTGTATCCGTCAATCGAAATACGTGGTGATCCTGCTGGTGTGTATCTGCGCCGGCACCTACCTGTTGTTTAAATACAAACCCTCCGGTTTTATCCCCGGGGAGGACGACGGCCGTATGTACGTCACGTACCAACTGCCGGAAGCCTCCTCCACGACGCAGTCGGTGGCGGTGATGCACAAGCTGATGGGGATCGTATCGGGCACGCCGGGCGTCGGTCACTATGCGGCCATCAGTGGGTTTAACATCCTCAACGGCGGCGCAACGTCCAACAACGGGTCGTTTTTTGTCATGCTCAAACCGTGGGACCAACGCACGGACGACAGCACCCGTATCCCCGGGATCATGAACGTCCTCCGCGCGCGGATCGCCAAGGCCGGGATCAAGAACGCCATCATCCAGGTCGTCCAGCCGCCCCCCATCCGCGGGATCGGCCAGGCCTCCGGTTTCAGCCTGCAGATCCAGCAGGGGAATACCTCCGACGACGTCCACCAGTTCGAAACCGTGGTCAAGAAGTTTGTGGCCGAGGCGCACAAGATCCCGTCCATCTCCTCGGCCTTTAGTTACTACGGGGCGCATACGCCGACGTACAACCTGACGGTCGACCGGGACAAGTGTATGAAGCTCGGGGTGAGCGTCACCGACGTCTTTTCGACCATGCAGGCGTACATGGGCAGTCTTTTTGTCAACAATTTCACGCTGTACAACCGGACCTTTCACGTGGTGGTACAGGCCGATACCAATTTCCGGGCGTTGATCGACAATATGAACAAGTACTACGTGCGGAACTCTGTCGGCCAGATGGTGCCCCTCAGCACCCTCATCCGGTACGAACCCACGGAAACCACGCCCCTGATCCAGCACTTTAACATCTTCCGTTCGGCCGAGGTCGACGGTTCGACGCCCCCCGGGTACAGCACCGGCCAGGGGATCGAGGACATCAAAGCCCTGGCCGCGCGTGCGTTACCGCAGGGGTATACCTACGAGTTTTCGGGGCTGAGCTACGAAGAAATCAAGGCAGGGTCCACCACCGTATACATCTTCCTGTTCTCCATCGTTTTTGTCTTTCTTTTCTTAGCCGCCCTGTACGAAAGCTGGTCGGTCCCCTTCTCGGTGATGCTGGCCGTGCCGATCAGCGCGTTTGGCGCCATCCTCGCCCTGACGCTGGTGCCCCGGCTCACCAACAACGTCTATGCGCAGATCGGGCTGATCACCCTGATCGGGTTGTCGGCGAAAAACGCCATCCTGATCGTGGAATTCGCCAAACTCCGCGTAGACCGCGGCGAGGACCTGATCCGGTCCACCATCGAAGCCGCCCGGCTCCGGTTGCGCCCGATTATCATGACCTCGATGGCCTTTATTTTCGGCGTCATGCCCCTGGTACTGGCCACCGGCGCGGGGGCCGTGGCGCGCAATACCATCGGGTATACGGTCCTGGGCGGGATGATCGCGTCTTCGCTGCTGTCCATATTTATCGTGCCCGTGCTCTTTGTACTGTTCACGCGGTTGTCTTATGGCAAAAAACAACTGGCCTGGCTCAAGGATCATCATGATGACCTCATGGAAAAACAACGCCGGGTGGAGGCGCAAAACATCGACCCCGCGCTGGAGTACGAAATCGAGCAGTCGCACCTGGAGAATAAGCGGTCCAGGGACGAATGGGGGCAAAAGTCCGTATAAAAACGGATTGCAAGGGTAAGGAAACCGATCTATATTGATCCCCTCAATTCATTTATATGGAACTCCTAACCAAAAAAGAAATGAAAGGGATCATCGGGGGATACTACCCCTGTAAGGTCACCACCGATTGCCCGGACTATTGTACCGGTAACCTCGTCGAGGGGTATATCTGCGAAAGCGGTGTTTGCAAGTACATCATTTGTCCCTAACCATGTAAACACAAGCCATGGAAATCCTCACAAAAAACGACATGAAAGCCATCAAGGGCGGCCTGCAAACCTGTTCGACGATAGAGTCGTGCCCATTGCATTGCAATGGCATCCTGGTGCATGGCTTCACCTGCATCAACGGGGTTTGCTATTACGTTCTTTGCAACGGATAAAGTTGCTGACATAAGGCTGTCACAAGTGCCATTTTCTTTGTAAAAAAAACAAATGGCACAAGTTATTATTACCCCCGACGCCTTCCTGGATCATTGGCAAAGCCACCGCCGCCTCACCCGCCGCGTGATCGAAGCCTTCCCGGAAGACCAGTTGTTCACCTATTCGGTCGGCGGCATGCGCCCGTTTTCCGGCCTGGCATTGGAAATGATCCACATGGCCAGACCGGGTATACAGGGTTTTGCCACCCGCCAATGGGAGGGCCTCGGGAGTCATGACCGCGCATCCAACCCTTCCACAAAACAAGCCCTCCTGGACCTTTGGGACGATACGACCAGGCTGATCGACACCGTTTGGCCGCAGATCCCGGAGGGCCGGTTTCAGGAAACGGACAAGATCTTTAACGCGTACGAAGGACCGGTATACGGCGGGCTTTTATACCTCGTCGACAACGAAATCCACCACCGCGGGCAGGGCTATGTGTACCTGCGGAGCCTGGGGATCGAGCCGCCGGCATTCTGGGACCGACGGTAACTTTTTATGCCGGCGCGTGAACACCAACAACAGCAGGGATAAGAGCCCCAGGATCAACACGATCCCCATGCCGTAACAAAGCAACCACGCAATAAAACGGAGCTTTTGTTCTTCTTCTCTTTCATTGCCATACATACCTACATATACGCGAGGTATATGTAGGTATGTTGGCTTTGTCTTATGGTTTTATTCCGTAGCGGCTGCACAGTTCCTGGTAACTTGGCGGTGTCGCATTTTCGCCAATCCCACCGGGGATAAGGACGACCCGGTAGAAGTATCCGTAGGCAGTACCCGATTGTAAGTAGGTACCCAGGACGTCCGCGGTCTGGGTGGGCGTCTCGTTGTTCATCCGGATGGTGATGTTGCCCGTAGACAGGTTGTACGAAAAGGCGAGGTTGACGTATTCCGCGTTGATAGCCCCCTCTTGCTGGTCAAACAGGTTCACCGGCAGTTGATAGTCGCCATTGACCGAGTACGAGCCCGGGGGTAACGCCGCCCGCACATATACCAGCACGACACCGCTCGAACCGATGTTGGTGTCGGCCGCCAATGCGCCTACGTGAAAGGTATAATCATAGGTATAATATACGGCTAAGGACGGCCCCGGATAAGCAGCGAGTGTCCAGCTCGACGAATTGAACCCTACCCAATTGTAATAGATCACGCTGTCCGGTCCGGCCGGGCCGCGGAGGCTGCAGGCCGCATAGCCCCAGCCGTTCTGACCTTTTGGCCCGTACAGGGAGTCGTTGGTTTCGTCGATGTAGTAGTCGCCGACGGCACCCGTGTCGTTTAGGGGGAGGTTGGGGCCGGTGTGGATCACGGAGCCATTGGTGCCATTCGTACCGTCGTTGCCTTTGGGGCCCGCCGGACCCGTTGCACCCGTCGCGCCTTGCGCCCCCTGCGGACCTGCCGGGCCCGTTGCGCCTTGCGGACCCGCCGGGCCTGTAGCGCCTGTTGCACCGGCAGCGCCCGTCGCGCCTGCTGCGCCGTTAGACCCATTCGCGCCGTTCGCGCCCGTTGCACCCGTCGTGCCCTTCAGGGATATGGCCGTCCCCCAGCCCGAGTTCGTTTTGGGCCCGTACAGCAGTACATTGGCGAGGTCGATGTAAAAATCTCCGACATTCCCTTCACTGGCCGAGGGAGCGCCGCTCCCGCTGAGGATCTGGCTGCCCGCGGGGCCTTGTGCGCCCGTGGCACCGGTCGCCCCTGCCGCTCCCGGTGCGCCAGGCGCCCCTGCCGCACCGGCGGCGCCGGCAGCCCCCGCGGGCCCGGCAGGACCGGATTTGGTACATGATGCGAGGGCGAGCAATAAGAAGATGGCCCATAAAATGCCGCCGCATTTACGGGAAAGAAGAGGTAGCATAGCTGTGGTTTTTTGTGTTTTTAATTAATCAGGATAGCTTACATATAGACAAAATACTACTTACCTCCGGGCCGCGGGGGGCAATGGTGTGGAGAACGGAATTTTATGGGCGAACGATAAAGATGGAGGGGGCAAGCGTCTCAGCGCGCCGATGTCAGCGCTTCAAACGGAATATCCGTCACGGGATAATCCCTCCAGCCCGCGAAATCGAAGTGCCACCACTCGTGCGGATAGACCAGGAACCCATGCCGGAGCATCGCGTCCTGCAACAACTTCCTGTGGCGCAACACGTCCGGGGGCAGGTCGGCGTAGGTGGCGGAGGCCTTTTCGGTAAAGTCGTCAAAGGGCGTCGGCATGGCCACGTCCTTGCCGGTGCGCCGGTCGACCAGCGTAAGGTCGACCGCACACCCCCGGTTGTGGCGGGAGCCCGTATAGGGCGAGGCGACGTAGTTGGTGTCGTGGTAGGCCTCGTAAAAGGCAACGGTGGCGGCGTAGGGCCGGTAGCCGTCGAATATTTTCAGGGCGTACCCCTCGCGTTCCAGGTCTTGGTCCACGGCTTTTAGCGCCTCGGCAGCGGGTTTGCGCAGAAAAGCGGCGGCCATGGTATAGACGGGGCGGTGGAGGAGGTTGTCGGCAGTGGCGTAGCGGATGTCCAGGCGGAAGCCCTTCAGCGGGACCAGGGCCTGGCGCGGGTCCTGCCGGACGGAGGCAAAATAGACGGCAGTGTCGTGGACGGTGGGGAGGCCGTAGTGCGGCGTGGCGGCGCTTTGCGCCTGCGCGGCAGTACAAAGCACCAGCGCGGCGGCGCAGCGCATCGCCGCGGCGAACAATGCGACAGCAGTCTTCATCGCGGTAAGGTAACGATTCTTTAACTTTGCAGTGCTATGGATATTTGCTGCATAGGACACGTGACCAAGGACACCGTGATCACACCTTACGACACCCGGGAGCTTCCCGGGGGAACGGCCGTTTATTTTTCCCACGCATTGGCGCACCTGGGACACCGGTATCAGCTCGTGACGGCCCTCGGGGCTTCGGACACCGGGCTGCTGTCGGGGTTGCGGGCGTCGGGCGTCCAGGTCCGCGTGTTGCCGAGCGCGCATACGGTTCATTTCGAAAACCGGTACGGGAACGACCCGGACCAGCGGACCCAGCGGGTGTTGCAGGAGGCCGACCCTTTCCGGGCGCGGGACTTGGAGCACATCACAGCGGGTGTTTTTCACCTGGGGCCCCTGCTGGCGGAAGACATACCCGCCGAGGTCATCCGGTTGCTGGCCACCAAGGGGGACCTTTCGCTGGACGTACAGGGCTTTTTAAGACGCGTACAAAACGCCCGTGTGGTGCCCACCGACTGGGCCGCCAAAAGGGAGCTCCTGCCGTTTTTCCGTTACCTCAAGGCAAGCGAAGAGGAAATGCGCGTCCTGACGGGCCAGGACAGCCCGCTCCGGGGTGCCCGTGTGTTGCACGAATGGGGCGCCCGGGAAGTGATCATCACCATGGGCAGCAAAGGATCGCTCATTTATAATGGCGAGCATATTTTTGACATACCCGCTTTTCCGCCCCGCACGGACCGCCCGGACGTCACGGGTTGCGGGGACACCTATATGGCCGGCTACCTGCTGAGCCGTCTCCAGGGGGCCTCCGAGGCGGAAGCCGGGGCTTTTGGCGCAGCCATGGCGACGCTCAAGATCGAGGCCGGCGGACCCTTTACGGGGACGCCGCAGGAGGTGGGGGCGCTGCTGGCGAGACACGCCGCGTAGCGAGACGGCGCCGCCCTAGAAGGGCAGCCACTTCCTCCCCACCCTCAACCCCGCGCGGAACGTCCACCGCGGGTCGGTCCCGCGGATGTCCATGCGCTGTATTAAATAGGGATGCTGAAGCGGCCAGGGATTGAGCCGGTTCCCGATGCGGAAGCCAAAGCGTATCCCCTCATCCACCAGGGCGCTGACATCCTGGGGATAGGCCCCGTAAGGATAAGCGACACAGGGCTGGTACGGGATGCCCTTGGCCGCGAAGAACGCCTTGCAACGCCGGATGTCGGCGCCCATTTCTTCGGAAGACAGGTCCCCATAGCTGGTGTGGGCGTAGGAATGAAGCCCGAATTCCACCACATCCGGATCCATCGACAAAAGTTCCTCCCGCGTCATACAGGGCTTTCCACGATAGCTGCCCTCGCGGATAAAGGTGGGGACGATAAAAAAATTGAGCTTCACACCGTACTGCACCGCCAACGGATAGGCGATCTCGAAGTTGTCGCGGAAACCGTCGTCAAAGGTGAGGAGGACCGACCGCGGCGGGAGGGAGGGCCAAAGGCCATTGGGCATTCTTTGGGCCATAGCCAGCAGCTCGCTCATCAATAAAGTGGTATAGCCGCCCCTGGCGAGGGCGGCAAAATGGGCCTCCAGCCGGGCCACATCGACCGTGAGGTCGTCGTTTGGCCCGGTAGCAGACGTACTGTGGTACATCAGGACACGAAGGTTCATTTCTGTAGTTCCCGGATCTTTAGGTATTTGGTGAAATGATAGAGTGCGCTGTAAGCCGACCAGTAAAAGCCTTCCATCCCGTTAAGCCAATTACCGTTGATCACGAAATAGTGTATGAAATAGTAAGGAAAAGAAAAGAACACCGCGAGCCGGGACTTCCTTTTCCCCCGCCGGACGGCCTCCCTGGCGGCCAGGGTGGTATACCGGTCACACTTGACATACCATTGGTGGATGTCGCGGTAGCTGTAATGCAGGATGTGGTGACGCAGCTTCCGGACCGTTCCGTCGAGTTCGATCTTTTCGTGGACGAGGGCTTCGTTGACATTGCCGTGCCGGCGGTTGAACAGGCGCAGGAAGTGCCGGCCGCTTTCCCGGCCGTGGGTAAATTCCCGGCCAAGAAAAACAAGGTTCATGGGAAGCAGGTAGCCGGCACCGCGAGGACCGTCTTCCCACTCCCGGCAGATCTCGTCGATCAGCGCGTCGGACAGGACTTCGTCCGCATCCAGGCAAAGGACCCAGTCGTTGGTAGCCTTTGAAATGGCAAACCGCTTTTGGGCGCCGTAGCCCTCGAATTCCTTGAAAAAGACTTTTGCCCCGAACAGGCGGCAGGCGTCGACGGTGTCGTCCGTCGAATAGCTGTCCACCACGATGATCTCATCGCACCAAAAAAGACGGGAGAGGGTGCGACGGATGTTTTCGGTTTCGTTATACGTAATAAGCACGGCGCTCACGGGTAGTGTACGCCGAAGTGAGTTGCCCGTCACCCGCAGGGAGACGAGGCGTTCCTGTTGAACAAGCATAATATAGAAGTAGCAAGGTTCTCCTAAAGAACGGACACTTGTTCGATTTGCTGGGGTTTAAGGAGGGATTAATTTTTTTTAATCTGATTCTGTAGTCATTCTGTTTTTAGGCTCTTGATCGGGTTTTCCAGCGCGGCGCGGATACTTTGGGCCGAGGTAGTGGCCAAAGCAATCAACAGGGCTATTCCACCGACGACAAAGAAAAGCCACAAATCGAGCTCCTGGCGGTATTTGAAATCCCGGAGCCAGGTCGTCATGGCCCACCAGGCGATGGGTGTCGCGATAAGCAGGGAGACCAGGATCAATACCACGAAGCCCCGGGACATCAGGACGAACAGTTGACCGGCGGACGCGCCCAGGACCTTGCGGATGCCGATTTCTTTGGTACGCTGTTCGGCCATGAACGACGAAAGGGCGAACAAACCGAGACAGGCAATGACGATGGCCAGGACGGCGAAGCAGGTCAGGAGGGTGCCGGCCCGGGTGACGTCCGCATACATTTGCCGGAAACCGTCGTCCAGGAAAGTATACCGCAACGCCTGGTTGGGCGCATATTTTTTCCACACGGCGGCCACCTGGGCCGCGAGATCCCCGGCCTGAACGGACTGAACCTTGATGCTAACCATGGTGGGACTGATGCCCAGGAACAGGCAGACGGGTCTTACTTTCTCCCGGAAAGTTTCGAAATGGAAATCCCGGACCACCCCGATGACGCGGAGCGGACCGGCCCCGTTGTTGATCACGCTTCCTACCGCGTGGCTTCCCAGGCCGAGCTGGGTGGCCAGTGACTGGTTGATGATCGCGGCGGCGGTATCCGTAGCCATCGACCGGGAAAAATTCCGCCCGGCGACAAGCTCCATACCCATCGTGGGTATATAATCGTAGTCGGCGATCCAGAATTGTCCGAACACGGGTTTGGAAGAGGCCCGCAGGCTGTCCATATAAAAGCCCTCCCCGTTGCGTTTGGCCCCCGGGATATTGACCGGGAGGAAGTCTCCGACCGTCACGCTTTTGGCCTGGGGCAGGCGGAGCAAATCACTCTTAAAGGCCTGTATGTCGGGGATGGTACCCGTCCCCTGGACGACAAGCACCTGGTCTTTGTCAAAACCCACCTTCGCGTGCAGGATGTATTGCATTTGGCGATAGACGACCAGCGTGCCCACGATCAGGATGATGGAGGTAGTGAACTGGAAGACCACGAGGATGCTTCTCAAGCGGGCGTTCCGGACCCCGCGGGAAACCTCGCCCTTGAGGACCCTGGCGGGTTCGAACCCGGAGAGGTACCAGGCGGGATAAAAACCCGAAACGATGCCTAAGAGAAACGCCGAGCCCAGCAAGACCGGCGCGAACCAAACGGAGTCCCAGGGCAAGGTCAGGCTTTTACCGGTGAGGTGGTTGAAAAAGGGTAAGAGCGCCCAGGCCAGTACCAGCGCCGCGACAAACGACAACAGGCTGTACAACATCGATTCGGTGAGGAACTGGCGAACGAGGCCGGACCGGTAGGACCCGACGACCTTCCGGAGGCCGATTTCCTTGGCGCGGCCCGCCGACCGGGCGGTGGCGAGGTTGACGAAATTGACGCAGGCGATCACAAGGATGAAGCAGGCAATCCCTCCGAACATCCACACCAGCCGGTTATCCCCGTGGAAAGGGACCGCGTCGTTGTTGATGTCGCCCGATTTCAGGTACACGTCCCGGACGGGTTGTAGCGCCATGACGTAATGCTTTACCTTCTCGTCCACGTCCGTGATGCCCCAGCTTTTCATCGCGGCAATGAGGTGGCGTTGGAGCTCGGAGGCCGTCAATTGCCGCTGGAATGCGGCGGCATCGGTGCCCGGTTTGAGCCGGACGTAGGTCGCATAGTTGGTGGTGCCCCAACCGGTTTGCTCCCCTGGCCAAAGTTCGACGCCTTTCAGCGTGAGCAGAAAATCATATTGAATGGAGGACCTGGAGCCGTAGTCTTCGATCACGCCTCCGACGGTGTATGGGTTCCTGGTGTCGTTGTTCAGGTAGAATACCTGGCCCACGGGGTCCTGGTGCGGGAAGTATTTTTCCGCCATCCGGCGCGTCAGGACGAGGGAATGCGGTGCCTCCAGCGCATGGCCGGGTTTCCCATAGATCATGGGCGTGCCCAGGACGTCCAGCAGGGACTGATCGGCGTAGGCAAAACCTTCTTCATAGGTATTTTGGGCCTGGTCCGCTTTGCGGATCTGGTTGGAGCCCGCGCCATAGAACAGGGCGCTGCGCATCAGCCTTCCCGCCTTTTCCACCTGGGGATAATTGTCCACCAGGTCTGCCGCCAGCGGGGCCTGGGTATACGTGGAATTGCCGAAGTTGTCGTCGCCATAACGGTTGACGATCCGGAAAACCCTGTCTGCCTGGGGCACACTCCGGTCATAAGACAGCTCGTCCCTTATGTACAGGCTGATGAGGATACAGGCCGCGATGCTGAGGGCAAAACCCCCGATCATGATGGAGGCATACAGCCTTTGCCGGCGGAGCTGGCGGAAGGCGACGAGGAGGTAATTGCGTATCATGAAATGTTATTCTGTTTTAAGACTCTTGATCGGATTTTCAAGGGCGGCGCGGAGGCTTTGGTAAGACGTCGTCGCCAGCGCAATGGCCAGCGCGATCCCGCCTACCGCCAGGAAAAGCCACCCGCTGATGTCTTCCCGGTATTTGAAATCCTGGAGCCAGGCGTGCATGGCCCACCACGCGATGGGGATGGCGATCGCCAGGGCGAGCAGGATCAGCAACACAAATTCCCGGGACATCAGCACGAGGAGCTGATGGACGGAAGCGCCAAGGACCTTGCGGATGCCGATCTCCTTGGTT
Source organism: Dinghuibacter silviterrae (assembly GCF_004366355.1). Classification (NCBI taxonomy): domain Bacteria; kingdom Pseudomonadati; phylum Bacteroidota; class Chitinophagia; order Chitinophagales; family Chitinophagaceae; genus Dinghuibacter; species Dinghuibacter silviterrae. The sequence goes on along the minus strand of NZ_SODV01000001.1, from coordinate 3,483,059 downwards.
CGTTGTTCCGCCATGAAGGAAGACAGGGCGAAAAGGCCAAGACAGGCGATGATGATGGCCAGGACGGTAAAACATGTCAGGATCGAGCCGTCCCGCTCCACGTCGGCGTACATCCGGCGGAAGCCATCGTCCAGGAAGGTGTAACGCAGCGCCTGGTTGGGCACATACTTTTTCCAAAGCGCGTCCACCTGCGGTATGAGGCCGCCCACCCGGTCCGACACGGTTCTCACGGAGACCATCGAAGGGCTGATGCCTATGGTAAGACAAACAGGGTCTATGTCCGTACGAAAGCTCTGGAAGTTGAAATCCCGGACCACGCCGACGACATGGAAGGGCCTGCCGAAGTGGTCAAGCACCGCCCCCAGCGGATGGGCGCCGATCCCCATTTTCCGGGCCATGGTCTCATTGATGATGATGGCACCGGTGTCCGACGCCATGGTCCTGGAAAAATCCCGTCCTTCGGACAGTTGCATTCCCATGGTCTGTAAGTACTCATAATCCACGGACCAGTCTTGCGCGAATACGGGTGAGGCGCCCTTCCGGCCATACATGTAAAAAGCATTCTGATTCAACTTGGCACCGGGGATATCGATGGGGAGGAAGTCGCTTATGGCAACGCTTTTAGCTTGCGGAAGGCGAAGCAGGTCGTTCTTGAACGCTTGTATATCCGCGATGGTATTGGTGCCCTGGATGACCAGCACCTGGTCCTTATTGAAGCCGACCTTTCGGTGCAGGATATATTGCATCTGGCTGTATACAACCAGGGTGCCCGCGATCAGGATGATGGAGGTGGTGAACTGGAAGACGACCAGTACGCTTCTCAACCGGGCGTTTTTGCTCCCCCTGGCCACCTGCCCCTTCAGTACCTTCACGGGCTTGAAAGCGGAAAGATAATAGGCGGGATAAAGACCGGAGACGATGCCTAAGAGAAAGGCCGAGCCCAGCAAAAACGGCGCGAACCATAAGGAACCCCAGGGCAGGGACAGGCTTTTGCCGGTCAGGTGGTTAAAAAAAGGCAAAAGGGTTTGCGCGAGTAACAATGCCAGGGCAAACGACAGCAGGCTGTACACTAATGACTCGGTGAGGAACTGGCGGACAAGGCTGGACCGGTAAGAACCGATGACCTTCCGGAGCCCGATTTCTTTGGCGCGGTTGGCCGACCGGGCGGTGGCGAGGTTGACGAAATTGACACAGGCAATCAGGAGGATGAAGGCCGCGATCCCGCCAAACATCCACACCAGGCGCATATCCCCGTGGGAAGGGAGGTCGTCCGAGATGGCATAAGACCGGAGGTATATGTCCCGGACGGGCTGGAGCTCTATGGCGTACCCCTTGGTTTTCGTTTCGACGTCCTTCTGCCCGGAAGACTTCATAAACGGTATGATGTGCCGTTGGAGCTCGGAGGCCGTCACAGCACGTTGGAAGGCGTTTACATCAGTCCCCGGTTTTAAAAGAACATAAGTGTCATAGTTATTGGCGCCCCAAAACGTTTGCTCCCCTTGCCAGAGTTCGACGCCTTTTAGTGTAAGGAAAAAATCATAGGGAAGGGAAGAGGTGGACGCAAAATCGGGAATGACGCCACCGATGGTATAAGGCGTTTTGGTATCGTTGTTCAGGTAAAACACCTGGCCCACGGGGTTTTGATGGGGAAAATATTTTTCCGCCATCCGGCGCGTCATCACGAGGGAATGGGGCGCGTCCAGGGCGTGCCCCGCGGTGCCGTAGATCATGGGCATGCCCAGGATATCGAGAAGGGACTGATCGGCGTAGACAAACCCCTCCTCGTAGGTGTTTTGGGTTTGGTCCGCCCGCCGGATCTGGTTGGCGCCGGCGCCATAAAAAAGGGAATTGTTCATGAGCCGGCCGGACTTTTCCACCCCGGTATAGTCACTCATGAGCCCGGGCCCAAAGGGAGCGGCAAAATCTGTGTAACGGCCGGGATAGTCACCCCCCGCCCAATGTTCCACCACCCGAAAAGCCTGATCCGCCCGGGGGATATACCGGTCATAGGAAAGCTCGTCCCGGATATACAACGTGATCAGGATACACGCCGCAATGCTCAGGGCAAAGCCGCCGATCATGATGGATGCATACATCTTTTGACGCCGGAGCTGGCGAAGGGCGACGAGGAGGTAGTTGCGTAACATAGTTGTTGGGAACACAAAGCGGATGCCCGGCTTTATCCTATTGTATATCAATACGTAAATCCTTTTAGCGTGTCCGTTTTCGATACACCGGGCGTACGTTATTGCGTATATGTACGCTTTCATTTGACAAGAAAAGTTTAAACTTTTGACCCCGAAAAACAACCCTAACCACTCACTACTCATGGGAATCACCAAACTGTGGACAGGCCTGCCTGTCCTGATGGGGGCGATCCTGACGGTATCGCCCACCCCCGCACAGGTCAAGGTGCAGCAGGTCCAACGGTCGCCCGTCACGGGCGTCATCCCGGTCCGCCCTCCGCGGGTCGATCCCCCCGACACCCTGAATTTTGGCAACTTCGTCCTCGTCGTGGACAGCTTCACGTCCAGGGGCGCGTATAATGTGGCCACGCAAACTTTTACGGGGTTATCCGGCGTGGGTACAATTCACTTCGGGTGCCAGCGGCCGATTATCGTGTGGGGGCCGGTGCCCGTGGGGCCGGTAAAGGCGGTAGCGCAGGTGGGCCCCGTCAAGGCCGTTGGCCCGGTGAGTGCTGTCGTGCCGGCCCGTCTCCAGACCGTCGACATCGTCGACCAGGTCAGCGACCCTTCGCGTCAACTGAGCGTCTCGCAGGCAAAAGCCCTGGGCATTTCGCTCGGCGCGGGCGAGCACGTACAGGTGCAGTCCCCGACCTCCATTGCCAAAAATGCGAACCTGGCGCAATTGATCGGTCCCGTCCATTGGATCCAGCCTGGGGTGACGGTGCGCTTTGACGGCGTGAGCACCCACCCGCTCCGCGCGGGCTATGGGGACGTAAGCGTGGGGACGGCGAGCTACCCGGCGAGCCCGGGCGGCGGGCCTTTCACGCTGGACGTGGCAGCGGGTTTCCAGCTAACTGTGGACACGATGACCATACGGCCGGGGCAAAATGCCGCGGCGACGGGGCGGCTGTGGTTACCCAACACGCTAACGGGGCCGGGCAACTGCCAGGGCGCGTCGATCGGGCTGGGCACGATCAGCCTGAGCAACGCCTGCGAATTTTACAAGGAGCTCCCGGACTCCAACTATGGCACCTGGGGCGTGGGGAATACGACGCTGACGGTCCACGGGCACGGCTACGTGGCGGATTTCAGCTCCACCCAACACTATAGCGGGGACCCCCACCCTGCTTCCTGGAAGGGGGTGGACCTGTTGAACGGGAGTTCGGACGGCACCACGGGTGATACCGTGTTGTCGAACATCGGGTACCTCCAGGGACACTATACCTATGCACTGGCGTCGGTGGACGGGGGCGGTCTGGCGGCCGGTTTTATCCTTGCGTCCCCCTATACGTATTACGCTTCACAGCCCCTCGGTTATATCATCAACTTCGATACGGCGCGCATCAATGTGGATTCCAGCCAGGTGACCGGCGGGCTGATCGTCGGGGGGCGCATCATCCTGCCCCGGACGGCGGCGCGGTTGCTGGATGACTCGGCGGTCGTGCTTACCCGCCCGGTGATGGGGGTCGGCAAAAACCTGGACGTGGGCGGGTTTGTCAATATACCCCCCAATACGTTTGTGTACTGGGGAGACCTGGTGGCGGCAGGCGGCGGGGACCAAAAGTCCTTCGGGCTGGGCGGGTTTGATAGTGCGGCGATGGTTTATTTTTCCGCCCAGCCAAAACCCTTCCGGCCTCCTTTGATGGCCGGGCCCAATTCGATCTTCGACTCCACACGCGACCTTAGCCTGGTCGACCTGGACTCGTTGGGTTTTGAAGGGGTCACCTTTAAAAACTTTACGGCCCTGGTGGTGAATACACCCCAGTCGCCCTCTCATTTCGATCCGCAAAAACCAACGGTCAGCCTGGCCGGCAGCCACCTGGCGCTAAAGCTGGGGTACCAGCGGAGCCAGTGGATGAACGTGGTGTCACAGGGTGTTCATTGCAACGTACATGCGAAGATCGTCGCGGCAGATACCGTACGCCTGGGGGACCCATCGGAAAGTTTATACGACGGGGTGACGCCCTTTAAGATCATGCCGGTCTCGGACCAGTATAAGGTGGCGGTGTTCCCGGACATTGATGCTTTCGTTTTGCAATGCTGGGAAAGCGCCGTCGTGCTGTGTAGCTACAAAGCCATCCTTTCCGAACCGCAACCCACGGGTGGGTATTACGTGGTGGATAAAGTCTTTTTCACCTCTACCGCGAACGACGCAGGGGGACAGGTGGACATCGGTCTAAACGACTCGCTTTCCTATTGGGGGCTGAAGCTGGTGCAGAAACCGGGTTTCTCCAGCGGCGGCACCCTGAGCGTGCGCACGGGGCAGATCATCCTGACGGCAAGCGGGCTGTCGGAGAAGCGGCACTTTGCAGAACCCTTCTGGCTGACCTGGGGCGAGCTCCTGGCCAACGGGTCGGTGGGGCGTCTTTTCTTTGACTACAATTCGGCGAACCAGGCGTTTGACGGGTTTGGGTTTGTACCAACGGCGGTGGCGCTGTCAGCGTACAACAGCAACCCGGCCGTCAAGCCCTACTTACACGTGGCGGGGAATGCACACTTCCCCTTCTTTGGCGCGGACTATCTGAACATACAGGACGACTACGTGCCTTCGCAAACAAGCGATCCCTTTGACATGCGGTATGTGTCGCTGAGCAATGCCGCCACGGGCGCCTTCCTGCCAACGCACCGGGCCATCGGCGGGAACTGGCACGACGGGCTGGGCATCTTTGGCTTTACCATCGATTACGCGGGGACGACCCAGGACGGCTTTATCGGTACGGGGACGAGCGCGCTCTCCTGTATGGGGTCCGCGGTGGGGTCCACCCTGGAAATGAACAGCCGGGGGACGTGTATCCATATCGGCACCAACCAGACGGACATGCGCGCGATTACGCTGGGACCGGTGGCGGACGTGTCGAACATCACGCAGATCTGGGGGTGCGCCTGTATCCACAACGACGACATCGAGAACGTGGTCGTGGGGGGCTCGATCTCCAACGCGGCCAATGTGAGCGCGATCATCCGCGCGGGCGACTATCTGTCGGCGATCCTGCAGATCACCCCCTGCATGCAGCGGCTTACCCTCGACGGGATGTGCAGCCTGTCGCTGGCCCTGTCCCTGGACGCGGAGGTCAACGGGCACGCCCAACTGACGCTCAACGAAGCGCAAGGGTACGTGGAAGGGGAAGTCGACGGGGACATTACGCTGGGCCAGGGGGACGTGCTGAGCGGGAACTCGCTGGACGCCCAGGGCCAGCTCGACTGGCACCTGGGGACGGACTACCAGTCGATCCAGGGCCAGGTTGCCCTGACGATCATGAGCGGCATCACGCTGATCGGTGGCACGGGGACAACCCTGGGCTCCGGTTTTTATGTCGCGCACAACGCGCCAAAGGCGGATGCCTGGGTGCTGCAAGGCACGTCGCCACAGTATGCCCTGAATACCGCGGCGATGCCGGACAACCTCTCGGGAATCTATGGCTACATCCACGTCCAGCAGGGCGTCAACCTATATATCGTTTCGGGTCAGTACGAGATCTTCCTGGGGCTGGGTGCGTTTATGCTGACCCCCCAGGGGGCGGGGCTGCTGGGCGCCTTGTCGGGCGGGGTGGGCTTGCCCTATATCGTGGGCAACCTCGGGGGCTCCATCAGCGGAGAAATCCTGGGCGGCCTGGTCTCGGCAGGGGCGGACTTCGACCTCCAGATCATCGGACCCTATCCCTTCTCCTTCCAGGGATCGGTAGGACTCCACGCCTGTGTCCTTTGGGTCTTCTGCGGATCGGTGAGTGTCACCATCGGGCTCAATACGGCCCAGGGCTTCTATATACAGTAACCTGAAAATCGAACGCATGTACAAACGTCTCCTACTATACATTCTCCTTGCGACACCCTTCGCCGGTATGGCGCAGATCGCGGTCACATCCAACCCGGGTCCCGGTTTGTATGTGGCCCTGGACTGGCAGGCCGTGCCCGGAGCCACGGGGTATAATATCTTTCGCAAAACACCGGCGGATGCTGCCTATCCGGCGACGCCCCTGAACGCTACGCCCATCGTACCGGCCGGTACCTGCGCGGCCATCCGGGCCTTGCTGATCCACGGCACCGACTCCACCGCCTGGAAGCTGGTGGCCGCCGGGCTGGCGGATTCCAGCGTTTTGTTCAACCCCTGCGGAATGAACGGCGCGCTGTCCGCGTCCAAACGCCAGCGGCTGGCGGTGCTGGCGGGGAGCAACCTGTCCATCGCCCTGGCTGCGGGCTGGGGTTACGAAGACCATAGCGTGACCAACGGTACCGCCTACCAGTACAAGATCGTCGCTGTCGGACCCGGGACCACCGTGGCCACGGACCTGCCGGTGTCCGCCGGTGTGCCGGTCGTGTTACCCGCGGCCACGGGTGTCCACGCGGACGCGGGGGATGCGATGAACCAAGCCAACTGGGGTTTGGTGACCGGCGCGGCGGGTTATGTCGTGGATCGCGCCACCAGCCCGGGCGGGCCTTTTACCCGGGTCAGCCCCACCCCGTACATGTCCACCTTTACACATCACTTGAACGGGGACACGCTGGTACCCAACGCCCTGGGCTTTGTGGATTTCCAACACTACGATACCGCGGGGAATCCCATCGCGCATAAGGTCGCGGGCGTCAACGTCAACGGTCCCCTGAACGGCACCACCTATTACTACCGGGTGACCGCGCTTGACTTTTTCCTCCGGCCTGGAACGGCCTCCGGGGCCTCGGGCGGAGTGACGCCCCACGATACAACGCCCCCTTCCACACCGGGGAACGTCTCCACCTCCGTAGACAATATCCATGGATGGGTGCAGGTCAGTTGGACGCAGGTGATCAAAGACATCAAGGGGCGCGTGGAACAGCCCGACAGCTCCGTCAGCTACAAGCTCTACCGGTTTACAGGGTCGGGGAACCCCAATACCCTTACGGCCACGCTGGTCGCAACGGTACCGCCGCTAAAGGGCATCCACGGCGTCGATACCGTGGACAAATACAGCGGGCTCCGCGCGGTATACGGGGACAAGACCTGGTGGTACCGCGTCCGGGCCGTGGACGTCAACGGCAATACCGGTCCCTGGTCCGCGGCCGCCTCCGCCATCGTCAAGGACACCACGCCCCCGGCCATCGTCAAGGGCGTCATGGCCAAAGGTTTTGAAGACCATATATCGGTGATGTGGCAGCTCAACACCGAACCGGATATGGCCCAGTATACGGTCTACCGGAGTCTTTGCCACCTGGGGCAATGGGTGAACTGCAACCGTCCGGATACCTGCCGAAGCTGGTACATTGGGACGCCGGCGTATAACACAGGCGTCGTCGGCACTCCGGGTTTCAACAACGATCGCAAGGGGTGGCCTTGTCCGTGTAGCGGCACCTTCGTTTTCCTGGGCACGATCACCCAGGACTCCGCCAAACGCGCCAAGGCCGCGGGTCACTTCATGTACAACGACTATAGCGTGCCGCCCGGATCGCCCCTTTGTTACGCGTATTGGGTCAAAGCCAAAGACTCCTCCGGCAATGAAAGCGGCACCTATCCCATCCCCAGCCCCGCGGAACAGGCCCAGATCGTGTGCGCCCACCTGAGGGATACCACGCCCCCAGAAGCCGCCACCATCACGGGGCTCAACGCCCTGCCCCTGGCGATCGTCGTCCAGTGGATCGGGCCGCCCTCCCAGGACATCCGGGCCTACCAGGTGTACCGCGCCCAGGGCCTGGTCCCCGGCCAGGAACCGCCGCTGGCCAACTTCACCTGGGTGGGGGGCATGACGGTGGAAATACCCCCCAAAACACCGGTGGTCCTGACCGCGCCCTATCACGCGCCGTCGGTACTTCCCTGTGACAGCATCCCCGTGCAGGCAATGCCGTGGATGAGCCAGGGGGCCTTTGTGGACAGGACCGTGCAGCCCAAGCTAACGTACTGGTACCGGGTCGTCGGGATCGACTATGCGGGGAACCAGACGCCCCTGTCACAGGCCGCGCCCATCAGCACCTTTACCTTTAGCACGAAGGCGATACCCGCGCCGGTGTTGGATACGGCCATGGTCAATGCGACGCCGTGCTCCGTGCAGTTGACCTGGACGCCGGCCTTCAACGCCGCGGCCGACAAGGGTTTTATCGTCTACCGGAGCACCACGGCGGGCGGGACGTTTAACCCCATCGTCACGGCGCCTGTAAAGGGGGCCACGTATACGGATACGCAGGTGACACACGGACAGACGTACTACTATAAAGTGGCGCTGTTGCTCAAGACGGGGCAACTGTCGGCGCTTTCGAACGTAAAAACGGTCACACCATGAGAACCATCCTGACTGCGCTCGCTTTAATAAGCGCCATCGCCTTAAAAGCCCAACCCCAGGACACCCCCTGGCTCCGCGAGAACACCTGGTTCTTCGAAAACTTCGACACCAGCAACATCCCGTGGAGCGACTTCCGCCAGTCCTTTATCGGGGTGGCGCCGAGTCCCGCCGGGGATTTCGACCAGATCTTTTTCAACAACCTCTACACGAACACGCTTTACAAAAGCGGGCTTTGTTTTGGCATGGACGTGATGTCCATGCTGATGATGTCCGACGGCGGTTGGGCAGGGTATTGCCATCCGCCCTATGTATATGCCTCCAGGGCCAGCTATACGGGACCGTTGGATCCCAACCTGGCGCAGGCCATCATCATCACCCATGGCAACCAGATCAACCGCGGTTTCCTGATGTTCCTTTTAGACGTCATCGCTTCTTCGGAAAACCGGGACGGCAATTATGCATATTACCAGGTCGGCAAATACCTCGCCCAGGGCGACCAGCCTTTTGTGAGCATCTCCAAGGACCTCAACCCCGCGGACGGGGCGCACGTCCTGGTGCCGTATTACGAAGACGTGCAGGGGTCGATCAAGCGTATTTTTGTATACGATCCCAACCACTCTATTTACAACTATACCTCACCCGGCAGCCACGACTACTATGCGAACGGGCAGAACTTTATCACCGTTCAATCCGACGGGACGTGGAGCTATCCCTTCAACGGGATCATGAGCCCACCCTGGACGGGAAGCCCTTCCAGCGGCGGGAATTGCGTGGCCATTCCCCTGTCGGTGGCGGGGCGGAAAGACCGGTTGCCCCAGAGTCTTTTTGCCGATGCGCAAACGGCGATCAATACGATTTTTATTTTCGGGAGGCGGGTGCGCGTTCGCCAGGTAACGGGGGCGTCGGGGCGCAAGTACTTGAATCGGCGCGGTACCGATGTGCAGTTGCGCGGGGGGCTTCGGACGATCCTGCCCTTCCAGGTGATGGGCGGCGCCCCCGGTGACACGCTACATACATATTTCGTGCGGGGCAACGAATCGCAATGCTGGGAGATCAGCGCCGTTGGGCCTTACAAGGTGGAGATGTTGTATGCGGGACAGCACACGGTGGTGCGTGGCGTAGGCGATGGGCGGGTGATGCGGTTTTACACGCCGCGGGCGCCGGCGCGCGGGGCCGCACGCACGTCTTTGCGCCGACCGCCGGGCATTATCCCCCGATCAGCACGGTAGGATACCCGAGCACGATATTCCCTCCATGCGCGGTCGTGTCCCCCATCCGGGCGGCGGGCTTACCGCCGATCATGACCGTCGCCGAACCCATGACGATGGAGTCGGGCGGACCGACGCACACACAGGTGTCGCCCATCACAGCCGCGGGCATGCCCCCGATAAGGACTGTCGGGGCGCCGGGGCCGACGACGGGACCGCCCACGTGCGGGATCGGCGGAACACCGGGAGTTACCTGTGGGCAGGCGTGCATGTCTGTGAGTCTGGCTGCGGGTTTTCCCATTCGTCGAATATACGGTTTAGATCTCGATGAGCGACGGGTGTTTTATCTCCCAGGTTAAACCACCTGCATACCCCACGCAGACGGTGTCCCCCTTCTTCAATTTGCCGGCAACGATCTGCCGCGCAATCGGCCTCCGGAGCTCATTCCGGATCAACCCCTTGATCTGCCGCGCCCCGTATTTGGGTGTAAACCCGGTCAACGTCAGGTGCTTTTTCGCCTCGGGCGTGATCTCCAGGCTGATCCCCTGTCGCGTCAGGGGATCGGTCAGGCTCCGGAGGTGGACATCGAAGATCCGGAGCGCGTTCTCTTCGGCAATGGGCGCAAAGGGCACGATCTCGGTCAGCCGGCCCAGAAACTCGGGCCGGAAATGACGGGACATGATGTCCATCAGCTCGGTGCCGGCGGGTATTTTTCCTCCACCAAAACTTTCCACGATAAAGTCGCTGGCGATATTGGAAGTAAAAAGTATGATGGCGTTGGAGAAATCTCCTTCTTTGCCGAGGCGGTCGTGGAGCTTTCCTTCGTCGAGGACCTGGAGGAAGGTGTCGAATACGCTTGGGTGGGCCTTTTCGATCTCGTCGAAGAGCACGACCGAATAGGGTTTTTCCCTGATCTTGTTGACGAGCATCCCGCCTTCTTCGTAACCGACATAGCCCGGGGGCGCGCCATACAGCAAGGCCGCGGAGTGTTCTTCCTTAAACTCCGACATGTCGAAGCGGATGAGAAAGGACTCGTCGTTAAAAAGGAAGTCCGACAGGGTTTTGGCCAGTTCGGTTTTGCCGGTGCCCGTCGGGCCCAGGAGGAAAAAGCTGGCGATGGGCTGTCCGGCCTTGATCAAACCCGACCGGGACTCCAGGATGGCTTCGGCCACCGCCTTTATGGCGTGGTCCTGGCCGATGACCCGGCGCTTCAGGACGTCTTCCACCCCCAGCAGTTTCTCGCGTTCGGAGGATTGGATTTTCCCTAAAGGAATCCCCGTCTTATAGGACACGACGGCGGCGATGTCTGCCTTGGTTACGGTGTCGCGTATGTTTTCTGCAAGGGCTTCGAGTTGCGTGATTTTCTGCTCCAGGCGTTGTTTCCTGCCGCCGGGCACGTCCAGGTCCGCTTCCACTTCCGGTTCCAGTTGGGCGGAAAGGATAGGGCTGATTTTGTCTTTGAGCGTCCGCTCCGCCCATTGTATGTCGTCCGGGTCCATGGTCTCCAGGCGCTCCCGCAACTCCCGCAATTCCCTGACCGAGGTATCGTTCATGATCCTCAGCGCCGCCATCGTCCGATCCACCAGGTCCACTGCGGAGTCAGGGAGGTATCGGTCCTTGGCGTAGCGTTTGGCCATGACGACGGCCTCTTTGAGCGCTGCCGGCTCGATCGTCAGCCCATGGTGGGTTTCATAAAGGGGCGCCACCCGTTTGAGCATTTCCACGGCGGTATCTACGTCGGGTTCCTCGACCTGGATGATCTCGAATCTTCTATTAAACGCCTCGTCGGATTCGACGTACTTGCGGTATTCGTCCCGGGTCGTGGCCCCGATCACCGTCAGCTCACCCCTGGCCAGTTCCGGTTTCAGGAGGTTGACCAGGCCGCCGCCGAGGGCGCTTTTGGGATCCAGCAACAGGTGGACTTCGTCTATAAAAAGAATGGATTTGCCCAGGCGTTTGACCTCCCCGATGATCCCTTTCATACGGTCTTCAAGCTCCCCCTTATAGGCCGCCCCGGCCACCAGCGCACCGGTGTCGAGCTCCAGCAGGTGCGCGCCCTGCCAGCCCTGGGGCACGCTCCCGGCCACGATGGCCTGTGCAAAACCATCCACCAGCGCGGTCTTCCCCACCCCGGGTTCCCCCACGATGATGACGTTAGGTTTGGTCCGGCGGCCCAGGACTTCCATGACCATGCGGAGTTCTTTGTCGCGTCCGACGATAGGGTCGAGCTTGCCTTCCGCGGCGAGGGCGGTTTTGTCGGTGCAGAAGCGGTAGAGGGCGTTGGAAGCGCCCGTGGGCGCGGTGGCGCCGCTTTGCGCGGCGGCGCCGTTTGACGCAGCCGCGCCGGCCGAAGCGCCCACCGCCTGTTGCATCTGCACCTCCGAGACGGCGGCGTCCATGATTTCTTTCTGCGTAGCCGGAAAGCTTTTGAGCTGATCCGGCGTGAACCCCACCCCCGGTTTCAGCAACGCCGCCAGCACACTCACCCCATCGACCTCATCGCGGTTGAGCTGAAGCGCCACCATATCGGCCAGGTCAAGAACCGCCGTGGTCTTGGCGTCGGCGGAAGGGTTTTCCGACGCGCGGCTCCCCCGCGGATATTCCTCCATGCGGATCTCCGCCCAGTCCCGCATAAAATGCAGGTCCTTTTGCTGGGCTACCAGCCAGGAGGCCAGGGGCGTTTCGTTGTGTAAGACGGCCGCCAGCAGATGGGGCGGGCCGAAATGGGCGTGCTGGTATTCTTTGGCCAGGGATTGGGCGACGTGGATCGCCTGTTTGGTGTCTTCCGCGAAGGGCATAGAGGATAGGTTGCCCTTGCAATATACGGATCATTTCCGGCAATACCCTTCGGATTCCTCCACGGGGTATTTCTTGTCCAGATCGATGTTGTTGAAGGAGGCCCTGCCGCCCCATGCGAAGAAGCGCTCGAAGAAGGGCAGCAGCGGGTGGGTTTTGATTTTGCCCAGAAAATACACCTCGTGTTCCTTTTCCTTCATACCCATGTCGTACAGGAGCTGGTCGTGGGTATGGATCCCCAGGGCGTTGAAGTATTGCTTCATCCGGAAGTATTCGCAGACATTACCGCTTTCGAGACGTCCGGCGAAATAGAAGGGCATGAACCAGCCGATCACATAACAACTCAGCGAGATGGTTTTGCCCACAAGGTGAAAACGGCGTTCGTAATACCGGTTGACCCCGACTCCATAAAAATCCATCAGGGCCAGGACTTCCCGGCGGTGGTTTTAGTGCCCCCCGCCCTTGGCGACTTCGACCTTATCGAAGTCGATGCCCTGGGCCTTCAGTACGGCTTTGGCTTTGACCGCGTAGAACGCCAGGTAGGCAAAACAACAGACGCCGACAATATACGACCATTGGATGCCCAACAGGTTGTCGGAGGCCAGGTATCCTTGGAGAACGGCGATAAAACCGCCCCCGCAGATCATCATGATCAGGAAGCTGGAGCCTTCGCTGGTGTGCTTGCCCAGGCCGGCCACGGCCAAAGTAAAGATACAAGGCCAGAGGGTCGAGCAGAAAAGACCCACGCTGATAAAGGCGAAGGCGCTCACGATGCCATGGGATAACATCCCGATGAACAACGCGCAGATGGCGAAGGACGCAAACAACAACAGTTGCCGCGCCGGATTGCCCTTGGAAAGGAGGTCCCCGATGATCATGACGATGATGACAAGGGCGTACCAGTAAAAAGGCACGCCAAGGTCACGACCGACGGCCTTGTTGATCAGGACAAACACCGCAAAGGCGATATACGGCATGACGAAACGGAGGATCTTTTTCGCGCCATCCCCAATGTTGAACGCGCCCACCGAACTCGTCCAACGGCCGATCATCAGGCTCGCCCAGTAGAGTGAAATATACGGGGCGATGTTCGAGGTGGCGATGTTCAGGTCTTTGGTCAGGAAAAGCGGGAGGTTGCTGGCTGTCGATACTTCCACGCCGACATAGATAAAAATGGCCAGCATCCCGAGCACCAGCTGGGGATAGTTAAAGACGCTGCCCCTTTCGGTGCTGTGGACGAAGCGGGTGCCGTCGTCTTTCTTTTCGTCATCTTCGGTTTGAATCTTATTGGGCAGCTTCGAGAACTTGAAAATAACCGCGACCAGCAGGAACAGGGCGCCGATGATCAGGTAAGGGAATTTGACCTTGCTGATGCTCGCTACCGTGTTGCCGGAGGTGACGCTGCCAAAGATGGCAAGGCTGACGACGACGGGTCCGATAGTGGTCCCGAAATTATTGATCCCACCGGCCAGGCTCAACCGCTGTGACCCCGTCTTGGGGTCCCCCATCGCGATGGCGAGGGGATTGGCGGCGGTTTGCTGAAGCGCATACCCCAGACCGATGACAAAAAGACCACTCAGCAGGATCGCAAAAGAAGCGGTTTCCGCGGCGGGATAGAACAAAAGGGCGCCCAAGGTAGAGATCACCAACCCCAGCGCGATGCCGTTCTTATACCCGATCCGGTTCAGGATGTCCCCGCCGATGGCTTTGGATATAAAAAAATAGATAAGCGCGCCTACGGTATAGGCGGCATAAAAACAAAAGGAGATCATTTGGGACTGAACCGGCGACAAGTGGAGCTTGTCCTTAAAAACCGGGATCAGGATGTCGTTGCTGGCCGCTACAAAGCCCCAGAAAAAGAAGACAATCGTAAGGGTCAAGAAGCTGGAAAAATTACTCTTGGAACCGGAGCTGGTGGAAGACATCGTTACAGTTTAGCGTTGAACCCGCTAACTTATGCGAAAAATATCACACACACAAATAAGGATTGACCCAGCCGGTGGCTCCGCCCTGGAGGTGTTCGAAACCGGGCTCCTCCAGCGTGGGACTAACAAGTGTTTCCAGCACGGCGTCGTGCCGGCACAGGTAGACCGGCTGGCCGGCCTGCAAAGGTTGTGTAGATAATTTGATGGCCCCCCGCGGACCGGCCGGGTGGACAGTGCCCAGGAAACCGGCCAGCCGGGACCTCGTGGGTTTGCCGTCGATCGCCTCCAGGGTAGCCGCGAGCGCCAGCCCGTCTTCAAACCCCAACAACGCATACACGTTCGGAGGCGTGTCGTAGGCATCCGTATAGGTCTTTATAAAAGCCTGGTTTTTTTCATTGTCCAGGGAAGGCAGCCAGGTAGTGGCAAACGCAGCGCCACGGCTGTCGCCAAAGAACGGATGGGTGGTCAGGGCCACACTTTCCCGCACGGAGCTGGCGTCGAAGTAATCTACGAATTGCTCCGCCTCGTTCCCGGATAAAAGGAGATGGGTATACGAGGGGCGTTGCGCTTCCAGGTACTCGATCAGGGGCTTGGTGTCCACGGGTTCCTTGGAAGGTCTCATGACGTTGATGGTCATGTTCTCCGCTCCCCCGGCGCCGATCCCGTTTTTAAAACATTCGAGCAGGTGGTAGCCGGCCTCGTACAGCGACAGGCTGACCGCGGGTACGCCCCCATAGGTCTCCTGAGCCCACTTGCCGATGGCCCATTCGCTTTTCCAAAGGTGGAGGCTGTTGTAAAAAAGATAGGGCGAGCGCAGGTAGCGTCCGGGCAGATGCGCCCCCAGGTTGTTGATGATGACGGGTGTCTGCGCGCTCTCGATCATGGGGATACAGGCGGCCGTGACCGTGTTCCCCACGATGCCCATGACCATGTCGACACGCTCGTAATGGAGGAGCTTTTTGAGGGCGCCTTCCACACTCTTCTCGTCACCGTTCTGGATAAATTCCCCCAGGCAAGACCATTTTGCCTGGGGGGCATTTTGAGCCAGCGCCAGTTCAAAACCCTGGCTGAAATCATTTTTCAGGTCCGGGAAGATCCCGGAGTAGGGAAACAAAAATCCTATTCTCATTGAACATTCACCTTAAATACGGGGAACACCACCTGGTGATCCCGAACACAAACAACCCTCAGGATATAGATACCCGGTAACAGGTGGCTGACATCCAAAGGTATCATATTGGTGGAGCTGCCGAACTGATCCATGCCCAGGACGAGCCTGCCGCTCAGGTCGAACATCGCCAGCTTCGTAATGATGCTGCCTTCGCTCAACCGGATGTAGGCCGTGCCATGACACGGGTTCGGGAACACCCCTACCCCTTGTACAAATCCTTTGCCATCGAATACCTGTAGGCCGATGCTCACCGGCGGCGCGGGCAGGTAGTCGTTGTTCCCCGCCTGGTTCGCGGTGATCGTGACGTTACCCGAGCCCACAAAGGTGAGCTGGCTGCCGCTGACCGTGGCGACCGTGGGATCGGACACGGTATAGGTGACCGGTAGCCCGGAAGACGCGGTGGCGTCAAGGCTGATCACCGAACCCGAAGCCGGTACCCCGCCCAGGGGCGACGGGAATAGGATGCTCTGGGCTTCCGGGTTGATCGTCAGGATTTGATCGACTTCCGTGGCCACCGCGTAGGGCGGACCACCGGCCTGGGTAGCGGCCATCGTTACCTGCCCGCCCGAGACGATGTGGACGCGCCACTGGCCCGTACCGGTGGGCGTCACGGTGGCGACGGCGGTGTTGGAAGACGTCAGGGTCACCGGCAAACCGGAGCTTGCGGTCACCGTGATGGTGAAGTCCGCATCCCCATACGTCTTCACCGGCAGGGCTGCAAAAGTGATGACGTTGGGCAGGAGGGCTTCCACCGTAAGCACACCCGGAATATATGTAAATGTGTAGTTCGTTGCCACCGCACCGCTGGCCGTGATCGGGTATGTGCCCGGAAGCGACAACAGGTTGGCCGTTGTTGTCACCGTAGGCTTCGTTGTTAAGACAGCGCTGTTGTCCCCGTTGACAAAACCGCTATACGACACCGTCAGCGGCGGGTTGGGCAGCAGGAAGTAGCGGCTTTGGTTGTTCGCGGTGATGGTGACCGTCGCTTGCTGGACGGTCAGCGTACCGGGTACATAGGTGATGGTATAGTTCGCATCCGCGGCACCGCTTGGGGTGATCGGGTAGGTCCCGACCCCGGAAGCGGAGGTAGCGGTGGTGGATACGACCGGCTGCGTCGTCAGGCTCGACGCATTGTCCCCGTTCACAAAGCCGCTGTAGGTGACGGGTAGCGCAGGCACCGTGCCGCCATAGGTCATGCTTTCGTTGTCCGCTGTCACGGTCAGCGCCGCCTTGCCAATGGTGAGTATCCCCGCATTGTACGTGATGGTATAGTTCGGATCCACCGCACCGCTCGGCGTGATCGGGTACGTCCCGACGGGGGACGCGGAGGTCGCGGTCGTGGCCACCGTGGGCGCGACGGTTAGTTTCGACGCGTTGTCCCCGTTTACAAAACCGCTATAGGTGACATTCAGGGCAGGCAAGGTTCCGCCATACGTCATGCTGGCGTTGTCCGCGGTCACCGTGAGCGCCGCCTTGCCGACGGTCAGCGTCCCGGTGTTATATACAATGGCGTAGTTTGATGCTATAGCACCGCTCGCCGTGATGGGATAGGTCCCCGCGGGCGAAGCTGACGTGGCCGTCGTAGCCGCCGTGGCCGGGGCGGTCAGGCTGGCGGGGTTGTCGCCGTTGACAAAACCGCTGTAGCTGACGCTTAGCGCCGGCACGGTACCGCCATACGTCATACTGGCGTTGTTTGGGGTGACTGTCAGCACCGCCTGGCCGACCGTCATGACGCCGGGTACGTAGGTAATGGTATAGTTCGGATCCACCGCACCGCTGGCCGTAATCGGGTAGGTCCCGATGGGGACGGTCGAATTGGCGCTGGTGGAAACGACCGGTTGGATCGTCAGGCTGGAGGCATTGTCTCCATTGACAAAACCGCTATACGAGGCCGATAGTGCCGGAACCGTACCGCCATACGTCATGCTCGTGCTGTTCGCGGTCACTGTCAGCGCTGCCGGGTTCACCGTCATTACCCCTGGTGTGTAGTTGATGATATAGTTCGGATCGACCGCACCGCTCCCCGCGATCGGGTAGTTCCCCACCGGGGAAGCGGTCGTTGCCGACGTGGTCAGCGTGGGGAATGTCGACAGGCTGGCCGGGCCGTCTCCGTTGACAAACCCTGTATAGTTGGCAATAAGTGCGGGGTTTGCGTTGCCGTAGGTCTTTGACTCGTTGACTGCCGTGATCAACAGGGTCGCCTGGTTAATGGAATACGTACCGTCGACATACACGATCGTATAGTTCGGATCCACCGCACCGGAGGGGATCAGCGCATAGGTCCCGGCCGGCGCCCCCACAAAGGCCGTGTTGATCACGGTGGGGGGGACTGTCAGGCTGCTGGAGTTGTCCCCGTTGATAAAGCCGGAATAGGACACCGTGAGCGAACCGTTGGGTACCAACGGGGACCCGTAGGTGCTGCTGGCGTTGTTGGCCGTGATGGTCAGGATGGCTTTCTGTACCGTCAGCGTCCCGTTCACATAGTGGAAGGTATAGTTCGGAGACGACCCGTTGGCGACCCCGATGATATAGGTCCCCGAGGGAGACCCTGCATTGGCGGGGGTCGTTGCGATACACGGCGACGTGAGGCTGGACACGTTGTCCCCGTTCACAAAACCGGTGTAGGTAATCGTCAGCGTGGGCAGAGGTCCGCCCAAGGGCATGATCTTGTTATCGGCGGTCGCCGTCAGAACCGCCTTGGTGACGGTCATCGTAGCGCCCACGTAAGAAATCGTATAGTTCGGATCCACCGCACCGCTGGCCGTGATGGGATACGTGCCCACCGGTGACGCGCTTGTCGCCGTCGTGGACAGTACGGGCTGGATCGTCAAGTTCGATGCGTTGTCGCCATTGACAAAACCGGAATAGCTGGCCGTCATCGCCGGCACCGCGCTGCCATAGACCATGCTCGCGTTGTTCGCGGTGATCGTCAGGGGCGCGGGCGTAATGGTCAGCGTACCGGTTACATAGTTGAAGGTGTAATTCGGGTCCACAGCACCGGAAGGCGTGATGGTGTAAGCGCCCACCGGTGAAAAAGGCGTGGCCGGTACGGTCTCGACGGGCTGGGTCGTCAGGCTGCTCACATTATCGCCGTTGACAAAACCGGAATAAGTCACGCTGAGCGCCGGGAATGCCTCCCCGTATACCATAGTGGCGTTGTTCGCCGTCACGGTCAGGACCGCCGGGCTCACCGTCAGCGTACCGGTATTGTAAGTGAAGGTGTAGTTTGCCGCCGCCGCACCGCTCGCCGTGATCGGATAGGTGCCCGCGGGCGAGGTGCTCGTGGCGGTCGTGGTGGCGGTGGGTATCGATGTTAATACCCCGGAGCCTTCCCCATTGACAAAACCGGTGTAGCTGACACTTAATGAGGGCACGGTGCCTCCGTATGTCATGCTGGCGTTGTTCGGGGTTACCGTCACCGTGGCTCGTTGCACGGTCAGGGTGCCAGGCAGATAGGCAAAGGTATAATTCGCCGCCGCCGCGCCGCTCGCCGTGATGGGATAAGTCCCTACCGGCGAGATCGACGTAGCCGTGGTCGTAACCGTGGGCAGTGTCGTCAGGCTGGAGGCGTTATCGCTCCCGACAAAGCCGCTGTAGGTCACACTCAGCGCCGGCACCGCACTGCCGTAGGTCATGGTGGTATTCGCCCCCGTGATCGTCAGCACGGCCTTGCCCACCGTCAGCGTGCCGGTATTATAGGTGATCGTGTAGTTCGGATCCACCGCGCCACTCGCCGTGATCGGGTAAGTCCCCGGCACAGAGGTCGACGTCGCGGCTGTGGAGAGGGTCGGCTGGATCGTCAGGCTGGACGCATTGTCCCCATTGACAAAACCGGTGTAGTTCGCCGTGAACGCGGGCACCGTCCCGCCATACGCCATGGACGCATTGACCGGCGTGATCGTCAGTCCCACGGGGCTGATCGTCAGGGTGCCGGTATTGTAGGTAAATGTATAGTTCGTCGCCGCCGCACCGCTCGCCGTGATCGGATAGGTACCGACAGAAGAGGCACTCGTGCCCGTTGTCGTCACCGTGGGCGCCGTAGTCACCACCGACGGTCCGTCCCCGTTGACAAAACCGCTGTACCCCACCGTCAGCGGCGACGGCACGGTACCCCCGTACGACATCGTCTGGTCAGTGGGCGTTACGGTCAGCGTCGCCGGTGTGATCGTCAGCGAGCCGGGCAGGTAGTTAAAAGTATAATTCGCCGCTACCCCGCCGCTCGGTGTGACCGGGTAGGCGCCGACGGCCGAAGCACTCGTGGCGGTCGTCGTGGACGTAGGTTGGGTTGTCAGGCTCGACGCGTTGTCGCTCCCGACAAAACCGCTATAAATAACCCCCAGCGCCGGCACCGCGCCGCCGTAGGTCATCGTGGGAGACGTTCCTGTCACCGTCAATACTGCCTTGCCGACGGTCAGCGTGCCGGGGCTGTAAGAAATCGTATAATTCGGATCCACCGCCCCGCTCGCCGTAATGGGATAGGTCCCGGGCACGGAGGAGGACGTCGCCGTAGTCGTTATCGTGGGCGCTGTCGTTAGGCTGGACGCATTGTCCCCATTGACAAAGCCGCTGTAGTTCGCGGTAAAGGCCGGCACCGTCCCGCCGTATGTCATGGACGCGGGGGCCGGCGTGATCGTCAGACCCGCGGGGCCTATTGTAAGGGTGCCGGTATTGTAGGTAAATACATAATTCGTTGCCGCCGCACCGCTGGCCGTGATGGGATACGTACCCACAGACGAGGCGCTCGTGGCGGTTGTCGTCACCGTAGGCGCCGTAGTCACCACCGATGGGCCGTCCCCGTTCACAAAACCGCTGTAGCTCACTGTTAGCGGCGACGGCACCGTGCCCCCGTAGGTCATCGTCTGGGGATCGGGCGTCACGCTCAGCGTCGCGGGAGTGATCGTCAGCGAGCCGGGCAGGTAGCTAAAAGTATAGTTCGCCGCCACCCCACCGCTCGGCGTGACCGCGTAGGCGCCGACTGTGGAAGCCGATGTGGCCGTTGTCGTGGACGTCGGTTGCGTTGTCAGGCTGGACGCGTTGTCGCTGCCGACAAAACCGCTATAAATAACCCCCAGCGCCGGCACCGCGCTCCCGTAGGTCATCGTGGGGGACGTTCCTGTTACTGTCAACACCGCTTTGCCGACGGTCAGTGTGCCGGCGACGTATGCAATCGTATAGTTCGGATCCACCGCACCGGTCGCCGTAATGGGATAGGTCCCGGGCACGGAGGTGGACGTCGCCGTAGTCGTTATCGTGGGCGCTGTCGTCAAGCTGGACGCATTGTCGCCATTGACAAAGCCGCTGTAGTTGGCCGTGAAGGCCGGAACCGTCCCTCCATACGTCATGGACGCGGGGGCCGGTGTGATCGTCAATGCGACCGCGTTTACCGTGAGCGTATTCGGGACATAGCTGATGGCGTAGTTCGGGTCGACCGCGCCGCTGGCAGTGATCGGATAGGTGCCCACCGGGGAAGCCGCGGTAGCGCTGGTGGTAATCGTCGGCGCCGTCGTCAGGCTGCCTGAATTATCCCCACTGGCAAAACCGCTGTAGGTCACGCTTAAGGCCGGAATTGCCGCACCATAGTTCTTGGAGGCGGCGTTCGCCGAGATGGTCAGCGGGACCTTGTCGATCACCCACGTTATAAAATTGGTCGTTTGAAAGGGCGCACCGGTACCTGTCGAGTTATCGGTGGCCGTCACGGAAATGGCATAGGTCCCCGCTGCGGTGGGGGTACCCGATAACACACCGGAGCTGGCATTGATGGTCATCCCCGGAGGCAGCCCGACGGCCGTGTAGGTGTAGGGCGCCGTGCCACCGGAAGCCGAAAAGGTCACGGAAGAATAAGACGACTTGTAAGTTCCGTCAGACAAGGTCGTTGGCGAAAGCGTCATCGTCGGCGCGCTGACCGTCAGGGTCGCCGGGGATGCCGGACTGACCTCAGAATTCGCGTCAGTGGCCGTCACCGAGAAGGTAAAGGTCCCGGCCGCGGTGGGCGTTCCGGAGAGTGCCCCGGCGCTGGAAAGGCTCATCCCCCCCGGGAGAGCGCCCGAGGTGACGGCAAAAGTATAAGGCGCCGTGCCACCGGAAGCCGTAAAGTTTTCGGTGGTATAGGATGCGCCGACTTGTGCGTTGCTGAGGGCGGGGTTGGTGACGGAGGGGCCGACGAGGTCGATGGCGTCAATGCCGAGATCTCCGACCACGTTGCCCGGTGTTGTTTGATCCGATACCGTTATGGCAATCTCATCGATTCCATTGAGGTTGGCCGTGATGTTGACCCAATTAAGCGGAGCAAGGCTCGTGGGCGTAATATTGTTTTGTGTCACGGGGCTCCCCACCTGCACACCGCTCTTGTACCCCGTTAAAGTGACCGTGGCGACGTCGGAGGTCACCGCCAGGTTTACATAAACGGCCAGGCTTTTCAAATTGAAGACAGAACCGTCGGTGGAATAGAAATCCGCCTCCGTCACGGAGGCAGTACCCGCCCGAACTACCTGGACAAACCGGTTATTGTCTCCACCGGGAACAGTGTAGCCTGGAACCTGGGTAGAGGAAGCCCCGTTGGCGCCAAGCACCTTCAGGGTCACGTTGCCGGTGCTTTTGGCCACGATATCAAAACCATATTGACAGACGTTGATGGCCTTCGTACCACTGGGGAAACTGACAAATGGGATGTCCGTCGATGCGGTGCTGTCGAAGCCGGTGAAACCGGTAGAAGGGCCCGCGGAGAACAGGACATGTCCTGTTCTCCCGGTCCCTGGAATGGCCCAAGTAATGGTTATGGAAAAACTAAGAAAAAGAGCCGCAAAAAGTGCGCGCAGCGCCTTAGGGTAGAATTTATTCATAAGCATTACTTTGGGTCATAGATAAGGTAAACAAGCAAAAACTAGTTCCTCGAAGGGAAGACCCCTGTGAGGGCGATCTGGAAATTGATCGCAAGATACGGCTGAATGATGGAAACTGGAATGTTACCTCCAGTGAGGCCGGTGTTACCCGCTACCGTCGTGGCCCCGGTGGTGATGACGGTGTTGGCCGCGGCATTGGAATACAGGTTGACCGCGTTCAGGGCAACCGGGTCATACGGCTGGCTGAGGGTGTTCGTCCCCGCGCTGGCTGTAGGCGACGTAGCCTGGGTGTTGGATACATTGACCGTCACGCTCAGCGCAGGCACCGTGTGGCTGTGCGCCGGCAGGTTTTGGGTCGTCAGGCTGATTGCTTCGGTACCGCCTTTTTGCCCGATCACATAAGGGCTCAGGCCGATGCCGTTCCCCATACCGATAGGTACACGCCCTTGCATGTCCGGCAGTTGGAAGTTGTTGACGCCGTTCCCACCGTAAAACGTTCCCAGGATGGAGAACAGTGCGGTGTACGCGGAAATGGGAAGGGTCTGACCGTTGCAAAGCGCATAACCCCGGATGGCGAAGTTGCCACCAAAAATCAAAAGAGAGCCCAGGTAAGGTTCCATGGTTTTTGTGTGTTTTTAAGGTGTATGTTAAGAAATGGGTAAATGAACCTGTATAAGGTCAGCTCGCGATAGGAGAAGGCATAGTCTCTTAATAATAAACATTACTTTCGGTACTAAAGCGGAAACGGGGTAAGTCTTGCAAGCCGGGTAAGCAAGAACAAACCGGGAGGGAACGGTCAAAAGTACAAATTAGTTCGACAAATCCAACCCCGTTAAAATACCTAGTTAGGCAAAAAATTATAATTCATCTGTTTATGCCAAAGACCACGCGCATAAAAGAAAAACATCCGTTAGCGATCCGTTGGTTTCACTGGGTCAACTTCCCCATCCTATTCCTAATGATTTGGAGCGGGCTCCTGATTTATTGGGGCAACGACGTGTATTCCATCACACTTTTCGGGCACACCTATGTCCGCTTTTTCCCCGAGTGGATCTATCGTCTCCTGCACATCCCCTTCCGTCTCGCAGAAGGCATGGCGTTCCACTTTCTGTTCATGTGGGTGTTCTTTATCAATGGTCTGTTGTACGTACTGTATACGGCATTCTCCGGTGAATGGCGTGAACTCCTACCCAACCGCCATTCCTTCCGGGAGGCCTGGGCCGTGCTTCTCCACGACCTGCACCTCCGCCATTCCCTCCCGCCGCAAGGCAAATTCAACGCCGCCCAGCGCATCGCCTATTCCGGGATCATCGTCATGGGCCTCGGCTCCATCCTCACCGGTCTAGCCATCTACAAACCCGTTCAACTCTACTGGCTTTGCTGGCTGTGCGGCGGCTATCACGTCGCGCGCATCATCCACTTCATCCTCACCCTCGGCTACTGCGTGTTTTTTGTGGTGCACGTGGTGCAGGTGATCCTCGCGGGGTGGAATAATTTCCGGGCTATGGTGGTGGGGTTTGAGGTGGTGCGCGAGAAGCCGGGCGCTGGCGTGGCACCCGCGGCGCTTTCCGACGGCGTGGCCGGCGCGTCGCCCGCAGCAGCCGCGGCTGCGGACGCGTTGCCCGCTTCCCCGGCGCCACCCGACGCCGCTCCCGCGAACGCCAACGCCCTCGCCGCGGCACACGCAGCAACACCGCCAGCGCCGCCGGTCACGGAGCCATCTGCTTCGGCGGCCCCACCTGCGGCGCACACCGCGACCCCGCCCGTATCGGGCGCCGCGACCCCATCTGCGCCGCACGACGCGCCCCTGCCCGCGCCACGTCCCGCCTTCATCCCCGAAGGCTTCTCCGTACAGGATTCCGCGCTGCGGCGGCGGGCCTTCCTGTCCTTTGGCGTTTTCGCGGGCGTGGGTCTTGCGGGCTTCGGACTTTGGAAATGGCTCTACGATGCGCCCATGGAAACCCCCAGTGCGACAAAGGGCGCGCGGGGTCCGCTCCGCGCGGTGCTCAATACAAACGAACGCATCTTCCGCGGGATTTTTAGCAACGGGCACCCGGTCAGGACTTATCCAAAAAGCGAAGCCGTGCACCCCAACCGGGTGCGTTTCACCGGCAACTTTGGTCTCTCCGGTACGATCGATCCCGCCCAATGGCGACTGGAGGTCCAACGGTTATCGGGCACGCCTTTGGCGATAGGGATCGACGAACTCAAGACGCTGCCCCGGACGGAAATCACGTATATGTTTAAATGTATCGAAGGCTGGGACCAAGTGTCCAACTGGGCCGGGGTACGTTTTAGCGATTTTGTCGCGCATTTTGGGCTGGAGCGGGAAGCCGCCCTCGACTATATCGGGTTTTCGACACCGGACGATGCCTATTACGTGGGGATCGACAGGGCCAGCGCGCTTCATCCCCAGACATTGCTCGCGTATGAGATGAAGGGGCGCCCGCTGACAATGCCACACGGGGCGCCCCTCCGGCTGATCATCCCGGTCAAATACGGGATCAAAAATTTAAAGCGGATCGGGCATATCAAGTTTAGCAACCAGCGTCCGGCGGACTACTGGGCCGAACAGGGATACGACTATTACGCGGGGCTATAACGCGCGCCCATGCGCTGCATGCGCACAAGACCGCGCCCTGTCAGGCGCCCGCGCGCCGCGCCTTATGCGCCCGCGACGCCCCCCATCACCGGATCGCTGATCGACGCCTTCCCCGTCTCCACGCGCCCGGCAAACCGCGCCTCGAAGGCGTCGAATCCCCCGATCTTTACGCTGACATCGTACCATCCCTGTGTCGTGTCGAGCTCCAGGACGAAAGGCGAAGGCGCGTGTGTGTTCTCGTCTTCGAAAATCCGGAACGTTTTATTGTTTTGCGCATAGCCGTTGTCAACAATAGTAATGTCGTGGGCGGACACCGCGGAGGACGCTGTAAAGACGAGCGCCGGGGTCGCGGAAGCCGTCACTGAGAACGACACCCGGACATCCGGATCCTGGGCGTTCCCTTTGCATTCCGTAAAGAAACCGTTGGGCCCGTACACACGAAGGTGGTAGGCACCGCCGGCAAAATGTACAAGGGGAAAACGATCCGTCAGCCGGTCTCCGGCTTTGACCGCGTACGACCAGCATTTGACCGGCGCCATGACGGGATGACCCGTGGCCTGGCCGTTGTGCCGCGGGACCTGCAGGTAGTCCCCCGGGGCGTAGACGGTAAAAGGCGCGCCCAGCGAGGCGGCGCCAAAACGTTTGTTGGAGGCGGACAGCTCCAGCAGGAACTCGCCGCTGGGTTTGTCAACATACCCGTGGGCGGACAGGTCATAGCCCAACGCGTTGGAGGGCTTTGTCCCTTTTTCCTGGTAAGGCGTGTAGGGCAGGCTGCCGGGCGAGGGCAGCCCTTTGAACCTGGCCTTGTGGATGGCTTCGATGACCTCGTCTTTGTCCTGGAAAGAAGGTTGGGAAATCGATTCACCGTTGTAGGGACGGAAAATAGAAGAAAGATCGCCGGTGACGGTTCTTCTCCATTCGCTGATGTTGGTCTCCTTTATGGTCTTACCCCACTTGCGTTGGATAAAGGTTTCCAGGAATTGAAGACTGGAGGTATGGTCGAAGACCTCGGAGTTGACCCAGCCACCCCGGGTCCACGGGGACGCGACGACGAAGGGCACGCGGTATCCCAGCCCGACGGGGCCTTCCCGGGCTTCTTCGGGTTTTGTCTGGAGAAGGTCTTGTTCGAGGGTCACGTATTCGGGTGTCGTGTCGATGCCTGCGGATACTTTGCCGGTGTCCTCCCGGTGCGGATGCGGCGCGACAAAAGGCGGCACGTGGTCAAAGCTGCCGTCGTTCTCATCATACGTCAGGATAAAAATGGTCTTTTTCCAGACGTCCGGATTTTTGGTCAGGATGTCGAGGGCCTCGGACACGTACCACGTGCCATACCACGCAGATCCGGGGTGGTCGGAGTAGTGCTCGGGCGCCACCAGCCAGGAGACCGCCGGGAGCTTGCCTTCGTCCACGTCTTTACGGAATTGATAGAAGACGTCGCTCTTGGGTACCTGGACTTCGCGGGCCGTGCCGTTGTCGTCGTAGTGCAAGGTGGTCAGGCTGCGGTAGTCGGGGTCGTCGCGGTTGGTGGTGAAGGCGCGCGCGTGGAGGCGCTTCTCCGTATCGCTCAACCGCGCCCAGGCTTGTTCGTCGTACGCGCTCAAGGTCGCCTTGGCCTTGGCGGCCGCAGAGCCTTGCGTGGCGCCAGCTGCCGCAGAGCCAGGCGTGGCACTGGCCGTCGTTGCGCCGGCCGCCGTTGCGTTGGCCGCGCCGGAGGCGCCGGCCGTCGCGGCGCGGTCGACCAGCCCCCGCAAATACGCCAGATGCGTGGGCGAAAACCGCACCTTATACTGCGAAAACCACTCCAAAGGATTATCGGTAAAATTGGTGAGCCATGGGTCTTCCTCGCCCTTCATTCCGGAGTCGAGGCTGATCTCGTTCTGGTAGACCTTCCAGGAGATGCCGGCTTCTTCGAGGCGTTCGGGGAACGTCGTCCAGTTGGCCTCCGCGCCGTAATCGGTCTGTTCGTTGCGGACCCGGGCGGGGGCGCCTTCCGGTCCACGAAGGGTTCCGGTCCAGAAGTGAAGACGGTTGGGCGTGGTGCCCGTCAGGGAAGAACAGAAGTGCTGGTCGCAGACGGTAAAGGCGTCGGCCAGCGAATAGTAAAAAGGAATGTCCTCCCGTGTATAGTAACCCATGGTCATGGGGAGACCGGGGTATGCCCCTTTTTTCACATCGAGCCAACGGTTGTATTTGCCGTCGTTGCGGGCGTCGGTTTGGTTGTTCCAGGAGTGCGGCAGCGAATCCATCCAGGTAGCCTTCGTATCCTTTATATCGTGGTGAAAGGGGGCGTGTGTTTCTCCCTGTGCGTTGGTTTGAAGCCAGACGGGGTTGCCGCCCGGGAGGGTGATGGCCCTGGGGTCGTTAAAACCCCTGACCCCGCGCAGCGTTCCATAGGCATGGTCAAACGAGCGGTTTTCCTGCATCAGGAAAACGATGTATTCCGCGTCCAGAAAAGTACTGCCCGCGGCGGGGTTAATGGCGAGGGCCCGCTGGATCGCTGGCGGCAAGGTTTCCCAAAGGGTAAGGCCGCCGGTGAGCAGGGCGGTTTTTTTCAAAAATGTTCTGCGGTTATCCATGCGCCTAAGCTAACGGAATTTCCCTACTTTCATGCCCAATACAAGATTATGCAATTCAGAACTTTTGGCAGAACGGGCTGGCGGGTGAGCGAGATGGGGTATGGCATGTGGGGACTGGCCGGCTGGACGGGCAACGACATCACGGAAATCGAAAAATCCCTGAACCTTTCGGTGGAGCTGGGCTGTAATTTTTTTGACACAGCCTGGGGTTATGGCGCGGGCAAAAGCGAGGAAATCCTTGGCGAACTCGTGCGCCGATACGCCGACAAACGGCTGTACGTGGCGACCAAGATCCCGCCAAAGAATTTCAAATGGCCTTCCAAACGGGGATATACGCTCGACGATTGTTTCCCGCCCGACCATATCCGCGAGTACACCGAAAAAAGCCTTCGCAACCTCGGGGTGGAGACCATCGACCTTCAACAGTTCCACGTCTGGGAAGACGCCTGGGCCAAAGACGAGCGCTGGCAGCGTACGGTCGAAGACCTGAAACGCGAGGGCAAGATCCAGGCAATGGGGGTCAGCGTCAACCGCTGGGAACCGGACAACGTCCTGGACACCCTGCGGACGGGTTTGATCGACGCCGTACAGGTCATCTACAACATTTTCGACCAGGCCCCGGAGGATCACCTTCTTCCCCTTTGCGAAACCCTGAACGTCGGCGTTATCGCCCGGGTTCCGTTTGACGAAGGCACCCTGACGGGCACGCTCACCACCGAAACGACTTTCCCCCCGGGCGACTGGCGGGGCACCTATTTTGTGGAGGAAAACCTGCGGTCAAGCGTCGCCCACGCCGACGCCCTGCGCCCGCTGATCCCCGGGGGCATGACCATGGCGGAGCTCGCGCTTCGCTTCATCCTCTCCAACCCGATGATCCACACGACTATCCCCGGGATGCGCAAAGAAAAGAACGTCCGCGCCAACATGGGCGCGGCCGACGGGAACGCCCTCTCCCCTGCCCTGCTCGCGCAGCTCAAGGGGCACCGCTGGGACCGCACGCCCACGGAGTGGTCGCAATAGCGGCGCCCTCGCGGGCAACCGCACAAACGCGGGGCGCGCGTCTTCAGTATCGCGCCGCCATCTCGCTCTTGCGAAGCGCATGATAACTCGTATGCCCCTCACAGTCGAAATAGAGGCTCTCGCGCGTACCCGGACGGATCAGGAGCGACGCGCGGTCGGTATACCGCTGCGCCCCCTCATCGCCATCGATGGCGGTGGCGTAGGACATGCGCAGGGGGATGCCGTTCTCTGAGCGGATCTTGTTTTCAATGTGGGTGGCGTAGAGCTCGGCATAGGGAACGTTGACCCATACGCCATCGGTTTCAGGGAGGACCCTCCAGGTGTGCCGGTTCAGGGTTCCCCGCCATACGTCGTAGATATGCGCCAGCTCGTGGGCGAGCCCGATAAAGGCGGGCCGGTGCGTGTACCCGGCCTGATCGGGGGCGCTGAGGGTGCCGTTGGGATCCCAGTGGACGTACTCTCCCCTGTCCATGTCGGCTTCATTGAGATAACCGTACGCAATCTGCGTGGAGCGGGGGTCTTGTTCCAGCGAGGCGACGAGGTCACGGCCGGTGGGGCCACCTTCCTCGATCTCGCGAAGGGCCCGGGTCAGCCGGAGCACAAAGGTGTCGTCTCCCGCATAGGGGCGTCCGAGACTGTCCAGAAAACGACCGTAATCGTAGTGATACACGGTAGATTGGATTACTGACGTTCCATCGGAGAAGACCTTACGGACCTTAACCGTGGTTTCGATCACGGGCCGGGGCGCGGCAACGAGCAGGAGGGCAAAAAGGGCAAGATGCATGGCTATACTTTTTTTTGTCAAAAAAACAATTATCCCTCATGCCCGAAAGAAGATTTAGCCAAACAGCACCTATAGGACGACAACGGTTGGACATAAGTTACATCGACATGATTACTTACAAAAGAAAAAAAGGTTACAGTTCGTCGGGCTATTTGGTTGTTCGTCGAAAAAGCCGCTACGGGCGTGGCATTCGTAGTATCTTTATCAGGTATGCTTCCGTGGAGAAAATACCGACATGTAAACTTTATCTTCTGGACGGGATACTTCCTGTACGAGTGGCTGGCCAATTCAGTGCTGGATGACGCGTACAAGGCTAATTTTTACCAGGCCATCATCTATACGTCCGTATCCATCGTCGCCGCCTGGGTAACCCTGCATATCGTTCTCCTGCGTTTCTTCCTGCCCGAGCGGAAGCCGGGCGCCTGGTGGGTGTTGGCGGCGAGTATCGTCGCCTGTACGCTGCTCAGAAGGGTATTCAGTTATTACATCATCTACAGGCATTTCCACCCCGAATACCTCCAATGGCACAAAAGCTTCTGGTCGCCAAAAATCATCGGCGAAGCGGCCTGGATGTACCTGGTCGTGGGGTTCAACAACATGCTCTATTTTATGCGGGCGTGGTACGAACAGCAACGCATATCCGAAGTACTCAAGAAGGACAAAGCCATTGCGCAGCTCGAACTGCTCAAGTCTCAGGTGCACCCGCATTTTATTTTCAATACCCTCAACAACATTTACTCCCTTTCCCTGCACCAGGACCGGAGGACGCCGGACATGATCCACCGGTTGTCGTCGCTGTTGAGCTATATGTTGTATGACAGCAAGGACGCGGTCATCCCGGTATCAAAGGAGATCGAATACGTCCAGAATTACATCGAGCTCCAAAAGATCCGGTACAGCGACCGGCTGGACGTCAGCATTAACGTCTTTCTCGCGGTGGACGGGTTTTTTGTCGCCCCGCTGCTGCTGCTGCCGCTGGTGGAAAATTGCTTTAAACACGGCGTCGCCAGCGAGGCGGGCCGGGCGTGGATCCGCATGGACCTGTCGAGGGACGGCGACTGGCTGGTCGTCAAATTGGAGAACAGCGTGGCGGAAAAGTGTGTCACCGAGACTGCCGATGGCGCCAGGGGTGCCAGGGGCGACACCGAGGCTGCCGGGGGCACCACCGAGACCGCCGGGGGCGCCCCCCTGGTCAACAGGGCCTCCGGCCCCGGCGTCAACGGTCACGCCGTCCCGGAAAACGGCGGCATCGGTCTGGATAATGTCCGCCGGCGGCTGGAGATCCTCTACCCCGAGCAACACGACTTTAAAACGCTGAGCGAAGCCCAATCCTTCCTCGCGGTTTTGAAAATAAAAAACCAGGCGCCATGAAAACAACGTGTCTGATCGCGGACGACGAACCGCTGGCCAGGGACCTCCTGGTGGGTTATGTAGGAAACCTGGAGGACCTCGACCTGAAAGGCGTTTGCAATAATGCCATGGAGACCTTCGCATTCCTGCAACGGCAACCGGTGCAGTTACTTTTCCTTGACATACAAATGCCCAAGATCACCGGGCTGGACCTGATCCGTTCCCTGCACGAGCGGCCCAGCATCATCATCACGACGGCGTACCGGGAATTTGCCGCGGATGGGTTTGAGCTGGAAGTGCTGGACTACCTGGTGAAGCCGATTTCTTTCGACCGCTTTCTGAAGTCGGTGTCCCGGTTTTATCACTACAACACCCGCGAAGCGGCGCCGGAAGTCAACACCTTTGACAAGGCCTACATGTACTGCAAGGTAAACCGGGAGCTGGTCCGGATCTACCTCAAGGACATCCTGTATATCGAAAGCATCAAGGACTATGTGCGCATCGTGACGGGCGCGCAGCAGTATGTCACCTATCAGCGGATCGGGTATATGGAGGAAAAACTGCCGTCGGATAAATTTCTGAGGGTGCACAAATCATTTATTGTCTCCGTGGAGCACATTGACAGCTACAACGCGGACACGGTGACCGTGGGGGGGCATCCCCTGCCCCTGGGAAGGAACTATAGGGATGCCTTCCGGAAGCTCTTGTCTACATAAATGGTCCAATGGTCTCAAAAACTGCTTATTTTTAAGGGAGCCTTTAAACTTTGACGAAAACAGAGATTCAAAGGAAAACCTATTGGTGTTAACCCAAAATCACACTCATGAAAAAATTATTGAATGCATCCTTAGCGGTCGCCGTACTGGCCCTCGCCATTTTTAGCAGTTGTTCGAAAGGTTCCAACGGGGCGACGGGGGCAACGGGGCCTGCCGGTCCGGACAGCGTCTTTTCCTCCGGTTGGTTTACGTTGGCCATGCACGATTCGGTCGTCGCCGTCGGGGATACCATATTCGTTGAAGGTGTCACCACGCCGAACGTTACGCAGGGCATCCTGGACAGCGGGGTCGTCCTGGCCTATATTGCGGTGGATGACGCGAACGGCAATACCATCGAAGAAAACGCAGCGGTGGATATGGAGATTACGATGTCGGTCGGCTATTTGTATCTGCAGTCCTCATCGGACTACTCCCAGGTCAGCTTCCGGTACGTGGTGATCCCCGGGAAGGACGTGGCGACCATTGCCTCGACCACGGGTTTGACAAGGTCCGAGCTGCAAAAGCTGTCACCGGATAAGCTCTCCGCGGCGTTGAAGACGGCGGGTATTTCGTCGAACTAAGCAGCAATCGTTCAATACCTTAAGGCCTTCCCTGCCGGGAAGGCTTTTTTTATGCGGTTGCCGCCCGCGCACAAAAAAGCCCGCCCCTTTCGGGGCGGGCTACTTCAAATAGTGTACGGGCTATTCCAAATATCTGCTATAGGAAATTGGACCTCCACCCCGGAAGGGCGGAACGGCAGCAATGCAATACCCGTTTAGTTCAGTTCTAAGGGTGCGTTGAGCCGGCAAACGGCGGCTTCGCCTTCGCCAAAAGGCTCTATGAAGGGCTTGGCGCCCTGGGATAAATACAGGTCGCGGTAAGGGTTCCCCTTGCGGTTGTTGATCATGATGACACGGGATTCAACCCTGCCGTCGCGGACGTGGCAGAGGTCAAGCAGGGAGATGTCTTCCTGCACACCGATCCACCGTTCGAGGATGGCTTCGGGATGGCTGACGATCAAGAGTTCGAGTTTTTCCTGGTGCATGGCTCCTAGTTGACAGGTACAAAATTAAAACGGTTTAGCGACCCCGCTCATAGTGGGGGGTGTGCATTTTTAGTCCATAATGACCTAGACTACCTGTAGTCGATCAGCTACAACCGGAAAGGGAAGCGATGAGGTTCGGTATCATTTCGTAGTCATTGGATTTATCAATTACGAAGTCCGCGCCTTTTTCCTGGCAAAGGACCTTATACGTTGGATTCACCTGGTTGCTGATCATGATCACGCGTACGGCGGGATAACGATCCTTGATATAGTCCAGGAGGTCGATCCCGGATCGGTCGGGCAGGTGAATGTCTAACAGCGCTATATCGGGTACCTGGGTTCCCAGGAGGGCCACCGACTCGGTATACGAGCGGGCGGACCATACTTGTGCCACGTATGCTAACTCCTCCAGCAGGGCCGTCAACCTTTCCACGATCAATTCGTAATCGTCCACTACCAAGATCGTTTTTCCGGTATTGTGCATGCCAGAGGTTATAAACGACAAGGTAATCGGTCCGAATCTACTGTAATATAAAGGATTTTATATCAATTGTGTAGTAAAAACTTGATCGCCTGCGTAGAAAAAAGCACGGACGGCATGTGCAAACGGTTGCGCACGGCGGGGGAGCCCGCGGGTGGCGGCGGGGCGGGTAGCGGCGGTGCGGGCCGCGCAGGCGGCAGCGGGGCCGCACAAAGCTCAGGACGCCACGAGGTGATGCTCCAACGCATACAGGATAAGATCCGCATTGGTCTTCAACCCCAGCTTTGTCAGTATGCGTGACCGGTAGGTACTGATGGTCGTCGGACTCAGCGACAGCATCTGCGCGATCTCCGTGATGGACTTGCCGACGGCAATCAGCTTCAGGACGTCGAATTCGCGGTCGGACAGCTGTTCGTGGGGGAGGCGGTCGTCGTCGAGGTCGAGGGAGGACGCAAGTTTTTCGGCAACGGCGGGGCTGATGTATTTTTTGCCGAGGAGAACGCGCTGGACGGCGCCCACGAGCTCCTCGGAGGCCATGTCTTTGGAAAGGTAACCGGCGGCGCCGGCGCGGAGGACGCGGATGGCGTATTGTTCCTCGGGGTGGATGCTCAGGACAAGGATGGGGAGCTTGGGCAACTCTTGTTTTAGCTGGTGGAGGGCATCGAGACCGCTGCGGCCGGGCATGGACAGGTCCGTTATAACCACATCCCAGCGGTCCATAAGGGCTTCCCGGACGAGGGATTCGGCGTCGGAGGCTTCCTCGATCTCGGCGGAGGGGAAGGCTTCCAGGAGTATTTGTCTTAGGCCTTTCCGGACTACAGTGTGGTCATCAGCTATGAGTATCCGCATCATAAAGACTACAAATTATAGGGTGGTTTCAATGAGGTCAGGTTGTAACGGCACGGAGACGCGTATCGTCGTGCCTTTTCCCGGGTGGCTGGACCATTCGCACTTGCCCCCCATCATGAGGGCGCGCTCCTTCATCCCCAACAACCCGAGGGTCTTTCTACCGCCGATAATGTTCCGCACGTCAAAACCTTTGCCATTATCGGTGATGGTAAGGTCGATCCTGTCGTCGGCCATATCGAGCTCCGCGGATACCGCGGTGGCCTTAGCGTGGCGGGCGACGTTGGTCAATGCTTCCTGGAAGATACGGAACAAACCGGTGGCGAGGCCTGGCGGGAGGGCCGCCTTTTCACCGGTGATGTCTACCACGCAATGGATCCCGAAGCGCTCGGTGAACTGTTTGCTGTGCCATTCGAGGGCGTCGGGCAGACCGAGGTCGTCAAGGATGGCGGGCCGGAGTTCGGCGGCGAGCCGGCGGACGGTGCCGACCGTCGCGTCGAGGAGGCTGAGGATGCCGCGAAGCTTTGACCGCAACAGCTCGTCGCCTAAGTCAGCGCGTTTCAACAACCAGGACACGTCCATCTTTAAACCGGTGAGCTGCTGGCCGAGCTCGTCATGGATCTCCCGGGCCATGGCGGTCCGTTCTTCTTCCCGGATGTCCTGGAGGTGGGAGGCGAGCTGCCGGAGCTCCTCGTGGGACTCCCGGAGCCGCTCCTCCGCCATTTTCGCTTCGGTGACGTCGTGGAGGTTGACCACGATGGCGCCGATGTTTTTGTCCTGGAGGAGGTTCGTCACGGTGCCTTCGTACCAGACGTAGTGTCCTTGTTTGTGTAGTGAGCGAAGGGAAATCCTAAGGGGACGGCCGGGTTGGTTGAACGTTTCGTCCAGTGTTTTCCGGACGTTGGGCAGGTCTTCGGGGTGGATATAGGCAAGCATGCCGGTCTTCCGCCGTTCTTCGGTGGTCCAGCCGGTAAGCCTGATAGACGCTGGACTCCGGTAGATAGGCATGAAGTGTTCGTCCATGAGGGTAATGACTTCCATCCCATTCTCGATAAGCGACCGGAACCGGTGTTCGGTGAAAGCCAGACCTTGGACGCTACGCCTCCCAAAAAAGCCTGATAGCAAGCGAGCCAATGCCATGTCTGACAAAATAGTGTTTCTTTTTCAGGACTGCAAGCTCACCACCTCATTGATGGTAAGGGCGACGATCACGGTATTGAAAACAAAGGACAGGAGCCCGTGCAACAGTACCCATTTCCGGATATGCTGGGACGTGATGGCAATATCGGATACCTGGAAGGTCATCCCGATGACAAACGAGAAGTACGCGAAGTCCAGGTAGTTAGGAGGGGTATCCCCGGGGATCTGGAGCCCACCCGCCTCTTTATCGGGATGGCAGGGGTGATCGCCGTAATAGGCGTGCGCGTAGTGCTGGGTAAACACAATGTGGACCAGGAACCAGGAAAGGGCAACGCCGGTCAGGTAGATACACGCTTCCGCCTGCCGCGGCAGGACCCAGGCCGCCTTGTGGCTAAGTAGGACCATAACACCCGCCAGGCTGGTCAGGCTGGCCGTCAGGACCAGTGCAAAAACAACACCCCGTGAATTGTCCTGAATCCGCGCCTGGATGCGCATCTGCGCAGCCCCCATAGTAAACCAGGTGATCCCGACGAGGACCATGATGCAGAAACAATAAAGGTCCCACCCCAGCATGATGCGGGTGAGGAGTTCCATACGGATGGACAAAAAAACAAAACTCATCAGGATAGCGAACAACACACCGATCGTGAGGCGGTTGATGGAGCGAAGGTGATTGAGACGGTGTACGAGCCGTCTCCAGAACGTAACGGGTTCCTTGTACATGCCCCAAAAGTGCGTTTTTTTAACAAAACCGCCGCGACTATCTTTGGGGCCCATGACGTCGACCCAAGAAAATATCCTTCTGGCCCTGTGTACGGCTTTTTTCTGCGCTCTTTTTATATCCCCTATGGATGCCGCACCACTGGTGATGGACACCACAGTGGCTGCGCTATGCCTGTACAGCGCGTGGATCGCGGGGCGCGGGGGCGAGGCGAGGCGCGAGGCGCAGGCGGGGCGCGGCGACGCCGCAGGCGGCAGCCTGCCGGACGGCGCCGGATGGTCCACCCGTGTGTGGGCCGCACGGATATGGGAGGGCAAGATCCTCCTCCTGTGGGTCGCCCTCTTCGCATGGACCGTCCTCAGCGCCGCACTCTCAAAGAATCAACCCGAAGGCTGGTCCTACGTGGTCCTGCGGTTGCCGCTGATGGCCTTCCCCCTCTCGGTGGGCGCGTTGCGGCTACGCGAGCAACTGCGGGACCGCATCCTGCTGAGCTACGCGCTGGTGGTCACCGCCGGCTGCCTGGCCTGTCTCGTCTACGCCTGGCTCCAATATAGGCACACCGGCTATACGGCCTACCTGTATGACGACAGCCTGACCGAGCTGAGCTCGGTACAATCGGTGTACGTGGCGCTGATGGTGGAAATCGCGCTTTTTGCGATGGGTTACCTGCGCACAAAAAAGTACAGCCGCTGGCTCCTTGCCTGTATGGCCTTCCTGCTGGTCTTCCAGTTCATGCTCGCAAGCCGGATCGGGTTGATCTTGCTGTATACCATAGCGCTGGGGGTAGCCCTTTGGTATTACGGCTTTCAAAAGAGGCGCTGGGGCAGGGTCATCGCCATAGCAGCTTGCATGGGGGTCATCGGGTTGTCGTGTGTCTTCTTTTTCCCAAAAACGATCAATCGCTTCCACGAATTGGCGTATACGGGATACCAGTACCAGAGCAATGGCGTGGAAAGCCATTACGATATGCCGGTGACGGCGGACCAGTGGAATGGGGCCAATATCCGGCTGGCGGTCTGGCGGTGTACCTGGGACGTCTGCCGCACGCACCTGTGGACGGGGGTACCGGTGGGGGACAAACGCGAAGCGCTGGTGCAACGCTATAAGGAGGTGGGTTTCGACTTTGCGGTTCGGAGCCGGCGGAATACGCACGATACGTACCTGGATGTGCTCCTGACGTATGGGGTACCGGGGCTGGCGGTGTTCCTGCTGGGGTTCGTGGCGGGGCCGCTGTGGAAGCTGGGACGCGGCGCGGCGCGGCGCGACAAAGAGGGCCGCGACGGGACGGGCCGCAACATCCTGGGTCTGATCGTGGTGATCCTGTTCACGGTCTCCATGATCACGGAGACGTACATCGACCGCAGCGTCGGCTGCGTCCTCTTAGGCTTCTTTTACGCCTTTGTGCTTAGTGATTATCCTGCGTATACAAATCCACGGCCGTCGATGTATCCCCAAAGTACACCAGGCTCCCGTGACGCATAAACGCCGTGCGTCCGCAGTATTTGCGGACGACGTCCATGCTGTGGCTGACGAGGATGACGGTCTTGCCCTCGATCCAGCTGGATTCAAAGACTTTGATGGCTTTTTCCTGGAATTTGAGGTCGCCGACGGCGAAGATCTCGTCGAGGAACATGATGTCGGCCCCGGCGTTGACGGCGATGGAAAAGCCCAGGCGGGCGACCATGCCGGAGGAAAAGAATTGGATCTTTGTATCGACAAACTCCTGGAGTTCGGCAAATTCGATGATGGTATCGAAGATCTTGTCGATTTCCTTGATGCTGAGACCAAGGACGGAGGCGGAGATGTAGATGTTTTCGCGGGCGGTGAGGGCGTGGCTCATGCCTACCCCGAGGTTCATGAGGAGGGTATGGCCCTGGATCTCCACGGTGCCGGTGGTGACGGGATAGACGCCGGCGAGGAGCTTGACGAGCGTGGACTTGCCGCTGCCGTTGCGCCCGATCAAACCGATGCATTCCCCTTTTTTGATCTCCAGGTCGAGGCGCTTTACGGCCTCGAACCGCTTGGTGCGGGGCGGGTTGAATAGATTGAAAAGACGGTGCTTGACCGTATTGTGGCTGTCTTCGGAAAGACGGAATACCTTGCTGATCCCAACGGCCTTAATGGCGATGTCTTTGTCTATACTCATAGTTTTTCTGCAGCCTGAGACCCCAGACGGGCGAGCAAAGTTACACCGAAGATCAACAAAATCAAGGCATAAACGAAATCCGCCCCCATCAGCCTGTAGTCGGGGGCCTGGCCCTGCATGAGGACCCGCCGGGCGTTGATGATGATCCCGGACAGCGGATTGACGTAGGAAAAATAAGGTAGCCTTGCCTCGAACTTGTCTTGTGGGTAAAAGATGGGGCTGAGAAAGAGCAGCATCGCGGTAAACACCTGCCAGATCTGGTGGATGTCTTTAGCAATGATGTAGATCGTGGATAGGATCAGGCTTATGGCGAGGGACAAAAAGTACACGTTGATAAAGATCGGGATGATCCAGAGGTTGTACCAGGACAAGCCCGCACCGTGGGTTTGGATGAGGTTGAAGAACAACAGGAACATGAGGAAATTGAAGAAAAACCCGATGGCGTTGCTCATGAGCGTGGAGGTATAGATCTCCATCTTGTCCATGTTGCTGTATTCGTAGAGGTACTTTTTGTTGTGCAATATCTGCACGGTCCCCGTCGTGGATTCGAGGAAAAAGTTCCAGATGATCAACCCTATGAACAAATAGCTGGCAAAGTTGGGAATGTCCTGCCGGAGGATCACCTTGAACGCCACGTAATAGATACATATATCCATAACGGGCTTGAGCAGGGCCCACAGGAGACCGAGCTTATTCTCGTAATACCGGAGCTTGAACTCGATCTTGGCCAGGAGCCACATCCTTTCCATGGACCGGGCTTTCAAGATGCTTTTTGTCATCGAAGCATGGCTTTAAGCGTCAAATATACGCGCTTGGCACCCGGAATCCGTTTGAACTTTTGCTTGAGCCTTGCCCGCAGGCCGTCGGCCTCGACCTGGTGGGTCGTGACGGTGATCTCCACCGTTGGGTTGTCGTACGCATAAGAGGGCCCGTTGGCCTGGAAAAGGTTGAACAGGTCTACGGCATAGTGACGGTAGAGCTCAGGGTATTTGTGGCTGATGTGCTGGTAGGTGTACAATTGTTTCTGATGGGTCATGTTCCGCATCATCGAGTCCTTCCGGATCCTGTAGCGGAAAAGGGTTTCCGGCAACACGACGCCCCGGTGACCGGTGGACAGCAGTTGGAGCACGCTGTCGTAGTCTTCCAGCCCGTATTCGAGGGCGCGGTCGTTGAGCCCGCCTTCCAGGAAGGCCTGCCGTTTGTAGACCAGGGACCCGCTGCAAACGGGGTTGTGTAAGAGGGCATACGGCAGCTCGGGGTTCCAGGCGGCCCAGGTATGGTGGGTGGTGCCGAAGTATTGTACCCAGGACCCCACGAAAGAGACGTTGTCGTAGGCTTCCAGGACGCGGATGGCCTTCCGGTAGTACCCGGGATGGACGGTGTCGTCGGCGTCGAGAAATGCCAGGTATTCCCCGGTCGCCACGGACGCGCCCACGTTGCGGGCGTGGGCCAGGCCGCCGTTGGCCTGGTGGAGGACCCGGATCCCCGGCTCGCTTTCCAGGGTCATGAGGATCTCCAGGTTCTCGGGGCCCTTACTCCCGTCGTCGACAATGATGATCTCCAGGTGTTGGTGTTGGGAGGCCTTTATGGAATCGACGCATTCGCGGATATAGGTGGCCATGTTGTAAAAAGGTATCACGACGGACAGCAGGGTGCCCTTGGGGGACGGGGTCACGGCGGCGGGTACCGGCAAAGGTCTTGTAAACCGGAATGCCGTCAACGGGCTTTTCGTGGCCGCCATCTCTTCAAGGACTGCCCTCTTTTGCCCGTATATCAGATCGTATCCCAGCGTGTCGCGCACATGCGCTGCCGCGGCCTCCCCTATCCTTCGAAGCCCGGCTTCCTCCATGTCCATGATCCGCTGGAGCTGTTTTTCAAAGGTCCCCGGGTCGTTGTGATCAAATAGAAAACCGGTTTCCCCGTCCCGGATCAGTTCCCGGTGCCCGGCCTGTTGGGAACCCAGGACGACGTTGCCAAGGGCAAGCGCTTCGATCGTGGCAAAGGGGAAGTTGTCCAGGGTGCTGGGGATGATGACGACGTGTGCATCCGAAAAACGGGCTTCGATCTCGCTGGGGTGGACTTTACCGGCAAAATGGAGCAGCCCGCGCTTGATGTACTCCCCATAGCGTTCTTCGAGCAACTGGCCCATGGTCCGCATTTCCGGATGATAGACAATATCTTTTCCTCCGTATACCGTCAGGTCGTAAGGGAAGCCGTTGTCCCACATCTTGCTCATATAACGAAGAAGCTCGAAGACGCCTTTTTGCGGGGACAGCTTGCCCCAAAACACGAGCTTGCCTCTTTTCAGCGGGGGCTTTTGCGAAGCCGCGGGGGTGAAGGCAAAGGGATAGCGCAGGACCATCGTCCTTTCCTCGGGTAATGGCCCCAGGCGCCGGATCTCGTCAAGGATATAGTGCGAGGGGGCGATGATGCGGTCCGCGGACGCGATACAGCTCCACTCCATTTCCGCCGTCCAGTAGTTGGGGTAACGGTACGTGGAATCGCGGTTGTAGCGGAGGTAAAGAAAAGCAGGGGCATGGATCGACAACAACACCGGGACGTCTTCCAGCTCAGGGTAGCGCAGCGCTTTGAACTGGAGGACGAAATAGGGCAACCCCAGGTATTCCTGGGATTCGATGACGTCGGGTTTGCCTTCCAGCCGGATGAGGTCCCGGACGGTGAGGGCGAACTCGTAGCTTTGACGGGCAACGTGTCCCAGACACGCGGCTTCCGGGGTGCGGTGCAGGTTGACCTGGACCACCCGGACCCCGTCCTCTTTGTGGACGGCGTAGGGGAGTTCGCCCTTACCGGGCACAAAAACGGTGACTTCGTCACCCCTGTCGGCCATCATCCGGGCTGTGTTATGCGCATAAGTTCCAATCCCGCCCCCAAAAAAGGGCGGGTATTCTGTCGTTAAAAGCCAAAACTTCATTTCCTGAATAATTTCTCTTTGATGACGCCTAAAAATGTACGCTTTTCGTAAGTCCTGCGGTACCAGTCGATGTCAAGCTGGTGCTGGCTGATGTCGTTGAGGAGTTTGTTGATGAGTTGTTGCTGGCCTTCGTTGTGCCGGCGGCAGTCGGCCAGTTTGCCGTTGAGTTGCTGGATCTCCCGTCTTTGCTGATCGATGAGGAGTTGTCTGGCGCGGTTCTCGCCTTCTACGTGTTGGAGGATGTCCTCCAGCCGTTCCTGGATGTTTTGGAGGGCGATGGATTCTCGAATGGTTGTATTCATATTATATCGGATTTGTACAAACTTCGGTATTGATGATAGGTGTCTTGTATATTGAACTCGCTGGCGCACAGCGCGGCGGAATGACGGCCCATCACGGGCAGCATCAGCCGGTTGTTGAAATAACGGAGGAGCTTGACGACGGCCTCGCCTTCATTTTTAAACAGGTCGCCGTTGGAGCCGCGGGCGTGCATGTCCCGGTTGCCGATGCAATCGGTGAGGAGG
Organism: Dinghuibacter silviterrae; assembly: GCF_004366355.1. Lineage (NCBI taxonomy): Bacteria > Pseudomonadati > Bacteroidota > Chitinophagia > Chitinophagales > Chitinophagaceae > Dinghuibacter > Dinghuibacter silviterrae. The sequence continues at coordinate 3,441,767 of NZ_SODV01000001.1, read as the reverse complement.
ACGGGTTTTTCCAGTTGGAGGGCTTCCAGGCCGGCGAAGCTGAGGCCTTCAAACCGGGCGGTGGACAGGTAGACATCCGCATCGCGGATCAGGGCGCTGGCCTGTTCCTTTGGCAACCAGCCCGTTACATGTATGTTGCGGGCGGTGAGCCGGGCGCGTTCGTCCCCATCCCCTACCCATACAAAGGTGATTGTGGACCATTCCTCGAAATAACGGGCGATGGCGTTAAAAAGCGTGGGGTTTTTCTGGGCGGCGATACGGCCGCTGGTGACGACGGTGAAGCCGGTGTCATCCAACGGCGCCTTTGATGGCTCGCCTGTCAACTTGATCCCGTTGTTGATCTGGGTGGCGTCGATGCCGAGGTCCCTGTACGCCTGCCATTCGGAAAGCGAGCAACACACCACCTTGCCGCCAAAGCGCGCGCCCAGTTGTTCGAGGACCTTGTATAACCTGTTGGAAAAGGCGCTCTTACCCACTAAGAAGGGCGCGCCGTTGGGGGTATAGATCACCTTGCGGATCCTGAGCAACCGGCACACGACCCGGCCCAGGAAACCGCCCTTGGAAGAATGCAAATGGACCACGTCGACCTCGCGGTTGTCCCGGAGGTCCTTTAGAAAGCGGTACAACTCCAGCGATGCCCGGATGTCTTTCAGGGGACGGATATTCCGGCAGGCCGAGGGCCAGCGCAAAAAGGAAACGTGCACGCCCTTGAATTGCCGCTTGACCTCGTCGGCCTTCATGACGTGTTCCCGCTCCCCATGGATAATAAGGTGCTGGTCCTCCTTCATGTTCTCGACGAGGGAGTTTATAAAAACCGCTATTCCGGAGGCAAACGCCTCCACGACGTGCACAATTTTCATAGCATTCTCTTTAATCGCAACACCCACCGGTACGGTATCTGTTGTAATAGCAATAATTTGACCAATCCCAGCGAGGTCAGCCACCGGCTCTCCCCGTAATGGCGTACGACCTTCATCCTGCTCCGCAGTTGCTCCTGGCGATGGGTCCTGGAGATACCGCGGGGGTGGAGTTCGCAAGTGACAAGCGGGAGCGGAATCACCGCCCCTTTTCCCATTCTCAGCAAGGATTGAAAAAATCCATAATCTTCCGCGTGTGGAAATATGGATGGATAAGCACCGGTGTGGGCAAGGGCGGAAGACCGCCACATGACCGTCGGGTGGATAAAGATGTTGCGAAAATACATCCCTTTTTGGATAGCCTGATGCGCCGTAGGGGTCTTGTAGACATATTCCTGCACGGTGTCCGGATCGTGGAAAATACACCACGAGCCCACCAGGTCGACATCCGGGTGCTCATCCAGGTAAGCCACCTGCTCGTAAAAACGCCTGAGGGCACAGATATCCCCGCAGTCCAGGCGGGCAACATAACGCGCCGGCCGGTTCCTGGAAAGCCACTCCAGTCCTGCATTCAGGGCCGCGGTGATCCCGAGGTTTTCCGGAAGTCTCAAAATGTGTACGGATAACGCATCGTCCAAACGCCCCTTGAACCAGGATGCGGAAACAGGCTCGTCGCTCCCGTCATCAATGACCAGGATGCTGAACTGGTCCGGCGTATAGGACACGCTTTCCAGCGAGCGGATTAGTCCTTCCCTATTATTATAACAGGGAATTAACAGGTTAAAAGCTAACGGCCGTTCCATGGGCGGTACAAACGGGTTACAGTACACCTCTAATAACGAAACGATTTAGCAATTTGGTGGCAATCCGACCAAGTTTTTTTTACCCACACGTTTTGTGGGTAATATTAATTTTTAGCCTTATCGATGGTTTCTGTCAAACTTTTATGCATCTTGCCAGTCTAAGTAGAAATCCCACTACTATGTACCCGTCGTTGTCCGCACCCCTGAAATCGCGTAAGCGTCTGATCGTTAGTACTTTACGTAGTAAATACCCTTATTTTGTGGTCAAAAGGGTCGTAGATGTGGTATTTTCCGTTTTCCTTCTCCTCCTGGTCTATTCCTGGCTCATGCCGCTCCTGGCGATCCTGATCACGCTGGATTCGCGGGGACCCCTGTTTTTCCGTCAACAGCGGATCGGTTTTTTAGGTAAACCTTTTATTTGCATCAAGTTCCGCACGATGTACGTGAACCTTGCCGCCGACCTGCAACAAGCCACGGTCGCGGATCCGCGTGTGACCCGTGTGGGCCGTTTCCTGCGCCGCACCGGTCTGGATGAACTCCCCCAACTTTTCAGCGTCCTCAGGGGCGACATGAGCCTGATCGGCCCCCGCCCCCACATGCTCCGGGACATCGAGGCCTTTTCGGCGGTGGTCCGCAACTATAATTTCCGCCACCTCGTCCGCCCGGGCATCACCGGGATTGCCCAGGTCAAGGGTTACCGCGGTCTTTCCGAAACCATCGAGAGCATCTACCGCCGCTACCAATGGGACGAGTATTACGTATGCAACATCAACGCGGGACTTGACGCGAAAATATTCTGGGGGACCGTGGTTCTAACGGTGAGGTGTATCTTCAACAGGTCTGTACAGCAGGACGCCCCCGTCGTGTTGTCTTCGACGGAGGCGCCGCGTGCTGCGATGATGCCGGAGAGGTCGGCGGCGACGCCGCTCTAAGCCGCCCCGGCTTTGGGGCACTTTATTGATTCCACCACAATTTCGTCGCCACATTATCGGTGGCACTTCCATTGACGGCCTGGACGGCTTCCGCCCAGTGAATGGGGTTCGACGACTCCTCGTTCCCGGGATAGGTAAACCGCCGCGGCAGGTTGCCCTGGGCGCCCACCGGGGGGTTGACCGCGTCGATATTGGGGTAGCCCAGCCGGCGGATGCTGGTCCAGGCGTCCCAACCGCGGTTGGCGTAGGCGATCCACTGCTGGAAGCCGATCTGTTGTTTCCAGGTGGCGGCGTTGTACGCGACGGCCGGTTGTAACAGGTATTCGGCCGCGTCGCCCGCGCTCCCACCCCAGGATTCGATGGCCGCGGTAACGGCGTTGGCATAATGGGTCGCGGCGCTGCCGGTTGCCAGGTTGCGGGCCACCGCCTCCGCCTGGAGAAACTCGCTCTCCGCATAGTCCAGCAAGGTCCCCGGGAAAGTAGGCTGCAGCCACTGGCTGGAGAATTGCGAAAATTTGACGTACCCATTGCCCGCTCCCGGCACGCCACCGGCGTACACCCCGTTGATGGTCGTAAAGTACAGGGGCAACCGGGGATCGCTCCAGGCCACCATGGTATCGACGATCAGGTCGCAGGGGCTGTAGTCGTGCCGCCCGCTGATGACCAGGGCCTGGTACACCGGGTTGGCGTTGGTCGTGGGACTGGCTTCGTAGGCCAGGAGGGCGTTGTCCGCGTTGGAGGCGAAGACGCCGTTGCTTAATGCCTTCTGCGTGTAGGTTTGCGCATCTTGCGGGTCGGCGTCTGCGATCACCAGGGCCAGTTTCAGCTCCAGTGTGGCGCCGAACTTCTTCCAGTGGGCGGGGTCGCCCTGGTAGACCTGGTCGGAGGCGCCCAGGCTTCCGTTGCTCGTGTTGAGGCCGTTGATCGCCGTGTCGAGTCGTGTTAGCAGGTCCTTATAGATCGTTTTCGCGTCGTCGTACGCCGGAAAAGGAATGCTATCGGTAAATGCTTTTGTGTAGGGCACATTCCCGTACGTATTCACGAGGATCGACCACGCATACACCTGGAGGATGTCCGTGATGTCTTCATCGTTCCGGAGCGTGCCCGCGTCGGTAACGTCGTTTGGAAAGGCCTTGGCCGCCGCGACCAGGTTATCCAACACGCCGCCGGTGCCGTTGGCGTAAAGGGCATTCCACCACCCTTGCGGGGAATTGTCCGCCGTCAGGATGTACCGCGCCTCCGACGTATAGGTATTCTCCGTCCACGTCTGGGCCAGGATACGGAAGGGTCCGACGCCCGGGTCGGTGGAGCTCAGCGCGTCCGATAAATTTTTTTCCCCGTTCAGGAAAAGACTCCCCGAAGGCACCTCTTGCGGATTTTTCGAATTATTATTGAGAGAGCTCAGGTTCTTCGTGCAAGCCGTTGCCAAAAGAGCCACGCCTATAATCCATCTTTTCATCGCTGTCATTTTAAAATTTTAGGATTGCGTTCACACCAATCGTCCGTACGCTCGGATACGCGCCGACCTGGAAACCCGTCGACCCGTTTTGCGCGCCGCTGCCGGTTTCCGACCCCACGGCCAGCCCCTGTTCCGGGTCTGAGTAAGGCAGGTTTTTGTGGATGATCCAAAGGTTGCGGCCCGTCAGGGACAGGTCGATGCCTTTTACAAAACCCAGGCCTTTGTGAGGCACGGACCAGGTGATGGCCACTTCGCGCAACTTGACATAGCTCGCGTCGTACACATAGGAACGGTCAGCAAAGGCATTGTAGGAGCTGAAAGGAAAATTCCCCTGGTTGATGTCCGAGGCATCGACGTGGATCGTGTTCGCCTTCCCGTCCGGCGTCACCCCCGGCAGGATGATCCCCCCACCCTGCGAGAGCGGGGCGCGGACCGGTTTGCCCCGGTCGTTCAGCCCAGCCGTTTCCGGGTACAGTCCGGAATAGTCCCCAAAGTCCATGTCCAGGGAATACAGCTGGCCTCCTTTGGACACGTCCACCAGGAAGCTAAGGGATACATTTTTGTAAGAAAAAGTGTTGCCGATCCCACCGATCCAATCCGGATTGATGTTGCCTATATCCGAAAGAGCATTGCCATTCAGGACGTACTCGCCCGTTGTCGGATCGGTAATGCGCTGCCCGTTTTTGTAAGTATAATCAGAGCCTCTGATCACGCCGTAGGGCTTGCCCGCTTCGGCCACAAGCTGAGTGTTGAAACCGTAGTTGCCGATCACATAAGACGGCTGACCGCCATATAAGCTCAGGACCTTGTTCCGGTTCATACTCCAGTTCAGGTTGATTCTCCAACTGAAGTCTTTTGTGCGTACCGGTGTCGCATTCGCGCTCAGCTCCACACCCTGGTTTTGGACGCTCCCCCCGTTCACATAATAGGTATTATACCCGCTCGCACTCGACGTGGTAATGGGCATGATCTGGTCGATCTGCAACGCGTGGTAATACGTCAGGTCAAAACCAATGCGACCGTGCAGGAATTCCGCTTCCAGGCCAAACTCGTAGGACCGGTTTTTCTCCGGGAGCAGGTTGGCGTTGTTGTTCACCACCGCTGCCGATGACAACGGCTGCCCATGAAAGGGGTTGACATACTGGTAGGTATTGGTCACACTAAAGACCGGGGCGTCGCCGCCGACCTCCGCGTAGTTGGCCCGGAGTTTCCCGTAGGTCAGCCAGGGGGCGTTGTGGATCCATTTGGAAAACACCACGTTCCCCGATACCGAAGGATAATAATACGTATTGTGCGCCTCGGGAAGCGTTGACGACCGGTCCCTCCTCAGCGTGGCGTCCAGCGTCACCGTTTCCTTATAGCTCAGCGTGGCCCCTACAAAAATCCCGTCCACCTCTTTGGTCGACACGTATTCGGTCGGTGCCAGCGGGGTGTTCACCGAGTTCGCCAGTGCATACACGTCCGGCACCACCAGGCCGCCGTTCGTCGCCTGTGTCTCGGAAGTGTTGTTGTCCTGGCGGACGTTGCCGCCCAGCAGGGCTTTCAGATTTAGATTTTTGTATAGGTCTTTATTGAAGTTCAGCAGCAGGTCATAGTTCGTTTCCCCGAATTTCGCATCATAGCGCGTATAGCTCGACGTATGCACACTCCCTTTGGCCGTCCGGTATTCCACCGATTGCGTATAGTCATCCAGGGATACCCTTGTTGTTAAGCTCAGGTAGTCCGTGATCTTGTAATTCAGGTGTATGTTCCCAAAGTAGCGCTGCCGCTCGTCGTTCTCAAAGTTCTCGTACCGGTTCCAGTAAATGTTGTTGTGGTACGCCGGTATGTTCTGCCCCGGGGTCAGGTATCCCCCCAGCCAGTTCCAGCTCGCGTTCGTCCGGTTCCGGAAGTAGTCCGCCTTTTGCGCCTTCAGGTCCACGTTCGTCGGCCACCATTCGCGAAAGTCCATCATCGGGTTTTCGCTCGACGTATACCCGTACCCCGCACGGCCCAGGCCGTTCACATCCGAGTAATTCAGGTCGCCGCCTATACTTACTTCGTCCGTAAGGTTCCGCGTCGTGTTTAGGGTAATCAACGTCTTTGTCACGTCATTGTTGGGCAACAACCCCTTGTCCTCGCTCCGGGTCAACCCCACCCTAAGACCACCTTTTTCGTCCGCCTGGTCCGCAAACAAACTCGTGCTCGTCGTCACCGGCGTCTGGAAGAAATCCACCGGGTTATGGTGCGCCGCCGGTTGCCAGGGCGTCGCCTTCCCATAATTCGGGTCACCTGGTACAAACGACTGCCACGTATACACGTTTGTATTGGGGTCATACGCCGGCCCCGTCGCCGCGTCCACGTCCGTCTGGACGATGTTGACCGGTTGCCCGTTGCTGTTGAACACCGGCTCGTAGTAAAAAAAGCCGCTTTGGTTCGGGTAAGCCGCGTTATACCCCTGCGAGCCATACCCCTCCCCATACTGCGTCTGGTAGGTCGGCAGCGTGCTTTTGTCCGGTGACCCCACGGTCACACCGCTTGTTAAGGTGATCCCAAGCCCCTTGTATTTCCGGTTGTTCTTTTTGGTCGTGATCAGGATCACCCCGTTCGACGCCCGCGACCCATACAGCGCACTCGCCGCCGCCCCCTTCAGGACGCTCACCGACTCGATGTCCTCCGGGTTGATGTCCGAAGCCGCGTTCCCCAGGTCATACAGGTTCTGGCTCTGGTTCGTATTGTCATACGGCACCCCGTCCACCACAAACAACGCCTGGTTCGACTGCGTCAGCGACTTCATCCCCCTCAGGATCACATTGTTCGATCCTCCCGTGATGTTGCTCGACGTCACCTGCAACCCCGCCACTTTCCCGCTCAGGTTGTTGACAAAGTCCGTGTTCAGGGTTTTGTTCAGGTCGTCCCCCGACACCTGCTGGGTCGCATACGGCAGCGAGTTCCGCGTCCGCTTTATGCCCAGGGCTGTGGTGATCAGGAGTTCGTCCAATTTGCCTGCGGCGCGCTCCAGGGTAATGTTCAGGCCGTTTTCCGGGTTTACCTGCTGTGGCGTGTAGCCCACCGCTGAGACTATTAGTTTGTCCCCCTTTTTGACGTGAATGGAAAAGGCACCCGTGGCGTCCGCCGTAGTGCCCGTGTTTTTGCCCTTGATTTGGATCGAGGCGCCCGCAATGGGTTCGCCGTTCTGGTCTTTGACCGTGCCCCGCTCCTGCGCTTTTGCCCCCAGGGCCAGCAGCAGCGTCACGGTGATTAGTGATAAAATTCTACTCATCTCTGGATCTTTTGCATTTTCTTCTGCAAATATCCGGTTAAAATTTTAATTGTCTATAGATTTAGTAGAGTAATAAATTCGTATACTACGCGCGGGCGCGCGCACCTCCCGGGTGAGCGCGCGCACCCGTTTGCGCAGTCCCCGCGCCTAATAAAATGTGTGCCGGTACTCGCTCTCCAGCTTCCTATCGGTCGTTCGTCGGAAAAAGCGTCCCCGGATGGCGAGCCCCTTAGACGTCAGTAGTCCGTTAAATTTTACGGGGTCCAGGAAAGGATCCTTTGGATGGAGATTCGTATAATCCGTCCACGCGAGACTGAGGTGAAATAGCATCTGCTGCCCCTTCAGGACGAACGTCCCCTTATATCCATAAAATCCGCCATCCGAGGCCGAAAAGACCGTATCCCCATGACGGAAATAAACCGGTTCCTGGTCTATATATACACTGTCGCCTTTGAACTTGATATAGGTCAGGTGGTACCATTTCTCTTCCGGGCGGGCCGGGTCACCATAACAATACGTGCTACCGTCGGGGTTCTTTGCGCACATCCGGATCAGACCGGAGTAAACACCTTTGGGTTTCTGCTGGGCGCTGGAAGCGTCCAGGGCAATCGTGGCCAGGAGGGCAAGGAGGAGGGGTTTCATCACATAATCTACAAATAAACCATTGCAATAGTCGCCTTAAATTGGCGTCAAGGTATACCTTGACTTTATGCGCATTTGTCAAGCTATACCTTGACGCCAATAAAGGGGAAGAATTAGCACTTCCTTGCCGCCGCGAGCTGCGCCCCGATCTCCCTTACCTTCGCCACCATGACCTCCATATCCTCCATCCGCGTCCGGTGGTTGGTAATCGCTACGCGCAACGCGTAGCGCCCGTGGATCAGCGTATAGGAGGGCGCCGCTACCCCACTCTCATGGAGCCGCATCAGCAGCTCCTTGTTGTCGACGTCTACGTCCCTGTAGCGGAAACAAACCACGTTCATCGTCACCGGCGCCGCCAGCTCCAGGTCCGGGTGCGCGGCGATCAACCGGCCAAGGTAAGCGGCCTGCGCGATGTTCTGCCCGATCATCGACGCGTACTTTTTGATGCCGTGTTCTTTGATCGACATCCACACCTTCAGCGCCTTAAACCCCCTGGACAATTCGATGCCCCGGTTGGAGGCCGCGTCGGGCCCGGATGCGAGCCCCCGGTCGTGGGTCAGCAGGTAATGGGCAGACGCGGCAAAGGTCCGTCGTTGCAGGGCCAGGTCGCGGATCAGCACGCAACCGACCTCATACGGCATGTACATCCATTTGTGGAGGTCGAAGGCCAGGCTGTCCGCACGCCCGATCGCCTCCAGCTCGTCCGCATGGGTAGGCGACAGCCGCGCTAGCGCCCCAAAGGCCCCGTCGATGTGGAGCCAAAGGCCTTCTTCCCAGGCGATGTCCCGCAGTTCTTCCAACGGATCGACGGCACCCGTGTTGACGGTGCCCGCCGTCGCGACGATGCAAAACGGCAGCTTTCCGGCCGCGCGGTCTTCGCGAATGCGCGCCCGCAGGATCGCCGGCGGCAGCCGGAAGTGTTCGTCGGCGGGAAGCGCGCACAGCTCCGGCAGGCCGAGAAGGCGGAGGGCTTTGCTGACGCATTGGTGGGTTTCGGTGCTGCCGTAGGCGATGAGGGGGCGCGTGGCGCCAGTTGCGGCGCCCGGCGCGTTGGCCGCGGCGCCCGCTGCCGCGTAGCGCTCGATAGCCCACTCCCGCGCCACCGCAAGCGCGGTAAGGTTCGCCACCGATCCCCCGCTCACAAGCAGCCCCCCGGCATCGGGGGTGAAGCCCATCATTTCCTTGCACCAACCCAAGACCTGTTGGTCAATGTACATAGGGCTGTGCTCGCCGATGGCACAGTTCGGGTTCATGACGGCGGCCATAAAATCGGCGAGGGCGCCGGTAAAGGTGCCGGTGCCATGGACCCACGAAAAAAAGCGGGGGTGAATATTCCCGGTGGTATAGGGGAAGACGGTACGGAGGAAGGTCTCGTACACGGCGTCGACGGGCGTGGGTTCCCAGGGCAGGGCTTCGCTATAGGTCTCTTTAATATCGCCGGGAATCGGCGTCCAGACCGGGCGCTCCCGGACCGACCGGAGATAGTCGATGGCATCGTCTACCACCCGGTGGCCGAGGGCGCGGGCTTGTTCCCAATCGTGTGGGTCAAGGGTCTTATCGTCGTTCATGGCTTTACGGTAATGGCTTGCCCGGCGATCCGCACGCGGTCGCCGTCGAGGCGGACCTTCAAAAAGCCGCCCCGGGCAGAGGCCTGGTAAGCAAGGAAAGAAGTTTTGCCAAGGCGTTTGGCCCAGTAGGGCGCGAGCGCACAATGGGCGGAGCCGGTGACGGGGTCTTCGTCCACGCCGACGGGGGCGGCGAAGTAGCGGGAGACGAAGTCGTAGGCGGGGCCGACCGCGCCGGGCGCGGCCGCGGCGGAAGCATTCGCGGGCGCCGCCGCCGCCGTAATCACGACCCGGTGCTCCCTCAACCGCCCGGCATCCGGCTCGAACCCACGCACCTCCGCTTCGGAGCCGAGGACGGCAAGATAGCGGTCACCGGCAAACCAGACCTCGCGAGGCTCCAAGGGATAGAGCACGGACGCCGGCAGGCTCGCGGGCTTTAGCGTAAACGCGGGGAAGTCCATTTCGATCCAGCCGTCTTCGAGACGGCGGACGGTGAGGAGGCCGGAGGCGGTGTAAAAGCGCGCGGGCTCGTCGGCGCCGAGGTGGCCTTGCTCCCAGAGGATGTGGGCGGCGGCAAGGGTGCCGTGGCCGCAGAGGGGGAGCTCCGTCTTTGGCGTAAACCAGCGAAGGGCGTAGCCTTCGGGCCTTGGGCGGACAAAGCCCGTTTCGGGGAGACGGCGCTCGACGGCGAGGAGCTGGAAGTAGTCGTCTTCGGAGAAGGGCACGGCGGAAGTGGCGTCAGGAGCGGCGACGGCGCCCAAAGCGGAACCCGTGGCGGCGGCGCCCCAAGCGGAGCCCGCGGCGGCGTCCATAGCGACGGCAGCGCCGCCAAGCCCCGGCAACGGCCCCTCCGGCAGGAGATACACCCCCGCCGGGTTCCCCCGCCCCGCAACGCCGGTAAACGCATCGACTTGAAAGAAAGAAAGATTCATCACACAAAACTCCGCCACTTTTTCCAAAAAAAACAGATGCACAATTCGTAATTTTGAGCATAACAGATGGAAACTTTTTTATACGAACAAGTGGCGGGCAGGCTGGAAAAGCTGATCCGCAAGGGGGTCCTCAAAACGGGGGACAAGCTGGTCTCGGTGCGGGGGCTGAGCGAAGAGCAGGGCATCAGCCTGAGCACGGCCTTTAAGGCGTATAGCGAGCTGGAGCAGAAGGGCCTGATCGAGGCGCGCACGAAGTCGGGTTACTATGTGCGCTACACGCCGCGGCAACTGCCGCAAACACCGCAGGCACCGCAACAAACGCAATGGCCGCCATGGCCACTGGCGCAAGACAAGCAAGACAAGCAAGACAAGCAAGGCGAACAAGGCGAACAAGGTGAACAAGGTGAACAAGGCAAAAAAGGCGGGCAAGGGGAGCCAGGGTTTCCCGGGGCCACCGGCGAGCCAGCCGCCCCGGGAAACCCGACCGACGCCATCCTCCATCGCGTCTACACCGACCTCTCCGACGAAACCATCATCCGTTTCTCCATGGCGGCGCCATCGATAAACCTCTTGCCTCGGGCAAGGCTTCAAAAAACACTGATGGAGACGGTGCGCAACCATCCGGACGGGTGCATGGGTTATGCGAGCGCCCAGGGAGATGCGGTGCTGAGGCGGCAACTGGCGTTGCACGCGTTTAGCTGGGGCGGCACACTCACGGAGGAGGACATCGTCACCACGCAGGGCTGTATGGAGGCGGTGACGTTTGCCTTAAAAGCGGTGACCCAGCCGGGGGACACGGTGGCGGTCGAGACACCTACTTTTTTTGGCTTGATACGGGCCGTGCAGGGCCTGGGGCTGAAGATCCTGGAGGTGCCGGTGGACCCGGAAACGGGCGTGGATATTGACTGGCTGGCGCAGGCGATGAAACGGACGAGCATCAAGGCGTGTCTTTTTGTGACAAACTTCAGCAACCCGCTGGGCTCGTGTATGCCGGACGAAAGAAAGGCGCAACTGGTAAACCTGCTGGCAGAAAAGAATATCCCCCTGATCGAGGACGATATATATGGAGACCTTTATTTCGGCGAATCGCGCCCAAGGACATGCAAAAGCATGGACAAGACGGGGAACGTCCTTCTTTGTTCCTCGGTCTCGAAGTCGCTGGCGCCGGGCTACCGGGTGGGCTGGTGTATCCCGGGGCGGCACCTGCAAAGGGTGTTGGAGCTGAAACGCATCCATTCGCTGTCGTCGACGCACCTGACGCATGCGGCGATCGGGCAGTTTTTTGCGCACAACCGTTTTGACCTGCACATGCGGCAGCTCAGGAAAGCGCTCCACACCCAGAGCCTGGCCTATATCGAAGCGATCGCGCGTTACTTTCCGCCGGATACGAAGGTCACGCAACCGAAGGGGGGCTATGTGTTGTGGGTGGAAATGAACCGGTCGGTGCGGTCGCTGGCGTTGTACCAGGCGGCAATCGGCGAGAAGATCAGCTTTTTCCCGGGGCAGTTGTTTAGCGTGGACGTGCGCTACGAACATTGTATGCGGATTTCTTTCGGGCAGCCGTTTACGCCGGCGATCGACAAGGCGCTGAAGACGCTGGGGAAATTGGTGCGCGAGGCAAGCGCATAAAAGCGGCGAATTTGTACCTTGGGCAAAATTCTTCAGCCTGTGCGTTTTCTCCTGCCCATCTTTTGCCTGCTGGTACAAACCGCGGCAGCCCAGATCGACTCCCTGCATTTTCTTGGTGAATACGACGTGCCCTATAACGCGCCGTTCCACGGCACGACGATCGGCGGGCTGTCGGGGATCGACTACGACGCCGCCCGGAAGGTCTATTACCTGATCAGCGACGACCGCTCGGACGTCAATCCCGCGCGATTTTATACGGCGGCCATCACGATCTCGCACAAGGGGATCCTGGGTATCCGCTTTACCAACGTAACGACCTTTCTACAGGCTAACGGTCAGCCGTATCCCAACGCCAAACAGGACCCCGCGCACACGCCGGACCCGGAGGCCTTGCGCTACAACCCACGCCTGGACCGGATGGCATGGAGCAGCGAGGGGGAACGGATCGTGACACCGGGGAAGGTCGTGTTGGAGGACCCGGCGGTGACGCTGATCACACGAGGGGGGAAGTACGTGGATACGATGAAATTGCCGGACCAGTTGCAGATGCGCCAAACGCCCGAAGGCCCGCGCCAGAACGGCGTTTTCGAAGGCGTGGCGTTTGCGGATGGGGGCCGAAGCCTCTACGTGAGTGTGGAGGAGCCCTTGTACCAGGACGGGCCGAGGGCCGGTCTAAAGGACACCACGACCTGGACAAGGATCATCAAATTTGACCTAAAAACGCGAAAACCGGTAGAACAGTACGCCTGGAAACTAGGTCCCGTGGCCCGGCCGCCCCAGCCCGCGGGCGCTTTTATGATCAATGGCATCCCGGATATCATGTCCCTGGGGGACGGGAAACTCTTGCTGTTGGAGCGCTCCTTTTCCTCCGGACATATGGCTTGTACCATCAAAGTGTTTATCGCGGACGTCAGCAAAGCCTCGGACGTGAGCACCATAAACTCGCTACAAGCCACGCCCCCAAAGAATCCTGTGAAGTCACGGCTGTTGCTGAACATGGACAAACTGGGTCGCTATGTAGACAATATCGAGGGGGTGACGTACGGTCCGACGTTGAAGAACGGGCACAAAACTTTGCTTTTCGTGGCCGACAACAACTTTAACCCCCTCCAGAAGACCCAGTTCTTTTTGTTCGAAGTCTTCCCATAAATCGGGATTTTATTTTATTATTGTCTTGGAATGAAGAAGGAAGTAAAAGCCGCGTTTATAGCTACAGGTAGCTATATCCCGGAGACCACGATCAAGAACGATGCTTTTCTCAGCCACCGCTTCTTTGAAAAAGACGGCTCTGCTATTGGAAAGGACAATGCCACGATCATCCGGAAATTCAAGGAGATCACGGGCATAGAGGAAAGGCGCTATGTACGCCCCGACCAGACGGCCTCCACCATAGGCTACCTGGCGGCCAAGGATGCGCTTGACAGCTCCGGCCTCGACAAAGAAACCCTGGACCATATCATCGTTGCCCATAACTTCGGGGACGTACAATACGGGTCGAACCGCGTGGACCTCGTGCCCTCGCTGGCGTCCCGGATCAAGGCGATGCTCGGGATCCGGAACCCGGATTGCGTGGCCTACGACATTGCTTTTGGTTGCCCCGGCTGGGTGGAAGGGGTGATCCAGGCCAGCTTTTATATCCGCGCCGGTGCGGCAAAGCGTTGCCTGGTGATCGGCACGGAGACGCTGTCGCGTATCGTCGACCCGCACGACCGGGATACCATGCTATACAGCGACGGCGCTGGTGCGGCGGTCATTGAAAGCACCGAAGACCGCGAGGAAGGCGTCATCCTCGCGCACAAAACCCAGACCCACGCGGTGGACTATGCGGAGCTTCTGAATATGGGTCCTTCCTACGACCCTTCAGAAAAAAACCGGGAAATCTTTATCAAAATGAACGGCCGTAAGCTTTATGAGTTCGCGCTCACCCACGTCCCCCTGGTGATCAAGGCTGCCCTTGAATCCGCCAAGGTGGCCCTGGCGGACATCAAAAAAGTGCTCATCCACCAGGCCAACGACAAAATGGACGCGGCCATCCTGCAACGGCTTTTCCAGCTCTATGGCCTTGACAAAAGCCCCGCTGACCTGATGCCGATGACGATCTCCTGGCTGGGCAACAGTTCGGTAGCGACCGTCCCTACCCTGCTCGACCTTATCCAGAAAGGCCGTTTGAAAGGCCACGATCTCAACAAGGGAGACAAGGTCGTCATGGCCTCCGTCGGCGCGGGGATGAACATCAATGCGGTGATCTACCAATTCTGACAGCCCCCTGTTTTAACATTTCCATCGGGTTACCTTTTCCCGGTCACGGGTATTATTGGTAAATCCACTTAATTGTTATGGAAAAAAAATACAGCCTGCCGCTGGCGGGGATGGCTTTGCTTGCCCTTACCGTTGCTTCATGCAATAATAGGAGTACGATCGATGCTGCCGGCGAAAAAAACGCGGCAGCGGACACAGCAGCGCCCGCGCCGGCCGGCGTCCCACCCATCCCCGGTGTTATCACGCCCCAGGGCCTGATGCTCCTCAAGGAAGCTACCCTGGACCTCTCCGTAAAAGACCTGGGCGTCACCACCCGCAGCCTCCGCGACCTGCTGGACGCCGACGGCGGCTATTACGCAGACTGGTCCCAGACACAAGAGGGGGACCGGATACAACTTAGCCTGACGGCTAAGGTCCCGACAGACCGCTTCGAATCCTTTAAGGATTCGCTGGAAACCCTTGGTGAACTGGAGGACGAAACCGCCAGCGTCAGCGATATGAGCGATACCTATTACACCGCCCCGGGCAAGGCGGCGGCCCCCCAGGACCTCGGCCAAGTCCGCCGCCACCTGGCCTTCAGCACGGTGCACCTCAAGGCCTACCAAATGCTGCCGCCCATCGCGCCTCCGACGTTCGGCCAACACCTGTGGAACAAACTGGGTGAAGGCTGGATAGCAGCCGAAACGGTGATCCTGTTCCTGGCACCGCTTTGGCCCTGGGTCCTCCTGGTGTTCGCGTGCGTGTTCGTGGCGACGCGGTTCAAGCCGGTTAATTCAACAAAATAGACAGGTTCTTCACGTCTTTGCCCGTATTGATCTGAAGCCGGTATACGCCATGGGGCAATTTGGACAAAGGCAACATTTTACTATTCATCCCCCTATCGAGACTCCATATAAACGACTGTACGATTCTTCCGTTCATGTCTATGAGATTGATCCGGGCATCAGCACTTTCGGTGGCGTTCAGTTGAACGTTTACATAACCGCTGGCGGGGTTGGGATACACCTTTGCAAAAAACGTACCCTCCAGCGAGCTCGTTTTGGACATATAGGATAGTGTAGACACCGCTGAAGGCTGCACGGAACTGACATCGATGACGAAGGAAGCGCTCGCGGGACAACCGTTGGCGTCCGTCACCACGACGGTATACTTAACAGGCGTTCCCGAACCGAGCGGGGGTCCGCAAAGGTTATTCCTGGAACCGGAGGACGTGGTTACCCCGTCGCTCCAGGAGTATATGTAAGGAGGGGTGCCCCCACTAACGGTTACGGTCACCTGTCCGTCGCATGTATTGTTAAAATCTCCGTTGACAACGGTGGCCAACACGGACAGCGCAGGTGGTTGCGTAATCGTCACGCTCAGGCTGACCTTGCAACCCGCCCCGTCGGTCACCGTGAAGGGATACACCCCGGCTGCGAAATTGGAGAAGGTATTGTCCGGGTTGGCCGTGGAAAAGAAGACGCTCCCGGTATTGGTTGTAAAAGTATAGGAAGGCGTCCCACCGGTCAGCGTTACGGTAATCGTCCCGTTGGTCCCACCGTTACAGGTTACCTCAGTCCCCTGGACGGTTCCTCTGAGTTGGCAGCCGGCTTTCTGACAGGTCATAAAATTATCCGTGGAACTATTGGACCCTGTAAAATTGCTCCCGCCGCCGCCCGAGCCGCCGGCGACCAAATCCGGCTTTTCCGGTATGGGCGTACCCGCCTGCACGCCGCCGCCGACAGAGGCGACCTGACCCGGATTGCCTATATCGACGTAACCAAATGCGGGCCGATACGTGGCCAGTCCATAAAACCAGGATTGTTTGAAAGAAGGCCTGTTACTGATAAAGAATCCTGTCACTTCCGATGATTTACCCGCGGACACCGAAAAGCCCGTAGCCGAATTGATGATCGCTCCGGAAATAAAAATGTCGCTGGTGCTGTATCCCGGCGGCACCCGTGTCGTCCAGCTATTGGTGGTCATGTCGTAGCTGGTGACCGGTTTGGCGACCGTATTGTCGGCCACGATCGTGCCGGTGGGGATGGACACACCGGAGACCGTCGGCGTGGAAACCACACCGGTCAATGAAATGGCCCCCCCGGTAAATTGAAGATAATCCCCGTTATTCACCAGGTCCGTGTTGTCCAGCTTTGTATGGATATTCAACCATAAGCTGGCGGGAGAAGGAGGGCTGGGGGTGCCGTTGAAATTCGTAAAGGGGTTGTGGGTGACTAGCGAGCAAGACTGGCTGTAAGCCGAGAATGAAAAAAGCAGGAATGCCGACAAAGCCACCAGGACAAGGGGTAACTTTCTGCGCATAAAAAGCTATTTAGGTTAACAATATTGTGGGCAGACTTGGGGTAAGCGTGACTAAATAGCTTTCATATAAGCGCGAGGTGTCCCTGAAATTACAAATTTTACCGGGCAAGTACAACATTCCCTTTTTTCACTACGACCTTGCTGGTCCCGGTGTTGGTGTACCGGACCATCCACACATAGTTGCCGGGATAGGCCGGCTGACGGTGAAAGGTACCGTCCCAGCCGGTCTGCGGGTTCTCGGAATGGAAGACCAGCACGCCAAACCGGTCGTATATGTCTAACCGGTAGCTGCTCATCTTACAATAGTTCAACGGCAGGAGGATGTCGTTAAACCCGTCGGCGTTGGGGGTAAAGGCGTTGGGCATGATGAGGTTGCACGCGCACTCCCCAAAGGTCACGACGCAGGACAGGGTGTCGGCGCCGCAACCGTTTTTGGCGATGGCGGTATAGGTACCCCCGGGTTGTGGAACCGGGATGGAGAATGACTGGGTACCGTCCTGCCAGGTGACGGTGTCGGCGTTGCTTTTGACCTGGAGCGCAAAGTCGCTGCCGTTACAAGCCGAGGTGTCCTTTGGTAAGTAGGCGTGGAGGCTGTCGTCAAAGGTGACCTTGATCGAATCCCGGTAGACGCATTGCCCGACCTGGGCCATGACGGTAAAGGTGCCCGGGTCGTACACAAAGTAAGTGGCCTGCCCGGTCGTGTTCTGGTCGTTGCGTTGGGGCGGGTTGGCGGTCCAGGTATACGTCCCTTGTCCGAAGTCGGCCGTCAGCACCAAAAAGCTGCCCTGGCAGATGGCCGTGTCGTGAAAGTGCAGTTGCTGGTCGTCCCGGTACGTGACGTTTACGGAGTCGGCCACCTGGCACTGTCCGTTGTAGGTGACAAAAACCCAATAGTCCCCGGCCTGGGTCACGCTGATCATGGAGTCGGTCGACCCCGTATTCCAGATATAGGCCGTGGCGCCTTTGATGGCGGCGTTCAGGGGGAGTACCTGTTTTGGGCAAAGCAAGGTATCCGGCCCGAGCGTATGGGGCGGTTGTATGGGTTGACTGTACGTAATGCTAACGGTGTCTTTGTATATGCCGCACCCCGGCACGTTCACGGACACCGTATACTGGCCGCCCGGGTAAAACGTTTCGAGCTGACCCGTGGTATTGGGGAGCACGGTCCCGTTGACCGCCCAGGTATAGATGCCGTTCATCGTGCTCGCGTTGAGGACAAGGTTGTCGCTGTCGCACATCATGTGGTTGCCGCCCAGGTTGATCTGGGGGCTGTCGCTGATAAAGACACCGATCGAGTCGGTGACGCCGCAGCCGTTGATGCTGACCGTATAGACGCCCGACACGGTGACGCGTAAGGTATCCAGGGTATCGACGGGTGGCGGGTTGTTCCACGCATACTTAGCACCCGGGATGACGGGCGCTTTCAGAAGTGTATCCTGTTTCCCGCAGAGATAGATATTGGGACCAAAGCTATACGCCAGCGGCGTGGAGACGGTGATCGTGTCGTACAAACGGACGGTATCCGCGCCCGGTACGTTGACGACGGTCAGGGAAATAGGATAGGTCCCCGGAACGGTGTAGGTAAAAGTAGGGTTTTGTACACCGGCATGGTCGTAGATCCCGGCAGCCGGATCGCCAAAGTCCCATTGGATATATTTGGGAAAAGGGAGGCTGTCGAAAAGGGTGCTGCCAAACGTACTGAGCGTGTTGACGCAGGCGGAACTGTAAAAGAGACTGTCATAGTTCTCCTGCGCCGACGCGTGCAGCGCCGGTAACAGGACCAGGAGCAAAAGATAGTAGCGTACGCGTCTCATTTAGTCCCCTTTAACATGGTCTTCACCTGGGTTACGGATTCGTTTTGCAAACGGGCATAATAAATCCCCGCCGCCAGGTAGCCGGCGTTGAACGTCACGTAATAGGTCCCGGGCCCGTTGTACACCTGGTCGACCAGCACGGTAATGAGGTGGCCTGCCACGTCAAAAACCTGTATCATCGTGTGGCCGCCGTTTGTTTTATAGGTAATGTCGGTCGATTCGAGGAAAGGACTCGGGTACACCCGGATCAAATCCGAACCGATGTCCAGTACCGGGGTGATGACATTGGCGCAGGCGTTGGATTGTATAAAGGGCAGGTACTGGTAGTTGGCCAGCAGCATCGTCGAGACGTCCGAAGCGGGCACGCAAAACCAATCCCGCAGGATGGTGCTGTACACCGACCGGAAGTCGTATTGCATCGGAACGACCGCTTCCACGTCCATGGTGGCGGGGAGGTCGGGGCTGCTCCCAAGGATACCCGTCTGGGCGGCGTCGCCAAAAATAAATACCGGCTGGCCCGCGCCGTGGTCCGTCCCCAGGCTGCCGTTGGAGACGATGCGCCGTCCGAATTCGGAAAACGTCATCCCCAGGACGCGTTTGTCCTGGCCCAGGAACTTGAGGTCCTTCATAAAAGCCGTGATGGCTTCCGATACCTGGGTGAGCAACTGGGCGTGGTTACCGGTGGTGGTGGCGCCCCCCACGACCTGTCCGCCGTGGGTATCGAAGCCACCCATGTTGACCATGTAGACTTTTGTTTTGAGACCGCCGGCGACGAGCCGGGCTACGGTTTTGAGCTGGGCGGCCAGGTCGTTGTTCGCGGGATAACCGGCATACTGCTGGACCACCTTGTCATAGGCGGTCTTGATGACGCCGGCGTATTTGTTGGTTTGACGGGCGATGGTGCGCAGGTAAGTCACCTCGGTCCCCATGGGCGTATCGGGTTCCGGGGACGTAAGGCCGTTGATCAGGCCATAGAAATCGGCGTCCTCGGGCACGGCCATGGCGGTGTTGCCCCCGGAAGACATAAAGGTCGGGGACAGCACGGACCCGATTTGGATGGCCAGGGGATCCGGCATGGAGGGACTCGGATAGCCGACCGGGTAGTTGGTATAGGTCTCTCCTAAGAAACGGCCCACCCAGCCCGTATTCAGGTACTGGTTGGAGCTCGCACCCGTGAGCCAGATGTCGGTGGCCCGGAAGTGCGATTCATCCGGGGACGGGTAACAAACCCCCTGGAGGATCGCCAGTTGGTCGTTCTGGTACAACCCCTGGAGACCCGTCAGGGATGGGTGAAGACCGCTTTTGTCGTTCACACCCAGTTTTAGAATGGCGCTTTCCGGTATCGCGATGTTGGACCGCAGGTTGTAATAGTTGCTGTAAATGTCGATGGGGATGACGGTATTGAGCCCGTCGTTCCCGCCAAAAAGCTGGATCAAGACCAGGACGTGGTCGTTGTCCGCCGCCCCGTCCCAGCCCCCGAAAAACGGGATGGAGCCGGCAAAGGCCTTTATAGGGAAGCCACCCAGCAGGGCCGGGAAAACGGCCGCCATGGGCGCCGTGGTCTTGAGGAAGGTTCTTCTCTTCATGGTACAGGCATTGGGATTTAAGACAGGTGATATTCCGGCAGGTCCATCACGTATTTATAAAAGGCCTGTAACCGGTTGAATACGGTTGAATAGGCATTCATATCCGAGGGGTTGGCGGTGTACGCCTGCCAGGCCTGCGTCCAGTAAGCATTGTTGGTCTGGTTCGTGAGCAGGATCGTGCGCATCATCAGCTCCTGGTCGTTGGCGGACACCGGCACCGTGAGCAGGATCGACAGCGCGTCCGACACCAGTTGGACCGGGTCGCTGGGGTTGGAGAGCGTCGCCGTAAAAGCCACCGGGTCGACGACCAGCGTCGTGCCGCTCATCATGTCCCCGCTGGTCATTAGCAGGTCGGTATAATAGTTCCGTTGCGGATACGTCACCGAATTGATCCACAACTCATGGTAGGTCGGCGATTCATAATACGCGTACCAGCCGGCCACCACCGGTATCGCCAGGACCTCCTGTTGCAGGATGGTCGCCTGGTTGAGCAACAGCGTCCAGGCGCTGTACTGCCCCTGCGGGTTGCTGGCCGCGGGAAGCGCCAGGTTAAACTCCCGGACAAGACCGACGAGAAAGTCCAGCGGACTTTTGATCAGACAGGCGCCCGCATAGACCAGGTCGTAAAAGTGCTGGCTTTTAAAAAGGGTTGAGAGGACCGTGGTAATATTGTACCCGCTCGACCGGAATACACTGGCCAGGGGAACGATCACGTTCGCCTCCACCGTCGCATCGTCTACATAATAAATGAAAAAATTATACAGCTTCCGGCAGATGAATTTCGCCGACTCGTCGGTCCCCAACAGCATCCCCAGCATATCGTCCAGCTCCCCCGCCCCCACGGTCCCGGAATACCCCGTGACCACGTGGTTGGAATAATACGGGGAAAATTGTTTGTCCTGGTCATCGTGGTTCCCCGCCTGGAAAACATAGTTAAAACCCGCGTCCACCGTATGCCCCGTCAGGACACGGGCCGCATTGTGCACGTCCGTCTGCGTATACAGCGAATTCGTGCCCTTGCCCTCCGTATACAGCTCCTGCAACTCGCGGCCGTAGTTTTCGTTCGGGGACGTATTGACATTCGTGCTCCCGTTTAGAAAAATGAGCATCGCCGGGTCCAGCGTAATCGCTTTCACCATCGCGGCAAAGCTCCCCAGCGCATTCGCGCGGAGCGTCAGGTACTGGTTGTACCAAAGCTGGGCGGGAATATCCATAAAGTGCTGTGTCGCGTCCATGGCAAAATGATTGTGCCAGAACAGCGTGATCTTTTCATGGATCGAGCGGCCCGAGCCCAGCATCTGCCCCATCCACCAACACTGCATCGAAGCCACCCGGCTCGCGTTCAGGTTCTGGTCCTGGTACGTCAGTCCCGTCCCGATCCAGGTCGTATAAGGTGCCACACCGGTGACATCGGTTCCGTAATTGTTCAGGGGTTGGCTTGTCGGCGCTGCCGTGGGTGTGAGGATCTCATCCACCGCCTGTGACATCGACAGGCCCGAGAAATAGTTGACGTCGGCGACGGTCGCCCCGAAAAGGGTCCGCTTCAGCAGGTGCACCACCTGGGCCGTCCCCCAGGTACCGGTGTATTCCTGTATGCCGCTCGTGCTGCCGGGCCATGCCCTCATCGCGCTGTGGTCTCTCATTGTGAAGCAATTGGTGATAAACGTTATATAGGGTTGCGATTCTAATTTAAAAAGCCCGCCGTGAAGCTACCGGCCAGTACGAGGCTCCCCGGGGTACCCGTGACCGTTAGGTCAAAACTCCCCGTCACAAGACCGCCCGCGGCCTTGGAAAATTTCGTAATGGTCACCTCGTCCGTTGAATCCCCGCTGCTGTTGTAAATGTTGCCCTGCCCGTCCACGTACGTCACCAACACCGCGTTCGCCTTATACGTGCCCGTCGTGTCTCCAATCACTCGGATGCTGATGCTGCCCGTCGCGCTCGACGTATCCGCATACTGGCCCGAGATCAGTGTGCTGTGCAAGGTATCGACCTCCTGTACCGCGACGACCACGTTCGGAAAGTGGATGGCCGTGCTGCCGTTGGTCTGGCTGGTTGCTGTGAAACTAAGGGAAGGGGTAATCGCGCTGGAAGAAGTATTCTTCTTACAGGCAAGGGCAAAACAAATAACAAAGAGCAAGGGGACAACCCTTACCAGGCTTTTCTTCATACATCGGATATTTGAATTCTAACGGCAACAAATTACAGCAAATATTGCGCCATAGTATTAACTATCCGTGATATATTTTATTGTGTAGTAGCCTTGTAGTAGCCCGGTTCGGTCCAGCCGGTCAACAGGGCGTTCGGTCCAGCCGGTCGATCGGGCGTTCAGTCCAGCCGGTCGATCGGCGCGCGGTCCTTGCGCGCCAGGCCCTTGAACTGGGAAGGCGTCATCCCGGTGAGCTTCCGGAACTGTCCCGAAAGATGGGCGACGCTGCTATACCCCATCCTATCAGCGATCTCGCTGAGGGTCAGCTCATCATACCCCAAATACTCCTTTACCTTCTCCGTTTTTTGACGGAGCAGAAATTGCTCGATCGTGACACCCTCCATGTCCGAAAAAAGCTTACTCAGGTAGGGATAGTCCATGCCCACTTCCGAAGCGATCAGTTCGCTATACTTATGACGCGGCGGCTCGTCGCTATGATGGACAAGCCGGATGATGGTATTCTTGATGCTTTCGACCAGCCGGGTCTTCCTGTCGTCGATCCGCTCAAACCCAATGTCTCGCAATGAGGCATCCAAACGATCCAACGCCCCCCGGTCCAGTTCCGCCTCTTCCACGACCGCCTCCCCCAACCGCACCGACACCGGGTGCAGCCCTTCCGTCCTCAGCACACGGTCGACCGCCATGATACAGCGGTCGCAGACCATATTTTTTATAAACAAGTGCATTGCTTTCGCAAAGGTACGACGATCCGTCTTAATGCGCGAACGCGCGGTCCCCGTGGGGGGAACCGCGCGCTGCGGGGCCCATTGCGGCGGCGGGCGCGGGGCGTGGCCCTGGCGGGCTCACGGCGACTGCACATCGCTGGGCGCGGCCCCGCTCATTGCGCGGCGGCGCCGGTGCGAGGCGCCCTACCTAGGGCTTCCGGTCATACTGGCAACACTCGTCCAGTTTGTTATACGCCTTGTCATCCCCGCGGTACTTCGGGGTGTCGTAGCCCACGGCGGCAATACGCTTCTGGACGTCGTCGACGCTCACCTTGGTCGGATTGTAGACGAGGGTCAGGATCTTGGTATCCTTGTTCCAGTCCACCTTTGCGACACCAGGCAAAAGGGCCGCGCCCTCGATGTGTTTTTTGCAGGTAGAACAATTGCCCGACACCTTAAAGGTCGTCGTCGTTGTGTTTTGGGCAAAAGAAGCCAGGCCGATCAGGCTGAACACGGTAAACAGGAGTGCTTTAATGGTACGCATATAGGATGTTTAAATTGTTTGTATTGTGGAACGCCCCACGCTGGTTGCGGGACGCCCAACCGGACGAAATTTAAGCCGCAGGCTGTTGCCCACGACAGTAATGCTGCTCATCGCCATGGCGGCCCCCGCGATCATGGGGTTCAATTGGAATCCAAAGGCGCCGGCCGCCAGGGGGATGCCGATGACGTTGTATACAAATGCAAAGATCAGGTTTTGCCGGATGGCACGGAAAGTATACTTCGACAAATCCAGGGCCGCGGGTATCCGGTCCGGCCGGGCGTTGACCAGCGTCATCCCCGCCACATCCATGGCGATGTCCGTCCCGCTGCCCATGGCAATACCCACATCCGCGGCCGCCAGGGCTTCCGCGTCGTTGATGCCGTCCCCGGCCATACCCACGACCAGCCCCCGCCCCTGTAACCCGCGCACAAAAGCCGTTTTATCCCCCGGTAACAAACCCGCCTCGTAGGACGCGATGCCCGCCTCCCGGGCGATGACGGCCGCCGTCGCCGCGTTGTCCCCCGTCAGGAGATGTACGGCGATCCCGCGGGCGGTCAGGTCCGCCACTGCTTCCCGCGCACCGGGTCTCAGCCGGTCGTGGAGCGCGATACCCGCGAGCACAGAGCCGTCCTTCGCAAAGACAACGACGGTCCGCGCGGCGGATTCCTGGGCCGCGGCCCACGCCTCCACCTCCTGGGTCACCGCTACGCCACTTATGCGTAGCCAGCGAAGGTTACCTACGCGGTAAACGGAGCGGACGAAAGTCCCTTCAATTCCGGCTCCGGGCACGGAGGTGATGCCCTGCAGCGGCAGGAGGGGGAGCGCAGCGGGCACGGGACCAGGCGCGGTGCCGGAGGCTGCAGCGCCTCCCCCACCCTCCAGGGCCGCGCAAATCGCGCCCCCCAGGGGATGCTCGGACGAGCGTTCCAGACTGTAAAGGAGCGCCCGCGCCTGGACATTGTCACCGGCAAACCAGCGGAGCGCGGCGACCTGGGGCTTGCCCTCGGTCAGGGTGCCGGTTTTGTCGAGGACGAGCGCCTGGATGTTGCGCAAGCGTTCGAGGCTGGTGGCGTCCTTTACAAAAACGCCTATGGAGGCGCCCTTGCCGACACCCACCATCAGGGCGGTGGGCGTTGCGAGGCCCAGGGCGCAGGGACAGGCGATGACGAGTACGGTAACAAAAGCAAGGATCGCCTGGGGCAACGAACCGGACACCCACCATACAATAAATGCGAGGACCGCGATCCCGATGACCGAGGGCACAAAGACGGCGGCCACCTTGTCGACGAGTCGCTGGACGGGCGCCTTGGAGCCCTGGGCCTCGCGGACGTGGCGGATGATGCCAGCCAAAAGAGTGTCGCGGCCGACCTTGCCGGCGCGCATCCGGAAGGAGCCCTGCCGGTTAAGGGTTCCGGCCCAAACGGGGTCACCCTCGTGTTTGGCCACGGGGAGGGGTTCCCCGCTCAGGGTACTTTCGTCGATATAGCTTTCCCCGGCGTCGATGGCGCCGTCCACGGCGATCCGTTCCCCGGGGCGGACGCGAAGAAGGTCTCCGGGGTGGATGTTGTGTAGCGGCACCTCGCGGGTGGCGCCGTCCGGGGTTTCAAGAAGAACGACCGACGGTTGTAGCTCCATCAGCTTCCGGATGGCATCGGAAGCGGTGGTCTTGGCGCGGTCCTCGATCCATCGCCCCAACAGGATAAACGCGATCACCACACTGGCGGCCTCGAAGTAGACGTCGGCGGGCAGCCCTTTTGACCGGAGGTACCCGGGGTCGAGGGTATTAAAAACACTCCAGGCATACGCACACCCGGTGCTCAGGGCGACAAGGGTATCCATCCCGGCGGTCCGGTGCATGAGCATCTGCCAGCCGTGGCGGAAAAAGGGCCAGCCCCACACCAGGACCACCGGGGTGGCGAGGGCCCAAAGAATATAATGCGTGTAGGGCAGTTGGGGAAACGCCATGCTGATGAGGACCTGCGGCGCGGACAGCGCCAACGCCCCCATCATGCGGTTGCGCACGGCGCGGGTTTCCGCTCGGCGCGCGGCGGCGATGCGCGCGGGGTCGACGGAGTCGGGGTCGGCCCACGAGGCCGCTGGCGCGGCGGCGGCGCGGCCCGGGGCGGTGGCACGTGCGGGGTCGGCGGAGCCGGGGTCGGCGGAGCCGGGGTCGGCCCACGAGGCCGCTGGTGCGTCGGTGGCGCGGCGCGCGGCGGCGGCGGAGTCGGGGTCGGCCCACGAGGCCGCTGGCGCGTTGGCGGCGCGGCGTGCGGGGTCGGCGGCCGGCCCAGCCGAAGGCGCGGCCCCGACGGTACCCGCGGCAGCGGCCGAAGCGCTCTCCGGCAGGAGCAAATCATACCCTACCCCACGTACCGCCGCCCGCAGGGCCTCCGGCCCTATAACCGAAGGCTCGTATTCCACCAGGGCACTGGCATCCGCATAATTGACGCTGGCGCTCCGGACGCCCGGCTGGCGTTGGAGCGCGCGCTCCACGTTGATCGCGCAGGACGCGCAGCTCATGCCCGTCACGGGGACAGGAAGCTTGCGGGGTGTCTCGGGGAGCTTTTTTTTTTCCATCCCACAAAGTTCGCCCGCGGCAAAAAAACGATTGTTCCAAAATAACCTGATAGGGTTATATAATTCGGTGTATATTTACGTAAGCACTTACGTAACTACCTATGGATTTTTATTCAAAAACGGGGCCGATGGCCTTGGGGAGCCGGCTCCGGAGGTTGAGCGAAAGGCTCACGGACCAGGCGGGCGCGATTTATGCGCTGTATGGGAACGACTTGCAGCCGAAGTGGTTCCCGGTCTTTTATGTATTGGCGGAGGGAGGCGAGCGGTCGATCACGGACATCGCCGTGGACATCGGACATAGCCATGCGTCGGTGAGCCAGATTGCGGGGGAATTGGCGGAAAAGGGATATATCAAGGAAAAAAAGGGAAAAAACGATGCCCGCAAGCGTTTTATCGCACTCACCCAAAAGGGCAAAGCGCTCGCGGCAGCGATGCAGGCGCAGTATGAGGACGTCCGGACGGCGGTGGAGCAAACGATGAAGGAGGCGAACCATGACCTTTGGCGGGCGATCGAGGACTGGGAGTTTCTCCTGGACCGGAAGGACTTGTTGGGCCGGGTGCAGGATGTCCGGCGGGCGCGGGAGGCAAAACGGCTGCGGATCGTGGATTTCCGGCCGGAGCACGCCAAAGCGTTCCGGGACCTGAACGAGCGCTGGATCAGCACCTATTTCAAGATGGAGGAGCCGGATTACCGTTCGCTGGACCACCCACAGGAATACATCCTGGACAAGGGCGGGCACATCTTCATGGCGTTACTCGACGACAAGCCGGTGGGGACAGTGGCGTTGATACCGATGGCCGCGCAAAGCGCGGCGAAAGCGGCGGCGCAAGGCGCGGAAAGCGCGGCGCCACACGGCGCGATGAGCGCGGCGCCACACGGCGCGATGAGCGCGGCGCCACACGGCGCGATGAGCGCGGCGCCACACGGCGCGATGAGCACGGCGCCACACGGCGCGATGAGCGCGGCACCACACGGCGCGAAGAGCGTGGTGGCGGACGGCGCGGCGGCGGACGTCGTGGCGGCGGACGGCGCGCGCAGCGCGGAGAGCGCGGCAGCCGCAGCGCCGCAGGCGCCCGACACCCACGAACTCGCGAAAATGGCCGTCTCCCCCGAAGCCCAGGGCCTCGGCATCGGCTGGCTGCTGGGTCAGGCGGCCATAGAGCGGGCACGAACATTACACCTGAGACGAATCTACCTGGAAAGCAACACCCTCCTGAAACCCGCCATCAGCCTCTATTACAAATTAGGATTCCAGCGAATCGTCGGTCAGCCGTCGCCGTATGAGCGGGCGAATATACAAATGGAGCTGGTATTGTAAAATGACGTATCTTTGTGCCCGTTACACTCTCTCTTACGGCTAGAGCGTACCATAACCATCCTTCGTATTTCCGTTACGCTGCCGTTGGTTACCACTGCACTAAATATTATTATGTCATTTGAACAATTGCATCTCATCGCGCCCATCGCGGACGCGCTGAAAAAGAAGGGATATACACAACCCACCCCTATACAAGCCCAATCCATTCCCGTGGTCCTGAGGGGCAAGGACCTTCTCGGCTGCGCGCAGACGGGAACGGGGAAAACGGCGGCCTTTGCGATTCCGATCCTGCAGACGCTTTTCCTGATGAAACGCGGCGGAGACTGGAATCCGGGCATCAAGGCCTTGATCCTGACCCCTACGCGGGAGCTGGCGATCCAGATCAACGACAGTTGCAAGGCGTATGGCCAGGGCACGGGGATCCGGCATGAAGTGATCTTTGGAGGGGTCTCTGCGGTACCGCAGATCCAGGCGCTGAAAAAGGGGACGGACATCCTGATCGCGACGCCGGGGCGTCTGCTGGACCTGATGCAGCAAAAGGTGATCAGCCTGAAGGACATCAAAATCTTTGTCCTGGACGAGGCGGACCGGATGCTGGACATGGGCTTTATCCATGACGTCCGCAAAGTGATTGCACAACTGCCGGCCAAGCGGCAGACCTTGTTTTTCTCGGCGACGATGCCGGCGGAAATTTCGGGACTGGCGGATTCGATCCTGACCGACCCGATAAAAGTGTCGGTGACGCCGGTGTCTTCTACGGCGGAAACGGTGGAGCAGAGCCTATACTTTGTGGAAAAACCGGAAAAGCGCCAGCTACTCCCCTACCTGCTTAAAAACAAGATCCAGGGCCGCGTGCTTGTCTTTAGCCGCACCAAACACGGGGCGGATAAGATCGCGAAGGACCTGATCAAACATGGCATCAAGGCGGAAGCCATCCACGGCAACAAGTCGCAGAATGCGCGTCAGCGTGCGCTGGAAAACTTCAAATCGGGCGCTACCCGCGTCATGGTGGCGACCGACATCGCGGCGCGCGGGATCGACATCCAGGAGCTGGAATACGTGATCAACTACGATCTGCCGAACGTTCCCGAAACCTATGTGCACCGGATCGGCCGTACGGGCCGGGCGGGCGCGAGCGGGCGGGCGATTTCTTTCTGCGATACGGAAGAGCGTGAGTTCCTCCGCGACATCCAGAAGCTGATCAAGCGGACGGTGCCCGTAGTGAAGGACCATCCGTTTGCGGGGAGAGCCGTGGCCTAAAGGGTGGCCGTGGCTCACCCGAGGAACGCATCCGTCTTTTCATTACTCCTGAATTCCGCGAGGTGCATCTGCCCCGAATTGCTGGCGCGCAGGTTGGCGAAGGTGTCCTGGCGGACACCCCTGCCCGAGGTCAGGTCTTCTTCCAGGAAGTTTACTTTGGGCGTGTTGACCCGGGCGTAGCCGGCGGCGGCGAGGCGTTCGGTGAGCTGGGTGAGGCAATTGCCTATCGCGGTCTTTACGTTTTCCTTTTGATCCCGGAGGTGCGGCCCCATGCCGTATTCAGGCACTTCGTTGGCCAGCGCTTTCATCGGGTGGTGCATGGCTTCATCGCGGACCATAGCGTACATATCGTCCCGGGCTTGCTGTCCGGCGGCCTCTAAGGCGGACATCACCGTGTTCTGCACGCTGTCTTTGATCCAGAAGGCGTGGAGGTCTTTGACGTGGGAATGGAGGTCGTTGACGTGGTCGACCGCTACGTGGTCCTGGGCGGCATAAGCGATCGTCGGGATGGCCACGAAATTGGATAATCCTTTTGCAAAAAGGGTGAACACGGGCGCCAATGCGGCGGCCCTGTCGCCGGCCCCCGCACCTACGGCCCTGGCGCGGTTCCTGAGCTTGGCGAGTGCGTTTTCGTAGGCGGTCTGATGGCCTTCGATGCCACCGGCTCCTCCGGCATTGACCTGGGCGGCCAGTTCCGGCGCCTTCATGGCCAGGTTGAGTTGATAACCGATCTGGTTGGCCTTGTGCCCCCATTTTTCGTTGTCCCCCGTTTTGATCTTTAGCCGGGCGGCGGCGGGTCCCCAGGCCCAGTTTTTGCCCAGGCCCATGTCCTCGAAGTCTTCATCCCTTATGGTGGCGGCTTCGCTGTTTTCCCGGAGGTTGACGAGCCCCGCAATCATTTTCTCGTGGACGGATTTTATAAACGCTTTGTCGATACCGCCGGCGGCCTGGCCCGCCAGGAGCGGTGGTGATACGATTTCGAGCTCTTTGGCGGCGTCGGTTTCGAGGGTGAACGGGACTCCGAGAAGGCTGCTGAATGGCGCGGATTTGCCGACTTCGGTATGGGAAGGCACATCTTCCCCCTCATCGGTCAACTCCCAGTTGGCGAACTCGTATTCGAGGCCGAAGCTGCGGTGGACGGAGAAAATGGCTTCTTTCGGGATACCGGTTTGCACCAGGTAGTCCTGCCATTTTTTTTGTGCGTTCAGCAGGGTCTTGATATCGGCATCCTTGTCCTGGGAAGCGTCGTACAGGGCGGTGGCGCGCAGCCGCGCCTGGCTTCCGGTGAAAAGCGCGCGGGCAACGGGCCCGACACCATCCATGCGCAATCCCCATTCCTCCTGTATCGATTGGATCAGGTCGGGGTCCCCTGCAAGGTTCCGGGTAATTTTCTCCTTTTGGTCATTGGGCGCAGTGGCAGTGTCGTACACGGCGCCCGTGGGGTGAGCGGGTGGGTAGTATTTGCCGTTTTCCTGCTTGATGTTGACCCGTTGAACCACCGGCCGTTCGGCGGCGGCCCGGCCGGAAGGCATTGACCCGGAGGTTTGAATAGAACGCATGCCGGAAAAGTAGGGCTTTCTGTGCCCTTGGACAAGCGTACTAGTACCCGATAGTATTCCTATTCCATCTTTTTCGCCCGGGTCTTCAGGGCCCACACCTGTTTTTGCTGGTCCGGATGTTCATTCCAGTACGCGGTATCGACATTGAACAAAGCCCCCAGCAGGTCGCCGGGGTAAAGTTCCGCTTCCAGGAGGGGGTTTTTGTCCAGGAGGCCGAGCGCCAGCGGGACGAGGTGTTGCAGCCCAATTTGCTGGGAAATCAATACGCGCAGGTCGCCTGGGGAAAGGTCGCCCACGGGTACTTTCCGGAGGCGCTGGCAGCGCTCTATCAGGGCGGCGGCGGCTCGCACCGGGCGGGGGTCGTTTTCCAATTGTTCAAGGGAACTCATCGCGCAAAGGTACGTTGTATCGTTCCGGGTCGCCGCCTGTATCAAAAGCGGACGAAGCCAAAGGCACAGCGCGATGACAGTCAAGTACTTATCAACTGGCATATTTTTGGGCGGCCAACGGTATGCTGCTCTCCTACATCAAAATCGCCTGGCGGACCCTGCGCAAGGAACGCCTCTTCACCCTGCTCAACCTGGCGGGGCTTTCCACGGGTCTGGCCTGTGCCTTGCTGATCTGGCTTTGGATCGCCGACGAACGGGGCAAGGACCATGGGAACCCAAAGGACGCACAGTTGTACCAGGTGATGCAGAACCTGAAGGAGGACGGGCGGTATACGACCATGTCGTATACGTCGGGGCTGCTGGCGGCGGGGTTGAAGGCGGACTTTCCGCAGGTGGAGTATGCGGCCACGGTGATACCGGCTTCGTGGTTTGGGGACATGGGCATGGGGTTGCTCACGGTGGGGGATACCTTGCTGAAGGCAAGCGGACAGTTCGTGAGTAAGGACTACTTCGCGATTTTCCGGACACCCTTTGTCGCAGGAGACGCCCATGGGGTGATGACGGACATGCACTCGATCGCGATGTCGGAAAAGCTAGCCCGGGAAATATATGGCAGTCCGCAAAATGCGCTCAACAAAAGCATCCGCTGGAACCAGGGGCAGTTTGACGGGACCTACCTCATCACCGGGGTTTTTGAAGACCGGCCCACCAGTGATACAGACCCGTTTGATATTCTGCTCAACTTCGACCTCTTTGGCAAAAAACGGCCGGGGATCGTCACCGATTGGGGGAACAGCGATCCGAGTACCTTTGTCCGGCTTAAACCGGGTACGGACACGGCGCAATTCAATGCGTTGATTGCAAACTATGTGCAAAAAAGGCAGACGTACAAGGAGGACAAGGTCCTGTTCGTACGGCGTTTTTCGGATCGTTATCTCCACGACCAGTATACCGACGGACACCTCTCCGGCGGCCGGATCATCTATGTGCGGTTGTTCTCGCTGATCGCCGTTTTTATCCTGGCGCTGGCCTGTATCAACTTTATGAACCTTTCCACGGCGCGGGCGTCCAGAAGGCTGAAGGAAGTGGGTATCAAAAAAGTGGTGGGCGCCCGGAGGAGTTCGCTTGTACTTCAATATTTGGGAGAGTCGGTATTGATGAGCTTCCTGGCGCTGGGCCTGGCGTTGGCCCTGGTGTCGGTTTTCCTGCCGGCTTTTAACAGCCTGACCGGGAAGACGCTGGGACTGGGGTGGGCGGTGACGGTCCCTGCGGCCGTCGTGGCGCTGGCCACGGGTCTTTTTGCGGGGAGCTACCCGGCCTTGTACCTGTCGGGTTTTACACCCATCGCCACGCTGAAGGGGTCGCTCCACACGATTCCCGCGGAGCTGTGGGTGCGCAAGGGGCTGGTCGTTTTTCAGTTTGTGCTTTCCGTGAGCGCGATTGTCGGTGTCCTGGTCATTTACCGTCAGCTGCACTATATCCAAACCAGGGACCTGGGTTATAGCCGGGACCACGTGATTGATTTTCCGGTACCCGTCAGCGATAGCCTGAGCGAGCGGCACGCCATCAGCTTCCTGAACGAGGTGCAAAACCTGCCGGGCGTCGTCAGCGCGGGCAGCCACCACCATGACTTTAACGGGGGGCATGGGGGCATTGGAGGTTTTGACTGGCCGGGCAAAAAACCGGGCCAGGAACTGACCTTTGCCAACCTGGAGGTGGGCACGGGTTTTATGCGGACGATGGGAATCCGGATGAAGGAAGGGCGCTATATGTCCGACGACTCCAGCGCCCATAACGAAATCGTGTTCAACGAAGCCGCTATCCGGTTCATGGGGTTGAAACACCCCATCGGGCAAACCATTACCTTCTGGGGCATGCACAAACAGATCGTGGGTGTGGCCGAGGACTTTAACTTCGAGTCCTTGTATAAAACCATCGAGCCCGCTTTTTTCCAGGTATATTCCATCACCGACAATATCGTCATCAAGATCCGGGCGGGCTCGGAACACCAGGTCATCGAACAGGTGGGGTCGATGTATAGCCGCTTTTACAAGGGGCTGTCCTTTGACTACCGTTTCCTGGACGACGAGTATGCAAAACTATATGCGGCGGAAAACCGGGTTTCCCTGTTGTCGCGTTACTTTGCGGGTCTGGCCATCCTGATCTCGTGTCTGGGGCTTTTCGGCCTGGCGGCGTTTACCGCTCAGCGCCGGCAAAAGGAAATCGGCATCCGCAAGGTGATCGGGGCCTCCGTGACGCGGATCGCGCTGATGCTGTCCAGGGACTTTTTCAGGCTGGTGGCGATCGCCACCCTCGTCGCCTTTCCGCTCACGTGGTGGGCGATGAACCGCTGGCTGGAGGCTTTTGCCTACCGCATCCGTATCGGTGGGGATATTTTCCTGATCTCAGGAGGCGCCATCATGGGGATCACGCTCCTGACCATCGGGTTCCAGGCGGTGAAGGCAGGCAGGGCCAACCCGGTGAACAGCCTCCGGTCAGAATGATATACTGTTTTCCCTGACATACCAATACACATTCCCATCCACCCCATTTGTCGTCAGGACCAGCGTATCGTGTGCCCAGGATACCAGGAGCACCAGGGACGTCTGCGGCGTACGGTAAAAAGTGCTGAACACCAGGGCGGGCACCTTAAACGATCCGCCACCGGCCAGGGGGGAGACGTTTTGATATACGTACGACCCCGTGTCGCTCAGGCTGTTCTGCCAGTATTGCGCAAAGAGCCCGTCGGCACCAAGGTATAATTGAAGGGTGCTGTCCCGCGGGAGTTCGACGGTGCGGCCCTGGAAACCGATCGTGTATTGGGCGCAGATCCAGTCGCCGGTCAGGCTGGGATTCCCATTGTGTTTTTTGCAGGCGGAGAAAACAAACAGGAGGGCAAACGCCAGTAAAGGGATACGCATAGCAACTACTTTTCCTCCCTGACAATACCCGCCCGAAAAGCGTTGCACGACGGCTAAAACCCAAGTCTTTTGCGCAGCTCCTCCGGCACGAAATCCGCGCGTTTAAACGGATGCGCCTCGGTGTTGAAGACGTAGTCCTTGACGTTGACGGCGGGGTTGCCGCCGAACAACAAGTAGAGGTACTTCATGGTCTCTGCAAAAAAGAACGTCGGCAACTGGTTGTTTTGCTCCTTGGTCCGCACGTCGGTAATGGAGGAAAAAGCAATGGGCGTCCGGCAGTATTGCAGAATATCTTTATAGAAGGTGTACCCCATCTTGCGGTAACGTTCCTTGCCGGTCAGCGTATAGAGGTAGTACGCAGACTCGATAATTTCCGGATTGAGGTCGTAGCCGGGGTCGGTAATAGAAGACGTATGGTAATTAAACCCACCGGGCTCCAGGCCATAACGGTTCCACAACCAGTACCAGGTGGCTTCGAGCTTTTCGGCCCGGCGGAGGTCTCCGTCCATGGCTAAAATGGAGGGGAAAAAGGCGTCGTACAACGTCACCTCTGGGAGCACCTTGGCGCCGGTGTTCATGTCGACATAGCCGTACCAGAGGGAAGTGTCGCTTTCCTCGGGGATGTAGCGGTTGATGGCTTTGATGGAGGTGTCCCACATGGTCTTTAGCTCGGGGTCGTGGAAAAGACGCCAGCCTTTATAGAGGTACTCGAAGTAAGAGTCGGCGCAGGCGCCGATAAAGCTGCGGGTGTCGAGCCATTGACCGGTTTCGACGTCGATGTCAAAACCCTCCAGGCCGATAGCGGAGCGGCGGGTGAAGAGGGCGCGGCTGGCCTTTTTGCCGGCCTGGTAGTAGCGGGGGTCTCGCGTATAGTAGCTGAGGATCCCCAACTCGAACAGGTAGGACCCGGCTTCCGCCACGTTGACGCGCGTGCCCTTGACAGCCCCCGTCCGGAGGTTGACCCAATAGTAAGGGATGCCGGTCGGGGATTGAAAGGCCTTTAGCTCGCGATCCCCGAAGTCCTTGGCCCGGGCCAGGATGGCGGGGTCGTGGGTCCACTGGTACATATTGAGAAGACCTCCGAGGATCCGGATGTTCACCTCGAAGGTCTTCACAAAAATATCTTTGTCGAAGGAAACGCTGTCGATGATGTAGCGCTCGACCCCGGCTGCTTGTTCATTTAATCCCATGACGCGCATGGTGCTGTAGGCATCGATGGGCGAGATGTGCAGCGACTCTTTATACCAGTCCGAGAAACCACCGGTATTGGGCAGGAGGACATCGTGTCCCCAGGCGTATTTCCGGTAGGCGTCCCAGGAACGGATGAATTCCCGGCGGACGTCGTCGGGGGTATACCCCGAAGGGTGGTTCGTGGTCCCGTATTGGGCTGCCGCGGGCAATGCGGCGAGCAGGGTCAGCAGCAGATACGTGTAGCGCATCCGGCAATTTAGGGAAAAATAGCGTCCCCGGTGAGCGGGCCGGCCTATCCGGCCGAGGCCGTCCCCGCTGTCCCCGCCCCCATCCCGTTGTACAGGTTGAACCGTTCGACGAGCTCGACGATGTTGCGGACGTTGAGCTTTTGAAAGATCCGGACCTTGTACGTGCTGACGGTCGAAATCTGAAGGTGCAGGAGACGGGCGATCTCGGCGATGCCGTTCCCCTGGATCAACAGACGGACCACTTCCGTTTCCCGGTTGGAAAGGGTCAGCAGCGGGTTGGACACCTCCTGTTTTTTCTGGTGGATCTTGTCGAGTAAGTACGCCTTGACGGAGGGGCCGAAGTATTTTTCGTTGTTGAGCACACTGCGGATGGCGTACTTGATCTCCTGCTCGTCGGAGTTCTTCATCAGGAAGCCATCGGCCCCCGCCTGGAGATAACGGAACCCGTAGAGGTGCTCGTCGTACGCCGTGAAAATGAGGATCTTTAAATTGGGTTGACGGAGGCGGAGGACGTCGATCATCTGGAAGCTGTTGCCCCCCGGAATGTTGATGTCCAATACAAGCAGGTCGAAGGGACGCTCCTCTATAAGGTGCAAGGTTTCGTCGAAGTTGGCTGCCTCGGAGACAGATACGTCTTCAAACAATTCCTTGATCAGGGCAATCGTGCCATACCTGACAATTGCATGATCATCCGCCATGAGAATGTTTACCATTAAGCGTTATTTTTTTAGATGCTATTCTGAAAATTCCAACATCATCACCGTCCCGCCTTCTTCGGCCCTGCTCACGACCAGCTTCCCCTTTATCCTACCCAGCAATTCCCGCACCAGCATAAGCCCCAGTCCCGGGGGTCTGAAGTCCTCCCCCGGCAACGGCGTGTCAAAACCAGCCGCTTCGGTGTTGCACCACTCTATATACTCCCGGCTCATACCCCTGCCGGTGTCGGTCACCTCGATCCGGATGGCGCCGTCGCTCCTGCTTGAACTGATGACCACGGTCCCGCCGGAGGTAAACTTGAGCGCGTTGTCCAGGATATTGTGTACAATGACGGCCAGACAGTCCGGATCTGTTTCCATGATCAGGGTGGGGTCTACCCGGTTGATGATCTCTATTCCTTTTGCATAGGCGATGTGGTGAAAAAGGGTGGCTTTCGCCGCTATCGCCAGGTGCACATTGACTTTTTTAAACCGTCCGTCCGCCGCCGCCCGCAATTGTACCCTCGAATACTGGAGGAGGTCCTCCACCAGGCCGTGCATGCGCTCGGCAGAGGTGTACAGCAACTGTGCCCGTTCGGCCAGGTTTTCGGTGTCCAGCCCGCGCTCCAGGTCCTCCTGGAGGGACCGGGCGGTCCACATGAAGTAACGGAGCGGCGTCCTGATATCATGTACGATGGCACCAATCAGGATCTGTTGCATATACAGGATATGCCCCCATTCCCCGGGATGCCACCCGGAGCCGCTTTCGTTAACCGTTTTAGCTTTCGTGTCTGCCATGATGGTCAGCCTCCTCCTGAGAACAGGGCCTCTTCCACCCGGCCAACGGCCCGGTTGAGCTGTCCCGCTTCTTCTTTGATCATCGTCACCAGGGCGGACAAAGACGGTCCGCCGTCCATCGCCAGGAGGTTTTCCATCATCACAGACATGCCCATCATATTCGATACGTGTGTCCTCAACTGGTTAGCAATCATATACCGGCTGCTGTCCATCACGCCGACCGACCGCTTCAGGGCGGTGATATCCAGCAGGCTGATCGACACGCATTCTTCGGGTCCGTACTGAAAAGGCAACACCTCGACGCGGTACCATTCCTCCTGTCCGTCGGGGTATACCCAACGGTCCTCGGAACAGGCCGGCTCCCCCTTAAAG
This sequence comes from Dinghuibacter silviterrae, assembly GCF_004366355.1. Taxonomy (NCBI): domain Bacteria; kingdom Pseudomonadati; phylum Bacteroidota; class Chitinophagia; order Chitinophagales; family Chitinophagaceae; genus Dinghuibacter; species Dinghuibacter silviterrae. The sequence goes on along the minus strand of NZ_SODV01000001.1, from coordinate 3,404,979 downwards.
CCCAGGGCGATCTTGCGGCAGAGATGGCCGCCAAAACCGTTGCGGAGGGTGTCGTGTAAGTTGGCCCCGATCACCGGGAGGACGCCGGTCCTCGCCTTGATCCACTGGATAGCTTCGCGGTTGAAAAAGCGCAGCTCTCCCGCGTCTCCCAGGCAAATATGCGGGGACGGGGTCGCGTCAAAAAGAAGCTTGCCCAGGGCCTGCAGGTTGCCCAACGGCTGGGCGTCGAGAAAATGATCGACCTTGTCTACGCCCACGGCATAAATCAGGGGGGAGCCCCCCGTCGTAGCGGGTGGCAAAAGACTCATCTTCCATTCCGTAAGCCGGCAGGTGCCGCTCGTATTGGTGAGCCTTAGAGAAGAAACCACCAGGTCACCGGGACTTTGGCGGCATGCTTTCAGTGTATCTTGCAAAAGGTCGCGTTCTTCGGGGTGTAAGGCGCTGGCGAAAGGATCGCGGGCCCGGGCACTCAACGGCCAGTTTGCTTCTCCCACAAAAGCCCGGATAAAGGATTTGCTAGTGTAAACACAATCTCCCGTGGGGTCAAAGTGCACCATCCAAAGGGAGTCTGGTTTTGAGGTAGGCGGATAAGAGTACATTCCCTGTCCTTTTAAAGGGGTTAAACAAATAGATCCGCAGAGCCTACCGTATAATTGTACCGGGAACAATTATACGTCTAACCAACCGGCGGAAAAGCCGCCAGGGTACGATAAATTGGTGCGAAGGTATACCCGATTATAAAGATATCGGATAGTAAACTTTGCATCGGCACGTAGTCGCACTACTACAATACCTCTGTACCAGGGTTGCTACCCGGCACCCATGTATTCTAGACAACGAGGGAATGTAACTTTTGCTGGGCCAAGTGGCCAGGGGTAACCAATCGGGTTTTCATACTATCGGATTTTGATATCTAATATAGTATATTTCCACGACTTATAAAATACCGTAAAATTCACATTGTAATTTCGTTAAAACACTATATTTGAATGGCAATCTTCTCCCTCCTTTTACGGAATGCCTCCCCGGAGGCCGAATCGCCTCAAAGCATTGAAAGTCTTGCCAGTCTTGTGTTACAGGAGAATTAACCAGGTGATTTACATACGTTTAACAACATACCCGTATGTTGGTATTGCTCGAACCAGCCTTTTAAGGTACCTTGCCCTTGCGTTTAAGATAGAAGTTCTGTAAAAGATATTCAGGTATAACTACGGTCAAAAGGGCCAACCTTGTGTATTACTTTTGTAGCCTTCGGTTGATTTCAATATCCTCTCCAAAGACTCCACCGTATTCCAATCATCCTTTACCATGACCCGAGCCGGTCGGGCGGAAAAGCCGGTATGTTTTCTTTAGAGCAAGTCATATGATTCAAAAATATTGCTTGCTTACGTTGCGCCTCTGTCACAGTATATGGAATGTGGTGTCTCCCCGGACACTGCAATCCAAGGGGTCATTCTGTAAGCATACTCATTTTTGGAAAACTGTCAAATCAAGGGTCGGAAGGCGAGAAGTATTATCAAAAACCGTGCCGATTCTGAATTTTTCAGCACTAAATTTCAGCCTACCCTTCGAGGGTAAGCACTTGGATATGTGGCTAGTTACAGGAACCCAGTTTTGGGTGATATGGAATGGGGTGCTGATCGTTACGGCGATCATCGCCATAGCGGCGGCCCTGATTATGAGAAAGGAGTTCGACAGGAAAAAGGAAAAGGTCGCGTACAACAACCGGCTGCTGGAGTTGGAAGCCAAAGCCCTCACCAGCCAGATGAACCCACACTTCATCTACAACTCCCTCAGCACGGTACAACACCTGATCGTGTTGAACGAGCAGCAGAAGGCCTTCGATTACATCTCGGACTTCTCGCTCCTGATGCGGCAGATGTTGAACAACAGCAGAAAGTCCTATGTGGCGCTGGAGGACGAGATCGACTTTCTGACAAGGTACCTGGAACTGGAGCGGTTCCGCTTCAGCAACTCCTTCGAGTACGAGTTCCAGGTGGAGGATGCCATCAAGGTCCACAGCCATTGCATCGCCCCCATGCTGATCCAGCCGATCCTGGAAAACGCGATCAAACACGGCATGGCGCCGAAGAAGGAAAAGGGGATGTTGAAAATTGCTTTTTCCTTCCACAAAGACATCCTCGAATGTGTGGTCGACGACAACGGAGCCGGATGGAAAAAGACAAGGAGCGCGACCAGCGCGCTCAAACACGAGTCCACCGCGCTCAACATCATCCGGGAGCGCCTCAATGTGATCAAATCCTATGACGACAACCCCGGGAAACTGGAGATCATCGACAAAGCGGCCAACGGGTACAACGACACCGGCACTCTTGTGAAAATATTTATACCGATCATCAACTCATTATAGTTGTTAACCTTAACCTTACCATTCAAAAAAACCTTAAAAGTCCGTTTATGAAGAAAATTAGAGCTGCAATAGTAGATGACGAGCAGGCCAACCTACACATCCTGCGCAACATCCTACAGACCCAATGCGAAGGGGTCGAGGTGATCTGGGAGGCTGACAACCTTGAGGACGCCAAAAACAACATCCGGGAAAATGAAATCGACGTCCTCTTCATGGACATCGAGATGCCCCCCAACAACTCTTTCCAGTTGCTGGAAGCCATTGCCCAGCCCAACTTCGAGGTGATCTTCGTGACGGCTTACCAGGAATATGCCCTCCGCGCCCTGAAAATGGCCGCCCTGGACTACATCCTCAAACCCATCAAAGGCTCCGACATCGTCAACGTGATCGAAAAGATCCGCAAAAACAAAAAGAACAAGCTCGGCGAACTGACCGGCATCATCAAACACTACGTCAACGGCATCCCCGAGAACTTCTCCAAGATCGTCGTCCACGTGCAAGACGGCTACGAAGTCATCGACATCAACAACATTATTTACATCGAGGCCCTGGACAGCTACACCAAGCTCCGCCTGGTCGGCAACGTCTCCTACGTCGCCAGCCGCTCCCTCAAGGAATACGAAGAAATCCTTTCCGAGAAAGGCTTCTACCGGGTCCACAAGTCCTACCTCGTCAACCTCCGCCACATGATGAAGATCATCAAGGGTGTCGCCCCCTCCGTCGTCATGACCAACGGCGCGTGCATCCCGGTCTCCACCCGCAAGAAGGACGTGTTCTTTACGGAGTTGAAGGAAGTCATTTATTTCTAAAACACTTTTGCGTATAAGTCATCTACTACTCTGCTCTGATGTTAACCTATTTGCCGCACCTGTAATTACCTTTGAGACAACCGGGGCAACCCTGCGGGGGGGCCACTATATTCGCTGCCGGCGGGCGCTCTATTTGGGCGCCCGCTTTTTTATTTCCGGGTGATCTGCTTTCTCGATTTTTTCCAGCAATAGCTGCGCAATCAATTTCGCATGTTCTTTCAGCTCATGGGGCTGCTTCTCCAATTCTTCCGGTTCATATAGGTATCGGATGGCCAGATAAAGAGGCCTCCATATATCTTTAAAGGGAACTGTTTTACCTACCACCAGGACAACGGTTTCCTCCGCCATTTTAAGAATGAAATTGTAAAAGCCCAACGAGATAAACCGTCCCATGGCCTCCCGGACAACAAAAATCGAAAAAACACGATCCCATTTCCCCAATATGTCCATTTCATGACAAGCCATTTGAATTTCGAGGCAACGCCGCAACATTCTCAATTGACGTTCATAATCCATTTCCATGTGACCATCGCACACGCCCATCACTCTATCGCTGAATATCAATTCTTCCATGGTATACAGCCAAAGAAGCCTAATCTGATTGACTTCTTTATCCATTCGCAAATTTTCGAAAGTTATGGCTAAAGCATTTTTTAAAGTGAGCTCGAATAGCAAATCAAACCTCCTTCCTACCATGTCTGAAACCTTCAAAAAAAGCCGTACACTTTCTTCAAGGTTTCCCTTTTTAAATTCTATTTTGGCGCTCGCATACAGTTCATCATCACTCATCTCCACTTCATGTCGCATTTCTTTTTCAATAGTCTTCAGCTTCAACCTGCTGCTGAGCGGGAGCGTTTGCAAAGACGTATATACGCCAGCGTATAGCCTGATCTGTTCCTCGCTGATGTCGGTCTTTTTTACCTTTTCGACAAAAGACTCAATCCGCATTTGCAACTCCTCCGTGCTTGACCAACTCTCCAAAAATCTCACCAGCCAGATGATCTTCATCTTATCATCCTTTCGGCCATAGCGCATCAGATACCAAATATTCCAGAAACGTTCTTTTATCAGGTACGTCTTGTTTTTGGTAGCCGTATCGTTTTTGATAACAAGCTCTTGCCGTTCAAGGTTGTTCAACTGGGCAGACAATGTCTTGCTGGCTATCCTGGTTTTTTGCGCCAGTTCCTTTACAGAAATCGGCTCCCAGTGCCTCGCCACCGCATCCATGATCTTTTGCAGTTGTACCGGCAAGTCATCCATCCTATGTTTATACAAAGGGGTAGCCAGGTCCATAATCCTATACAGGTCATCCATAGCTCCCTCATGCTGGTGATCTAAAAATATTCCAAACATGATGGCAATGGTCCTCGGCACGCCTCCTGTCAAAACCCTGAGCGTTTCCACACGGCCCGGCGACTCATCGATTATCTGCTTGATTTTGTCCTTTTCTGACTTCAGCTCCGCTAACTTTTCTATCAAATGCAAGGTCTCCTCCTTCGTCAATCCCTCCAGTCTTATAATCTTGAAAAACTCGTAAAAAGGCATTTGATATTCCAGTAACCCCCCGATATGGATCGCCCCTCCTATCACCCTGATCTCGCTCGCCGTTTGCAAAATTTCCCGAAAGCGATACACGTCTTTAAGCTCAAGCTTCATGAACAAATCGCCGAGGTTGTCCATCAGTAAAACCAGTTTCTTCCCGCACTTGTTCAGCATCGATTTCAGCATATCAAAGGCGCGCTCCTCAAAATCGTCCGCGTATTGCCATTGTCGAATTTGATCCGATAATCCTTCGAATCCGTTAAAATCTTCCAAATAACCGGCTATATATTCCCAGACATTCGCGAGTTCGCTTAACTGATATTGCTCTTCTGGAAATGATACGGGGATCAGCCAACGATTCAACGTCTTTGATTCTTCTATACCATATTTTATTCGTTGCAGTAGCGTCGTCTTACCCATCCCTCTCTGACCGATGATGATAAAATGTTGCTCTGGATACGCCATGGAAGAACCCTCCAGGTCATCAAGCACCTCCCGGTAAATGTTCTGCCGGACCACAAACTCCGCAATGCTTTCCTCTCTGCTTTTTTGATCGGGATTATAAAGAAAGAAGCCCATACGTACTTATTTGCAGATAAATTTTTGCCACCACATCCTCACCAACGGGGAATTGAACCGGTAAATCCTTTTGTCCCCGATGTTATTGATATAGCCATCATACACCAATACGTCTATTATTTTCCTAAACTCAATATTAAACTTAACAGACACATCCAACAGCTCAATAAAATGCACGGTACCTGATTCCGCAATGGTGTTCAGTACCTCCAGGGCATACCCCAGATCCGCTCCTTTAAACTGGGTCTTTAGCCGGCTATAGTAGTGTGCAAAGTGGTTGTCATTGCGAACAGCAATGGCATTGCCGAAGGCAAGATCTACATCTGCAATGTTTATGGTCGTGGCTCCTTCAAGACTGAGCAGCTCCTGGACGAGCAGTTGTATATGAAAGGGAATCAACCATTCCAATTTTTCCAAAAGGTGATCACTGGCGGCCGGCGCAATGGATCCCCCCTTCTCTTTCAACAGTTCCACCAGGAGAAAACCGGCGTCTGCCCTGCTCAAAGGGCCTATTTCCAACGTGCTGAGGTCATTGATGAAGGCGGTCGAGTCGATGGTGGATACGGTGTGGTTAAGCCCTATGGAACCCGTATATATAAAGCGTACCCTGCTTACAATGTCGGGGCTTAACCTCAACGTCCGGTTGGATTGCAAGAATTGTATGGCCGCTTCGGCCCCCTTTGAGCGTACTATGTTCTGAATGGTTTGAGGGAATTCGTCGATCAGCAATATCAACTTTCGATCCTTTTCCATGGGAATACCGGCGAGAAGATGCGTCAGGTCATCATAATAAGAAACCTCATGTTCTCCGTCGTTAAAATCAATCCCCTGCCCTGCTATTTTTATGCCTTTTATTTTCCTGGCCATACCACCGGCCGCTTTCAGAAACCGAACGGTTAGCGTTTCCATTCCTTCGAGCTTTAGGATTTCCTTCAACAGCTTCTTGTAAAAATCCTGTTCCGAGTAAACGCTTTCCGTATCCACATAGACATAGCGGTATCCCTGCACCAGATTATCGAGCATGTAAAACAAAATAGAGGTTTTCCCCACACGCCTTGGCGCAGCGATTTGAATATTGTTATCGTTATTAATACTGTCGAGGATTTTACGAACCTCCCGGTCTCGTCTAAAGAAATTCTCCCCTCTGGCTGGTGTGCCCACGATATTCCGCATGACTATAGAAATATTGTCAAAATTAATGACTATAAACTCATAGTCAAATTTTTTGACTATAAAATTGTAGTCATTTTCAACAAGTTGATAATCACTTATATTGTGCCCTAAACCTACCTAATGCAAGATGACTGCAAAAAAAATCCTGGACTTCCCGCTCAGAAAGATCCTTATCGGGCTTATCGTCATCGTTGGCGTGATCCAGCTCGGGCAAAGATTGATCGACCAAAAACTGGTCAGGGCCATCGTGGTGGTCATCCTGACGCTCGCCGCCTATATCCTACTTTTCAGGTTTTATGAGAAAAGGAAAATCACGGAGTTGTCCCCTAACGGGATGTATCTGGTGGTGGGCATCCTACTCGGCGCCCTGCTGCAAACCCTGACTATAGGGGTTATTTATTTGAATCATGACTTCACCGTCATCTCCATCAATCCCATCGCGGCTGTCCTTCCCGGGTTGATCATGGCTTTTACGGCGGCCATCATCGAGGAGGTCCTGATCAGGGGTGTTTTGTTCAGGATCATGGAAGAAAAGCTGGGCAGCCTTCTGGCCCTGGGTATTTCTGCGTTGATTTTTGGCCTGCTTCACCTGGCCAACCCGAATAGCTCATTGATCACGGCGATGGGGATCGCCATCGAGGCGGGGCTGCTTTTAGGGGTGGCTTACATGTATTCACGGAATTTATGGTTTCCTATTGCCATCCATTTTGCGTGGAACTTTACGCAGTCGGGGATTTTTGGCGCGAGCACGTCGGGGGTGGCGATTTCCGACAGCCTTTTGACTTCGAAGATACAGGGGGCGACGTGGGTTACCGGGGGGGCATTCGGGCCTGAGGGGTCTGTGCAGGCGCCGGTCTTTTGTTTGGTGGCTACGGGGGTTTTGATGGTGTTGTGTTATAGGCAGGGGAAAATTGTGCCGCCGTTTTGGAAAAAACAGGGCGCGACCCAATTTGGCGACCGCGGCGCTATATAAAAATGATTGGCGACAAAGCGATGCCTGTCATAGCAGACAGGATGGATATTGAAGTGGTGACGTATCCTTTGTGCATATCATTTTGTATCTTAGAAGGGAATGCAATCCTAAATTGTCTTTGAAAGTCACAGTTACTTATCTTTCACTATATCGCATACTGCTATATGAAAATGCTTTTGTTTCTATCGTGGTTGTATTGGTTTGCTTGATGGCGACACGGAAGCCATCTACGTAATTAAAGATTTCTCCGAACACGAAATATATCTTCCAACTATCCCCTCTCCTTTGCAAAGGCCGTTCAGCCGAAATGCCGGGTAGGCGCTATGCCTTTGATTTGTTGATAGTTTTAATGATACTAATTACGTGGATGGTTCCAACTGCACACGCTTCGGCGAATGGACGGCCTACGTTTAATTTGTGGGTCGTCGCGTTGGCCAGGTCTATTGTCTTCTTCATCGCAGTGATCTGGGCATCGGCGAAATTCCGTAGCTCTTCGTTGCCTGATCCCTTTAATTCAGTATGTATATATGCATTCAGCCGGTTTTTGAATTTGCCAGCGGACATATCGGCGGACGGGTCTTCGTGAGCGTGCCGACTTGGATCGTAAACGATATCGGCCAAGTTCTGCAATATTGTTCGGGCGGTATTACCTATGTTTTGGAAGTCTAAGTGGTCGGTACTTTGCCGCAGCATTACTAATAGCTTTTCCTGACTTTGGTTGATTTCATCCCAAGGGGTAAAAACAGGTTGGATGGTGGCATCGACAAGGGTAAATTTGTCGTAGTCTGGCAGGATCTCAATCTCCGAGAATTCATAATTGGATACCCTATTAAAGTCATTACGTAGAGTCTTCGCCATAGAAGGTATGATTGTATACAATTTGACATAGACGTCGGGGTGTACATGAAGTGTAATCTTAAACTCTCTGGCGGATTGGATTACACCGGGGTTCCAGACATTGTCAAAAGAGATGACTGAATAGGTCAAAAGCTCTGTATAGGCGTTATTTCGAGTTGCTTCGTGTATGGTCTTCACCATAGCTGCTATCTTCTGTAGAGACTTATTTATTTCGTCAGCCATAGATTTGAGATATTTTGGGGCAACAAATCTACGAAAAAAGGGCGGCTGCATCGTTGGGATGCGGCCGCCGGTTTATAGCCAATAACGTAGGTTGAGGACAAAACGTCGTGCCTATTTTTTTGAGAGACCGGGAGTGACCATCTTCTTAATTGTTCGATAATTTCTCACGAGGGCGGAAGATGAGATTCGAGCGCTTGGGGATGAGCAGACGATAGCCTCATCAATTTCACTTTCTTACGCTTCGAGGGTTTGGGGCTTAAAATCGTCCTATTTTTTCCTATACACCTCCACCACCCCATTGGTCGGTCGCCGCGGTGCCAGGAACGAGTCTACGAGTACATAATGAACCTTTAAGGAATCCCTCACCCGGAACGGGTAAAAGTTATTCAACCCCGGCACGTATTCAAACAGGACGAGGTCATACCCCCCGCGGGCGATCCGCGCACACACGGTATCCGCCTCGCGGTTGAACATGCACACCCCGAGGTGGTACCAAAGCGGCTCCATCGGCCCCTTGTCTTCGGTAAAGTTGAGCTCCCGCGCGAGCGGCGTGAGCTCGCTCATATTGAGCACATGCGGGCGCACCCCGGCCGGCAGGGTGCGGGTCATCGGCGCCATGCCGGGCCCCGGGGCCCAGGGGTCGGAGGCGGAGGGGTTGGCGGAGCCGCCATGGGGCATCATGCCGCCACCGTTGATGCCCTTGTCTGTGGGCGAAGCTGCGTCTGGGACGGCTTTGGCGCCCGCGGTCGTCGCGGCGCCTGTGGTAGTGGCGCCCATGGGGTTGGCCCCCATCATCCCATCCCCCACCGGTATCGGCCCGCCGGTAAACTCCGGCATCTTCCTTAACCGCTGAATCCCAGCCACCGTCGACGGTGGCATATATATCCGCTTGAACGCCGGCATATCCGGTACCTGCTCCCAGGTACTCTCATCCTCGTAGTGCGTGGTGTCGAGGTTGATCATATACGTATGCTCGTTGATCACGTTCTCCCCGGTAGGCGAAACGGTCGCCATCGCAGGCCCGGGAAAAATCCGGGAGGAAATGCGGTCGATGTACTTCCAGTAGGACCCTGACCACCAAAGAAGGACTCCGGCAAGCAACCAGGCCAGGCGGCCGGGGCTGTCAGGCGCCCAGGCGGTCAAAAAGGTCACCCCATCGAGCACATAGGCGATCGCAAAGGCGTGGAAAAAGATATTATTATCGGGCGGGGTATAGCTCGTCACCTGAAAGACTGCTGCAGCCCCGAGGATTCCCACGGTAACCAACAAGAAACTAACCTCCCTCCGGTTGCTCCAGAAGGCCTTCCAGCCCAACCGGCGCCCCTTGGCAAGGACGATGAGCAGGACAAGCAACAGGTAGAATTTGATCCATTGAGACGCCTCCAGGAACTCCTGGATCATATCGCGGGGGGACAGCCGCGCGGTATGGGGCGGTTGGCCATGGTTGAACCAGTAGCCGAAGGTATAGCGGGTAAAGGGCAGGATCACCACGAGCGCGATCAACACATAAAGGCCAAAAAACAAAAGGGCGTTGTTCCACCGGCGGGTCGCCAGACCGTCGTGTACGACGAGGGCGGCCGCGATGGCGAACATGAGGAAGCCGCCGTCTTGTTTGGTGAAGAACGAGAGGAAGAGGAAGAAGGCGGCGCCGAGCAGGTAAAGGAAGCGGCGCCCGGAGGCGTCGGGATGCGGCGCGGGGGCGGAAGCCGGCGGCGCGGCGCCTGCGGCCAGGGCACCAGCAGCCGGCGCGAGCGCCCCCAGCAGCAGGTTGATCCCCACAATCCCATACAAGATGTCCGTATTATTATACCAAGGCCAGAAATTCACGAGTATATAGGACAAGCAAAGCACGAGCACAGAAGCCACGCGCACCCCAAACGGCACATCGAGCCGCCGCAGCAAAGAACGGAACGACAATCCCGCGATAATATTGAGCACCACCTGCGCCTTTATAAGCGATAACATACTGGGCCCGAACAACTTAAAGAAGACCGCGGGCAGCAGCCAGTACCCCACCCCCATGGGCACCCCAAAGTCCCGGTAGGGCACCTCCCCGAGGTACAAACGATAGGCCCCCTCCCAGGAAAGGAAGATATTGACCCGGTAAGGGAAGTGTAACGCCAAGGGAATCAATGAGAAAGCAATGATCAGGAAGGCGTCGGAACGTCGGGAAACAGAGGTCATGGGGAGCTTTTTTACGAGACAGCAAGATAACGATCATCGTTTAACCCCGAAAATCCAACGGACGTTAAATAAAACAACCGCTTTACGGGAATCCCAAAAATGGCGCAGGTTGAATATCTAATTTCGAAGCTGTAAAGTTTTGTTTACCGCTTAAACCCCATATTGGAGATGAACTTCATCAACGCCAGCCTCGGTGACCTCAAGGCTTTTGGAACCGCGCATGCGGAGGAATATAAAACGGCGGATCCTTTCCCGAACATTTATTTTGACAACTTTTTTAACCCCGAGGTGTTGTACGCGGTGTTGGAGGAGTTCCCGGATATGTCGAAGAAGCCGGACCTGCAGTTTAACGACCCGAATCAGGTGAAGCTGGCGAGCAAGGGGGAGGGACGGTTTGGAGAGCGGACAAAGCTGTTTATGCACTACCTGAATTCGCAGCCTTTCCTGGAATTTCTGACAGAACTGACGGGGATCGAAAACCTGATCCCGGATCCGTTTTATGACGGCGGGGGGTGTCACCAGATCCAGCCGGGCGGGATGCTGAAGCTGCACGCGGACTTTAACAAACACCCGAAAACAAAGCTGGACCGGCGGATAAACGTGTTGGTGTACCTGAACGAAAACTGGGATGAGTCGTACGGGGGGCATTTCGAGTTGTGGGACCGGGAAATGAAGGGGTGCCGCAAAAAGATTCTGCCTTTGTTCAACCGGATGGCGATGTTTTCCACGACGAGCGATTCTTACCATGGGCACCCGAACCCGCTGACGTGTCCCCCGGACCGGTCGCGGAAGTCGCTGGCCTTATATTACTATACCAACGGGCGTCCGGCGGAAGAAGCGAGCGTGAGCGAAACGGACCACAATACGCTTTTCGTATACCGGAACGAGGATAAAAAAGCAAGGGCCATAACGAGCCTGAAAGAAACGGCGAAGCTTTGGATACCGCCAATTTTGCTGGGCGGACGGCACAAAGAGCACAAAGAGAAACTTTCCTAAATGGGCCTCGTCGATAAAATACAAAACGACCCGAAGACCAAACGCTTCGTGCTGCGTTTGTTGATGCCGGAGGGTTCCGCGAGGCCGCGTTGGTGGGTGCGGAATCTGCTCAATCCCTTTATGCGCGAAACGGGCAAGGGGTCGAAGATACGGCGGAGGACCCGCCTGGACCTGATGCCCTTCCGGACATTCCGCCTGGGGGCGGACAGCATCATCGAGGATTTTACGTGTATCAACAACGGCATGGGCGAGATCGTCATCGGGTCCCGCTGTATGATCGGGATCGGCAGCGTGCTGACGGGACCGGTCGTGATCGGGAACAATGTGATCATGGCCCAGCACGTGGGGGTTTCGGGGTTGAACCATGGGTATGTCGATGTCAACACCCCCATCAGGGACCAGAAGTGCGATACCGCGACCGTATACATCGGGGACGACACCTGGATCGGCACGAATGCGGTGATCACCGCGGGTGTAAAGATCGGGAAACACTGTATCGTGGCGGGTGGCAGCGTGGTGACGAAGGACGTCCCGGATTTCACCATGGTGGGCGGCAACCCGGCCCGCGTACTGAAACAATACAATCCAACTACGGCCGAGTGGGAGAAACCCGCCGCCGTTATAAAGAATGAGCATGCTTACCTCCAGTCAAACCATCGCTAGACCCGCCCTCCTACCCTATATCCGGCTGATGCGCCTGCACCACTGGGTAAAGAACGCCTTTCTTTTCCTGCCGATGTTTTTCGCGGGGGAAATGTTCCATCTGGACCTGCTTCTGCATACGTTTTTGGGGTTCCTGGCCTTTGGGCTGGTGGCCAGCAGCATCTATATCCTGAATGACTTTATGGACCGGGAGGCCGACCGGCAACACCCGGTGAAGTGCAAACGGCCGCTTGCCTCGGGGGAAGTGCCCGCGGGTCTGGGCCTGGCCCTGGGCGCTGTCTGCCTGGTGGGGGGTGTGCTGATCGCGCTGAACATCAAAGAAAAGTTCCTGTTTGTACTGATGATCTATTTCTTCATGAACCTGGGATATTCCCTGGGGTTGAAGAACATTTCCATTCTTGACGTGTTCATACTCGCGCTGGGGTTTGTTTTACGTATAAAGGCCGGGGGGGTGATCACGCACATCGCCATTTCGCAATGGCTGATGATCATGATCTTCCTCCTGGCCATCTTTATGGCGGTGGCCAAACGGCGGGACGACATCCTGATCAAGCTGTCTTCCGGCAAGGACATGCGCAAATCGATCAAAGGATACAACCTGGAGTTCATGAACGTCACCATGTCGCTGATCGCGGCGATCATCATCGTGGCGTACCTGATGTACACGATCTCCCCCGAGGTGATGGCGCAGTGGAAAACCTACCGGCTCTATTATACGACGATGTTTGTGATCGCGGGGCTGTTGCGGTATCTTCAGATCACCTTCGTGGAAAATAATACGGGGTCGCCGACAAAACTGCTGCTGAAGGACCGGTTTCTGCAAGTGACGCTGCTGTTGTGGTGCGCGAGTTTTTATACGATCATCTACCTGCCGGACCTGAGCCTCTTTAAATGAGGCTGGCCGGTAAACCGAAAACGGCAATGAAGAAAAGCATAGCAAACTGGGGCAACTACCCCATCATGGAAAGCGAGGAAGGTACATTCCGCACGATCGGGGAGCTCAAAAGCCTTCTCGATACGGATCGCGCCGTCATCGCCCGGGGCAACGGCCGTTGCTACGGGGACGCCTCGCTGTCGGACGTCACGGTGTGTACCCTGAAGTATGACAAGATCACGGATTTCGATACAACGACGGGGATCATCACCTGTCAGTCGGGGGTGACTCTGGACCAGCTCCTGGAGGTCATCGTACCGAAGGGGTGGTTCCTCCCGGTGACACCCGGGACGAAATTCGTCACGATCGGGGGCATGGTGGCCTCCGACGTACATGGCAAGAACCACCACGTAGACGGCGCTTTTTCCCGGCACATCCTGGAGCTGGACCTGCTGACGAGCACGGGAGAGATCGTGACCTGCAGCCGGACCCACCTCCCGGACCTGTTGGAAGCCACCTGCGGCGGGATGGGGCTGACGGGCGTAATCCTAAGCGTGCGCTTCCAGTTGAAGGCCATCGAAACCTCGTATATCAGCCAGCACCGCATAAAGGCGGACAACCTCGAAGAACTTCTTGAACTGTTTGAAAAATACAAGGACGTTACGTATTCGGTCGCGTGGATTGATTGTTTGAAAAAAGGAAAAGGCTTTGGGCGGAGCATCCTGCTGATGGGCGAGCACGCGAAACGCGCGGAACTGAAGAGCGGTGCGGACCCGCTACAACTCCCCCCGAAGAAAAGTATCCCCTTCCCCATCACGCTCCCGAGCTGGGTGCTGAACAATTTTACCGTAAAGGCCTTTAATTTCCTTTACTATCATAAGGCCTTCCGCAAGGAAGCCCGTTCGGTGATCCCGTACGAGCCCTTCTTTTATCCCCTGGACGCGATCCTGCACTGGAACCGGGGATATGGCAAAAAAGGGTTCGTACAATACCAGTTCGTCGTACCCATCGCCCAAAAGGCGGGTCTGATCGACATCCTGAAGCGCATCAGCGACAAGGGCTGGGGATCGTTCCTGGCGGTGTTGAAAGTATTCGGGGCACAGGACACCGGTATTTCTTTCCCCATGGAAGGCTACACGCTGGCCCTGGACTTCCCGGTCCGGGACGGGTTATTCCCGTTCCTGGAGGAGCTGGACCAGGTGGTGTTGCAATACGGCGGCCGCATCTACCTCTCCAAGGACGCGCGGATGTCCGCGCGGACCTACCGGAGTGGCTATGAAAGTGCTGCCGGCGAATTCGAACAACGAGTACATAAATATAACCCGGAACAAAAATTCAGATCGGTTCAATCGGCCCGGCTCGCGATCACGCGGTAACGCGCGGCGCGCCGTGCCGATGGCGCGGCCTGGCCCCAAAAAACGGAATTATGCCCACAGCACTCATCTTAGGCGCCGGCTCGGACATGGCAGTAGCCATTGCCCGCCGGCTGGCAGAACGGAAATACGACCTTGTCCTGGCGGGCAGGGATATGGAATTGCTCGGCACGCTGCAAAAGGACTTGCAGATCCGCAACGGCGTGCAAGTCACGACGGCCACGTTCGACGCGCGCAACTATGACAGCCACCCGGCGTTCTACGCGGCGAATAAAGCGGACCTATGCGTCTGCGCCTTCGGCTACTTAGGCGACCAGGACAAGGGCATGACCGACTGGACAGAAGCGGAGCGCATCCTGGCAACGAACTATACCGGGGCGGTATCCATCCTGAACGTCGTGGCGGAAGACTACATAAAGCGCCAAACGGGAACGATCATCGGCATCAGCTCCGTAGCCGGTGACCGGGGACGGGGCAGCAATTACCTGTATGGCAGCGCCAAGGCAGGTTTCACCGCCTACCTGTCTGGCCTGAGAAACCGTGCCTTTAAAACCGGTGTGACGGTGATCACGGTCAAACCGGGCTTTGCCGCCACGCGCATGACGGCCCACCTGACCCTGCCACCCGCCCTGACCGCCAGCCCGGAACAGGTAGCGGCGGCCGTGATCAAGGGGATCGACGGAAAAAAGAACACGGTGTATGTAAAGGGTCTCTGGAAATGGATCATGCTGGCGATCCGGATGATCCCCGAAAACGTTTTTAAGAAAATGAACCTATGACGAACCACGATATGGTCACCGCTTACTCCCATAGCGCCATTGCCTTTTTCGACTTCGACGGCACGATCACCACAAAGGATACGCTGGCGGAGCTGTTGAAGTTCAAGGTGGGGCGTGTCAAATACTATATAGGATTGGTCTTTCTTTCCCCGGTCCTGGTACTGTACAAGCTGGGGCTTTTATCCAACCATAACGCCAAGGAGATCATGCTGGGCTACTTTCTGAAGGGGGAGCCGGCGGCGGAATTCAACGCGCTGTGCAGGGAGTTTGCGGAGACGCGGTTGCCCGCGCTCTTCCGTAAGGGGGCGTTGTCGGAGATCCGGCGGCACCTTCAAAACAACACCCAGGTCGTCATCGTCACGGCGTCCCCGGAGAACTGGGTCCAGCCTTGGTGCCAGCAGTTCAACCTGGAATGCATCGCCACGAAATTGAAGGTGCGCAACGGGCGGATGACGGGCAAGATCGCCGGCCAGAACTGTGCCGGGGAAGAGAAAGTCAAGCTCATCCTGAAACGCTATAACCTTTCTTACTATACAAAAATATACGCGTACGGAGACACACCCGGCGACCTGCCGATGTTGTCGCTGGCGACCGATAGTTATTATAAGCCATTTAAGGAACGGGCGTACTGACTGAAACAAGAAAAGAGGGCCGACTTTTGTCGAGCCCTCTTCTATATCTGTGGTTGCCTTAACTGGAACTAGTGTTTGACAAACTTCAAGGTCGTCTTGCCACTGAGCGTTACCACCTGGAGGAAATACATGCCCGGGGTGAGGTTGCTCACGTTCAACTGTTCCGACGCCGTGGTCTGCCCATCGAGTAAGACGCCATCCGAAAGAACCAGGTTGCCGCTCGTGTTGTATACCTGTAGCGCCACCTGGCCGGCGATCTTCGCGTTGAGCCGGATGTTGAGGTTATTGTGTACCGGGTTGGGCCAGATACCGATCCCCGAAATCGTCTGGGCGGTACTCGCGGCGGATACGTGGACCGTTATAGTGGCCGTCCCCGTTTGTCCCTGATCGGTCGTGACGGTGAGTTGGAAGAGGTAGGTTCCTACGGCCAAACCCGTGACACTGATCGACGAACCGCTGGCAGTCCCCTGTATGACCGTAGTGGGACCGGCGATCTCCGTCCAGTCATAAGCGGTAATCGTACCGGAACCGGTCACATAAGATTGCGAGCCGTCGAGCGTCAGCAGGCTGTCGGGTAAGGTAACCAGGGTATCGGCAGTGATGACGGCCACGGGAGCGGACACACCCGGTTGAACCGTGATCAGCGCGCTGTCACGCGCGGTTTTGCCATTGTTGTCGGTGACCGTCAGGACGACCGTATAGGTGCCCGTGACCAGGCTGTCCAGGCTTGCCTGTGCCGAGGTTTGCCCGGTCAGGAGGTATTGACGTGGGCCTGAAGTTACCTGCCAGTTGTAGGAGACGATCTGCCCGGTGCCGCCGGTTTCGGTAGAACCCGATCCATTCAGGATTACCGAATTGACGGGGAGGGTAATGGTGATATTGCCGCCGGCGTTGGCCACCGGTGTACCTAAAACGGCCGCGTTGACCACCAGGTGGATGGTGGTGGATGCGGTCCTGCCTTGTCCGTCCATGACCGTCAGCTGAAATACATACGTACCCGCAACCAGGCCGCTGACCGCCGTCGTGGCGGTGGCCGGCGTGGCCAGCGTTGCCGTGGATGGACCGGATACCTGCGTCCAGGCATAGCCTGTAATACTGGTGCCGGCGGGTGCGTATGACGTCGAACCATCCAGGACAAAACTGGAAATGGGAAGGGTTTGTACAGTGTCTGTATTGGAAATAACCGCTACAGGGTTCAGTACCGCCGCGTGAACGGTCACTATCATCGTATCGCTGGCGGTTTTGCCGTTATTGTCGGTCACGGTAAGCACGACATCATAGGTCCCCGCGGACAAACCGCGCAAGGTCGTCGCCACGCTGGTCGCGCTGCTAAACGATGACCCGGTGGGCCCGCTGGCGACGCTCCATTGATAACCCGTGATGTTTCCGTTGCCATTCTCGCTGGAACCGGAGCCGTTTAAACTCACCGAATCTAGGGGCAGGGTGATCGCCTGGTCACTACCCGCATTGGCCACCGGTGTACCCAGGGGGGCCGGGTTGACCGTAATCGTGACCGTATCGGAAGACGTCTTGCCGTTGTTGTCCTTGACGGTCAGGGATACCTTATAGGTCCCCGCTACCAGACTGCCGAGCGTTGCCTGGACGGCCGTGCCGTTGGTCAGTACATAGCCGGTTGGTCCGCTGACCAAAGTCCATTGATAGGAGGAAATGCTTCCCGTACCGGATTCGCTGGAACCGGAACCGTTCAGGGTGACCGAGTTGGTGGGCAGGGTGATCGTTTGATTGCCGCCGGCGTTGGCGACCGGTCCGCCCGTGCCCGCGGCCACGTGGATGGTGATCGTTGCCGAAGCGGGTTGTCCCTGCAGGTCCGACACGGTGAGCTGGAAGACATAGGTACCCGCTACCAGGCCCGTAATGGTCGTCGCCGACGCGGTGGACGATGTAATCGTTGCCGTGCTGGGGCCGGACACCTGGGTCCATTGATAGGCGGATATAAGCGAATTGACGACGTAAGAGTGGCTGCCGTCCAGGGTCAGTGCCGTGGGCAGCGTGATGGAGGTATCGGCCGTGAGGATGACCGACACCGGTATCTGGTTGTAGGGAAGAACGGTGATCACGGCGGTATCCGAAGCGGATACGCCCTTGCTGTCCGTGACCGTCAGGGACACTTTGTACGTCCCGGCTGTTTTCATATTAGACAACGCCACAAGCGGACTCGTCGCACCCGCCAGCACATAACCGGTAGGACCGCTGATGACCTTCCATTGGTAAGACGACAGGGTCGCGCCGCCCCGGGCATAGCTGCCCGTGCCGTTGAGGGTCAGCGAATCGGTGGGCAGGTACAGGGTGTCGTTCCCCCCTGCATAGGCTACCGGGCCGGTACCCGCGGTGGAAGCGGGGTTGACGATGACCGTGGCGGTATCTACGGCGTCCACGCCGGAGGTATCCATGACGGTCAGCAGTATTTTGTAGGTGCCGACACCCAGGTTCGACAGGAGGGGCGTGGGCGTGGCGCCGTTAGACAGCTCCGGTTTCCCGGGTCCGCTCATGAGCGTCCACGAATACATGATAATGGGCGCGGTAGCGTCGGTCGATCCCGAACCGTTCAGGGTCACCGTATCGACGGGAAGTGTTATGGTATAATTACCGCCCGCCCTTGCGACGGGTGCTCCGTTTCCCGGGGGAAGGTTTGTACAGTTGGTCGTATAATGGACGGCCGCGGGTACGGCAAGGGTGGCCGGGGCGCCGCCGACGGTCGTATTGCTACAGATCACGTTCGCGTAGGAGTACGTGGCGTAGCTGTTGTAGACCCGGATGTTGACGTCCGAATTGGTCCCCAGGGTATTGTTGTTGATGATAAAGTTCGTGCTGTCCGCGGGCGTGGTCGGGCGTGTATCCACCATGATGCTGGCGGACTGGGGAGACCCACCCTCCAGGTGACCGCTAAGGCTGATGGTATTGTGATCGATCCGCTCAAGTCCCGCCCCCAGGGAGAAGATCCCCATGGTGAACGTATTGCTGATCAGGTTGTTGTGGACGTGGGCGGTGGTGTACCCCCCGAGGCTGATCCCGTTCCCCTGCTGGCTGTTGAGCTGTTGCCCGGAATTGCTGATGTGGTTGTCATAGATCTCGTTGTCCCCGGTCTGGGCGCAGGACAACTGGATACCCGAGCGGCCGGTGCTGTCTATGTAATTATTATATATAGAGAAGTTCGAGAGGCGAAGCGGTTTGGGCAGGGGATTGGGCACCGTGCCGTTACAGGTCACGATGCGGGTCCCGTTGGGATCGGTGGTGCCGAGGTACATCCCTTCATCATACATACCCACAATCCGGTTGTCGTGTATGGAGATATGATCGATGATCCAATTGGGATAGTTGAGTGAGTCGATACAGCCCTGGTCCTGTTTGACCCAGATGCCGTAATCCATGTTATGCATGCTGAAGTGGTCGATCTCCACATTGGCCGAGCGTCCGTAGACGTCGATACCGGCGCTGGTCCTGGACGCATTTTCCAGGAGGAAGCCGTAGGTCGTCCCGGCGCTGCCGGTACCCGTCATGTGGACAAAGCGGCAGTTGCCGCAATTGAAACGGACCGTAGCATGGACCTGGCCGCCGCTGTTGATGATGGTCACGGGACAGGTCGCCGTTCCATAAAGGTCGGTAAAGTCGATCCAGGTATAGGGCGTGCCGGTATTCGGTATGACCAGCGTGTCGCCGGGCTGGTAGGCCAGGTTCTCGCCCTGAAGCGTGATCCCGCCGTCCCCGGCCTGGGTGAGGAGGATGCGTTTGCCGCTGCAGGTGGAAGAGCCGGCGGCCACGGTATCGACCGTCACCGTGACGGTGTCCACGCCTGTGATGCCGGCGCCGTCGGTGACGGTCAGGGACACCTTATACACACCGGCCACCAGCCCCTTGAGGGTCGTCACCGAGCTGGTCGCGGCGCTCAGGGATGAGCCGGCGGGCCCGCTCAGCACCGCCCATTGGTAACCCGTGATGGTCCCCCCGGCGGGTGGTGTGGAGGGCGTCCCGTTCAGGACGGTGGTATCCGTTGGCAAATTGACGGTGACGGAGCCGTTGGTCACCGCCGCCACGGGTGGCGTATTGGACGGGGCCGGGTTGTTGACGATGACGGTATCGTACCCCGTCGCGGTGGCCCCGAGGTTATCTTTAAGGGTTAGCGAAAATATATACGTCCCGCTCACAAGCGCCGAGACGGTCGCGACGGAGGTCGTGTTGTTGACGAGTAAGGGTGTGGCGGGCCCGCTGACCATGGCCCAGGTATAAGAAGATATCGTGGCGCCCGCGTCCGTTGACGAAGCCCCGTTCAGGGTCGTACTGTTCGCGGGTAAGGTAAGCGTGGTGCTGGTGGGCGTGATCACCGGTACCGGCGGGTTGTGGGTACTCGGGTTTACCGTCACGGTCACCGTATCGTAGCCGACGCCGCCCAGGTTGCCTGTTACGGTGAGCAGCACCTTATAGGTGCCGGCCGCCAGGTTGGTCAGCTCCGTCTGCACCGTGTAAGGACTCCTAAGCGTATAGCCGGTTGGCCCGCTCAGGACGGACCATTGATAAGAAGATATAGTCCCTCCGCTGGGAGGGGTGGAAGCCGAAGCGTTCAATAAAGTAGAATCCAGGGGTAAGGTGATGGTCACATTGCCCGACACCGTCTTGGCCACGGGTGAAGGCGGCGTGGATGAGGTCACGTTGGGTCCCCAGGGGATGGTATTCCCCCGTTGCCAAAGCAGGAACCACTGGTACATATTGATCCCGGTGGTATGCCCGCCCCTACCCGTCCAGGTGGGGTCATAGCCCTGGAACCAGGAAGAGTGTCCAACATTATACAACCAGGTGGAGTCCGGCGTAGGATTGGGGTTGTGCAGCCAGACGGAGTCTACATACGCTACGTTGGGCGGATAAAAACCGTTGGGGTCCGCCGTTCCGCATATATCCCAGAAAGGCAGGTAGTTGGTCGCCACGTTCTTCATGGCCGCCGCCTCGGTGGAGGTAATGGAAGCCGCGGACATCACAGAAACGGCAGCAATCTTGCCGCAGAAATGGGGATCGTCCGTAATACAGGTCAGGGCGCCGTTGCCGCCCGCCGATAAACCGGTAATGTATATACGCGTCGTGTCCACCCTGTACTTGGCAAGGATGCCCGGCAGGATGAACTGGATCTGCTGGTATTGATAAGACCAACTGGGTGATTGTGGAGAAACGACGATAAACTTGTAGGTTTTACCATCCTTGGGGTTGACGGCCTGGGGAACCCAACCCGTCGATATTCTATAAGGTATGCCCCCCTGATCGGAGAGCATGGTGGTGATATCGGTGCCTGCCTGGCCGACGCCATGCAGAAAAAGGATCAACGGGTAAGTCGTGGTGCTGCTGCTGTCGTAATCACTCGGAAGAGAAAGCAATGCCTGGGTCGTCGCCCAGGGACTCGATGGCAGCGTGATCACCTGCTGCCCCCCCACAATGGTCTGTGATCGCGCCGCATGCCAAAGACAAAGCGCGGCGATCAATGAACAGTACAGTTGTTTCATAGAATGGATTTTGGATTTCGCCTAGAGGTCACAGTCATCAGATTCTTTAAATGGTTTTCCTGTCCCCGGGTTATGACAAATATTATGCCATCATCCGGAATAATCAATCGTATTTAAACTTAATTTAATGGGGTAATTCTACGAACAACTGTTGATGCATAGGGGTGGGAAACTACGGCGCATCGTGTATAAGGCGTATGTTTTTCAAAGGCTAATGAAATTAAATATATCTTTGCAAAGATAGGCTGCCTCTCCGGAAAAAATTTCGTCGTGAAAAAAAATGTGAATAAGTATTTATCCTCATATTGGATCCGATCCGCCTTTTTTTCGATCCTTCAACGTTTCTCCCTGACTTTTTTCGGCCTTGTAAACATCATGGTTTTGATCCGTGTGCTTTCGAAACCACAGATGGGGACGTATGCCTTGTTCCTGACCGTTACCACGGTCTTTGAGATGACAAAGACAGGGCTGCTCAAAAACGCCCACGTCCGCTATGTCACCAATCAACTGGAGGAGAAATCTGAAATTGCGAGCTCATCTATGCTCATCAACCTGACGATCAGCTTTTTATTTATCGGTTTTGTCCTCCTTTGCGGGCCCTGGCTGGGCCGTGCGTTGCACACGGGGCCCGACCTGGCGATGATGCTGCGGTGGTATATACCCGCTATCCTCTTGTTGGTGTTCTTTGCCCACCTGGAAGCCGTACAGCAGTCCCACCTGGACTTTAAAGGGGTCTTCGCGGGGTATATCGTGCGCCAGGTGACTTTCTTCGCCCTGATCGCGGGGTCACTGTTGTTGCATACCGGCCTTGGCCTGGAACAGGTAGCCATCTTCCTGGCGATCAGCGTCGCAGCGGGAACCCTGGTGCTTTATGGGTATTCCCGGCCCTATCTCTTTCACCGGTTCAACCCTACCCTTACCTGGGTCAAGCGGATCCTCGGCTACGGTAAATTCGTTTTTGCTTCCGGCGCCGTGTCCAACGTCTTCCAGAACCTGGACCAGTTTATGATGGGGACCTTCCTGAGCAGCTCTGCCGTGGCCACCTATTATGCGGCCACGCGGATCAATGTGGTCCTGGACACCCCGTCCTTTGCCGCCGCGGACATCCTTTTCCCCAAAAGCGCCCGGGCGTCGGTCGATGAAGGACCGGACAAGGTGCGTTACCTTTTTGAAAAAATGGTAGGCATCCTGATGGCTTTCACGGTACCCGTCTCCATCGTCATCATCCTTTTCCCAAAAGTCATCCTGTACATCGTCGCCGGAAGGGCCTACCTGGATGCCGCACCCGTCCTGCAACTGTATATGATCGCGGGGCTGGCCAGGCCGATGCAAAACCAGGCCGCCAACCTGCTGAACTCCATCGGTAAACCGCAGGTCACGCTGTGGATGAATATCCTGGCCCTGGCCATCAACCTGAGCATCAATTACCTGTTGTTGGTAAAAATCGGTTTTTACGGGGCCGCCCTGGGGACGTCGATCTCGTCTGTGCTGATCGTGATCGTATGGTATTTCCTGATGCGGAAACAGATCGGGTTTGACCTTCGGACGACTTATGGGTATGCGGTAGAAACGTACCGCACGATCTTCACCAGGGGCAAAGGCCTGCTCAAGAGCGCCTGATATAGGCCCCCGCCAGTTGCATCAACTCCTCCACCCTGTTCTCCCAGGTATTCCGGCCGGCTACGGCCAACCGGGCCGCGAGCGCATCCGGGCCGTTGTCGCGCAAAGCCTGGTTGATGGCGGCGGAGAACGTTTCCGGGTCCTTGCAGAAAAAGACCGTGCCCTCGGCGTGTTCGGCCAGGTCGGGGTTGAAATTGGTGGACACCGTGGGTCTGCCCGCGCCGAGGTATTCGAAAAGTTTTAGGGGGAAAATGGTCCGGCTGACGTGATCCTCCTTGAAGGGGATGATGGCGACGTCGAATCCCTTGACGATGGCGGGCATCTGGTCGTACGGCTGACGGCCTAAAAGCACCACGTTGGGCACTTGGAAAAACCAGTCCGGGGCCGGCCAGTCCTCCGAAAGGGCGCCCGCGAAAACAAACGTCTTGTCCGGATGGTCCCGGAAAACACGTTCCAGCAGGACATAGTCGATCCGCCGTTCGATGTTGCCAAAGTATCCGATCACGGGCCGGGTCAAAGACTGCAGCGCGGGGTGTACCTCCAGCGCCGGATCCAGTGCCTTGCTGCTGTGGTGAAGGTTGGCCGCATTGGGGATAAAAAACGTCTTCGGGTTGACCGCACGGTATTGTTCATACAACGCCTTGCTGGTGCAGATGCAAAGGTCGCTGTGCCGGACCAGCCAGGGTTCGGACACCTGGCCGTGCCGTTTGTCGTATTCGATGATGAGCGGGTCCACCGACTGGTAGATCGTCAGCGCGGGGGCCGGGCGCAGCGCATAAGC
This sequence comes from Dinghuibacter silviterrae, assembly GCF_004366355.1. NCBI lineage: Bacteria > Pseudomonadati > Bacteroidota > Chitinophagia > Chitinophagales > Chitinophagaceae > Dinghuibacter > Dinghuibacter silviterrae. Next base: position 3,381,046 of record NZ_SODV01000001.1, on the reverse strand, counting down.
CACGTCAGGGTAATTGAAGGAAAAAGAATTCAGGTATATGTATTCCTTAATGCCGTACCGCCGGAGGATGTGTTGCAGGCGGCGGATGATCAACACCTGGTTCAACCGCAGTATTCTCCGGTACCACCAGCCTTCCGGCAGGAAGTTGATGGAGGCCACCGGCGGGACGATCACGACCTTCAGGTTCGGCACGTCGGTATCGATGATCCCGTCGGCCAGGGGGGAAAAATGTCCTTTCCTTCTCGCGAATTGCGCCCCGTCGCGGTTCTTCAGGTAATCCTTCCAGGTAAACGGGTAGTCGACGTAGAAGACCTGGTTATCCCTTGCCAGGTATTTGGCCAGCGTATAGCTCGTCGATTCGTACGGCTCGTCGAATTTGGCCGTGCCCAGGATAAATATGGTCGTGCCTTTCAGTTCCATGGTCATCGGGAGAGTTCGGGCATGGCCGCGCTTGCCGCTTCCTGGAAGCTCTCGGCCCAGCTGTCCCAGTTGAGCTTCTCTTCAAAGCGCATCCGGCTGGTCTGGACGAGCTGTTCGTAGCGTTCCTGGTCTTTGAAAAGCTCGGAGATCAACAGGGCATAGAGCCGGCCATCGGCATGGTAAGGTAAGCAATATCCGTTGACGCCGTCCTGGACAACGTCCGGGATGCCCCCGGTTTCGGTGGTGATGGCGGGGACGCCGTAAGCGTTGGCCTCGCAGGCGATGATCAGGGAGGCATCGGCCCGGGTGGGCTGGATCAGGAAGTGGACCGTGGAAAGGAGCTCGCTGTTTTTTGCCTGAAGCGGTATCACCTCCATGTCGGGGTGTTCGATCCCCGGCGGGGGCTCGCACCCGCAGACGATGAGGCGGGCGTCTTCCCCATGCACTTCGCGCAGCAAGGTGAGGGTCTGGAGGGCCAGGTCGCCGCCTTTGCCGGACCATTCGGAGGCAAGGAAAAGGACGGTGAGCCGCGGGTTGGCGAACTTGCGGTGGATGATGTCCGCTTCGGGACGATGGTCCATATTGGCACCGGGGGGTATGATGGCGACCTTGCGGGCGTCGACCTTATAATCCTTAATGGCGGAGTCGGCGGCCCATTCGCTGGAGAAGACGGACAAGCGGCTCCGTTTGAGGGAGCGTTTCTCCAGCAGGTTACCTTCCCAGCGCGACAGGCGGGACATCTTCTTAAAGTCCTTGGCGTAGTAGTGGGTGATCAGTTGAAAGGTCGTATCGGCGATGAGGACGACGGGCAGATGGGTCTTGACATAGGCGAGCTCGACGTTGGAAGCGGGGGCGCAGATCAGGTCATAGTGGTTGCCCCGCATCCTGCGGCGGAGGGCGCCGGCATAATACAGGCTGAGCGGTATGGAGAACTGGGCAAAGTATTCGGTCCCGAACGTCACACGCACGAGTTTGGCGATGGCGCGGAAAAGCCGGTCCATCCAAAACGGCACCTTCAGGGGGCCGAGCAGGTCCACCTCACCCACGTGTTGCTGCAGGGCGCGCGCAATATAGTAGGTGGAACCGGACCAGGTACGTTTATCCCTGGGGTCATTTCCCGTCAAATATGCAATCTTCAGTTTACGCAAAGCTCTCTATGGGTCTATGATCACTTCTTTTCCCAAACAGTAAAAAATCCACCGGAAAACGTCACGGGTAAACGGTCCGCCAGGGCGCAATCCATTTTTTGCAAAAAGGGAAGGCGCTTGGCAAAAAACGAGAACGGGAAGACGTCTTCCACAAAGTTGGCGCTCCCGAAACGCGTGATCCGGAAGCGGTGTGCCGCGGACAGTTTTTCCAAATCATTTTTGGAAAAGAACTGTACGTGGTCGAGGTTGTCGGCATCGGATTGGACGGTCGTCCCGCTGTAACCAAACAGTTTTTTGGCACCGACGACCGTTCTCCAAAGCCAGCCGTTGCGGCGGCGGGCGTTGAGGACGGGCCGGGTCACAAAGCTTTCCCGGGGGCCGCGGCCGTTGGGGACGGTGACGATCAGCACGCCGTTGTCGGTTAAGGACGCATACAGGACCTCCAGGAGGGCGCCGGGGTCGTGGAGGTGTTCGAGGACCTCGCTACAGATCACGGCTTCGTACCGGGTGCCTTCGGCGACGAGCTCCTCGGCACTTTTGGTGATGAACGCCACGTTGGGCAGGGGGTCGATGCTCCTCGCCTTTTCGATGGTGCGTTCACTGACGTCTATGCCGGTCACGCGAAAACCCAGCCGGCCGAGGTGGCGGCTGATGACCCCGTTGCCGCAACCCACGTCAAGGATACGCGCGTCGGCCGGCAGTTGTTGCGCCAGGGTCTCCGCGATAAAGTCGACGCGTTTCCGGTCGGCGATGCGGTCATATTCGTAAAGGGTCTTACTCATTTATGCTCCAGTGTTTCTAAATACAATGATTCGATTTTCCGCGTCATCCCCGTGACGTCAAAGCCGGCTTCTATGGTGTGCCGGGCCTGGCTGCCCAGGCGCATGCGCAAGGGCGTATCGGTGACCAGGCGGACCAGCGCTTCGGCCAGGCCCACGGGCTCGCCGGGCTCCACCAGGAGACCGTTTTCCCCGTTCCGGATGAGCTCTTTGGATCCGTCCACCCGTGTCGCCAGACAGGCCTTGCGCATCGCCATGGCCTCCATAAGACCGATGGGCAACCCTTCCCAAAGGGAGGGCAGGCAAAAAATATCCATGGCCGCCAGGACATCGGGGACGTCTGTGCGGAACTTTTCAAAAATGATCTTCCCCTCCAACCCCAGCTCCACCACGCGTTTGCGGGCAGGCTCCTTGAGCTCGCCTTCACCCACCAGCACGAGTACCGCGCGGGGGTTGGCGCGCAACACCTGCGGGAAGGCCTCGATCAGCGCCAGCGGATCCTTTTGCAACGTCATGCGGCCGACAAAGCCCAGGACGCAGGCGTCTGCCGTCACCCCCCATTGGCGGCGCACATCGTTCAGGGCGCGCCCCGGGTCGAACTGCGACAGGCTGATCCCGTTGGGGATGACGACCGACTGAAAGTGCGGGATATACCGGTTCCCCGTCTCCTGGTTGCTCCCGCTCACCGAGATGGTGCGGTTCACGAAACGCGTGATCCACTTTTCCACAAAAATCCGCGCCTTCTTCACCCACCAGCTTTGGTCGTCGTGAAAGGACCAGCCGTGGACGGTATAGATGATGGGCAGCCGCAACATGCGTGCGGCCCACAAGATGTTGGTGTTGGCCCGGGTGCCGTGGACGTGGACGAGGTCGATCCGTTCGCGCTGCATCAGCCGGCGCACGGTGTTCCAGGTCGAGAGGTCGAAGGCCCGGTTGGAGGGAATAACGTGGTGGTTGACCCCCATGCGGTCCAGGGTCTCCATCATTTTGCCATGGGTAAAGGCCAGGACCACGGGCTCGAAACGCGTGGTGTCGATGTGCTCCACGAGGTTGAGGATGTGGGTCTCCCCGCCCCCGACTTTGCCTTGACGGATGGCTTCGAGGACGCGGATCTTGCCGCCGGCCGCTATGGTCGTCGGCGCGCTCATGCGAGCACCTCCTCCGCGGGCATCGCCGTGGCCACCGGCGTTTTCATCCAGCGCTCATACCACAGTTGGAATACGAGCAGGTTCCACAATTTCTGATAGTTGACGGGCGACCCCGCGAGGTACGCCCTGGACAGTTCCATGATGGGCTTTGCGTTGAACAGCCCGCTTTCACGGAGCTTGCGCTCGCCTAAGTAGTCGTGCATCTTTTCGGCAAGCTCGTCCCGGAACCAGACCTTCAAAGGCGCGATAAACGGCATCTTCGGACGGTCCATCAGTTCCTTCGGGATATACTTGTGGACGATTTTTTTGAGGAGGTATTTATTGACGGGCCGGCCGCGAAGATCGACCGCCTTGCGGATCTTCAAATCCGCCGGAAGCTGCGCGAGGAACTCGATGACCCGATGGTCCAGCATGGGTTCCCGCCCTTCCAGCCCCACCGCCATGGTGGCGCGGTCGACCTTGACGAGGTTGTTGTCCACGAGGAAGGTCTTATAGTCTACCGACAGCATCCGGTTCAGGCCGTCCAAAGAAGCACCGGGGTAGCCGGTGTCAAAAGAGGTCTCGTAGGCCGTATACGCGGGGCGAATAAAAGCCGCCACTTCCTCGGGCGTCGTATAGCTGCTGATGACCTTCAATGCCTCCAGGGGACTGCGGGATTCCCAGATCGCCTGCATCTTACGGTACCGCGTATCGAAGTTGTATTGGCGCGAAAAATAGGGTATGCGCTCGGGATTGATCAGGCTCATGGCCCCCGACAGCATAGACTGTACCGGCGCGGGTATGCTTTCCGTATAGCGAAGCGACTGGTTAAACTTCTTATACCCCGCAAAAATCTCGTCTCCCCCGTCCGCGGACAGCGACACCTTTACGTGCCGCGCCGCGAGCTGGCTGACCAGGGCGGTGGGCACGACGGAATTGTCCGCAAAAGGCTCGTCATAGATCTCGGGCAGCCGGTGGAATACGTCCTTTGCGTCGCCGGCCGTGATGTACCACTCGTGGTGATCGGTGCCCAGGTAGTCCGCGACCTTTTTGGCGTAGTGCGCCTCATTAAAGTCCGCTTCGTGAAAACCGATGGTAAAGGTCTTGAGGCGTTCGGTCCGGCCCTTTTGAAGGATACCAGCGACACTGCAACTGTCGTACCCGCCGCTGAGAAAGATCCCGACGGGGACGTCGGCCACCATCCGGTAGTTGTAGGCGGACACGAGGAGACGTTCGGTTTCTTCCAGGGCCTCCTGTTCGTCGATGCGCAGGCGCGGCTTGTTGTAACAGTCCGCCACGTCCCAGTAGGGACGCTCCACGACGCGTTTGTCGCCGAGGGACAGGGTCAGGATGTGACCGGGGCGAAGCTTATAGGTATTTTTGAAAATGCAATAAGGCGCGGGGATATAGCTGAATTGCAGGAAAAGCGCGAGGCTGTTGACGTCGATGTCTTTCCGGAAAGCGCGGTGCTGGTGAAAGGCCTTGAGCTCGCTGCCCCAAAGAAAGTGCTGGCCGTCCCAGTAGTAGTAAAACGGCTTGACGCCGGCGCGGTCGCGCGTGACGGTCACGACATTTTTTTCCCTATCCAGAACGACGTAGGCAAACATGCCGATGAACTTGTCCACGACGGACGGACCCCAGCAGTGAAAGCCCTTCAGGATGACCTCGGTGTCGGAGGTGGAGTCGAAGGTATAGCCTACGGCTTCGAGCTCCTTGCGCACTTCCATGAAGTTGTAGACCTCGCCGTTAAAGATCATGCTCAGGTGGCGGAAGTGCATGGGCTGGTGACCGCCGCTGGACAGGTCCAGGATGGACAGCCGCCGCTGACCCAGGCCCACGGAAGCCCCGGGTTGTTCAATGACCTCATACCCGGCGTCGTTGGGACCACGGTGGGCCAGGCTGTCCGTCATGCGGACCAGCGTGTCCTTGCCCGTCTGGCGGGTAAAATCTACAAAGCCGGCGATGCCACACATACGTTTACGATTTTAGGTTGGACAAATCCCAGTTCGATACATTCCAGGCGAGACCCTGCCAAAAGGCCCGGAGGTGTTTGGACTCCCTCTTGACGAGGTACTTCAGCGTATTTTTGGGAACCGTGAACAAAGTATAGTATACTGTAAAAACGACGAGCGGCCAGCCTTTTACGTTGCGCCGCATAAACAGGATGCGGTTGCGGTTCTGGTAAAAGGTTTTCAGGGTGCTGGTTTTGCCGACGGTCATGGACTCCTTGTGGTAAATCAACGACTTTGGCTGGTAGTAGACCTGGTAGCCCCGCCGCTTGATCTGCTCGCACCAGTCGAACTCTTCATAGTACAGGAAGTAGACCTCAGGCATGAGGCCTACTTCCCGGATAACCCAAGCAGGTACCATCATACCGCCGCCGTGGGCGTAGTTGGTCACCCCTTCTTTATCATATTGCCCGTAATCTTTCCGTTTGCAGCCGACCATGGCGTTGCGCCCGCTAAACATGTTCACCTGCTCGTACCCGGCAAATTCGATCGTACCGGGAGCGTCGTAGTAGTGGAACTTCGGGCTGACAGCGCCGGCGTCGGCGTATTTTTCAAAGGTCTCCACCAACCCTTCGAGGATGTCGGGGGTGAGGACCGTATCGTTGTTGACAAAAAACAAGTATTCCCCCCTGGCGGCCTTGATCCCCAGGTTGTTTCCGCCCGCAAAACCCAGGTTCTTAGGACTCATGATGAGCTGTACCTCCGGGTAGGCCTTTTGCAAGGCTTCCACCGGGCTTTCCCTGGAGGCATTGTCCACCACGATGACCTCGACGTTGGGGTACGTCAGGTAGTGGATGGATTCCAGGAGGTCCACCGTCAGGGCCGTAGCATTGTAGTTGATGGTGATGATGCTCACCAGAGGTTTTTGTGCAGCCATATTACCGGTTCAGAACATTGTTAGAAATGGTCGTCCTCGTATGCAGGGTATGGATAAACGTTTTGTCGGCGCTGCGCAGTTGCAGCAAATTAAGGGCCATCCTGCCCATAGCGCCGGGTAATCTTATCAACGCCTTTATCAGATCCTTTCCGTAGTAGGCCTTCGGCAAGGCCATGGCCAGGGTAAAAAGGTATCCTACCCAAAGGACCACACCCGTCCAACCCAGCACCGGGTCCACAAAAAAGGCGCCCGCGGCCACAAGGGGCAGCGCGCCTAAGAGGAGGGCCCGCGGCAGGACGATGTTGTTCGCCACCGCCAGGTTGAAATAAGAGACGTTCCCCCGGAAAAGCTGGACCCAGCCGGGCAGGAAGTAGCGTCTCAGGTACACCCACTGGCTCGACAGCCAGCGCCGGCGTTGGTTGCCGAAAGCGTCCCCGCTTTCGATCTTCTCGTCGTAGATCAGGGCGTCCTCTACGTAGCGTATTTTTATGCCCCGGGCCACGACCTTCAATTGAAGCGGTTTGTCAAAACCACCCACGGCGTCGATAGAGGCCAGGATGTCGCGGAGCATATTGTATTCAAAGGCCATCCCCGAACCGATCACGGCGGAGGACAACCCCAGGGCGCTGGTGCCCTTACGGAAAATATGGTTGTTGATGGCCTCGCTGCACGCGTCCAGGAACGCGTAGGACGTGTCCGTGTTTTTGGCCACCCTTCTCCCCTGGAAGGCGCGGGCGCCCTGGTCGAAGGCGGCGTTGACCTTGCTCAGGAAGTCGCTGCCCACCATATTGTCGGCGTCGCAAATCAGGACGACGTCGTAGGGTTGCCGGTTGCGGATGAAAAAGGCGTTCAGCGACCGGGTCTTCGTGCTTTTCTTAAAGGCCACCTCCCAAACCGTCAGGGGTAGCCCCCTAAGCCGGGCGACCGTCTCCGGCCGGAGGGAGTCCGCCATCACGTGGACGTCGAAACAAATCGCCGGGTAGTCCTGGTCCAGGAGGTTTTGGGCGGTATGCACGATGATCCCGTCTTCTTTATAGGCCGGTACGACAATCGCGATCCGGCGGTATAATGTAGGCTGTGTACTACCCAGGGTCCACGGGTTCCGGTAGTTGTATTTGCCCGCCAGGGTAAGGATCAGAAGATAGGCCACGGAACAACCGAAGTAGATCAGGATGATCAGGACCGTTAGCCAAAGGGTCGTCATGGCTATACGTCTGCTTTTTGTATGAGGACCTTGGGGGTGCTCAGAAGGATCCGGAGGTCATAAAAGAAAGAATGCTGGTTCGCATAGTCGATGTCGAGGCTGATCCTTTCCTGTACGGACATATCGGGACGCCCGCGTTTTTTGATCTGCCAGAGGCCGGTGATGCCCGCGGGCGCCAGGAAGCGTTGTACGCTCTCGTCGGCGGTCAGGGTGCAGGCTTCGTACAAAGGCAGGGGCCGGTTCCCTACGAGAGACATGTCGCCGAGCAGGACATTCAGGAGCTGGGGCAGCTCGTCCAGGCTGGTGTTGCGCAGGAAACGGCCGAGGCGCGTCACCCGCGGGTCTTTATCGATCTTCAGGAACATGGGGCCGCTGGCACCGTCCTTGACGTCGTACTGGTTGAGGTGTTTGAGCTGGTCGATCTTCCGGTCCGCACCGACGACCATCGTACGGAATTTATAGAACTTGAAGATCCGGTACCCCCGGCCGGCCCGGGGTGACGCGTACAGGACAGGCCCGCGGGAGTCCAGCACGATGGCCAGCCCGACGGCGAGGAGCACCGGGGAAAGGACCGCCAGGGCGATGCCCGATACCAGGATGTCCAATGTTCTCTGGCCGAACCGGTGTGACCGGGGGCTAACCGCCACCTGCTCCTCGCGCGTATGATACGGCAGCGTCTGGCGGAGGTGTTTGTATTTTTTCAGGACCTCGATCTTGGCGCACAGGTCGTCGTCGGTGGCCCTGCCGTCAAAAACGTCGTCGACACCAATGGGGGCGTTGCCTGTCCCCCCCTCTTCATCCTCGTCCCTTGACAGAAGGATAAAGGGGATCCGTGCATATTCTTTCGTCACCGACAGGAAACCGGCAAAATGCCCGATGAGGGAGCTGTCCTGGGCGCTGTCACAAAGGATGGCTTCCGGAAGCGTCCGGCCCTGCTGGTAGTATTCCAACAGGAGGATGTTGCGCGCCTCATGGATACTGGCCGCCAGCACGCAGGTATAGCCGCGGTGCTGGAGCCGGTAGCTGTACAGCGCCGCTGCTTCCCCGATGAGGAGGAGGTTGCGGCCCCCGGGCTCCATATAATTGTTAGTGGAATGGGAGTGCCATTTCCACTCGGTCGTATTTCTCTTCGTTTGATAAGGGCGTAGCGTTTCAATCATGGCGCTCAGGATTTAGAAGTAGTGAAGAATGAACCCGCGGTAAACATCGAAGGCCGGCGGGTGACGACCGTCTGGGCAAGCACGCCGTTAACGGTCTCCAGCAGGTGAACAGGGTCAAAAGGTTTTTGGACGATCCGCGCGACGTTCCCGGCCCCCGGCGTTTCCAGGGTCTGGCCCGCCTCCGTCAGCAGGATCACGGGGATGTCCCGGTACAAACGGCTCGTGGACAGGAAGCTGACCAGTTCCATCCCGTCGATGTTCTGCATTTGCACGTCGCAAAGGATCAGTCGCGGGCGTATGCCCTTGGACAGGAGGTGGATGGCTTCCACGCCGTCACCGGCGGTAAAGACCGAATACTGTTTGTCGAAAATGGACTTCAGCAGGCGGAGGAGCGCGTCGTTGTCGTCGACCAGGAGCAAGGTGGGTTTCGTCATCATCATCATAGGGATTTAGAGGTAAGGTGATGATGGGCAGCCCGGTGGAAGGTCCTGTCCCCAGGGACGGCCGTTGAACGGCGGACGCCCCTGGGGAATAACGGTAAGCAGGACCTGTGAACTACACGTATGCGTGTACGCATAATCATCAATAACTAGTTTAAGAGGAAGCAAAAAGAAACCGTACTTGGACCTTTGGCAGTTCCAGGATACGGTTTCTGAAGCTAAAGTATAACGGGATTTTTTCCCGCAAAGGGCAATTCGGGTGAACGCAGTGAAAATCCTCGTGAACGCGGGAAAATGGTATCTTAGGACATGCTTCTCTGGAAAATCGTCCTCTTCGGCTGCTGGTTCGTGATCGCTTTCAACTATGCCGGATACGCTGTAATCGCTTTTATTATCAATAAGTTGTGGCCCCGCCGCGGGGGCGTTCCGGCCGCCGGTGGGCCTGGCGCCGCCAGCGGGCGCGCCGCCGGGCTGAACGCCGACGCCGCGGAGCTGCCGCACCTCACCTTTATCGTTGCCGCCTATAATGAAGCTTCCTGTATCGCCGCCAAAATTCAGAATTGCCTGGCGCAGGATTACCCTACCGGCAAGGTGGAATGGCTCTTCGTGACCGACGGCTCCACGGACGAGACGCCGGACATCGTGCGCTCGTATGCAAACGTTCGCTTGTTGCACGAGCCCGGCCGGGCCGGCAAGTCGGCGGCGCTCAACCGGGCGGTAGCCGCGGCCGTTCACCCGGTGATCGTCGCCAGCGATGCCAATACGATGTTGAACCCGGACGCTTTGAGGTTGATGGCCCGGCACTATGCCGATCCGCAGGTGGGCGGGGTAGCGGGGGAAAAAAAGGTGGTCGCAGCGGCCGCGCCCCGCGCGGGTGCGGCGGCGGCCGACGAGGGGGTGGCGGCCGCGCCCCGCGCAGGTGCGACGGCGGCCGACGAGGGGGTGGCGGCCGCGCCTCGCGCAGGTGCGACGGCGGCCGACAGGGGCGTGGCACCCGCGCCGGGCGATGGCGCCGACGCCTCGGTCGGCGAAGGCGAAGGCCTCTACTGGAAATACGAGTCCGCGCTGAAGCGCATCGACTCGGATTTCTATTCGGTCGTGGGCGCCGCCGGGGAACTCTTTTCCTTCCGAAAAAACCTGTATACGCCCGTCGACCCGTCGATCATCCTGGACGACTTTGTCATTTCCATGCGCATTGCCGCGGCTGGCTACAGGGTCATTTATGAACCCGGCGCGTGCGCGGTGGAGACGCCGTCCTTCTCCATGGAGGACGAGCGTAAACGCAAGGTCCGGATCGCCGCCGGGGGGTTCCAGTCGGTGGCCCTGCTCCGGGGGGCGGTATCTCCCTGGCGGTACCCGCGGCTATATTATCTATATATGTCGCACCGGGTGCTCCGGTGGGTGGCAAGCCCGTTTTGCCTGGTGCTGTCGGTGGTTGCGGGGGCGGTGCTTGCGGGCGCGGCCCTGGCGACGCACAGTGCGGCGCACGGCGCGGGCGGCGCGATGGCCGGCGACCTCTACGTGTGGCTCTTCGCGGCCCAAGCCGCCTTTTACGCGCTGGCCCTGCTCCCCGTGAAAGCGGGTAAGCTCCCGCGTTACTTCATTTTTATGAATCTCTCTGTGCTTCAGGGGTTTGTGCGGTGGTGTAGGGGCGGGCAATCCGGCGCCTGGGAAAAAGCAAGGCGGGCCTGAGCCCATTTTCCCTCAAAATCCCCGCGTTCACGAACAAAAAAGGGTCCTTCACCCAATTGCCGGAATTACCAAAGTCCGGCAAAGTAATTTTACCGTGCCGATATTGTAGATAGCCGTCGGTTGGTTTTTGCTTATCCCTATTTCACCACAAAACATTACTAGATGCCTAAGCTCTACGCTGCTCTTTTGGTTCTGATCTGCGTTTGCTTGAAAATGGAAGTGTCCGGACAGTCTGTTATCAACCCGTCTGACACCATCGTCAACTACACCAAGTCGAGCACTCCCACCCAGCCGCCCAACGGCACCATCGGCAAATGGGGCAGGACCCCTTCGCTGAGCTGGAACACGACGGAGTACAAGTGTTACATCCTAAACGGTTCCCCCTTCCGGGTGCACTTCCCGAAGACGTATAACCCCACGGCGAACGACGGCAAAAAATACCCGTTGTTTATCTTCTTTCACGGCCTCGGGGAAGCGGGTCCGGTCACGGATAACGAAACCCAGCTTTACCATGGCGGGCAGTTCTTCCAGACTTCGGTGGACAATGGCACCTTCGACGGCTATGTCCTTTGTATGCAGAGCACGGGCTTTTTCTCCAGCGGTCAATACACCGCTATTTCCTCGATCATCGACTATATGATCGCGAACAACAAGGTGGATATATCCCGGATTGTGATCAACGGCCTCTCGGCGGGTGGTCAGGCGTGCTGGGGATTCTTTCAGGCGTATGCACAGTACGTCGCAGGGGTGTTGCCGATGTCGGCGATGTCCCTGTCCTTCGAAGCGCCTTCGATCGTCAACCAGCTGAAATATACGCCCTACTGGTATTTCCAGGGTGGACAGGACGTGGCACCGGCACCGGCCACCACCGCCCAGGTCCTACCCTATTTTTATGCAGCGGGCGCTAACTTCAACTATACGCTTTTCACCACCCAGGGACACGACACCTGGGACAGCGCCTGGCTGGAACCCAACTTTTTTACTTTTGTCAATGCCTGTAATATAGCCAACCCCTGGCCCTTGTTTGGGCGTACGACTTTTTGCCCCGGGGACAGCATCAAAGAAACCCTGGGCATGGTACCGGGGGCGACGGCTTACCAATGGCGTTTAAACGGGACCGTGATCCCCGGTGCGACGGCGGACTCGCTCGTCGTTACCAAGGCGGGTACGTATGACTGCCGGCTCGAACGCGGCACGGTATGGACCCCCTGGTCGCCGGTGCCCGTAAACATCGTCGTCCAGGCGACGACGCAAACACCGAACATTGCGCTGGTCAAACCGCAGACCGTGGCTTTACCAGGAGCGGACGGTACCAATACCGTCGGCCTGACCCTGCCTGTGGGGGATTCGGCCTATGCCTGGTACAAGGTGGGTTCGTCCAGCGTAATCGGGACGAACCAGAGTATTACGGTCAGCAGCCCCGGTGATTATTACGTGATTGGCACCCCGAAATTCTCCTGTCACTCGCTGCCCTCAGCCGTTTTCGAGGTCATCAACGCCGGCGGGCCCAACGCCCCCACGGCAGCCTCCAGCCTGGTCGCCAATTCACTGGGCTTTACCCGTGTAGGGTTGAGCTGGGCGACACAGCCTAATCCTACCAATCCCCCGACGGCCTTCGAGGTGTATAGGGGCACCAAAAGCGGCGGGCCTTATACCTACCTGGGCCAAACCACACCCTCCGTGCTTAACTGGACGGATTCCGTCGGTTTGAAGGCGGGTACACCCTACTACTACGTGATCCGCGCCATAGACACGACCGGGGCCGCGCCCTTGTCCGGTGAGACCAGCGTGACGACCAATTCCGACAAGATACCGCCCAGCGCGCCGGGCAACGTCACCGTCACCGGGACCACGAACACGACGATTTACATCACCTGGGGCGCCGCCACGGACAACGTGAGCGTGGACCACTACAATATTTATGTCAACGGGCAATTAAGCAACGTTACCTCCAATACGTCTTTTATCCTCAACGGGCTTACCAAGGGAAATTGGTATTCGATCTATGTTGTGGCGGTGGACGGCAGCGGCAACGTCGGCCCGCGTACACCCCAGGTGGACGCACAGGCGATTTACTCCGGCCTGGCGTATAACTTTTATATATCCGGCCCCGCGCTTACGTCCTGCGCGCAACTGACCTCCCTCACGCCGACGGCGCAGGGTATCAGCCCCAACACCCTCATCAACCTGTATACCGGAACAGCAAGCGTCAACTTCGGCTATATCTGGAGCGGTTATATCACCATCCCGGTGTCGGGGAGCTATAAGTTCGCCACGTCTTCTTCCGACGGAAGCGAGCTTTGGTTCAACAGCCTTACCCCCACGGGGACGCCTACCGTCAACAACAACAAGGTACAAACCACCGTCACCCAGGTGACCAGTTCCTCCATGAACCTGACGGCGGGGACCTACCCGATCTGTATCGCCTACTTCAAACAGACCGGCACCGCTTCGATGACCGTCCAATGGAGCAGCTTCGCGGTCAACGGCAACTCCGGCTTTGTCGCGATCCCGAACAAATACTTTGCAGGTACGCCGACATCTCCGGGAACCGTCCCCAACAGGCCGACGAACGTCAAGGCCACGGCCAGTGCCTACAACCAGGTCAACCTGAGCTGGACCGACAATTCCAACAACGAGACCGGGTTCGAAGTGTATCGCAGCACGGCGGTCACCGGCCCGTTCAATATCGTCACGACCCTGCCCGCGGGTTCGACGAGCTTTACGGACAACAGCGTATCCAGCAGCACGGCGTACTACTACGAGGTGCAGGCCATCAACGGCGCCGGTGGTTCCGGGTTTGACTCCCTGTCCCAGGGCGGTCTGCTCTACCGCTTCTACCAGCGCACCTATGGCAGCCCGTTGCCCGACTTCGACACCGCGACCGCCACTGCTACCGGCCGCCTGACCAACTTCTCGCTGACCCCCGCCGGGGCGTCTCCCAAGAATATCTCCTTCAAGTACACCGGTATCCTCAATGTGACGAGCGCCGGGAGCTATACCTTCTCCACCACTTCCGCCGCCGCCAGCAAGCTGTATATCGGCACCTATAATGCGGCGGGTGTCGTCGTCAATAACGACTTCCAACAAAACGCGACGACCCGTTCCGGCACCACGACCCTGGCCGTCGGCAAGTATCCTTTGTTCGTGGCGTATGACGACGGTACGCAGACCGCCACGTTGAGTGTCACCTGGAAAGTACCGGGCGCCACTACCAGCGTGGCCATTCCGGACTCGGCGTTTGCCAACGCCAACTGGACCGCGACCACACCTCCGCTGCCCGGAGCGCCGGTCACCCCCACCCTGACGGCCACGGCCCTGTCGTCGAAGAAAATTTCGCTTTCCTGGACGGACACGTCCAGCGCCATCACCGGGTACACGCTGAACCGCTCCGTCGGTGACTCGGCCCACTTCCAGTTGCTGTCCATCATCAACAGCGGAAGCACAACGTCCTACGTGGATACCGGTCTCTTCGGCCACCAGACCTATTATTATCAGCTCCTGGCCACCGGACCCGGCGGTTCTTCCGCCCTGACCGCCGCCACCGGCGCGACGACCCTGGACAACCCGCCGGTGGTTGCCCCGATCCCGAACACGACGATTCGCTACGGCACCACCGGCACGATCAACGTCAGTGCCACGGACGCCGACGGGGATCCCCTGGCCTTTACAGGGTTGAACCTGCCCGCCTTTGTCAAACTGACGGACAACGGCAACGGCACGGCGGTGTTGACCCTGAGCCCGGCCCAAACCGATTCGAACACCTACGTTGGTATCGGCGTGACCGTCACCGACGGACACGGCGGCTCCACCAACGGCACCTTTACGCTGACGGTCAACAACAATTACCCGCCCGTGATCACCGCGGTGGCGGCCCAGACCGTCAACACCGGCAGCACCCTTAGCATACCGCTGACGGCTACCTCACCGAGCGGAGACAACATGGTCTTTAGCGTGAGCGGGGTACCCAACAACTACACACTGAATGCGGGCCCCAACGGGTCCGATACGCTGGTGCTCAACCCCACCTTCGGGGCGAAGGGCAGCTATACGGTCACCGTTACCTGTACCGACAATACCGGGGGTGTGACGACGTCCACTTTCCCGTTGACGGTGAATTTCGTCAACCCGACCCGCACCGCTTACCTGCGCATCATGGCGGGGGATTCGGTGGGCACGCCGTGGAACAACATCACCGGCCAGGTCACCACGGGCATCCTGGACAATTCCGGCAACCCCTTCCCCTGGACCTTCAACTTCAATACCTCCTGGTGGGGTGGCGCCGCCCTCGGGCCCAACACCGGCAACAACAGCGGGGTTTACCCGGATGCCGTCCTGCATGACTTCTGGTTCTTCGGAGACTATGGGGCGCCGGACACGGTGTATCCCACGCTGAGCGGCCTGGATACCACCAAGCTCTACAACATCACCCTGTACGCCGGCAGCGTCTTCAACTACGTGCCGGACAACGGGACCACGGTTTACCAATCCGAAGGACAAACCGTTCAGCTCTACGTACAAAACAATACACAGAACACCGTCTCGCTGACCAACCTCAAACCGGACAGCACGGGTACCATCACCATCAAGATGTCGAAGCTGAATGCAAGCACCCCGATCGGGTATGTCAACGCCCTGGTGGTTACACAGCTCTTCGACGACGGTACCGCACCGCTCAGCCCGTATAACCTGAACGCCGCGTTGAATACGTCGGGCTCGGGTGTTGTCCTGACCTGGTCGGATTCGGCGTACAACGAAACCGGGTACGAGATCTGGAGGGCCACCAGCACTTCCGGTCCCTGGACCCAGCTCCTGCCGAACGCTCCCGCCAAGGCGACCACCGCCACGGATACGACGACGGCCGGGTTTACGACCTATTATTACAAAGTAAGGGCCCTGAACGGTCATGGCTGGTCGAACTACACCAACGTAGCGTCCGTCACCACCCCCGACAAGGTACCCACGCTGAATGCCGTCGGCAACATCAGCCTGAACTGGGGCACTGCCGATACCATCCAGGTGACCACGACCGGCTCCACCGGCAACACGGTAACCCTGGCGGCCACGGGCCTGCCGAACTTCGCCACCTTTACGGACAACGGCAACGGCACGGGCCAGCTCATCATCACCGCCCCGGACAGCACGTCCGGCACGTATACCGGCAATGTCATCACCATGACCGACATCGCCGATTCGACCCGCACGTCCACGTTCAGCATCACGGTGAAGAACCCCGTGGTCACCTCGGTCTATGTTCACTTCTCCGATGGCGTGAACAACGGGGCAACCCCCTGGAACAACGTGTCGATCGCACCGGCCCCCGGTTATAACCAGGGCGGTCTGCTCAACGACGCCAACCAGAACTCCGGCATGACCCTCACCTATTCCAACGGCTTTGCCGGTCTGCTCAACGCGGGTGAGGAAACGGGGAACAACTCCGGGGTATTCCCGGACGGCGTTCTGCGGTCCTGTCTCTACGAGAGCGCCCAGAAGACGGACTCCATCCTCTTCAGCGGCCTGAACCCCGCGACGAAGTACAACTTCGTCATCTACAGCGGCACCGACTGGGGCGTGGCTGGTTCGACGAGCTTCTCGCTGCTCGGTCAGACCAAGACCATCAACCCGGCCTTCAATACCCAAAACCTGCTCCAGTTCAGCAACCTGACGCCCAGGGCCAACGGCACGGTATCGCTGGGTGTGACCAAAGCATCCGCGGCCCAGTACGGTTACCTGAATGACGTCATCATCCAGGGCTTCGATCCTACGAAGCTGACGATCCTCGGACCCAGCAACCTCCACACAACCGCCATCACGCGGACGTCGGTGGCCCTGGCCTGGACCGACAATTCATGGAACTCGACCGGTGTGGAAGTATGGCGCGCCACGGATGCATCGGGCGGGAAGTACAGCAAGCTCGCCACCCTGGCGGCAGGTACGACCACCTATACGGATGCCAACCTCAGCTCCAACACGACGTATTATTATACGGTCCGCGTCCTGCTGGCCGCGGTGCCTTCGACCTACAGCAACCCTGTATCGGCCACGACGAGCGGCTACGCGATCTATATGCAGTTCAACCAGCCGAACCTGAACATCGCCGGTTTGCCCTGGAACTCGATGAACCAGCAACCCGTCACCGGTACGACCTGGAACAGCCTGTACGACGACCAGGGTATGCCCACCAGCACCAACGTCGTCCTCACCGGTCTCTGGGCAGGTACCTCCAACTTAGGTATGCAAACGGGGAACAACTCCGGCGCCGTTCCGGACGCCGTCATGCAGGATTGCTACGTGCTCTTTGCGGGCCAGTCCGGCGGGTTCACGATCAGCGGTCTGAACATCTACAACCGGTACGACGTGACGTTCTTCAACAGCCTGAACTTCCAGTCCGACGCGGGTACCGCCTTCGTCGTGAACGGACAAAAGGTGATCCTGAACGCCTCGCTGAATACCTCGTCCACGGTGACCGCCTACGGCATCCAGCCCGACCAGACCGGCACCATCACGATCAACGTCGCGCCCATCACGCCCAGCACGGAATACGGTATCATCCAGGCCATCATCCTGAGGGCCTACAGCCCGGATGCCAACACCGTTCCGACGCCCCCGGTCACCACGGCTACCGTCCCGAACCAACTGGCGACGATCACGGGTGTGACCAGCGACGCTACGACGACCCCGACCATCACCGAAACCGATACCACCATCCACGCCTACCCGAATCCGTTCAAGACGACCTTCACCCTCCACGTGCCGGCCGTCAACAACGGAGACAGGGCCCTGGTGGAAATGTACAGCGTCGGCGGGGAAAGGGTATACAGCAACGCGTTCAAAGGCCTGGTGGCCGGTAGCAACTACCTCACCATCCAGCCCGAGGGCGCCCTCCAGACAGGCATTTATATCGTGAAAGTGAATATGAACGAAGGAACGGCAAAGACAGCCACGATCAAAGTCATGAAACAATAGGGCCCACGCCCACCTGGATCGAACGCCGGTCCGCCTTGTGCAGACCGGCGTTCACATTTTAAATGTGTATTCTATGGATTTTTCGTATTTACTGCGGGTCCTGCTCAAACGGAAATGGATCATCATAAGCGCCACCCTGATCGCCGCCATCGCCGCCTACCTGGTGGCCAAGGACGAAAAGAAGCTGTACCGGTCCTACTCCCAGTTCTCCACGGGCTTTACCAGCTCGGACGAGGTCAGGGTCAACCCGGACTCCTATAACTTCCTGGAAGCGGACACGAAGTTCAACAACGTGATCGTCACCGCCACTTCTCCCATGGTCGTCAGCCTGCTGGGCTACAAACTCCTGTTGCACGACCTGACGAGCCCGAGGCCTTTCCGCCGCTTAAGCGAAAGCGACCTCCAGAAACCCCTCGTCAAGAGCGTGGATATGGAGAAGGCGACCCAGGTCCTGGAAACCAAGTGGGAGACCATGGGCATGCTGACGTCCTACTTACCCGACGAGAAAAAACTCCTGGAACTGCTGGACCTGTATAAATACGATTACAAATCCCTGAACCGGTACCTGGCGATCTACCGGCTCCAGCATACCGACTATATCGAGATCGACTTCGAGGCAGAAAATCCCGAGCTATCGGCTTTCGTGACCAACCAGTTGTACCAGGAATTTATCCGTTACTACAAGACCATCAAAAGCGAGCGCTCGTCCGAGTCTATCGACACCCTGAGGAGCCTCGTGGAAAAGAAAAAGACGGACCTCGACACCAAGAACGACGCCCTCCGCAAGGCGGGGCTCGTGGACGTCGGTGTCGAAAGCCAAAGTAAATTCGACCTCATCCGCGACCTGCAAACCAGCCTGGAGGATGAAAAGAATAAAAGAACCCAAATCCAGTACCAACTGCAGGGCGTCAACAACCGCCTGGCCAACCTGAAAAACGGGGCCTCTCCCACCTCGGCGGGAGACGATCCGTCGCTGAACAACGAGATCGTGATGCTCCGCCAGCAAAGGGACCAGGCCTATAATGATTACCTGGCCTCGGGGCAAAAGGACCAAAACCTGCTGGATAAATACAATATGGCCAAGCAGGCGTATAACGACAAGGTCTCCAGTGCCCAGGGCCCGGCCAAGGTCATCGCCTCCACGGGTCCCAGCCAGTCCGACCTGGAGGATAAGAAAGGCGAGCTCCAAGTGGACCTGAACGCCGCCAACGCCAACATCAACTCCCAGACACAGACGATCGACTCTATCAAACGGAGCCTGATCGCCAGCTCTTCCAAAAGCGCCGAAGTGGAAAGCCTGCTGAAGGAAGCCGAACTGGCCAACAAGGAATACCTGGATGCCAAGTCCCGGTACAACGATGCCATGGACCAGGGCTCCTCCGCGGTCAACAATTTCAAACAGGTCCTCCTGGGTCAGCCGGCCATCCTGCCCGAGCCTTCCAAAACCCTGCTGATCGTCGCGGGAGCCGGGTTTGGTGCTTGTATGCTGACCATACTGGTGTTCGTGATCCTGGTCTATATGGATTCCTCCGTTAAAACCCCCGTCATCTTTGAGAAGACCGTGGGGTTGCGGCTGATCTCCATGATCAATTACATGAACCTTAAAAACAAAACCCTTTCCGACCTGGTCGCGGGCACTGCCGCCGCCGCCGACCACCACGAAAAAAGCCGGGACAATGTCTTCCGGGAGTTGCTCCGGAAGCTCCGGTTCGAGATCGAGCACAGCGGCAAAAAGGTCTTCCTCTTTACCAGCACCCGCAAGGGCCAGGGTAAGACCACGTTGATCCAGGCCTTGTCCTATAGCATGTCGCTCAGCAAAAAGCGCATCCTGATCCTCGATACAAACTTCTGTAACAATGACCTGACCACGCAGTTGGGCGCCAAACCCTCCCTGGAGCGGTTGGACGGGTATAAAAACGAGGATACGCTGATCGACACGGTCAAGGGCGCGGCCTCCGACGTGGTCCCGGGAAGCGTCTACGCGATCGGGTGCGAGGGCGGAGACTATACCCCCTCGGAGGTACTGCCCCGTGAAAACCTCCTGCAACACCTGGGCGCGCTGACCAAGATGTTCGACTATGTCTTCCTCGAAGGTCCTCCCCTGAACGACTTTTCCGACAGCCGGGAGTTGGCCGAGCACGTGGACGGCATCATCGCCATCTTCTCCGCCCAGCACATCATCAAACAGATCGACCGAGAATCCATCGGCTTTTTCAAAAGCCTGAACGGTAAATTCTGCGGGGCGGTCCTGAACATGGTGGAATTGGAAAATGTCAATGATGTCTAAACCTTCTCTTCATCAAAAAATAGTGGTGGTCGCCGTCGGCGCGATCATGATCTTCTTTTTCATCAAAGTGGTTTTCCTCTAAATGCAGCCGGGTAGAATATCGATGTCGCGTGAGAAAAAGGGATGGTCCCTGGTGCTGTTGGGCCTGCTGCTTGCCGTCGCGGCGGCCGGGCTGGGCTACGCGACCCTTTACCTGGACCTCGCGGGGATCTACTTGGGCGCCGGCGTCATCGGGCTGGTCATGGTGGGGATCTGTATGATCGACCCGGCAGCGAGCCTGATGATCAACCTCGCCTTTTCGTTTTCGGCGGCGCACCTGTCCCGCTGGCTTACTCACGACGCTTTCCCCGTGGGGGTCGTGTCGGATGTCTTGATCTACGCCACCTTATTAGGTTACCTGATCCGCCGGGTACCGCTTGGACCGACCTTCCGGAGCTTTGTTCATTCGCCGGTGGTGGTGTTTTTCCTGGTCTACCTGGGTTTTGGCCTCCTGGAGGCGTTCAACATCAACGCCCGTTCCACATCCGGGTGGTTCGTCGGTATCCGTAAGATGACGAGCACGTATATGCTCCTGTTTATCGCGTACGAAGTCTTCAAGGACAAACAGCAGATCTGGCGTTTTATCCGCTTTACCTTTTGGGGCTGCGTGGTCCTCGGGTTGTACGCCTGTGTCCAGCAAGCGGTCGGTCTTTTCGGCTTCGAACGCGACTGGGTGATGTCGGACGACATCCGGTTCGGCCTGATTTTTATCGACGGCGATTTCCGGAAATTCTCGATGCTCTCCAGCCCGATGATTTTCGGTTTATTGATGGCCGCGATGGTGGTGTTTTATTTCATCGTATCGATTCCGGAAAAGGGGCGCGCGGCCTGGGTCACCCGTTTGGGCCTTCTGCCGATGCTCCTGGGGATGTTGTATTCAGGGACAAGGACCGCCAACTTTATCATGGTGGTGGGTCTCGGTCTTTATATCCTGCTGACCATCGACAAAAAGGGGTCCAGGATCCTGGCCGGTATTGCGGTCTTTTTTATGTTGTTCGTACTGTACGTGCCCATTTATACAAACGCCACCCTGAACCGCTTCCGGAGCACCTTTCAGGGGACCCAGGACCAAAGCTACCTGGTCCGGGAAACCAACCGGCACTATATACAACCCTATATCTGGAGCCACCCGATCGGCGGCGGTTTGTGCACGACCGGTGAAGCCGGCCGGCAATATAATCCAGGTCACTACCTGGCGGGGTTCCCCACCGACAACGACTACCTCACCAAAGCCCTGGAGACCGGCTGGATCGGTCTGATCCTCATTTTCTGGTTATACTTCCTGGTGATGAGAACGGGAATCCGGGCGTACTTCCAGGTGACGGATCCCCGGGAAAAGTACCTGGCTGCCGCCATCACGTGTTGCCTTTTCTGTTATTACGTGGCCAGCTATACCCAGATCGCCCTTGGTTCCTTATCCGATATTGTCATATATTACCCCTTTATAGCGATCCTTGTAAGGCTGACGGAGCCCGCAAGACCATCCTCTTAAACTGTTCAAAATGCGCAAGACTTTTTTTGTTCAAACACTATTGCTTGCCCTCTGCCTTTCGGCCCTAGCGATCACCACCCGCGCCCAAAACAGCGGCGGCAAAAAGATCGCCGGCATAGACACCACGGGTGTCGAGCAAAAGCTGATCCGGATCGCGCTCCAGCGTCCCTCTTACGACGCCACCTACCGCGCCGTCCGCACCGCCAACCACCAATTGAGCGAAGCGCGCAATTCCTGGTTGAACCTGCTCAGCCTGTCCCTGAACTACAACGACCTTGACTTCAAACATTATTCGAGTACCGCCACCGCGCCTACCTACGTATACCCGAAGTACTTTTTCGGTCTCGTCATTCCCATCGGCTATATTTTCAGCAGGGGGAGTGAAATCCGGATCGCCCGCGAGAACCAGGCCATCGCCAAAGACGCCCGGCTCGAAGCCGAAAGGACGATCGTTGCCGATGTCAAAAGCAAATACCGCACCTACCTCAACTACCAGAACATGCTGGACGTCCAGAACATCATCGTCAACGACGAACAAGCCACCTTCCTCCAGGCGGAGAAAAACTTCCGGGATGGCAAGGCCAGCATCGATGGATACAACACTGCTTCCAAGGCGTTTAACGGCGCGATCCTTCAACAGCTCCAGTATAAGCTCATGGCGGACCAGGTCAAGGTCGACCTTGAGCACGTGCTCGGCATGACGCTGGAGGAGGCGTTGGTGCAACCGTAGTTTCGTATGGATCTGAAAAGTACCTCTTCCGCCCCCGCCTGGGTTTGGGTCTTGTGCACGGGGGTGCTGGGCCTGTTGACGGGTTTTATCACGCTCACCGTCTGGCACCATACCGGTGGCCACTGGAGCTACCCGCTGGACGATACGTATATCCACATGGCCCTGGCCCGCAACCTGGCGTTTTTCCACAACTGGGGGATCAACCACCAGGACTTTGGCGCGGCTTCGTCCAGCCCCCTGTACACGTTGCTCCTCGCGGGCCTTTTCAAGGCCTTTACCATCCATATCTGTATCCCCCTGTTGGTGAACCTGGTGTTTGCCGTGGTGTTGTTGCGCGTGCTCCAGGTGGCCTTACACCGCGAAGGGCTGAGCGCGCTGGCTTCCTTATGGGTTTTGCTGGCGGTGATCGTGCTGACGCCTTTGCCCATTCTTGTGGTGAGTGGGATGGAGCATGTGTTGCAGTGTCTGTTCTCCTTCTTGTTTGTATACAGCTTTGCCCGCTGGATGGGCAGTCTGACCGCTCCTTTTTCGGGTCCTGCTGCGCCTGCGGCGCCCATGCCTCGTTTTCTCCCTGTCTGGGCCTTCCTGATGGTGGCGACTCGGTATGAATGTCTTTTCCTGTTGGGCGTCGCCGGCCTGGTGCTGTTGTTCCGCCGCCGTCTTGGTCCCGCACTGGCGCTGGGTTTCTCCGGGCTGCTCCCGGTCGTGCTTTTCGGGCTCTATTCCATGAGCAAAGGCAGCTATTTCCTGCCCAACTCCATCCTCCTCAAGTCGGGGACGGAACAGGGCGCGGGGTCGTTTGTCAACGGGATCCTGGTCGACAAGCTGACCCTCTCCAAACAAGGCATCACCGGTATCGCCACCCAGCGGCTGCTCTTTATCCTCCCGCTTGTCTACCTCCTTTTCCGGCAGGCGTGTAAGACTACGCCCCGGTATGGTTATTTCCTCCTGTTGTGCCTGGGCGGTACGTTCCTGCATCTTTGCCTGGCGGCCACCGGCTGGTTTTACCGATATGAGGCGTACCTGGTGCTCAACGCGACGATGATCACCGGGATACTCGTTCTTAAATACGGCCGTTCCGCCTGGAACCAGGCGCCCGCGCTCAACCGGCTGGCGGTGGTCTTTCTCTCGCTCTATCTCGTTTTCCCGCTGTTCCTGCGCAGCAGTGCCGCTTTCTCAAAGGCGCCCCGGGCCTGTCTCAATATCTTCGAACAACAATACCAGATGGGGCTTTTTCTCCAACGCCAGGACGACCACGCGGCCGTCGGCGCCAACGACATCGGCGCCATCAGCTTCCTGAGCGACATCCATACGCTGGACCTCTGGGGTCTGGGAAACATCGACGTCGCCCGGAGCAAGAGGGGACACTACTGGACCCCGGCCTTCCTGGACAGCCTTAGCCGTGTCCGGCGCGTACGCGTCGCCGTAGTCTACGACAGCTGGTTCGACCCCGCCCTGCTCGCCCGCTGGAAACGCGTGGGGTCCTGGACCATCCCGCAGAACGTTATATGCGGGGACAGTACCGTGTCTTTTTACGCCGTCGATTCCACGTTCTCCGACAGCCTTCGCGCACAACTGCATTCCTTTGGGCCGGACCTGCCTTCTGAAGTCAAAACCACGTACTACCCATGAGCCAGCCCGGTCACATCAAAAGCCTGGACGGCGTCCGCGCGATCGCGATCCTCCTGGTGGTGGTCTTTCACGCGGGCCTGGGCAACTATGGCTGGGTGGGGGTGCAGCTTTTCTTTGTGCTGAGCGGGTTTCTCATCACCGGGATCCTTTGGAAGGAACGCGCCACGGCCACGACCCTGGGGTATAAGTTCAAGAAGTTCTGGACGCGGCGCGCGTTGCGCATCTTCCCGCTGTATTTCGGGTATTTGCTGGCGCTGGGAGCCGTGTATGTGGTGTTTCATTTCCCGCCCTACTATAGGCGTTTTATCCCGTATTTACTAACCTATACGTTCAATTATACACGCTCCCTCCACCTCTGGATGGACAATCCCCTGTTTACGCAGTTGTGGTCGCTTTGCGTGGAGGAACAGTTTTATATCTTTTTCCCTTTTGTCATCTTTCTTTGCCCGCCACGGTTTACGGCCCGTCTCATGGTGGTGATCGTCTTCCTGGCGCCGGTGATCCGGTGGGCGCTTTGCCGGTATTACCTGGCCGGGGGTGCGTCGGACCTGACGGCGGGGGACGCGACCTACCGGAATACGCTCAGTCACCTGGATGCGTTTTTTATGGGGGGGCTGATACCGGTGTTGGGGCTTGATAAACGAGTGACCCGGCCTTTGTTGCTGTTTTTGTGCGCTTTGTTGCTTGCTTTTGGCTTCGGCGCCTGGAACTACCTGCATAGTCCCCGTGTGTTTGCCTTTGTGTTCGAGCTGGGGTACCCGCAGATGTCGGACCGAAACGGGTTTCATATTTGGGGGTATACCTGCCTGGACCTGCTTTTTGCGGCTTCCTTGTTGCTCGTCGTGAGTGCCCACCGGCCTGCGTTTATGGAGCGGGTGAACCGCGTGTTGTCGTCCTGGTGGTTTGTGCGCATCGGGCGGGTATCTTATGGGATGTATATCTTTAACCTCGCGGTGTGGATGTATTTCTTCGAACCCTATTTCCGGGGGGCGGGTATACCGGTGCTGATGGCCTTGTTCGTGCCGTATTTGCTGATCGTATGGGGGCTTGCGGAGCTGAGCTATTGGGCGTTCGAGTCGCGGTTTATACGGCTTAAAGACAAGGTTTTCCCCGGTGGGGGAGCTGCGGAGATCCGGGCATCGCTCACCTTAAAACCCGCCGACGCATGAAAGCCCCCGCCTGGTTATCCAAAGGTCTGAACCTGCCGGCGCTTCAGCGAAGCCGGTTGCACTGGGTGGACTACCTGAAAGGGATCGCTATTATCCTCGTGGTCTACCGGCACATCCTGATCGGGATGACACGGAGCAACGCGTTTACCATCCCCCGGTATCTCTATAACGCCAACGAAATCTTTTTTAGCTTCCGGATGCCGCTTTTCTTTATCCTTTCGGGGATATTCCTGGGCGGGAGCCTTGCCAAAAGGACGCCGGGGCAACTGTTGCTGCAAAAGTTCGAAAACCTTTTTTACCCCTACCTGGTCTGGGCCACGATCCAGATCACCCTTCAGATCCTGATGGGGCATTTTCACCTCATCAATGCCGACCGGACCTGGAGGGACTATTTGTATATTTTTTACCAGCCAGAAAGCCTAGACCAGTTCTGGTACCTGCCCGCGTTGTTTAACACAACCATGATCTACCTCTTCACCAAGGCCAAACTCAAATTGCCCGGGTGGAGCCAGCTCTTGCTGGGGCTTGGGTTGTACTGGGTCTACTATTATACCCCCGGGATCGACCGGTACAGCATGCTCTCCGACTGGTTGCGCTTCTACATCTTCTTCGCCCTGGGCGATGTGCTGGCAAAGGAATTTTTTAAGCCTTCTTTTCAAAAAGTGCTGAGCAGCCCCTGGAGCCTGCTCGCGGTCACGCCGGTGTTTGTCTTGTCCCAGGTCTACTACCTCAGCCACCACGTTAGTCCCCCGCTTTTCCTGGGCATCGCGCTCACGGGCTGTGTGACGATGACGATCCTGGCCTTTCTTCTCCAACGCTATAACGTCGCGAACTGGCTGCGCATCTTCGGCTATCACTCGCTCTACATCTATGTAATCCACGTCATGGTGGCGGCGGTGGTGCGCAATATAACGTTGCACGTCTTTCATATCCACCAGGTCCACGTGGTCTTGCTGACGGGGATCTTCTTTGGGATTACGATCCCGGTTTTTTTCTACAATTATCTCGTCAAAGACGGGCCGCTTTGGTTCCTGTTTTATTTCCGGAAGTCGTCTATGCATGACCGTGAAAAGCGTCCCGCCCCCAAAACCATGCCCAGTGAAACGCCTCAGCACGCATAGGGAGGCCCTGATGGGGCTGGCGATCCTTTGGATTATGCTCTTCCACGCGGAGGTGGTGCTTCCAAAGCCCCTGTCCTGGATACAAGAAACGGGCTACGGAGGCGTGGACATCTTTCTTTTTCTTTCGGGGTTGGGGTTGTATTACAGCCTTGCCAAAGATGCACGCGTTGGGCGATTTTACTGGAACCGGTTTATTCGCATCCTGCCGACGTATTGGGCGGTGATTATTCTGGCGACGCTTATGGAGTATGTGGTGCTGCACAGGCATACGCCTTGGGTCGAGCTTTTTTACGAATTGTCCACTACCGGTTTTTGGCTCAATGCCACCAAGTTCGACTGGTACGTGCCGTCGCTGTTGGTGTTGTACCTCGTGTTTCCATTGTTCTTTCGGGCCTTTCGCGCTCGCGGCGCCATGGCGACAGGTGTCGTGGTGGTGCTTGGCGTGGCGCTGAGTCTTGCGATTACAGCCACGCGTTTCAACTACCTGCTCATCTTTACGACGCGGATTCCCATTTTCTTTCTAGGCGCCCAGGCGGGGTATATGATCCGCGAAAACCGTTCTAAAGCCGACTCGCCTGCGGCCCTGCTGGCGGGCGGCGCGCCGCTCTGGGGACAACTGGCGTTATTCGGTCTTGGGCTGGCCGGACTGGTCGCGGCCTTCCACTTCTTTACGCCCCAGCAACGCTGGTGGAACGGCACCTGGTGGTATCCGTTTATTTTTATCACGCCGGCGCTGTGCAACGGGCTGGCATTTCTGTTTGATCGCTTCCCGGCGCGTGCCCTTCGCTGGTGCGGCCGGTACAGCCTGGAGATCTACCTCGTCCACACCCTTGTTTTCGGCCTCCACAAAGAAACCGCCCGCTTTTTCCCCAACGACTTCGTCGCCTACGCCGTATATGTAGTGATTTCCCTGCCCCTGGCGTGGGTTTTGAATAAGGTCATGGGCTTTATTACCCGAATATTTACAAAGCATGTATAGCTTCTCACACGGGTACCTTCGTGTATACCGGTTCCTCCTTGCACTCATTACCTGGGCCGCCCTGGCGCTGCAATGGCACATCGTCCTGAACGCCGCGGCTGTACAGGGCATCCCCGTGGTCATGGCCGTCGGCAATTTTCTCAGCTACTTTACCATCCTCACCAACGCCCTGATCGCCATTGCCTTAACCCTTTCCGCCCTGGCGCCCGGCAGGGTTCCTTTTTTCGAAAAGGCTTCCGTACAAACCGCCCTGGCGGGTTGTATCATCAGCGTTTCGCTGATCTACCACATCGCCCTCGCCAAAGCCTGGAACCCGCAAGGGTTGCAATGGTGGACCAATTTCCTCCTCCACGACTTTGTGCCCCTCGCCTGGGTCCTCCACTGGCTATTCTTTGTCCCCAAAGGCCGGTTACACTGGGGCCTCCCGCTCCTTTGGATGGCTTACCCCCTCGCCTACCTCGCGTGGATGATGGGCCGGGGCGCGCTGACCGGTTTTTACCCCTACCCTTTTGTCAGCGTTCCCTACCACGGGTATGCCGCGGTCCTTCGGAACCTCGCCGTTCTTATCCTGGGCTGGGCTGGGGGGTTCTACGCCCTCGTGGCCCTGGACCATTGGATGGGGAAAGATTTTGACAAGATTTTGCTAAAAAAATAGCCCCGGGCTTCCTATATTTGTGGTGCGGTGGAAACCTCGCCTATACAGGGGAGCTCCCCCCCAGGTCTGGCCGTTGCTGACCTGCTGTTTCAAATCCAATTTTATCCGAACTAGGTAGGCTCTTCAGTGTCTTCAGATAGGACCAGGTCTGGTATCCGATACGTCGGGCCATGTCAGGCCAAGCGCCCATTCCATTCGGTGTAAAGCGGACCCCTGAAATAGGAATTCTACGATCCGTCCCATCACGATGTCAACAACCCGGAAGTGACCAGACGTCCCTGCTTCCAAGGGCAGGGTTGACTGTCATAGCATTTCCACCTTATTGCCATCCCGGCGGATCGCACGACGTCCCTGTTTACAGGGTTGATTGTCGGGCCCCTTGCCGGGAATTGGCTTTTTAGCTATCTTCTCCCCTGATGTATCGGTTATTCTTTTTTGCCACACTGGCGAGTATGGTGCTTTGCACCAGCAACCCGTACTGGATCGAGCATTTTTTTGACCCATCCCCGGTCGCGGATGTCCTGCTGGTGCTTTTTTTGACCGTGCTCAACCTCGCCTTTTTTGCACCCGTCGCGATGGCTGTCCAATGGAAAAACCGGTTGTGGCGCCTGGCATTTTTTATACCCCTCCTCGTGGGTGTCGCGTTGATGAGCCTGTCTGTACTGTTGTCCGCTTATCACGCTCTTCCAACCCCACTCGATCTTGTCTCGGATGCATTGGACAACGTGGTTCCATTGCTGGCCCTGGCGGGCACCTTCGTCTTTGGTATCGGCTGTTTCGTTGTCAAAGTACCGCTCCAGGTTCGGAAAGCCTTCAGAACGCTCGGCCTGGCGCTGTTCTTATGGCTACCCACCAGCGTTTTACTATTCTATTATATCAGCCAGATCAACGGGACCACCTGGATCGTGCTTTGGAGCCTTAAGGACATCCTTGCCCTTGCTCCCCTGCTGTGGCTCAACTATCAGCATTGGAAAAACCGGCGGTTTTACTTATCTTGAATGGATGCCTACCTGTCTCAACTGCCAACACCGCTTTGAAGGCAACTATTGTAACCACTGCGGTGAAAAGGTCTATACCGAACACGACAAATCCGTCTGGCATTTTTTCGAAGAAGGGCTGCATTTCATCACCCACTTCGAAGGAAAGTTTTTTACCACGCTCAAGGCGGTGCTGACCCGGCCCGGCAAGCTGTCAGAGGAATATTGCTTGGGTATCCGGAAAAAATACTTTAAACCCCTGTCGTTTTTCCTCCTTCTCGTGGTGGTGTATTTGCTGTTCCCCCTGGCCGAGGGACTGAATATGCGTATGACTTATTATCCCGGTAGCGTGCCCTATACGGGGAAGCTGCTCCAGGCGCAGATCGATCACAAAATGGCCGCCCGCGGGCTGACGGAAGACCAGTTGTCCGAACGGTTTGCGGACAAGTCGGAAAAACTCTCGAAGATCATGCTCCTCACCACCATCCCGCTTTGCGGCCTGGTGTTATGGGTTTTGTTCATCGGGCTGAAACGGCCGCTGTTCGACCACCTGGTCATAGCGACGGAGGTCAACGCAGTATTCGTCCTGGTCATCTTTCTCTTGCTGCCGCTCCTAGGACATATCATCGGCTGGCTGTTGCACCGGCCGGTCCCCGGCGCCATCGACCCCAGGGAACAACAACGCCAGCTGTGGCTCTATTATGCAGTGATCTTTGCCTATTCCACCTTTGCCTTCCGGCGCTTTTACCGGGCGCCCTGGTGGCGGATCCTGCCGTCGGCCGTGGCGTTTACGTACCTTCATGGGGTGATCATTTTTGTCATTTACAGGTTTCTTTTGTTTGAAACAACCTCGTCCCTTCTATGAAACCATTTTTTTACGCTACCCTGGGCTACATGATTACCCAGATCGTTTTCAGCCTGCACCAGCTACCCGCGTTAAGACCCTATACGTGGCTGGAGCACCTCACGCTTCTTCCCACCTGTCTGCTGACGTATGCGCTGGTGTCGCCGTATCTCCTCCTGAAGCGGTATGGTGAAAGACCCTGGGTCGGAGGGCTCATGCTGCCCTACCCGGTTTCCATGGGTGTTTTGGCGTTGGTGAACGGGCTACAGATCGTTTGGCTGCAATTTCAGCCTTATAGTGCTGCTTTCACGACCGTCATCAATATCGTGAGTATTTGTAGCGCCCTGGGCGTTTTGCTGTTTATCGTCGCGTGTTATTGCGTGCGGGTGCAGCCCGTGCGCAGAGGGTTTCGTCTTCAGGGAACCGTTCTGATCGCCACGCTGCTGATCGCGATCGTCTGGAATGTCATACTGGTCTATGGACACGGCAGGATCTTTCCGCACCTCGTGCGCAACCTGCTCCTGAACGCGCTCTATGCGGCGGGGTATATCCCCCTGCTGCTGCTCAATTATAACGCGTGGAAGTCGGTGGAAGAAGACGAATGGACAGCCGCCCTGGCCGCGCTGGGTACCGATCAACCCGCGCCATAGCCCAGCGGTGTATATAAACTGAAAAGGGCCCCTCGTGGGACCCTTTCAGGGTGCTTGACATAGGTTAGCGAAACCGGTGCAATGTTCTTATGCTACCAACAAATTCATACCAAAGTTGGGGGTTTCCCCGGCAAGTCGCGTCAAATCCATGTTAAAAGATTGACAGCAAAGTGTTTATTTTTGACAACCTTTGTAGGCGGATTTCCGTAGCTAAAACATGACGGCGTTGAAAGAGGAAAGAATTCCACATAGAAAAACATCTTATATCCATCCCATGCTCGCCAGGGAGGTCAGGGAACCGTTTTCGGACGAACACTGGTTATTTGAGGAAAAATGGGACGGCTACCGGGCCATCGCCGAGCTCAAAAAGGACCAGGTCCGTCTCTACTCCCGCAACGGGCGTTCCTTTAACGAGACTTTTCCACACATCGTCAACGCCCTTCGGGCCCTCCGGATGGACGCGGTCCTGGACGGTGAAATCGTCGTCCTGGACGACATGGGCAAATCCAGCCTCCCCCTGCTGGAACGATACGACGGCCGGCTGCCCCTCCGCTTCCAGGTCTTCGACCTCTTGTACAAAGACGGGCACTGCCTCGAAGAACAGCCCCTCCTCTGGCGCAAACAGCTCCTCAAAACGATCCTGCCCCCGGGTGACCTTGTCCGTTATAACGACCACGTCCGGGGCAACGGCATCGAGCTTTTCCAACTGGCGTCCGCGGACGCCCGGGAGGGCATCATCGGAAAACTCGCCGACAGCGTCTATAGCGAAGGCCGGCGGTCCCCCGACTGGCTAAAGATCAAAACCCACCGGGAAACCGAGGCCATCATCGTGGGGGTGGCCGACGGCTCCCTCCTGCTCGCCCGGTACGAGGACGACCGGCTTTGTTATGCCGGGCGGGTCGACAAAGGACCGGATTTCCCAGAGAGCGCCCTCCGCCCCCTGGTGCGGAAAACCTCCCCCGTCAAAGGGTTTGTCCCGGAAAATCCCGTAACCTGGCTGCGCCCCACCTTAGTGTGCACGATCCGGTATACGGACCTCTCTGCGGAGGGGTGGTTCCGGGAGCCGTGTTTTAGGGGGCTTCGATTGGATAAGAATGCCAGGGAGGTGCGGGGCAACTAGGCCGCGCTGACGGAGCACGTGCTCTCGATGTGTAGCGGGATATTCCCCCCGCCCGTTTTGAGCGCGCCCTGCGCCTGGAGGACCGTCTGGCCGTCCAGGAGAAGACCGGTGGCCGCATCCACGTGCAGCATGCCGTGCTGGCGACCCACTAGGGTCAGCAACCCGGGGTGGCTTGCGCCTTTAAGCCCTTCACCGGCCAGGTGTACATCCGCCTCGGCCTTTATGTAAAGGACCCCGTCCCGGACCTTGATCAGCGTATACGTCGTGGGGACGGAGATATGCGGGTCGGCGTTCAGGGAATCCAGGGCGGTCCAGGAGTCTCCCACTTTTATATGGTTCGTTGGGAAATGACCCCAGCCTTTTTCCAGGAGTCCGGCCACGTATCCCTGGTCTTGCGCCACACCCAAGCCTGTCAGTGCGTTTACCCGGCCATCCGAGCCCAGCACACAACGCGCGTCGGGAAAGTCCGGCGTCAGCTCCACGTTTTTCTCCCTTTTTTCCCCCTTTTCATGAAACGAAAAAGCATCAAACCCTACCGTCAGCGTCCCCGGGGAAGCCAGCCGGTAGTGAAAGGCCAGGCGCACATGCTCGTCCCGGTTCACCCGTTGCCCCCTTTCCGTGGTTAAGGCATGCGTCAGCTCGCTAACCGTATAATGATAGACGGCGCCCGGTTGCGGCCGGAAAGCCGGGGCAAACCACGAGGAAGGCGTACAGCTCCAACATACAAGAGCCAGGCAAAAGGCAGGGAAAAGACGTCCAAAATCCATATATGAGCGGTTTGGGGGATCTCAGCGAATGTACGTAATCTTGACGACGAGTATGCGCATCCTGGACGTTTCGTTTCTGATCATCCTTCTGGCCACCCTCCTCCGGGTGATCCTGAACATATCGATCGACCTCCCCGGTTTGACCGACTGGCTCATCGGCGGCGAAATCCGCTACCGGATGATCCGGATGGGTTTTGTTTTCCTCACCTGGATCACCCCCGTCTATTCCCTCGTCATCGGTTATATCCTCTGGCTTTTTGGCGAGAAAAAGTGGATCATCGGGTTTTCTTATGTCTACATCATCACCGCCATCCTTTTCCGGACCGTCTGGCGCGATGCGCTCGTCAACACCGTCATTTCGCAACGGTTTATCCTCGTGACCGTCGTCTACCTCGTCCCTATCCTCCTTTGCTCTGTCGCCTGGCTGTCCACCAGGGTGCGCCCCATCGCCCCCTACTTTTGGGCCCTCGGCGCCCTTTACCTCGTCTTCAACGTCGTCACCGTGTGTTGCCAGGTGCTCTTCATGACGACCCACCACATTGCCTGGGAGTTCGTGATCTCGTATGTGGGGGTGTTTGTTCCGATACCGACGTTGTTTATTATTGCAAGGACGAAAAGGTGGATACGCGAGGAGAGGGATTTGGAAGACGCGGTGGAGGCGATGTAAATGCTTGTAGATATGCCAACAAATATTTAGCTTTGTTTCATGAGTTCATCAATCCGTTTATACGAAATGCTTAAGACAAAGTGGGGCGATAAGGACGTCCAGGAGTTTGTGGAAATCCTTGATAAGAGAGAGGAGGACCGCGTTCAGGGGAAGGTTGCTCATCTTGCAACCAAAGAAGACCTGACTAAAGAAATTGCCAATTTGCGCGCGGACCTCATGAAAGACAATAGCACTTTGCGCGCAGACCTCTCAAAAGACATAAATACTTTACGCACGGACCTTACGTATGCCAATAGTGCTTTGCGCGCGGATATGTTAAATAAGATTAGTCAAGCCTCGCTTGCACAACTCATTGCTATTGTCGGTACGATTGTCACAATAGTGTTGATGCTGAGAAAATAATTTTATGACAGAAGCCATCAGGCTATATGAAATACTCAGGCCCAGGTTCGGGAAGAAGGAAGCCGGCGATTCGAAATATGCCTTGCAAAGGGCATTGCGTCGGGCTAAATATGTAAACATTTTGTACATTATCGTCAACACTTTACTTATTGCAATTGAAACTCCTCACCTTCACCTTCTGGACCATCGTCGTCAGCATTGCCTTTACCATATTCCTGAATGTGCATCCATCACAAGTGGAACATGGATTTGACTGGTCGGTGATCAGATCGACCATGGAGGTCTTGTCGGGATTCATGCATCTTTTTTGTCCCATGGTGATCGGGTATATATTGTGGCTTTTCAAAGAGAAGCGTTGGATAATATGGTGTTCCTATGCGTATCCCCTTTTCTTAATCCTGGGAATATTGATTAACATCGAATGGACACGGATCACTGGGTCATGGAATCTGTTTGGCGTTGCGGAAGGGCAGATGATCAGGGATATTCCGATGCTGCTGTGCAGTCTGGCCTGGTTACAGGTGAAGAACAAGGTGATCGCGCCTGTTTTCCGGTGGTTGACTGGCGCCTTATGGATGGCGTACATCCTAAATAGCCTTTTCAATATTTATTATGCCATGCACCATATCCCACAATATGCAACACGACAAATCCCGTTGTTGTTTTATACGTCGGTGGGTTTGCGTGTCGTCGTCCAATTACCCTTATTGTTCCTGATCACCCGGACCCAACAGTGGATAACCGACAACCACTTGTTGGAAAAGGAGATATCACAAATCGGGTAAAAAAGCGCGGGGGCGGCGCAGCATTTAATCTCCAATTCTTGTCCTAGCGCGTCCAGCGCGGGTTTCAGGGTCGATAACGATCCGGTAACAAGGGTTAACTTGCGTACCCTCGTAGCGGTGATTACTTTTGTTCTGTCAACAACCTCTGATAACTACAAATAAATCCGTATGACAGAAAATTTCTACGCTGAACCGGAAGAATCCAAACTTTACCACAGCGAATCCATTCTTATCGCTACATTTTTTGGTGGACCTCTTGTCGGCGGTTATATGACCGCGGAAAATTTCAAACTGATGGGTGAACCGGAAAAAGCAAAGCAGACCTGGTTGTTTGCGTTGCTGGGCATCTTCGTTCTGGCGGCTTTTATACAGTTTGCACAAGGGGCAAAGGTTCCCTGGTACGTACTACCCCTTATCTATACCATGCTCACCTACATCCCGATGAAGTGGATGCAGGGGGGCAAGATCCGGACGCACCTGACGCAGGGCGGCCATCTGCACAAGGGCGACCGTGTTTTTGTGGTCAGCTTTGTCGGCGCGGTGGCGACCTTTCTGGTGCTCCTGATAACCAATCTTTTCGTACAGGCGGCTACAACCGGCGTCGTATCGTAAGCACCCCTTGGCTTTATATGTTTGGACATTTGGACACGGCTCAACAACAAATGGTTAACACCCGGTAACAATTTTTTGCCTGATCTTAGGGTCAGAAATCAGAAACACATTATACGCGAAGCCTTGCTGGGAGGCATGACGCGCATACCACTGAACTCACTTGGACTAACTTCCCGCTCTCCTCAGAGCGGGATTTTTTTTGCACGGATGGCGAAATGCTAAATTTTTTAGTATTTTTGATGGGTCAAGCTGCTCCATGTCGTCCACTCCAGATATTGTCCGTCAATTGCAACGGGAGATCCATTTATTACAGGGGTTTAAACCTCCTGCGGCGGGGTCCGTGGAGGTGGGGTTGGGGCCCGTTACCGCGGGCTTTCCCAATGGGACGTTTCCGACGGGGGCGATTCATGAGTTTCTGAGCGAGCATACCGGGGCGGCTACCTGTGGGTTTATCGCGGGGCTGGTGGCCCCGTTGATGGCGGCAGGGGGCGCCTGCATCTGGGTCGGCCGCGACCGTAAGGTCTATCCCCCGGGTCTGAAATTTTTTGGGCTGGAACCGGACCGGGTCATCTTCGTGGATGTCCGCAAGGACAAGGAGGTGTTGTGGGTGTTGGAAGAGGCCTTGAAGTGCGAAGGCCTGGCGGCCGTCGTGGGGGAAGCGCCGGATATCGGGCTGACGGCATCGCGGCGGCTTCAACTGGCGGTGGAGCAGAGCCGGGTAACGGGGTTTATCCTGCGGGAGCAGGGACAGCGGGGCGGGGCGCAGTATCCGGTGGGGGCAGCGCAGCCCCCCGGCACCGCGGCGCGCGGTCTAGGGACAATTGCTTCTGTGGCGCGCTGGCGCATCCTCCCGCTGGCCAGCAGCGTCGAAGACGACCTCCCCGGTCTCGGCCACCCGCGCTGGCGCGTCACCCTGGAGCGGGTCCGCAACGGGAAGGGCGGAACCTGGGACATCGAATGGCGGGAGGGCCAGTTTCATTGTATGGACAAGGAAAGCCCGGCGGCGAAACCCTGGTCGATCGACCGGGGTACGCTGGCGCGTAAAACCGGGTGATATGGGCGCCCGTTTTGTTTCCCTTTGGTTTCGTCATTTGACGACGGACTGGTTTGCCCTCCGGCAGCCACATCTTAAAGACATTCCTTTTGTGTTGGCGGTTCCGGATCATGGACGGAAAGTCATCACCGCCGCCAATGCCATGGCGGAAGCGGAAGGCATCGATCGGGGCATGGTGGCAGCAGACGCACGCATCCTCGTTCCGGACATCCACATACTGGATGATAAACCAGGGCTCCCGGCGTCCTTGCTCCGGGCACTGGCCTTGTGGTGTATACGGTATACGCCGGTAACGGCGGTGGATCTGCCGGACGGGCTTTTCTTTGACGTGAGCGGTTGTGCCCATTTGTGGGGGGGCGAGCGACCCTACCTGAAACAACTGGTGACCACGCTCCGGTCGAAGGGGTATGACGTCCGGGGTGCCATGGCGGACACGTTGGGCGCCGCCTGGGCCATTGCCCGGTACGGTCGTCAGACACCGATCATCGGGCCGGGGGAACACGCAGGGGCGCTCCTGAACCTTCCCCCGGCGGCCCTTCGGTTGGCACCGGATGTGCTGGCGCGGCTGGACAAGCTGGGGTTCCGGCAGGTCGGGCAGATTTTAGGAACACCCCGGCAGGCGTTGAGAAGGCGTTTTGGAAAGGACCTCCTGCTACGCATCGACCAGGCCCTGGGGCAGGAGGAAGAATTCCTGATACCGGTACAACCCGTCGAAGCCTTTACGGAGCGGCTCCCCTGTCTGGAACCCATCAGTACCGCGGGGGGCATCGCCATAGCCCTGAACCGTTTGCTGGAAGCGC
Source organism: Dinghuibacter silviterrae (assembly GCF_004366355.1). Lineage (NCBI taxonomy): Bacteria > Pseudomonadati > Bacteroidota > Chitinophagia > Chitinophagales > Chitinophagaceae > Dinghuibacter > Dinghuibacter silviterrae. Next base: position 3,344,442 of record NZ_SODV01000001.1, on the reverse strand, counting down.
TTTGCAAGCGGTTGCAACAGGAGGGGCGAGGATTGCGCACCGCGGTTTTTAAGGGGTACCGCGTGGATGGTAAGCTGCAACAGATTTCCATCGGCACCAACCGTGCCTCGCACAACCCCGCCCACCTCTTCCGGCTTTTCGAGGAAAAAATTCCCACCATCGAACCCGACCTGGGTATAGAGCTGTTTCAACTGGACGCACCAAAAGTGGAGGAGCTGAAAGAGGGGCAGGTGTCCTTGTGGAAGGGGCCTTGCGGGTTGGAGGACACGGGTCTTTCAGAGTTGCTCGACAGGATTACGAACAAAACTGGGGAGGGTGTCCTGCACCGTTACCTGCCCGCGGAGCACTATCCGCCCGAACGGGCCATACAAACGGCCCCGCTGGATGCCAAACCCGCGGGGCCCTGGCCGGAGGACCGCCCCCGGCCCATCCACCTCCTGCCCCGGCCCGAACCGGTGGAGGTAACGGCGCCGATACCGGATTATCCGCCGATGCTTTTCCGTCACCAGGGCAAGCTGCACAAGATCCTACGAGCGGACGGGCCTGAACGCATCGAAAACGAATGGTGGATCGAGGGCGCGCGCCACCGGGATTATTACGTGGTGGAGGATGAGGAGGGCGGGCGGTTTTGGCTTTTCCGGTCCGGGCATTATACCGGGCCGTCCACTTCACAATGGTACCTACATGGCTTTTTCGCTTGACTATACCGAACTACAGGTCACGACCAACTTTTGTTTTCTCCGGGGGGCCTCGCATCCACAGGAGTTCGTCGCACAGGCCGCCGCCTTTGGCCAGGCTGCCATCGGGATCACCGACCGGAACACCCTGGCGGGGATCGTGCGGGCGCACGCCGAGGCTAAAAAACGGGGTGTCCGCCTCATCCCCGGCGCGCGGCTGGACCTCCTCGACGGGCCCAGCCTCCTCGCCTACCCTACCGACCGGGAGGCGTATGGCCGGTTGTCCGAACTCCTGACGACGGGCAACCTCCGGGCGGAAAAAGGAGACTGTCACCTGTACAAAGCGGACGTCTATGCACACGCCAAGGGCATGCGTTTTATCGTCGTTCCCCCCGACCGGCTGAACCGGCTTTTTGACTTCGAGGAGGCTTTCCGCAAGGACGTTGAAGAATACCGGGAGGCGCTGGGTGACGCCTGTTACCTCGCCGCCTGCCGCCACTACCGTGGTGATGACGCCAAACAGTTGCACCGCCTGAGCCATTTGGGCCTCCCGCTGGTGGCCACCAACGACGTCCACTACCATGTCCCCGAAAGACGCCCATTGCAGGACGTGCTGACCTGTATCAGGGAAAAATGCACGATCCAAAGCGCAGGCTACCGGCTGCATCCCAATGCCGAACGCTTTATGAAACCCACCGCGGAGATGCAGCGGTTGTTCCGTTCTTACCCCGACGCCATCCGGCGGACCCGGGAGCTTGCCGAGGCGTGTACTTTCTCTCTCGACTCGCTGCGCTACCTCTATCCCGAGGAGCTGACCACCGAAGGCCGCACGCCCATGGAGGAACTCACCTACCTGTCCTGGAAGGGCGCCCGGGAGCGCTTTGGGGACGATATACCCGATAAGATCCAGGCCACCATCCGGCACGAACTGGCTTTTATAGAGGAGATGAACTACCCCTCCTATTTCCTGACGGTGCACGACCTCGTCCGTTTTGCGCGGAGTCAGCACATCCTTTGCCAGGGAAGGGGATCCGCCGCCAATTCCACCGTTTGCTACTGTCTCGGCATCACGTCGGTGGATCCCACCAAGTTCGACCTCCTGTTCGAACGCTTTCTCTCCGCGGCCCGGAACGAGCCCCCGGACATCGACGTGGACTTCGAACACGAACGCCGCGAAGAGGTCATCCAGTACGTGTACAACAAATACGGCCGGGACAGGGCCGCCATCGTCGCCACCGTGACCCAGCTCCACTACAAGGGCGCGGTACGCGACGTGGGCAAAGCCATGGGGTTGTCGGTGGACGCCGTCGACCGGCTCGCCAAGGCCCTGGACGAACACCCCGACGAACCTTCGTTACAAAAGGTCATGGAGCTCACGGAACAATACATGGGTTTCCCCCGGCAACTCGGGCAGCACACGGGTGGTTTTGTCATCACCCGCGGCAAGCTCACCGACCTTTGCCCCATCCTCAACGCCCGGATGGAAGACCGCACCAATATCGAATGGGACAAGGACGACATCGACCAGTTGGGTTTTCTAAAGATCGACGTCCTCGCCCTGGGGATGCTCACCTGTATCCGTAAGGCCTTTGACCTCGCGCGGCAACACCATGGCCTCGACCTCACCCTGGCGAACATTCCCCAGGACGATCCCGCCGTGTACGAGATGGTCTCCACCGCGGACACGATCGGCGTTTTCCAGATCGAAAGTCGCGCCCAGCAGTCCATGCTCCCCCGTCTTCGCCCGAAGTCGTTTTACGACCTCGTGATCGAGGTCGCCATCGTCCGACCGGGCCCCATCCAGGGGGACATGGTTCACCCCTACCTGCGTCGCCGCAACGGGGAGGAACCCGTAGACTTTCCATCCGACGAGCTTCGCGACATCCTTGGCCGTACATTGGGCGTCCCCCTTTTCCAGGAACAAGCCATGAAGATCGCCATCGTCGCCGCCGGTTTTACCCCCACCGAGGCCGACGAGCTCCGCCGCAGCATGGCCACGTTCAAAGCCCAGGGTCAGGTCACCCGTTTCCGGGAAAAACTCGTCAACGGCATGGTCGCCAAAGGATACCAGGCCAGCTATGCCGAACGCGTGTTCAAACAACTCGAAGGCTTTGGCAGCTACGGCTTCCCCGAAAGCCACGCCGTGAGTTTCGCGCTGCTGGTCTATGTCTCCGCCTGGCTCAAGTGCTACCATCCGGACGTCTTTGCCGGGGCCATCCTCAACAGCCTGCCCATGGGGTTTTATCAACCGGCGCAGTTGGTCATCGATGCGCAGAAACACGGGGTGACGTTTTTGCCTGTCGACGTCAATCACTCGGTTTGGGATTATACTTTGGTGGATCCGTCCGGCCGGTTTTGCTCCGTTCGTATGGGGTTCCGGCAGGTCGGGGGGATTTCCGAGGAGGATGTGCTATTGCTCATCGCCCGGCGGATTAGGCCGTATGTTTCTGTGGAAAGCCTCCAGGATGCCGGGGTGCCGCTGTCTGTCCTGGAGCGGTTAGCCGATGCCGATGCCTTCCGGTCTCTCGGGCTTGACCGGCGGCAGGCCCTTTGGGAGGTGTCCGCGCTGAAAGACCGGCCCATGGGGCTTTTTCAGGGGCAGCCTTCTGATAGCCTCTTTGAGACGGGGATCAAGCTTCCTTCCATGCGGTTGTCGGAGCACGTGTTGCAGGATTATGCGACGACGTCGCTGTCGCTGAAGGCGCATCCGGTTAGTTTTGTAAGGGGGAACCTGCATTTGTTAGGCGTCATGGTTGCCGGCTCGCTGGCTCGCTGCTCCAATGGCGAGCGTGTGCGGGTGTCAGGGCTGGTGCTGGTTCGCCAACGCCCAGGGACAGCCAGTGGGGTTTGTTTTATTACTTTGGAGGATGAGACGGGGACCGTTAACCTTGTGGTGTGGGCGAAGTTGTTTGAGCAGTATCGGAAGGAGATCCTTTCTTCCAGGTTGCTGATGGCGGAGGGGCATTTACAGATTGAGCGTGAGGTGATCCATGTGATTGTGCAGCGGGTGTATAATCTCAATGGGTTGCTTGGCGAGTTGACGCCGGCGGAGGGGGAGCAGGTGGGGGTGTTTGATGAAGGGAGGAATTTTAAATAAAAAGCAACCATATACAATATTGTAAATAAAAAAATACCCTTATCATTGCACCCTATTTTAAACCCTAACTAATGTCACAACCTGTAGCCGTATTCGGGCGCCTCCCCATGGGTGAGCCCTCGTACAAGGATTTTCTTAAAACGCCAGAGGCCGACCGCCTGGCGGCTTTTATTTACGCGGAAGTAGATCAGCCTGTCCGGAATTTTTATGTGTTCCGGTATCTGAAAAAGGAGGGGGCTGTGTTTGCCTTTTTCTATTTCAACTATGGCAACCGGGAGAGCCTGGTTCAATCGGAGCCGTTGGATGTGCTAAAAGGCCTGACCCGGTTTGCGGACCCGCAAAAAGAAGCGTATATCGTGGCCACCCTGGACGCGCTGAACCTGGGGAAGGAGGACAATGTGGTGGCTTACCAGATCCATCAAGGGGTCACGAAAGACATTCCGGAGGAGGATTGGACTGCCTTACTCAAGGACGTGAAAAAACAGTTTTTCGCTAAAACAGTGGGAGATTTTGCAGGCGAGCTGGACCGTGTAGTGGACCCGGTGATTGTCCGGAAGTGCAAGGCGCTGGCGGAGGAAAAACGAAAAGCAACAGTCGCTCAAAACCTCCACCTGGCGAGCTTTACGGAGCCGGTGCATCTTTTTGAAAACTACTATTACAACGGCCGGTTTGTGTATTATACATACGGGCGGGTCTCCGCGCTAGACATGCTGGACGTGAAAAATTTCAAACAGACGCCTTATGGCGGCACGGACGGGGTGTATGCGGTCGTCGACGGCAGAGCGGTACGCACGGATACGGCTACCTTCAAAAAGATGCAAAAAGGGGAGGCCATCTTTTACAAATCAACCACCGGCGTATACGACCCTCAGCTAAATCGATTAGACAACGCGGACCCGGCGAGTTTCCGGTTGGTGGATGAGAACCACGCCACCGATAACGGTCATGTCTACTTTAACGACCTGGCGATTGAAAAGGAGACGTTGGGCAATTTCTCGCTGTTTATAAAAGGGTATTATTGGGACAATATCGTCTTACAGGGTGAGAAGGCGATATATGTGGGCAAGGAAAAAATCCCTGTGGACGCGGCCACCTGGAGGATCGTGGACTACCATAATGATCCATTTGTCCTGACGGCGGAAGACAAGGACGGTCCGATGACCCTTTACAAAGAACGGCCTTATAAAGAACCGGTGCAGTTGCTGAGAAATCAACAACCGGTCAAGCGGATGACACCACAGCCGGATGAACGGTATGACTATTTCCATTATGTCAGGTTGAACAACTTCCTGGCAGATTGTTTTGAGAAAAAACAATACCGGGAGGGACTGGACGCTTATGAGGCGGTGCAGGACCTGGCCTGGATAAACCCGCACCTTTTCCACCACGCAGCTTGTTTGTATGCGGCGATGGGCGAAACGGACAAGGCGGTCAAAGAAGTCCGGAAGGCCATCCTGTATGGCTACGAGGAAACCGCCAGGATCTGGGAGGACGAGGACCTGAAAACGCTAAAAGGCCATGAGAAATTTGAAAAGCTCCACCGCTATCACCAGGAGAACCCACTACCGGTAGCGCATACCGAATTGATGGAGGCCATGCTGGAACTGCAGGAGGCGGACATAAAGGACAATTTATTACATACGATTATCGTCAACATATTAAATAGGGTGTATTTCCCGGAGGTTGGCGAGACGGAAAAGTACCGGGCACTGCTCGAAAAGGTATTTGCCGCCTATTTCACGCCCAGGTATATCAAGGAAAAAATATACCTGTTGTACCGGGATCATTCCCTATTGTCTCCGGAAGTGCATAATGAGGTATTCCTGTCGGTGTTCAAAGATGCCCATTTCAACGGGAGGACGCAGAAGGCGAAGCTGGAGGAGTGCCTGGACATAGCAAAAAGGGCCGCCCTTCCAGGCGACCCCTACCAGCGGTTAACGGGGACCCCGCTAGTATAGCGTAAACTCCACCCTCCGGTTCTTCTGGCGGCCGTCGGCCGTCCGGTTCGACGCGATGGGTTGGGTCTGGCCGTAGCCCGTAGCCTCGATCCGGGAGGGGTTCGCTCCGCGGGAGACGAGGTAGGCTTTGACGGATTCTGCCCTGTCTTTGGACAGGCGCATGTTCCGGGAAGGGGACCCGACATTGTCGGTATGCCCGGCTAGCTTTAGGCTAAAATGTTTATTCACCAGGATCTCGGCGACGCGGTCGAGGCTGGGATAGGACGTAGGGCGGATGGAGGCCTTGGCAAAGTCGAATTCGAGGTTTTGGATGGCTTCGCGGACGATCCGGCGGTCTTCCTCGGTGATCTGGAAGGTCTGGACGCGCGGGGTGGTGTCGAGGGGACAACCGGAGCCGTCGACCTTGACCCCGGGCGGGGTGTTGGGGCATTTATCAAAATAATCGGAGACGCCGTCCCCGTCGGCGTCGGACTTCATTTTATCAATTTGTTCCTGGAGGGCGGTGACCTGGGCGAGCTTGGCCTTGTTCGCGTCAAGCGCGGCCTGAGTCTCGTCCATCAAACGGGAACGGAGCTCCTCGTTCTCCTGACGCATCTGCCGGTGAAGGTCGTACACGGGGTTGTCTGCGGCCAACTGGGGTTTGGAACGGGGGCCAAGGGCAAATTCAAGACCGGCGTATCCGTAGGAAAAACGGTCTTTATGCCCGGGGATGCGTTCGGTCCCATCGAGGTTATCGGCGTCGAGAAAATACATTTTATAGCCCAGGTCTATGTTAATGCCGGGGGCGACGTTGAATTTACAACCGGCGCCGACCGGGACGACGAACTCGTGGATTTCGCTACCCGGTTTGTACGCCACCGTTTCGCCGGAAGAAGCGGTCATGGTGGGGGCGTACCCGGCCATACCTGCCCCCAGCGAGACATAGGGGATCAGGATGTTTCGTCTCCATAACCAGTTGATGTTGGTAAAGGAATATACGGCGCTAAGGGTACCGGTCCAGTGGAGGTCTGTTTTAAATGAGCTGTAAGGCCCGACCCTGTAGGTGCCGTCGCTTTGGACTTTGGAATTATTCCCCTGGAGCGTACCGCCGAGGTAATCCAATTGAAAACCAAGGCCGTGGGTGACCTGGTATTTAATATAAGCGCCATACCCGAGGGTGGCCATCCACTGGGTATAGTCGTTGGTGCCGCCGATGCCGGCAACGGGGGCGAGGGCGCCGCCGGTGAGGCCGATGGACCAGGTGCGGAAGCCGGAGGCGCCGGTCAGGGGCTTCACGAAATGGGTGGTAGTGTCTTGGGCAAGAAGGGGTTGCCCCCGAAGCGCCAGCGCGACAAAAAGCGCGGGCATGACGGTAAGCGCAACCGTGAGCTTGCAATAGCCATGGGTTTTCATAATGTGATGGTTAGCTGTTGCTTACATGTAGTGCTAAAACTGTACCAATTTGGGCTTAACAATTCCTTAATATTCCGGTAACATTGCCATCAAAGTGTGCTGGTTGTTTTGCCGAATAATCAATTTCATCTTGTTATGAGAAAAATCCAGACGCTCACCTTCGTCTTAGCATTCCTCAGTTTAGCATTTGTTTCCCAGGCACAAAACACCCCTTTCGGTAAAGTGGACTCCCTGATCAAACCTGGGTATAACCTGTGGGGCTACGCTTTCATGGACTATTATTACAAAGGACATGGCGACACGGCCGGCACCTTTAACGGTAGCTATAAAGGCCGTGGGGGTTCCAACCAGTACACCGGCGTTCCCAGCAGTCACTCTGCCTTCCAGTCCCGTCGTATTTATCTTGGCTTTGATTATACCCTGAACAAAAGCTTCCAGGCGGAATTCCTGCTGGCCGATGAAGACAACTACAACGACCCCAGCACCGCTACTTCTCCCCAGGTACCAAACGGCGACCTGCTGGCCAACGGCAAGTCTTCCTTCTACCTGAAGCTCGCCAACATCCGCTGGCACAACATCTGGAAGGGGACGGACTTCGTCTTCGGCCAGCAAGCAACGCCTTCCTTCCCCCTGCTGACGGAAGTTGTCTGGGGCTACCGCTCCATTGAAAGGACTGTGTCCGATATTCGCCGTACGCCTTCGTACGACTTCGGTGCCGGTCTGAACGGTATTTTCGACCCCGCGACCCGCAACTTTGGTTATGACCTGTTGGTAGCCAACGGTACTTCGGCCAAACCCGAACCCTTTACGAACAACTTCAAGTGGTTCTATGGCGACGTTTGGGCAAAGTTCTTTAACAAGCACCTGTTGCTCGACTTCTATGCAGACTACTACCGCTACAACTGGACGCCGGCCTGGCACAACAGCCGCCAGATGCTGAAGGGTTATGTTGCCTACACGACCCCCAAGCTGACGATCGGTGTCGAAGCGTTCATGAACACCCTGAAGAAAGACGCGTTCCTGACGAAAACCGCCGCTGCAGGTGGTGGTGTTGATACCGCCGACGCTGTCGCCCAGGCCATCTCCGCCTATGTTCGTGGATCCATCATCAAGAACACGCTGGGCTTCTTTGTCCGTGTTGACAAGTACAACCCGAACAGCAAGCTGACCTCCAGCAACATCACGAACTATTCCAAGGAAGTCGGTCACGTGTCTAACTACATCGACCCCGCCCTTGGTAATGCGAACACGGTACAGGAAACTTTCCTGAGCGCCGGTCTCGATCTGACGCCCATCAAGAATGTCCACATCATGCCGAACGTTTGGTATGACCACTACCACACCCTTGGCAACCCCGCCAGCGGCCCGGACAATCATGATGTTGTTTATCGCATGACCTTCTACTACATTTACGGCAAATAATCCCTGACAACATGCAGACCTCTTTTAAAACCTTGTTTGCTTCGGGCGCGCTCCTGCTCGCCCTCAGCCTGCCGACAGTAACCATGACGAGCTGTAACGGCGGCGGCGGCAAAGACACGGCAGCCTCCTCCGACGACAATACGCTCCTGGGCGCCGGTAGTACGTTTGTTTACCCTCTTTTTTCCAAACAGTTCGCTGAGTACAATACAACCACCGGGCTGAAGGTGAACTACCAGTCCATCGGTTCCGGCGGCGGCATCCTGCAGCTGACCAACAAGACCGTTGACTTCGGTGATTCCGACGCTCCCCTGAACGACGACCAGGCCAAGAAGATCGCCGCAGACGTCCTGCACATCCCGATGTGCTCCGGCGCCGTAGCGATCTCTTACAACCTGCCCGACCTGAAGGATACGCTGAAGCTGACGCCCTCCGTACTGGCGGACCTCTTTATCGGCAAGATCACTTCCTGGGATGACAAGGCCATCGCCTCCATCAACCCCGGTGTGAAACTCCCCAAGCTTCCCGTCGTGATCGCTCACCGTAGCGATGGTAGCGGTACCACCAACATCTTCACGTCTTACCTGTCCAAAGTCGACACCGGCTGGGCTGGTAAAGTCGGTAAAGGTTCCTCCGTCAACTGGCCCGTAGGGCTGGGTGGCAAGGGTACCGAAGGCGTTGCCGGCACCATCAAGCAAACGCCCGGCGCCATCGGTTATATCGAGCTGGCGTATGCCGTGCAGAACAAGATGGCCTTTGCAAAGCTGCAGAACAAGAGCGGGAACTTCATTACGCCCACCGTCGCCAGCACCACTGCCGCCGGGAACGTACAGATCCCCGCCGATTCCAAGATTTCCCTTTCCAACACGGAAGCTGCCGATGGGTATCCCATCGCCGGGTTCACCTGGGCGATTATCTATAAGGAGCAAAACTACAACGGCCGCTCCCAGGATCGCGCCACCAAGCTCGTGAAGCTGCTGTGGTGGAACATCCACGACGGTCAGAAGTTTGCCGAGCCCCTGACCTACGCCCCGCTGGCCCCCGCTGCCGTCACCGTAGCTGAAAACATTTTGAAATCCGCTACGTATGATGGAAAGCCCATTCTTCAATAAGGAAGTCATACCTTCCGCTGAAATTACCCGCAAGAGCTGGCTCTTGCGGGTAATTCCTTATCTATACGACAAGGAAAAAGCCGTGACGATCGTAAAACCAAAAGCTAAAACCGCCAACCGCTCCTCCAAGCAGATCCGGATGGAGAATTTTTTCCGGAGCGCCCTGATCTGGATCGCCGCCGCCATGGTGGTGCTGGTCCTGGGGATCATGGTGACGTTGGTATGGCAATCGATCCCCTCGATAAAGGCCCTGGGGATCAAATACCTGTGGGGTAAGACCTGGGATCCTGTGAGTGATGTTTACGGCGCCTGGCCTTTTCTGATCGGTACTTTGCTCACCTCTTTTACCGCA